>JBMNTT010000021.1:0-47023 GCA_050945875.1 Christensenellales bacterium
CGACGCCGGCGCGCCGGTGTCGACATACACGCGCGCCTCCAGCACCTGGATGCCCGCGTAGGTCTGGATATACGCCTTCACATCGGTCTGCACCTTCTCGGTCAACTCCGGGATGTTGACCTCGGGCATCAGGGTGAGCTGGATCATGATGGTCACCCCGCCCTCGGCCTGCACGATCACCTGGCTGGCCATGTCCTTGACGCCCTGCTGGGCGCGCACCGAGCGCTGCACCAGCTCGTTGAGGGCCTCCAGGCTGACATGGATCTCGCCGTTGGCCGTGCTCTTGACCAGGGCCGCGGGGGCGACCGCCGCAGGCGCCCTGCCCCGGCTGAAGAGCACCTTCAGGCTGACCACCAGCAGCACCACGCCCGCCACCGCCAACACGATGCGCCAGAGGTAGCCGTCATAGACCACGGCGACAGCCTCGGCCACCGTCGCCTGGCTGATCAGCCCCGCTGCCGGGGCGATCAGCAGCACCGATAGGGCCACAAAGAGCAGCATTAGGACGCTCATCAACAGCCTGTCCAACCATTTCATCTGCCGTACCTCCTCCTTGGCGGCGCAGCGCCGCACAGCTTGTCCCATCCGTCCGTTTCGGGGGACCCGGGCGACGGGCCCGGGTCCATCCCGGCGATCAGGCGGCGATCCCCGTCACAGTGACATGCACCGCGCGCACCTTCAGATTGGTCATGGTGTCGATCGCCTGCTCAACGCTGCTCTGCACCTGGGCGCAGACCTCCTTGAGCACCTCGCCCATGCGGATGACGACCTCCAGGTACACCTCCACCGCGTCGGCCTCCATCTCCAGGCGCACGCCGCGGCTTTTCTTGGCGGGGTTGACCCCCTCGACGGTGGAAACCGCCAGGGCGGCGATGGTCGCCACCACGTCGGCGGAGTAGGTGATGCGCCCCACAGGGGTGATAATGGTGCCCGCAGGCAATGCGTTTTCGCTCAACAGAACCCCTTCTTCCTTACAATCCCAACATTCAAGCCATTGTACCATACTTTCTAGGGGAATTCAAACATTGCCGTCCCCCTGTCCCATGCGCCGGGCCAAAGCAAAAGAGCGCCGACCCCCTCGCGGCCGCGCTCTTTCAAACAGGCCGGGAGGGAACCCCCTCCCGGCCTCTTACGTGCTATGTTCACGCCCTACTGAGCGGGAATGATGGTGATCTGGTCGGCGCTCTTGCCCGACTCGGTCTTGACGATGTCCAGGATTTGGGCCACCTGGGTCTGGTCCAGCTCCCCGGCCTTGACCACGACGTTGGCCGACTGGTCGTGCAGCATGGCCACCGCGTCCTCAAAGCCCTTGGTCTTGATCAGGCCCTCGATGGTGGTCTCGGTCTCCATGGACTTGGTCAGCTCGAGCTTCTGGCTCTGGGCGTCCTTGAGGATCTCCTTGTCGGTGTTCTCCGCGGCGATGATCGCGTCCAGCTCGGCGATCTGCTGCTCCCGGGAGCTGGTGCGCTCCCCGCGGAAGGTGGCGAAGAAGCCCGCCGTCGAGGCCGCCGCCGCGTCCGGATCGGTCAGGTCAATGTTGGCGGATTGGGCCGCGCCGTTGTCGGCAGTCTTGGGGGTGTTGCCGGGGTTGTTGTAGCGGTAGTTGAGGTAACCGGTCGCCACCAGCAGCAGCGCCAGCGAGACCACAATCACCGCCCGGCGGTTGACCATCTTTCCCGCCTTGCGGGCCCGGTCCTTCAGGGCTGAAAAATTGGGTCGATTCATGATGCGTTCTCCTCCTTTTGCATTTGAAACACGTCCACCTTGCTGGCGGGAACCGATAGAACGGTCTGCACCGCGCGCGCGAGCTCCAGGCGCACCTTCAGATCCGCCGCGCCCTCCGCCACCACCATCACCCCGCGCACCTGCTCGGCCGCCTCCGGCGTCGGCGCGCTCAGCGCCAGGGTCTGGGCGGCCTGGGGCTCGGCGTCGTAGGTGATCATCACATCCACCCGGCCCGCGCCCTGGATCTGGCTCAGCACGGCGATCAGACGCTGCTCCTCCGGGCTGGCGGCGCTGGATGGCTCGGCGCTCGCCTGGGTCGGGCCCCGGGGAAACAGGAAGGCCAGCGTCATCAACAGCAGCGCCGCCAGGCCCAGGGCCAGGTAATCCCCCGCCTTCATCCGGCTCTTGAACGCCTTGGCGCGCTCGATCCACTTGCTCACGATCCTGTTCCCTCCTCCTGTGTGACGGTAAAGGAGACGGCCCCCTCGGGCAGCTGCAGCAGCAGGCGCAGGACCTGCTCAGCCTGGACGCGCTGGGCGGCCTCCCCGCCCGGATAGGTGATGCGCACGCTCTGGATGCGTCCCTGCTCCATATCTATGTCAACCGTCGCGCTTTCAAAACCAGTTTGGCCGCGAACCAGGGCGGCGACTTGATTTTTTAGCGCGGGCTCGGTGTCCAGCTCGCCCTCGGGCAGCTCAAAGGAAAACGATCCCAGCTGGGTGATGGGGGTCAGCAGGCTCGCGGCGATGACCAGGCCCAGGCACAGCAGCGCCATGCGCCGACAGTTGCCCGCCGGCAGCAGCAGTTCCCCCAGCGCCAGCATCACCGCCAGGCTGGCCAGCTGCACCACCCAGGCCCCCAGGGCCGCCATCATCCCGCCGGGGAGACCATTGAGCAGGCCCCCACCAACAGCGCCATCATCATCATGAACATCGCTCCCATCGCCACCAGGATGCCCAACAGCACCGTGAGCACCCCGGCGAATTGATCCATCAGCTGGCCCACGCGCCCACCGGAGAGTGGCTGGAGCACCGCGGCGGCCACCTTGTAGCACATTATGGCCAGCCAGATATCCAGCGCCGGGCCCAGCAGGCTGACCAGCAGCGCCACAAACCCCGCCACCCCCACCACGTTCTTGACCACCAGCGAGCAGCTGGCCAGGGTTTCCAGGGTCTCGGCCAGGGTGCCGCCCACCACCGGGATGGCGGTGCCCACCGCGTAGCGCGCCGCCCGCAGCGAGGCGGCGTCCACCCCGGCCAGGGAGAGGGACTGCATCCCCACTAGTGCGGCGAACAGGGTCATGCACAGGCCGATCAGCCAGGTGCAGCCGTTCTTGAGCAGCCGGGACAGTTTGCTCAGGTTGACCCGCTCGGATAGGCAGCTCACCGCCGACACCGCGCCCGAGGCCATCAACAGCGGCGTGACCACCGAGCTGAAAATCGCGCCCACCGCCTGGGGCAGCGCCGCCAGGGCGGGCTGGAGGAAGGCCGCGGTGCCCGCGCCGCCAACCGCCACCAGCAGCGCCGCCAGCGCCGGGAAGACGGCCTGCATCCAGGCGCTCATGCGGCCGATGGCGTCGGCGGCCACCGATACCCGGCCTGCCAGGTCCGACAGGGCCATCACCCCCATCACCACGCAGCAGACCATGACCGCGGCCTCGCCCACGGGCTTTCCCTTAAAGGCGCCCATGCCCGAGGCCAGGGAGGATAGCAGCGCCAGGGCCAGCAGGCGGCTGAGCAGGCCCAGCGCCGCGCCCTGCTTTTGGGACAGCAGGCTGCCCAGCAGGGACAGCACCCACTGACCGTCCAGAGCGGTCTCCCCCCGAGCCAGGGAGGACAGCAGCTCCCCCACGCCCTCGGGGGCCAGGGCGGCCTGCTCCTGGGCCGACATGCCCGCCAGCGCGCGCTCGAACGCCGACAGGTCCAGGCTGTCCAGGGACTGCTCCACCCCCTCGGAGATCGGGTCCTCCTGCTCGGTGAAAGTCGGCCCAACCGCCGCCCGCACCGGCCAGGGCGCGCATAGAATCAAGCTGACCAGCAGCAAACATATCCATCGACGCATCTATCTACCCCATCATCTGGACGATCATCCCCACCAGGCCGCCCATGACCGGCAGCACCGACAGAGCCATGGCGGTCTTGGCCGCCAGCTCCACCTTGCCCGACAGGGCGCTCTCCCCGGCGTCCACGCACATCTGGGAGCCCCACTGGCCCAGGTAGGCGATGCCCAGCACCTTGAGCACGGTGGTCAGGGTATCCCCCGTCACCCCCGCCAGGTCGCCCAGATGGCGCATCAGCGCGAAGACCGGTTCGAGCTGACCCAGCACCATCAACAGCACCACCGCCGCCGCGGCCAGGGAGACCATCATCGCCATCTCGGGCTTGGTCTGCCGCAGCAGGATGCACAGGGTCGCGGCGATCATGGCCACCGCCAGCACCTTTGTGATCTCCATGGCGCCGCCCTAGTACAGCTGGAAGATGCTCTTGACGCTGTCGAAGAGCTGGGCGATGACATTGACCACCATCATCAGCACGATCACCAGCCCCGCCAGGGTGGTCATCATGGCCATCTCCTCCCGCCCCGAGCGCACCAGCACCTGGTTGAGCACCGCCAGCAGGATGCCGATCGCGGCGATCTTAAAGACCAAATCGATATTCACGTCTTTCGCCTCCTTCGTTATAGCAGCAGCACCGCCGCCATCAGCCCGATCAGCAGCCCCACGCTCTGCCACATGCGCCCCTTCTTCTGCTGATCCTGTCGGGCGCTCTCGGCCAAGGTCGACAGCTGGCCCTTCGCGCCGGACAGGCGCTCGACCAGCTCCACCCGCCGCATGGCCCAGGCCGGTCCCAGATGCATGAGGGGCTCCCGGTCGCCCGCGGGCAGGTCGGCGACCGGGGGCAGCTCCATCGCCTGCTCCCACAGGTCGGCCATGGCCAGGGCGCTCTGCCGGGCGCGCGCGCCCAGCTGGCTGAACCAGCTCCCCGCCTCGCCGGAAAGGATGCGCCCGGTGCTCTCCAGCGCCGCGGGCAGCTCCAGGGCCGCGCAGTCGATCTGCTGGCCGAGCAAGTCCAGTCCCCGGGCGAGCTGCCCCAGGACGGCCGCCCGCCGGGCCACCCGCTGGCTCTTGCGGTAGCCGATCAGCGCCCCTAACAGGATGCACAGCGCCGCGGCAAAGACCCGCGCGCCGCTCAGGCCGTCCATGACCGGTCCACGGCATAGAGCTCCCGCCCGCTCGCCAGATCGATCACCGAGGCCAGCTGTCCGGGCGTGCCCCGCGCACCCAGACAGACCAATCGCTCGAACACCCGCTCGCGCAGCAACAGGTCCATACCCGGGCGCAGGCGCACCTGCTCCAGCGAAGCCCCATGGCAGGTGGCGATCACCCCGACCCCCGCGGCCCGGGCGGCCAGGATGGCCTGGGCGTCGCCCACGCCGGCGATCTCGTCGCACACCAGCATCTTGGGCGAGAGCGCCCGCAGCAGCAGGGCCATGCCCTGGTCCTTGGGGCAGCCGTCCAGCACGTCGGTGCGGGGGCCGACGTCCAGCTGGGGCACGCCCCGGTAGCAGGCGGCCAGCTCGCTGCGCTCGTCCACCAGGCCCACCCGGCGGCCGGGATGCCCCGGTCCACCCAGGGAGATCAGCCGGGTCAGGTCCCGCAGCAGGGTGGTTTTGCCCAGACCCGGGGGCGACACGATCAAAGTGGCGTGCACCCCGCCGTCGCCCTTGAGCAGATAGCCCATCACGGCCTTGGCGCAGCCGGTGACCTGCCGGGCGATGCGGATGGCCATGCCCGCCACGGGCTGCAGATAGCGGATGGACCCGCCCTCCACCACCGCCTGGCCGCACAGGCCCACCCGGTACCCTTGTGGCAGGGTCATATAGCCCTGTCGCAGCTGCTCCTCCATGCGGTAGAGGGAGTGCTGCGCCATGGCCTCGAGCAGCTGCGCCACCTCCTCCTGGGTGGGGCACAGGGCGGCGGCGGGGCTGGAGCTGCGGCAACCCTCGGGGTTTAGGTAGCTGTCCCGCCCGTCGGCGACGATCATCAAGGGGCCCTGGGCCCGCAGGCGGATCTCCTGCAGGTGGGCGCTGGGCCCGTCGGACAGGGCGCCCAGCGCCGTGGCCAGGCGCTCGGGCATCAGGGGCAGCAGGTCATCCTTCCACGGATGTTTCATCGTTGGTACCTCCTCACATGCACAAGCCTAGAGCATGATATGGTTGTCCGGGGAGAAATAGACTTGTCCGGCCGCAAAAAGATGGACAAGCGCCGCCCATACCGCTACAATGTTCCTGGGCGCCGGATGCGCCCAATGCCTGAAAACGAGGTGCCGACCATGACCGCCGTGCTGACCAAAGCCTTCGCCTTCATCCTGGCTATCGCCCTGGGATACGGGCTCAAGCGCGTGGGCTTCTTCTCCCCCAACGACCACCGGGTGGTCTCCAAGATTGTGCTCAACATCACCATGCCCGCGGCGGTGATCACCAGCTTCGCCTCGATGGAATTTGACAGCGCGCTGCTGCTGCTCTCGCTGCTGGGGCTGGGGCTCAACGTGGCGATGTTCTCCATCGGCGCGCTGCTCTCGCGCAAAAAAGCCCGGGGCGACCGGGCCTTCTATATGGTCAACCTGCCGGGCTACAACATCGGCGCTTTCACCCTGCCCTATGTGCAGAGCTTTCTGGGCCCCTTCGGGGTGGTGGCCACCTGCCTGTTCGACACCGGCAACGCGATCATGTGCACCGGCTGCACCTACTCCATCGCCGGGGCGATGCTGGGCGGACGGCACGAGCCCGGCCGCTTGCGGGCGTTTTTCATCCGGCTGTTCTCCTCGGTGCCCTTCGATACCTACCTGATCCTGCTGCTTATCTCCCTGCTGCGCCTGCCCATCCCCCAGCCGGTGGTCACCGTGACCAGCATCGTCGGCTCGGCCAACGGCTTTCTGGCCATGTTCATGATCGGGCTGATGTTTGAGATTCATCTGGACCGCGAGCACCTCAAGCAGGTCCTGCAGGTGCTCGGGCTTCGCTACGCGGTGGCCACGGTCGTGGCGCTGGCGTGCTACTTCGCCCTGCCGCTGCCGCTGGAGCTGCGCCAGGTGCTGGCCATCGTGGCCTTCGCGCCCTGCTCGGCCATCTCGGCGGTGTTCACCGAGAAGCTCGGCGGCGACGCCGCCCTGTCCAGCCTGACCGGCTCGATCTCCATCCTCATCAGCGTGACGGTCATCACCAGCATGATTCTGGGCATGGGCATCGGCCAGTGATCCTGGCCCAGCGCAACAAAACAGCGGCGCAGTCGATTGACTGCGCCGCTGTTTTGTTGCGTTATTTTTCCGCCCGCACCACCGCCGTGGCGGCGTCGGCCTCGCCCGGTTCCTCGGGCGCGGCCGTCAGGGTCGTGACATACTCGGTGTTGCCGTCGGCCAGGAAGGAGGAGATCGTCACCCGCTCAAAGGGGATGCCGCTGCCCCAGACGCACCGAGCCACCTGGTAGGCGCGCTGGGCATGGGCCTGCTGGCTGGGGAAGACCTCGTCCAGGCGGATGCTCAGGCGCGCGGGCAGGGCGGGATCGTAGGCGTCGCCCATGCCGTAGGTGTAGGGCGGCACCGACACCTCCGCGTCGATCCACAAATCCTCATCGGTCAGACTCAGCTGGGCCCGCAGCAGCGTGGCGCACATGTGGCTGAGCTCGTCTCCCATGTTGAGCGCGACGCGGAACTGGTAGTCGTCGTAGACCTCGCCGCCGACATACTCCACATACGCGCTGTTGCGGCTGTCATCCGCCTCGGTCACCTCGATGGAGAAGCTGTTCATCTTAAAGTTGTAGGAGGTCCGCCCCAGGCGCAGCCGATCGCCGTAGTGGGCCTGCACATAGCTCTGGGCGGCCCGCCGGGCCTCAAAGTAGGTCACCGGGTTGCCCTTCAGCTCGTAATACCCCCAGGTGGACAACAGCAGCAGCGCCGCCGCCCCCAGGCACAGCCCCGCCTTCGCACTGGCGCTGCGGCGAACCGGCCGGCCCGCCAGGGCGCGCACCGCCCGGGCCAGCAGGATGCCGCTGCCGGCCAGGATCAGCTGCAGCGGCATGAGCAACACCCCCAGCATAACATCCGTCGTCAGGCCGGCGATGAGCAGCGTGCCCCCCGCCGTGGTCGCCAGGATGCCCCACACGTCCCCGAACAGCAGGCTCAGCCCGAAGGGCGCCAGGATCATCCAGGGCACCAGGCCGAGGGCCCCGGCGGGCAGGAGGGTCAGCCCCACCGCCACCATTGTCAGGCAGATCACCGCGAACAGCCGCGCGGCGGTCTGCCCCCGCCGCAGCCGCAGAAAGGCCTTCCTGCCCTGCTCCTCCTGGGGATCGGGCGGCGTGGGCAGGGGCGCGGCCAGATGGTCGGCCAAAGCGCGGCATTCGGGGCAGGCGTCCAGGTGCTCCTGGACCCGCGCCTGGGTCTCGGGGCTGAGCAGGCGATCCACATACAGGGGCAGCAGGTCCCTGACCAGGGTGCAGTCAAGCTTCGTCACGGCGCAACACCTCCATCAATTTGGCTTTGGCCCGGAAGAAGGCCACCCGGCAGGCCGCCTCGCTCATGCCCAGCTGCCGCCCAATCGCTCGGAAGGGCAGGTCCGCGAACAGATGCAGCCGCACGATGCTGCGCTGGGGCTCGGGCAGGCGCGCCACCAGGTCCATGGCCGCCAGACTGTCCCGGTCCCGCTCAGCGCCCAGGGCCTCCCCCGACAGCGGCGCGGTGGGCGGATGGGTCCGGCCATAGGCCCGGCACTGGTTGCGGCAGATGCCCAGCAGCCAGGTTTTCACGGCGCTGTCGCCCCGAAAGCGGGCGATGCCCTCAATGGCGGCCACGAAGGTGGCCTGGGCGACATCCTCGGCGGCCTGGGGATGGCGCAGCAGGCTGTAGGCATAGCGGTAGATATCGGCGTAGTAGAGCCGATAGAGCTCGGCGATCTGCTCCATCTGCCTCCCCCCTTCATCTATCAGTGTCCCCGCTGGAGCGTTTCGTTACAGCGCCCGCAAAAAAAGCGGACGGCCAAGCCGCCCGCTCACGGGATGCGCACCCTGCGCGCCGGATGGCCGCAGGCCGTCAGGTATCGATCCAGGTCCGCGGGCGACAGGGTCAGGGTGACGGTGTTGTCGTTGGGGTGCACGCACAGCCCGGCCGCATGGTCCAGGTCCGCGTCCAGCAGCACGGTCACCCGGCCGCGGTCGTCATGCACCGCACCCAGGGGGGACACCGCCCCGGGGATCACCCCCAGGCAGTCCATCAGCCGCTCGGGCGAGGCAAAGCCCAGGTGGCTGCAGCCCAGCTGCGCCCGCAGGGCCTTGAGGTCCACGGTCTTGTCGTTGGCCACCATCAGCAGGAAGTACCGATCCTGCCGACCGTTTTGCAGAAAGAGGTTGCGGCAGTCCACGCCGCCGGTGTCCAGGTGCAGCGCCGTCATCTGCTCGGCGGTGTAGGCCGCCGGATGGTCCGCCCGCGCATAGGCGATGCCCTCCCTCGCCAGCAGGTCCATGGCCTGCTCGTAGGCGCTCACCGGCTTCCCTCCCCGACGAAGGCGCGGATGGCCGCCAGCTGTCGGCGCACGTCCTCCTCGCCCAGGCGGGCCAGGGCCTCCAGCTTGGATACGTCCCGCTCGAACCGGCCGACCTGCAGGGGTTGCCGCGGGGCGATGACCAGGGCGCGGCCCTCCCGCTCCAACTGGTCGATGCGCGCCACGGTCCGCCGGTAGATCTCGTGCCGCCGGTCCAGCAGGGCGATCATCTCGGGATAGTCGCGCAACGTCCGCCGGTAGACGGCTCGGAAGCCCTCGGGCGGCTTGACATAATCCCGGTGCCGGGTGCGCACCACGATCACCCGCTCGCAGCCATCCTCGAGCGCTTTGCCCACCGGGATGGGGTCGCTGGTGCCCCCGTCCAGATAGAGCCCGCCGCCGATCTCGACCGGCGGGGAGAACACCGGGATCGACGAGGAGGCCGCCAGCACCCGCATCTGCTCATCGAAGGGCCGCTTGCCGAAATACACGGGTTCGCCCGTGCGCAGGTCCGTCACCCCCGCCACAAAGGCGCTCGGCGAGGCCTGGAAGGCCGCGTCGTCAAAGGGCTCCAGGGTGGTCGGGATCTCCCGAAAGAGAAAGTCCATCCCGAACAGCGACCGGGTGCGCAGGAAATTGCCCACGGACAGATACCGGGGGTCGCGGACATGACCCACATTGATCCGGTACGCCCGCCCGATCTGCCGGGAGACATAGCTGCTGCCATGGCAGGCCCCCGCCGATACCCCGATCACATAATCCGCCCAGATTTCCTGGCGCATCAGCTCGTCGAGCACCCCGATGGTGTAGGTGCCGCGCAGGCCGCCGCCCTCCAAAACCAAGCCCAATCGATAACCCATATGCGTTTCCCTCACTTTTCAACCCCTCTAGTATAGCGATTTTGCCGCCGCGGGGCAACACAAAGGCGGCCGACCGCTGGCCGGCCGCCCGCGCGGGTAGACTCAGGTGTTGTCCATCACGACGCCCTCGATGGCGTCGGCCGCGTGCTCGCAGGCGTCGCAGCAGGCCTCCAGCTTTTTGAACACCTCGTTCCACGCCAGAATCTGCACCGGGTCGCCCTGGCCATAGAGGGCGCGCACCGCCCGGGTATAGAGCTGATCGCCCTCCTCCTCCAGGCCGTTGATCTGGATGAGCAGGTCCCGCAGCTTGCTGGACTTGCGAAAGTGCTCAAACTCCGAGAGCGCCGTTTTGAGCGACGCGCAGCAGCGCTCGATGACCTGGGCGAAGGCCATGGCCTCGGGACGCAGCTGGTCGATGTGGAACATGTACATGTGCAGCAGCACATCCTCGATGCTGTCGGTCACGTTGTCGATCTCCCGGGCCAAGCGCATGATATCATCCCGGTCGATGGGGGTGATGAACTCCTTGACCAGCTTGGCCATCATCTCATGCTGGGCCATGTCGCCCTGATGCTCCAGGGCGTGCATGCGCTCCATCTGCCCCTGCAGGGCCTCGGGATCGAAATTCGCGAAGACCTCCTGGAGCATCCGCGCGCAGGCGTGGGCGTTGTCCGCCATGTGAATGAATCCCTCGAAATAGTTATAGGCATGCCGTTTCGCCATTGCCAACCCCTCCTCCAGTTAAAATAGCCACATAAACAGCTTGGCCATCAGGTATCCAATCACGCCGCAGCCCGGGAAGGTAAACACCCAGGTGAATACCATCTCCTTGACCACGCCCCAGTTGACCGAGCTGAGCCGCTTGGCCGCGCCCACGCCCATGATCGCGGTGGTCTTGGTGTGGGTGGTGCTCACCGGGATGCCGGTGAGCGAGGAGACCAGCAGGCAGCCCGCGCCCGCCACGTCCGCGGCAAAGCCCTGATAGGTGTCCAGCTTGACCATGTCCATCCCCACGGCCTTGATGATCCGATAGCCGCCGATGGAGGTGCCCAGGCCCATCACCAGCGAACAGATCAGCATCAGCCAGATCGGGATCTCGAAGTGGGTCACATGGGCTTGTCCCTTGGCCAGGAAGATACCCAGCATGAAGATACCCATGAACTTCTGCCCATCCTGGGCGCCGTGCATGAAGGCCATCGCCGCGCCGCCGCACACCTGCGCCCCGCGGAAGAAACCGGTGGTCCGGCGCCGATCGACGCGCCGGCAGATCAGCTCGATGAGCCTGACCACGCCAAACCCCATGCCAAAGCCCAGGATGGTGCTGAGCACCAGTCCGTAAAGCACCTTGACCCATTCCGCGCCGTTGATGCCCGTCAAGCCGCCCTGCAGGGCGATGGCCGCCCCGGAGATGCCCGCGATGAGCGCATGGCTCTCGCTGGTGGGGATGCCAAAGGCCCAAGCCGCCGTCGCCCACACCACGATGGCAAACAGCGCCGCGCACAGGGCGATGAGCGCCTGGCCCGCGTCGCCCCCGAAATCCACCATATTGTAGATGGTTTCCGCCACGGTGGCGTTGACCAGGGTCATGCACAGCACGCCCAGAAAGTTGAACACCGCCGCCATCAGGATCGCTTTTCGGGGTGAGATTGAGCGGGTGGACACGCAGGTGGCGATGGCGTTGGGCGCGTCGGTCCACCCGTTGACCAGCACCACCGCCAGCGTCAGCGCCACGGTGATGGCCAGCGCCGGGTTGGAGACCATCTGCTGGAGAAACTCCGCAAAGGACAGGGTCATCACTTATTCCCCTCTCTGTTTCCGGATCATTTTGCCGAATCACGGCCATTATACCAGCTTTTGAGCGCGCCGCCCAGATACCTGCTGACAAAATTTTTGCGTTGGGACCCTTTTGGCGGCAGCCTCATAGGATGAAGGGAGGCGACTTCGCCTGAAACCAGGACGAAAGGAGTCCTTGCCTTGTTCGCTAACGCAAATCAGCCGGTCTACCCGGCTTACTGCCCTTATCAGCCCGGCCGACCGATCGGGCCCTATCCGGTCGGGATGGCCTACGTGCCCTGGCAGGGGATGGGTGAGCTCTACGACCCCTGCACCGCGCTGGGGCGCGGCACCATCTTCCCCGAGCTGGACCTGTCATTTTGGAAGGCTAGGTGAACCAAATGGATTGCATTGCACGCAACAACCTGCTCCGTGAGATCCAGGCGGCCAGCTTCTATGTGGACGATATCAAGCTCTATCTGGACACCCATCCCGGCGATGAGGCCGCGCTGTGCACCTACCGCCAGTATCGGGATTACCGCAACAGCCTGCGCATGACCTACGCGCAGCAATTCGGGCCCCTGACCGTGGACGATCCTGTGGATTACGGCTGCTGGATCTGGACCAACGATCCCTGGCCCTGGGAGGGGGAGAGCTAATCCATGTGGAACTATGAAAAGCGCCTGCAGTACCCTGTGAATATCAAGTGCCCGGACGCCGCCGCGGCTCAGGTCATCATGAGCCAGCTGGGTGGGCCCGACGGCGAGCTGGCGGCCTCGATGCGCTATCTCAACCAGCGCTACGCCATGCCCTATGACCGCGTCAAGGGCGTGTTGACCGACATCGGCACCGAGGAGTTGGCGCACCTGGAGATCGTCAGCGCCATCCTGCATCAGCTAACCCGCAACCTGACCATCGACGAGATCAAGCGCGACAAGTTCGACACCTATTTTGTCGATCACACCGTCGGCCTGTGGCCCCAGGCGGCGGGCGGCTTCCCCTTCACCGCCACGGTCTTCCAGTCCAAGGGGGACGCTATCACAGACCTGCACGAGGACATGGCGGCCGAGCAGAAGGCCCGCACCACCTACGACAATATCCTGCGCCTGGTGGATGATCCGGATATCATCGATCCCATCCGCTTCCTGCGCGAGCGCGAGGTCGTCCACTACCAGCGCTTCGGCGAGGCCCTGCGCATCACCCAGGAGCAGCTGGACAGCCGCAATTTCTACGCGATCAACCCCGGATATGATCGGGTTTTCTACCAGCAGTAAAGCCAATCGGGGGACGGACGCGCGCCGTTCCCCTTTTTTTCACAACAAAGCAGCATTCGCGGCGGGTTTTTATCTGGGCCGAATTGCATTTACGCATGTTTTCCTCTACAATACAGACAATACCATTTATGACAAAACGTGACCCGGGAGGGATATCATGCAAAAAGGATGGATCAAGGTCGCCACTGGCTCCCCGAAGATTCGGGTGGCCGACTGCGCCCATAACGCCGAGCAAATCCTCGCTCTGATGGGACAAGCCGCCGAGGCTGGGGCCCGGGTGCTGGTGCTGCCCGAACTATGCCTGACGGGCTACACCTGCGGGGACCTGTTTTTGCAGGGCACCCTGATCGACGGCGCGCGCGCCGCCCTGCAGTGCATCGCCCAGGGCAGCCGATCGCTGCCCCTGGTGACCTTGGTGGGCCTGCCGTTGGCGGTAGCGGGCAAGCTGTACAACTGCGCGGCTGTGCTGTATCAGGGGCGGGTGCTGGGTTTTGTGCCCAAGAGCCACCTGCCCAACTACAACGAGTTCTATGAGAAGCGGCATTTCGCCCCCGCGCCCAGCCAAAATCAACGGGTGGATTTCGCCGGCGAGTCGGTGCCCTTCGGCTCTCGGCTGCTGTTCGCCTGCCGCCAACTGCCGGATTTCTGCCTGGCCGCCGAGGTTTGCGAGGACCTCTGGGTGCCCGCAACCCCCTCGGTGGGCCATGCGCTGGCCGGCGCGACCATCCTTGCCAACCTCTCGGCCAGCGATGAGACCATCGGCAAGGAGGCCTACCGCCGCAGCTTGGTTTCCGCCCAGTCGGCCAAACTGCTATGCGCCTATCTCTATGCCGACGCGGGGGAGGGCGAGTCCACCAGTGACATGGTCTTCTCCGGCCATTGCCTGATCGCCGAGAACGGCCAGATTTTGGCCGAGCGCAAGCCCTTCGAGTTCGGCCTGCTGGTCACCGAGGTGGACGTGCAGCGCTTGGCGGGAGAGCGTCGGCGCATGACCACCTTCCCCAGCCAGCGGGAGGGCTATGAAACCGTTCTCTTCGACATGGTGCCTCAGGCCACCCGCCTGACCCGGCGCGTGCCCATGCTGCCCTTCGTGCCCGCGGGCCCCAGGGACCGCGCCGCGCGCTGCGAGAGCATCCTCAACATGCAGGCCGCGGGCTTGAAGAAGCGTCTGGAGCACACCCATGCGGCCAGCGCGGTCATTGGCATCTCCGGCGGCCTGGACTCCTGCCTGGCGCTGCTGGTTTGCGTCAAGGCTTTCGATCTGTTGGGCCGGGACCGTCGGGAGATTATCGCGGTGACCATGCCCTGCTTTGGCACCACCGATCGCACCCGCAACAATGCCGGAATCCTCTGCCAATGCCTGGGGGTGACGCTTAAAACTATCCCCATCGGCGCGGCGGTCACCCAGCACTTCGCCGACATCGGCCACGACATGGACGAGCACAACGTCGTCTTTGAGAACGGTCAGGCCCGGGAGCGCACCCAGGTGCTCATGGACGTGGCCAACCAGACCGGCGGCCTGGTGGTGGGCACGGGCGACCTGTCGGAGCTGGCCCTGGGCTGGGCGACCTACAATGGCGATCATATGTCCATGTACGGGGTCAACGCCTCCGTGCCCAAGACCTTGGTGCGCCACGTGGTCCAATACCTGGCCGAAACCGCCGAAACCGCCGCCCTGTCCGAGGTACTGCTGGATATCCTGGATACGCCGGTCAGCCCCGAGCTGTTGCCCGCCGATGAGGCCGGACAGATTGCCCAGAAGACCGAGGACCTGGTCGGCCCCTATGAGCTGCACGATTTCTTCCTGTACTATATTATGCGCTGGTCCTTCGACCCGGAAAAGGTCTACCAGCTGGCGCAATACGCCTTCCAGGGCGTGTATGACAACCCGACGATCCTCAAGTGGCTCAAGACCTTCTACCGCCGCTTCTTCTCCCAGCAGTTCAAGCGTTCCTGTCTGCCCGACGGGCCCAAGGTGGGCTCGGTGTCCCTGTCCCCCCGGGGCGACTGGCGCATGCCCAGCGACGCGAGCAGCGCCCTGTGGATGGCCGCGGTGGACGCCCTGCGCCCTTGACCCGTTTCAACCCTCGGCCCGCCGCAAGCGGGCCTTTTTGATGTAGTTTCTTCCAATGGCGAGACGGGGCCGGGCGGCGTGTGGTACAATGAGACATCAAAAGTATGGTCATTGGAGAAAACACAATGGACGTCAAATTTTTGCGGTACTTTGTCGAGGTTGCCGAGCAGCGCAGCATCAACAAGGCCGCTGAAGTGCTCTATGTCACCCAGCCCAGCCTCAGCCGGGCGATCCACAGCCTGGAGAACGAGGCCGGCCAGGCGCTCTTCGTGCGCAGCAACCACGGCGTGGTGCTCACCCCCGTCGGCGAGAACCTCTATCACTATGCCAAGAGCATCGTCAGCCAGCTCGACGCCATCGAGAAGATTCGCTTTGTCCAGGACACGCCCGCCTACAGCAAGCTGTCGGTGGCCATGGCGCGCCTGGTGCTTCAGGATGACCTGATGCTCCAGTACTACCGCACCCTGACCAGCCCCAACGCCATCCTGACCATCCAGGAGACCAATGTGGAGCAGGCCATCGAGCTGGTTTCCTCCCTGCAGGCCGAGCTGGGGGTGGTGGCCATCAACGTCCATCAGCGGGCGATCTTTCAGAAGGTGCTGCAGATCAAGGACCTGGAGGCCCATCCCATCGGGCAGAGCCCCCTCTATGTCCATCTCGGGCGGGACAATCCCCTGGTGCGGCGCAAGCGCGTCGCCTTTGAGGACCTGTGCGCCTGCACCTATCTGCACCTGCCGCTGGACTATTTTACGCATCTGGAGAACATGCTCAAGCTGGGCGGCATTCGTCGCTCCGATTATGCCCGCACCATCACCATGAGCAACTACCACGCCATCATCAACATGGTCAAGCGCACCGACGCCTTCATTTTCGGCGGCAGATGGCAGGTGGAGGAGCTGGCCCGCTGCAACATCGTCAGCATCGCCATGACCGAGCAGCCCGAGCTGGAGCTGGTCTGGGTCAAGCGCAAGCGCGAGAACCTCTCCGATGAGGCCCAGGCTTTTTTGCAGCTGATCCTGGATACCTATCAGGATAATTGAATATGGGACCCGATTTTGCATAGCTGGGCTATAGCAACGAAGCATTATACAACATGGGAACACCCGCCTATAATAGAATCATCAAAGAAAAACAGGTCCATCCTGTTCAAAGGAGTTGTCTGATGATGAAAAAGGCGAAGACCCTCTTAACCGCCCTGACCGCCGCCGCGATGCTGGCCACCTGCGCCGTATCCTTCGCTGCGTGGGATCAGCTGTCGGCCACCAGCTCGGGAACCGTCACCTTCGATAAGCCGATCACGGTGGCCACCACGGATATGGGCGCCATGACCCCCCAGCAGACCGCCCTGGGCGATCTCCCCGTGGCGACCGGCACCGTCACCTTCACGGTTGAGAAGCCCGCGGATAAAGAGGTCGAGCTGAACTTGGCCCCGGTGGTCAAAAATGGGGAGACGGATGTGACCGACAAGTTCGATGTTGCTATCTCCCAGGATGGTGCAGATAATGGACTGACGGGAAATACGGATGCCAAAGTCGACGCGAGCAACGTTTACAAGGTTACCGTCACGCCCAAGGACAGTGCTGAAGCCAAGGCGCTGGCCGATACCCCGCTCACCGTTGACGTCACCGCTACCCTGGCTGCAAAGACCGCTCCCTGACGACACGGCTCGAAAAATACCATCCCAAGAGGATGGTATTTTTCTGTCTCATCCGCTACAATAGAGAAAAATCATCCAGGAGGGGGGCGCGCGGATGCGCAGAGCGGGTAAAATCATCAAGGGGGCGCTGGGCGCCCTGTCGAGTCTGGCGCTCGTGGTGGTGCTGGTCTACTGCGTGTGCATGTGGCTCTTTCCCCAGCAGGTGACCGATCTGGTGGGGTTCCGCTTCTACACCATCGCCACCGGCTCCATGGAGCCCACCATCCCCACCGGGTCGATGGTACTGGTCAAGTCCCTCGCGCCGGGGGAGGAGCCCGCCGTCGGCAGCATCGTCACCTTCCGGGCGGACCGGCTGGGTGATTCCATCGTGCTGACCCACTACCTGCGGGATATCCAGGTGGAGGAGGATGGGCAGGTGCGCTATGTCACCCGCGGGGAGAACAGCCAGCGTGACGACGACTATGCCACCCACCGCGAGGATTTGCTGGGCACCTATGTGTTCCATGTACCCTTCTTAGGGCGACTGGGACAGTTCTTGCGCTCCACCCAGGCGCTGATCATGTACCTGACAATCGGGGTCATTTTGCTGATCTACTATCTGGTTAGCCTGCGTCTGGACCGCAAGGCCCAACAGGCCCCCGCCAGCGCGCCGCCCCAGTCGGCGGCTCCCCCGCTGGATGCGGCGACGGGGGATGTCCCCGCGCAGGCAGTTCCGACCGATGAGCCCGCGCCGCCGACGATGGACGCTTCCGTGCAGGCGGCCTCGACCGATGAGCCCGCGCCGCCGACGATGGACGCTTCCGTGCAGGCGGCCTCGACCGATGAGCCCGCGCCGCCGACGATGGACGCTTCCGCGCAGCAAGTTTCGACGGCCGAGCCCGTGCCGCCGACGATGGACGCTTCCGTTCAGGCAGTCTCGATCGCTGAGCCCGCGCCGCCGACGATGGACGCTTCCGCGCAGGCGGCCTCGACCGATGAGCCCGCGCCGCCGACGGCATCCTCCCCTGCCCAGGCGGCGGCTCCCGCCGAGGAAGCGCCCAGCTCGGTCAAGGTCGCCCCTCTGCAGCTGCATCTCCAGCCGGGAGAGCCGCCGGTTCTGGCCATTGAGGATCGCGCCCTGACTCGACAGGCAGGCCGCGTGGTGCTGCGCGCCACGGCCCGCAACGTGAGCGGGCGAACCCTGTCCTACGTCAAGCTGACGGTACGCTTTTTGGATGGTCAGGATCAGGAGCGGGCCTGCGCCCAGGTCTACCTAGCCCAGCAGATGGCGCCGGGCGAGGTCAAATCTTGGCAAAGCCATGTGCCCAATGACCCCGCCATCCGGCACGAGCGCATCGCGATCTGCTGCAAGTAAAAACGAGCGTCCCTCAAGGGGCGCTCGTTTTTCGCGTTTTACATCGGCGCATCCTGGGCGCGATATCGGCACACGCCCTCCTTGAGGGTGGCCAGCACCCGCAGGCGCTTGAGCTGGGCCGGGTCGGTGATCAGCGGATCGCCGCTGAGGATCACCAGGTCGGCGAGCTTGCCCGGCTGAAGGGTGCCCTTGTGGTCCAGCTCGCCGTACTGATAGGCGGCGTTGGTGGTCACCCCGGCCAGCGCCTCCGCCGGTGTGGCGCGCTGGGCGGCGTCGAGCACCACGCCCTTGCGGGTCACCCGGTTGGTCGCGCACCACAGGGTGTCAAGCATATCCGGCGGGAGCACCGGCGTGTCCTGATGGAAGGTGTAGCGCACCTGGTTCTCCACCGCCGCGCGCACCGGGCTGATGTCCAGGGCGCGCTCCTGGCCAAAGTTCTCCAGGTGCACATCCCCCCAGTAATAGGTGTGGGCGACAAAAAAGGAGGCCATCATGCCCATGCGCCCCATGCGGGCCAGCTGGTCCGGCCGAACCAGCTGGGCGTGGATCATCACCGGGCGCAGGGACGGACCCTTGGGCATCTCGGCCAGGGCGCGCTCATAGCAGGTGATCATCTGTTCAGCGGCGGCGTCGCCGTTGCAGTGCGCCAACAGCTGCACCTCGTCAGATAGGGCGGTTTTGACCATGGAGAGCACCTGCTCGTCGGTGTAGATCGGGTACCCGCAATACCCTTTCTCCCCCTTCTCGTAGGGCTGACTCATCCATGCGGTGCGCCCCTGTGGCGATCCATCCAGAAAGATCTTGTATCCGCCCATGCGCAGGCGCTGGCGGTAGGTCTCCCCCGTGCGGTGGGCCAGGTAGAGCTCCCGATGGTCCTTCAGGTCTGCATAGCAAACCGTGTCCACCAACAGGCGATCCTGCTGCGCCAGCTGCCGCAGGTTCGCCCACTGGGGATCCTTGGTGAGACCATCCTGCACGGTGGTCACGCCATGACGCAGATAAACCTGCTGGGCCCGGTCGAGCAGCTCGAGCTGCTCGGCCTCGCCGGGCGGCGGCACCATCGCCGTGCGGCTGGTGAACGCGGACTCCTCCAGGTACCCGTTGGGCGTGCCGTCGGCATCCCGACCGATCTTCCCGCCCGCCGGGTCAGGGGTGTCCCCGTCAATCTGGGCGATGCGCAGCGCCAGGGAGTTCATCACCCCCATATGCCCGGAGGCATGGGTCACCACCAAGGGATGCTCTGGGCAGGCGGCGTCCAGCAGCGCCCGATCGGGATGACGGTGCTCCTGCATGCGATTCTGGTCGTACCCGAAGCCCGTGACCCAACGGCCGGGAGGCAGCGCGCGCTCCTTCACGAAGGCCCGCACCCGGCGGGCAACCTCCTCCAGGCTCTGCGCGTCGGTCAGATCCACCGAGGAGAGGGTGCTGGCCAGGGCCGTGATGTGGCTATGGGCGTCGATGAAGGCGGGCATCAGGGTGTTGCCCTGAAGGTCCACCATCTGAACCGGCTCGGGCGCGCCGGCCCGCAGCTCCTCCAGCCCGCCGACGGCCTGCACCCGGCCCTGTGCCACCAGCAGCGCCTGTACCGGCGGCCCAGCCAGGGTCAGGATCGGTCCGCCAAAGAAAAGGGTCGCTTGCATTGCTTCCGCCTCCCCATCCGTTTTTTTCCATCTGGCTTAGTATGGCACAGGCTGGGACATTTATTCCGTCCGATCGCCGGGCTGGGTTCGGGCGTAGATCGCCCGAATCTCCTCGCGCACAGCGGGACTGGGCAGCTGGGGCACCGGCGAGGGGCGGCCGACATAATACCCCTGCAGATAGTCCACGCCGTTCTCGATCAGCACCGCCATCTCGCTGCGGTGCTCCACGCCCTCGGCAATGACCTTGATGCCCCGCTCCTTGGCATAGGAGATCAGGTTCTGCAGCAACTTGAGCCGCCGCTCATCCTTGTCCACACCCCGGATGATCGACATGTCCATCTTGACGAACTGCGGGTTGAGCCGCAGCAGCATGGTCTCGCTGTTGTAGCCGGTGCCAAAATCGTCCAGGGCGACCGCCGCGCGCCAGCGGTTCACCACCCGCTGCTTGCGCTGGTTCATCTCGTCGTTGGGCTGCTCGCTCTCCGTGACCTCCACCACCACCTGGGCCAACATCGGGCCATACTGCTCCTCCAGAAGGGTCAGGTCGCTCTGAAGGAGGAACTGGTTGGCGATGGAGTTGATGAACAGCCGACAATCCTGGGCCAAGCACGAGAAGCCAGCAAAGTGCTTGAGCGCCTCGAACCAGGTCATCCGCTCGATCTGATAGAGCAGGGACTGACTCTTGGCCAGCGCCAGAATCTCCAGCGGGGTCTTCAGGCCGTCCATCCTCGAGCGCATCAGCGCCTCGTAGGCGAAGACCTCCCCGGTGGCGGTGCTGACGATGGGCTGGAAGTGATAATCCACCAGGCGCTGGTCGATCAGCTTATTGAGCTCCTCCTTTTTGTGCAGCAGGTAGGCGTCCTTCTCATAGTCGGCCATGTTGAACTCGCTGAACTCGCCCTTGGTGGTGTGCTTGACGGTGTACATCGCAAAGTCCGCGAACCGGATCAGCTGCTCATAGTCCTGGGCGTCCTCCGGATACCAAGCCACGCCTGCCGAGGCGCGCATGTGGAAGCTGTCGTCATCGGGCAGAGGCAAAATGGCCTCGTGTACCGCGGTCTTGAGCTGATCGATCAGGGCGCGGATGTCCTCCCGGCGGCTGTAGCCGTGGAAGAAGACGTAGAACTCATCCCCGCTCATGCGCGAGAGCAAGGTGCCGCGCGGGGTGGACTTGCGCAGAATGTCTGCGGTGTAGCGGATATACTGATCGCCGTAATCGTGCCCATAGGTGTCGTTGATGTATTTGAGGTTGTCCAGGTCCATCATGACCAGCGCGGCGCACCGAAGCTGATCCGGGTGATCAAACAGCTCGGTCAAGGTGGCCTGGAAAGCCCGCCGATTGAGCAGGTTGGTCAGGATGTCGTAGTCCCGCTCGTAGGCCAGCTTCTGTTTCTCCATGACCTCGGAGGTGATGTCCTCCACCAAGCCCAACACGCGCACGTCGTCCTGAGCCAGCTGCAGGCGCACATAGCGGCTCTTACCGCCGGTCTCGGCGACCTTGAAGACGATCTGCTGGCTACCCGACAGGGTGAGGTCCTTGTCCAGCGCCAAGCGCTGTAGATGCTCCCGGAAGTTCGCCGCGTCCATATGGCCGTGACCGTCGCTGCCCGAGTCGCTCTGGCCGAGCACGTCGAAGAAGCCCCGTGTGTAGAACACGCGGTCCGTGCTGCTGCGATACTCAAAGGCGCCGATGGCGCGGCTGGTCATCTCGATGATCTGGCTCAGGCGGGAGGCCGACTCGGCCACGTCCCGGCTGAGGGTCTCGATGGCCAGGGCCAGGTCGTCGAGCTCCTGCACGTTGCTCTGGGTGAACTGAATGGGCTGCTCCGGGTCGCTGGCGCGCACCTGACGGGCCAAGGTGACCACAGGCCTGGCCACCCGCCGGCTGGCCAGCACCGCGATGAGGATGCCCACGCCCAGCGCAACCACGAAGGTCCATACCAGGTTGACGCTCAGCCGGCTGGAGAAGGCGGTGAGCACCGGATCCTCCGCCAGGCCGATCAGCGCCCAGCGCTGCCCCTCGAAGGGCGTGTTAGGGCTGTACAGGCTCAGATATTGCACGTTGGCGCAGATGGCCTCCCCACCCTGCCGCTGCAGCTGGTAGAGCGCCTGCAGGCGGCCATCGTCCTGCAAGCTGATCTGGTCGTCGCTGCCCATCATCTGGCTGTAGAGCGGCCCGCTGCTGACGATGGGAGCGAAGGGGCCGTCCTCCTGCTTCTGCATGGCCAGCACATACACGCCGCTCTTGTCCGTCAGCAGCTCGTCATAGGGGAGTTGGCGGCGCAGATAGTCCAGGGTCACCTCCACGCCGATGACGCCGAAGGGCTTGCCGTCCGAGCCGATCAGCGGCATGGAGTAGGCGATGACCTGCAGATCGTCCTGCTGCAGGCAGTAGGGCATACTCCAGTAGGCCAGGTCCTCGGCGGAGGCTTCCGGGTTGTCCAGGGCGGCCCGAAAGGGGGCGTCGAAGACCATGCGACGGCTGGACTTGTCCCGCGCGTCAATGAGGAACTGAGGATGCCAGTTGGCATCCATGGGTATGTCCAGCCGCTTGATCAGGTCCGACGATCCGCGCTCCACCAACAGGTCGCTAACCCCCTCGGGATTGGACAGGGGATCCATGTCCCGCAGATACAGCGCGGGGTGGCGCGCGTCCCCCGCGTCGGTGGTGGTGCCCGCAAACAGCACGAAAGCCCCGGTGACGCCATTTCGCCGGAGCATCGTGATCAGCCGATCGGATACCGCATCCAGGGCGGCCACCGACAGCGCGCTGTCCTGTGAAAGATCGTCAAGGGTTTTGCCCTGATCGCCAACCACCTGCTCCACCGAGGCGGACACGCTCGAGGCGGTGCTGGAGACGTTGCTCCAGCGCTGGACCATCTCGCTTTGCAGATAGTTGCGCCGACCCGAAACCCGCTCCTGGAAGAGCTCCAGGGCGTTCTGGTCCAGCTGGGCGATGGTACCGCCGAACAAAACCGTACCACCAAAAAGCACCGCTTGTACCACCACGGTGACGCACATAAACGCCAATAGCTTTTGTACAATCGTACGCTTTTTTCGGGTACCCAACGCGTCCTCTCTCTCCCTCGTCTGAACGGACGCGCGGCGCGCTCTCGCGCGCCGCGCAATCGCTCAGTTCATCGCCTGCTCTAGCGCCTCGGTGAAAGCCGTGTACCACTTGGCGAACTGCTCGTCGCTGTCGAACTGGGCGGAGGCCTCCTCCAGGGACACGCCCTGGCCCAGCAGGGTGATCACCTGCTCGCGGTCTGCCTGCGCCTGATCCTGCAGAGCGTGCTCCAGCACATCCCGCGCCTCGGCCCCCTTGCCAAAGGGCTTGCTGGTGTAAAGGCGATACGCGTTGGTCACCTCCAAGGCCACGGGCAGGGTTTTGAGCAGATTCTCGCTGGTCTCGCCGCTCTGGATGCGGGTGATGCCCGCCTGCAGGCTCTCCTCGGTGCAAGCCGCCTGGGTCACCGGCATATAGCCCGACACGATGGAAAAATCGGTATTGCGCGCGCCCTCGGTGAACCACTTGAGGAAGGTGACGCTGGCCAGCTCCTCCTCGGGCGTCCCCTTAGCCACCACCATACCCGCGCCCTGCTGCACAGCCACCTTGTCCCCGCCCTCGAACACCGGGGGCGGCATCACCTCGGCCTGAATGGTATAGCTCTGCGTGTCGCTGACCACCACCTCGCTGGGGAAGTAGGCCGCGCCGGAGGTCGAGCCGACCAGGGCGATGATATCGCCGGTCTTGGCGTCGTCCGAGCGGAAGCGGCCGTACGCGCCGAAGTATCCGCGGATGTAGGGCGAATAGTATGCATCCCATAGCTTGCGCACCGCCGCCTCATCCAGCTGCAGGGAGGCCTTCCCGTTCTCCACCTTGAAGATCTCCACGCCCTGTTGCATCAGGCCGACGAGCATGTAGTTAGCCATCGCGTCCCGGCCGAAGAACGCCTTGCCGTCGTTGGGCGTCTCAGTTTGCGCGTCGGTGTACTCATAGTAGGCCTTCGCTACCCGCGTCAGTCCCTCCCAGGTGGCCAGGTCGTCCTTGGAGGCGCCGGTCGCCTGGGCGAAGGGCTCCCAGTCGGTCGCGTTGAGCATGAACACCTCGGTGGACTTGGCCACCGGGAAAATCTTCAGGCTCTCCTGGGCGTCGAACCGGCCCTCGTCCAGATAGGCCTGCACATAGGCCTGCTGCTCCTGCTGCGTCATGTAGGGGTCCAGGTCCGCCACTTTGCCCAGGGCGTCCACCGCATAGGCGGTGTCCCCATAGGCGGCGAAGATCTGGGGCAGCGGATCGGTGCCCACCTTGCCGTTGGCCGCATCCACCACCTTGTCCATCAGCTCGTTGACGTTGCCCTGGCTGTAAGCCTCCACGATGATGCCCTGCTCCTGCCCCACCGACTCATTGAACTGGGTCACCATGTCGTCAAAGGCCTTTTTCTGGGTGCCGTTGTAATAGTGCCAGACCACGACCACCGTCGGATTCTTCGGGTCCAAACGCACCTTGGTCTGTTCCGCGCTCTGGCAGCCCCCCAGGCAAACCGATATCCCGATGACCGCCGCCGCCAGCGCTCCAATGATCCTGCCGCGCATGTCTAACCCCTCCCCCTGCCGCTTTTTGTTGATTAGACCCAGTATACCGCTTCAATACAGATATTTCCACTTTATTTTTCTGACGATTCGCGCAGCATCCTCTGGCACCAGTGAATCATCCGGCCAAACCAGGCCTCGGGGCGCGCCTGGCGCTCGGCGCGCTGGGCCTCCCACTGGTCGAAGGCGGTCAGCAGCGCCCGCTCCTCCCCCGCCAGGCGGTCGGCCAGCGCCCGCCGGGTGGACACATAGACCCCCTCGCGCAGATAGACCGCCTGCTGGAGCACATAGAAGGCCGCCTTGTAGGCCCCGCGCAAGCCCTCCACCCCCTGCGCGCCGTAGAGATAGCGGTGGCAGCTCTCATGATAGAGGTTGGCCGCGCCGATGGCGACGCCGCGGCGGATGTCCTGCCGGGTGTAGGACGGCAGCAGCGGGGCCAGCCGCCCATAGAGGGGGCGGGTCCCTCTCTCCAGGGTGAGCAGCTCGTAGCGGGGCCAGTTCGCCAGGTCCTCCCGGCTGCAGATAAAGCCGCAGGCCTGGCCCTGATCGGGCATGGCCGCCAGCACCCGCCGGTACGTCCCCAGGCTGTCCATGTCCACCCGCTCCAGCGCGCACATGATGTCCAGGTCGCTCTGCTCGGTGGCCTCGCCCCGCAGATAGCTGCCCTGCAGCCCCACAAAGAGCAGGTTCTCGCCCAGCGCGCCCCGCAGGCGGTCGATAAGCTCGCCGGTCCACGCATCCACATCAAACATCCTCAAGCCCTCCTTTTCGTTGTGGGCCCATTATAGCAGAGGCGACAAAAAAGACTAGACTGTTTTTATCGGTTGTGATAGAGTAGTTACATTCTCGTATCCAAAAGCGCCCTCCCGAATCGGGAGGGCGCTTTTTCGCGCGTCTTGGGTCAGCGAGGCCAGCGCAGGGTTTTCTCCATCAGCGGGCCGAAGGGGGCGTGAGGCTCAGCCTGATACCAGTAGGCCACGGTGGCCACATCGTCCTGCCGCTCGAACAGGCCCTTGTGGCAAACGCCGATCTGCTGCAAGGTGACCCGCAGGTCCTGCTCGAAGTGGATGGGGTCCATGATGTGCCAGCGGTAAAAGCCCCGCATGGGCGGGCAGTCGTCGTTGAAATAGTCGTTGTGGATGGTGTCGGCCTTGGCGTAGAACGGATAGCCCATGAAGGGGGTGCAATAGGTCTGCTCCACGGTCTTGCCGTCCTGCTGGGCGGCGAAGGACCACGCCCCGCCGAAATAATCCTCGGTGCCGGTGCCGCACAGGGTGGGATAGTCGGTGTCCCCGTCAATATAGAACTTCATCTCGCCCTCGCCCCACCAGAAACGCTCCAGGGTGGTCAAGGCCAGGTAGGTGCCCACATACTGGCCGCAACCCTTGACATTGTCCAGCACGGTGTAATCCCGACCCAGGGTGGTGATGCGCTCGCGCCGCCACTGGGCGTGGAAATAGGCGGTCTCCTCAGGCAAGGCGTCGTAGAGACAATAGTCCACCTGGTAGAAGAAGCCGCCGATATCCACGGCGTGCTGATTCTCCAGGGTGATCCGGGCCTTTTTGTCAAAGGGCATGGGAAAATAGCAGTTCATGCCCCGGGTGGGGTTGACGGCGATGGGCAGAGAGTTGACCTGGCAGCCCCGGCCGAATCCGCAGCAGAAGAAATCCCCCAAGGGACTCTCCACCGACGGGACATCCTCATCATCCCAGTACATGCGGATCACCAGGTCCCGCAGGACAAAGTGGTCCACATCGGTGTGGTCGGTTACGGTGATCCAGATATGTTGGATCACGCCCGGGCCGTCCATCTCCGCCAGGGTGACCGTATCGCCGGCCTTCAGGCAGCTGATGCAGGGCGAGCCCTTGCGCGAGGGGCCCAGGTGGCTGGCGGCCATCCCGCCCTTGCCCTTCTCGCCGTGGGGATTCTCGGCGTTGATGGTGCGGTTGCGGCCATGGGTCAGGATAGGCAGTGTGCCCAGGGAGTTCATAAAGGGCGCGAAAAACATCGGCGCATCCCTCCTCGGTGTGTTATCTCTATTGTAACGGCCCTGGGGAATTTGTAAAGGGGATCAGCTCGATGCGCCGGGCATGGGTGCAGGCGGTCAAATCTCCCAGGCTGCGCGCCATCATCGGGCGCAGGGCGTCGGGACAGGGGATGACCAGCCGCTCCATCTCGCTCTTGAGGGACAGGCCGCGCTCGCTCTTGTAGCGCCGGGCCTCGCCCACCGCGCCCTTGATCAGCTCGCCCAGGGCCAGCAGCGCCGCGTCGTCCTGCCCGGAGCAGTCCCACTGGAGCTGATGCAGGCTGGCGGCATTTTGGCCGGAGCGAAAAATCTCCTGATAGAGGTGCTCGGTCAAATGGGGCATATAGGGGGCGTAGAGCTTGAGCACGCCCAGCAGACCGTGGTAGAGGGCGTAGCGGCCTGAGGCCGCGGCGGCCCGCCCGTGCTTGTCGGGCTGATAGAGCCGCTCCTTGGCGATCTCGATATAATTGTCGCAGAGGTCCTCCCAGAAAAAGGCGTCGATCAGGCGGCGCGCGGCGCCGGCTTCATAGGCGTCCAGCAGGTCGGCTGCCTGGCGGGTGGTCTGATCCAGGCGGGCCAACAGCCAGGCGTCCACCGGCAGCAGCGCCTCGGCAGGTTCTTCGCCCTGTATCGCGGCGGGGTGGTCAGCCTGCGCTTTCGCGGAGGCGGCGGTCCGCGCCGCGTCTGGGTCGGCAGCCCGCGCCTCGGCGATAGCTTCGCCCCGCCCCGCGGGCGCGTCCTCCCCCATCAATCCCCGGGCGAAGCGCGCGGCGTTGTAGAGCTTGGTCATCAGGCGCTTAGCCCCCTGTAAATCCTGCTGGCTGAAGAAGGTGTCGGTGCCCAATTTGGCGCTGGCGGACCAGTAGCGCAGGGCGTCGGCGCTGTGGGTTTCGATCAGGTCCATGGGCATATCCGCGCCCTGGCTTTTGGATTTGCTGTACTTCTCCCCCGACTTGGCCAGGACGAAGCCGCTGATCATGATCTGCTTCCAGGGCAGCTTGCCGGTGTGGTACAGGCTACGCACGATGGTGTAGAAGGCCCAGGTGCGGATGATCTCATGGGCTTGGGTGCGCAGGCTCATGGGCAGCAGCGTCTCCCCCCGGTCGCCGGGCAGGCCGTGGCGGGCGTTGATCAGCGGGGTCAGCGACGAGGTGGCCCAGGTGTCCATGACGGCGCTCTCGGGCGTGAACTGTCGGCATCCGCAGGCGCAGGGGCCCTCGGGCGCGTCGGTCAGGGGGTTGACGGGCAGCTGATCCGTCCGGGCCAGGATGGGCTTGCCGCACGCCTTGCAGTACCAGACCGGGAAGGGCACCCCGAAATACCGCTGCCGGGAGATACACCAGTCCCATTTCAGGCCGCCGACCCACTCGAGATAGCGGGCCTTCATGGCCGTCGGCCGCCAGTCGATCTCGTCGGCGGCGGCGAGATAGCGCGCCTTCTGGGTGAGGATATCGATATACCACTGGCGCGAGGGCAGGATCTCCGTGGCGTGGCCGCAGCGCTCGTGCGCGGCAATCAGGTGGGTGACGGGCTCGGAGGCGATCAGCGCGCCCCCCTCGGCCAGCAGCGCGACGATCCGCTCCCGGGCGAGCGGCAGCGCCATCCCGCCGATGAAGGGAACGCCCGGGTCGATGCGCCCGTCCTCGGCGATCACCCGTCGGTAGGGCAGCCCGTATCGCGCCGCCCAGGCCACGTCGGTCGCATCCCCGTAGGTGGCGCACATGACCGCGCCGGTGCCCTTTCCCGGGTCGACGTCCGGATCGGCCAGGATCGGGATGGCGTCCCCGTACAGGGGAACCCGCGCCGAGCCCCCGACATAGGCGCGGTAGCGCCCATCCTCGGGGTGGACCAGCAGGCAAACGCACCCGCCCAACAGCTCCGGCCGGGTGGTGGCCACATCAAGCGCTCCCCGGTCGGTATCAAAGCGCAGGGTGTGAAAGGCGCTCTCGGCCTGGACGGAGTCCAGCTCGGCCTGGGCGATGGAGGTGCGGCAGCGAGGGCACCAGAGCACCGGGGACTGCTTGACATAGGCATGGCCCTGTCGGGCCAGCTCCAAAAAGGCGGCCTGGGCGATGCGGATGGTCTCCGGCGAGACCGTTCGGTACTGCTGCGACCAGTCGACGCTGAAGCCCAGCCGATCCCACAGGGCGCGAAACTGCTCCTCGTAGTCCGCGCTGACGCGCTGGCACAGGGCGGAGAACTCCTCCCGAGGCAGGTCCCGCGCCAGGACGCCGCACTCCCGCTCCACCAGCCGCTCGGTGGGCAGGCCGTTGTCGTCGTAGCCGAAGGGATAGAAGACGTCGTACCCCCGCATGCGCTTGTAGCGGGCGATCATCTCCGCCTGGGTGTAGGAGAAGACGTGGCCCATGTGCAATCGGCCGCTGACCGTGGGCGGCGGGGTGTCGATGGAGAAGATCGGCCGCTGCGCCCCGCCCTGAAAGCGGTAGAGGTCCAGCTGCGCCCAGAGCCGCTGCATGCGCGGCTCAACGGTCCGGAAGTCATAGGTTTTGTCCATGATAAACCCTCCTTGTCGGTTTCCCCAACGGCAGACAAAAAAATCGCCCTAAGAAATTCTTAGGGCGAAAGACGTCTTCCGCGGTACCACCTACGTTCAGGGTTTGACCCCTGCGCTCATTCCTACGGGAGACCGGCTCCGATAGGGCTTTCCATGATAACGGTGGAAATTTCCGTTGGCGCCTACTGGGATCACTCCGTTGGGGCCAAAGCTCAAAGGCCACAAGCTCGCTCCCCCTCACGAAGATTCGCACCGACCATCTTCTCTCTGGGCATCGGGTGAACAAGCGCTCCTCGTCAACGCTTTTGTCTGCATTGGTTGAAGATAGTATAGGCGCAGTTTGCCCGCCTGTCAACGGATTATTCTAAAATATCCAGGGTATCGTAGTTGACCGGCGCGGCAAAGGCCCGCCGCAGGTCCTCGCCCTCAAGGCCCCGGCCCAACAGCCACATCAACTTGGTGACCGTGGCCTCCAGGGTCATATCCCCCGACTCGATCAGATGATAGCGCTCGGCCACCAGGCGACCCACCCGGTACACCCCCAGGTCGCTGCCCTCGTGCATGACCTGGGTGGCCATGACCACCACCTTGCCCGCCTCGTGCAGGCGGGCCATGCGCTCGAGAAAATCCGACCTTCCACCGCTGGGCAGGCCGCCCACGCCGAAGCTCTCGATCACCAGCGCGTCGAAGCGGTCGGCCAGGTCCTCCAGGATGCCCCCCGGCATGCCGGGAATCAGCTTGATGAGCATGACCCGGGGGTTGATCCGGTCGTAGAACACCGGGCCGGTCAAGGTCCTGGGCGGCAGGTAGCGCAGGATGCGTCCCCGGCGAATCTTGGCCAGCTCGGGAAAGTCGATGCTGGCGAAGGCGTCGAAGCTCTTGGTGCGGGTCTTGCGGGCCCGGGTGCCGGCGATGACCCGGCCGCCGAAACACAGGGAGACATCCTGGCTGCCCGGCGCGCAGGCGTAGGTCAGCGCATCCGCCAGGTTCATGCGCCCGTCGGTGTTGGCCGCGTCGATGGGATACTGGCTGCCGGTGAGCACGATGGGCTTGGGCGAGCCCTGCACCAGGTAGGACAACGCCGCGGCGGTGTAGGCCATGGTGTCGGTGCCGTGGCAGATGACAAAACCGTCGTAACGGTCATATTGCTCGCGGATCAGCCCGGCCAGCAGCACCCAGTGCTCGGGCTGAATCTGGGTGGAGTCCAGATTGATGGGCGAGAGGGTATCGATGGCGCACAGGGGCGCGACCTCCGGCACGAAGGAGAGCAGCCGCTCGGCGCCGATGCGCGGCTCCAGGCCGGTTTCCCCCTCCACCGAGGCGATGGTGCCCCCGGTTGCGATCAACAAGATGCGCTTCATGGCTCCTCCTGGGTCTGGGCGCGCGCCTGCGCGGCCAGGTATTCGATCAGCTGCTCATAGGGCAGCGCCGGGCTGTAGAGATAGCCCTGGTAGCAATCGCAGCCCAACTGCTCCAGGCGTTGCTTTTGCTGCTCGGTCTCGACGAACTCGGCTACCACCGTGTAGCCCAGGGACTGAGATAGCGACACAATCGAGGCGATGATGTCCTGGCAGCGGGGGTTGGTCAGCAGGTCCTTGACCAAGTTGCCGTCGATCTTGACCTCGTCGAAGCGGTGATCCTGCAGATAGGTCAGGGAACTGTGCCCCATGCCGAAATCATCCATGATGACGCGCACGCCCATCCGCTGCAGCGCGGCGATCTTCTCTGCCACGGCCTGCTCGCGGGTCATGGCGACCTGCTCGGTCAGCTCCACGCCCAGCAGCTCGGCCGGTGCCTGACAGGCCTGGAGCGTGCGGGTCATGAGCCCCAACACGTCGGGATGGTTAAACTGGTCCGGCGTCATGTTCAGCGACACCGCGACCCGGTCAAACCCCGCGTCCTCCAAGCGCTTGAGGTCCCGAACCGCCCGCTCGACGGTAAACACGCACAGCCGATGCAGCAGGCCGGTCTCCTTGGCCAGCTCCACCACCAGCGGCGGGTAGACGAACCGATCGGCATAGCGCCAGCGCAGCAGCGCCTCCACCCCCACCACCCGACCCGAGGCGTCCACCTGGGGCTGGTAGAACAGCTGCATCCGGTGATGCTCCAGGTCGTACCTGAGCTCGCTGGCCAGCAGCTGGGCCATGGAGCCGATACCGTCCGCCCGATCCACCAGCTCCGGGGGCGCGCCCTGGACCTGCCGCTCTTCCATCGCCGCCTTGAGCCGATCCAGCTGCCAGGCGTTATCCCGGGTCTGCCGCCGCTGAGACCAGCGCACGAAGGGCAGGTAGATGGCCGTGCCCACCGCCAGGTTGACCAGTTGCAGCAGGCTGCCCGCGATCGAGTCGGTGGCCAGATAGCCGCTGAAGAAGATCGGCATGGTCCACTCCACAGAGTGGGCCACCATGGGCACCCAGCCCAGGGCTAAGGCGGCGTAGCTGATGCCGGTGAGGGCCACCGGTGTGAGCAAAAACGGGATGACATACACAGGGTTGAGCACCACCGGCACGCCGAAGAGCATCAGCTCGTTGATGTTGAGCAGCACCGGGGCCAGGGCCATGCGCGAGAGGGTGCGCATATTATGCCGCCGATCGGCCAGAAAAACCGCGATCACCAGGCACAGCAGGGCGCCGCAGCCGCCGAAGACCACAAAGGTATCGAAAAAGGTCTTGCTGAGAATCTGACCGCTCTGCAGGGTGAAAAAATCCCGCGCCACCTGGTCGAGGATGTTGCTGCCGTGCACGCCGAAAAACCACATTCCGTGCATCAGCAGCATGAACACCAGCCCCGAGAACAGGTTGGTGCCCAGGTTCTCGAAGAGGTGGTACAGCCCGTCGGACACCCACAGGTGGTAGGAGGTCGAGCCGACCAGCCGGGTCAGCAGCACGTTGAGCAGCGCAAACCCGCCCACCACGATCACCACCGGCATGATTGAGCCGAAGGCCAGGCGCACGGTGTCATCCATGCCCCGCAGCAGCCGCTCCACCGGACGGGTCAGCCAGCGGCGCAGGGCTAGATATGCCGCCGAGGCCGCGATGGCGATCCAGATCGCGTGGAACAGATAGATGTTTTGAAAGATCTCAAAGGACAGCGAACCGTCCGCCTCGGCCAGGAAGGCCAGGTAGGCGCAAACGCTGACAAAGGGCAGGATCGGCAGGCGGGACTGCACCCGTCCGCGTCCGTAGCTGTAGGAGATGGTCAGCAGCATGATCAGCGACACCACATCCAGGGTGACCGCCTTGATCACGGTGAGCAGGGTTTTCAGTCCGCCGCCCAGAAATCCCTCCAGCCAGGCGGTGTAGGCCGGGATGGGGATGCTGAGTATCAGCAGGGCGAAGGAGCCCGCCATCACCGCGGGCAGGCCCAGCATCATGCCCGAGCCAATGGATTTGAGCAGGGAAAACCCCGCTCGGTCGGTGCGTTTCATAGGCCACCTCCCCGTTTGTTCTTGCGCGCAAAGGGCCAAGCGCGCACCCGAGCCTTCTGCTCGGCAGCGACGCGGTTCGACTCAAGGATTTTGCGGGCGGCGCGATACTGGGTCGGCCCGTCCACCAATCCGCCGAGCAGAAACGCTTCGGTGCGGGCGGCGTCGACCACATAGCAGGCCGACAGGCACCAGGCCACCGCCATGGAGACATAGTACGCCCCGGTATCCACCTCAGCCAGGGCGGCAAAAACCATCTCCAGCCGCTCGGGCTGCAGGTAATAGAACAACAGCATCACCACGCCGAAGCGCGCGGTGAAGGGCTTGGGGTCGGCCAGCGCCTGCTGGCACAGGGCCCACATCCCCTCCGGGTCTCGCCGGGCCAGTTTGAGGGCGGAACAAAAGCTGTCGCACACCGACCAGTTATCGATCAGCGGCCAGAAGGCGCGGATATGGGGCGCCATCTGGTCCAGTTCCCCGGGGGCGGCGGCGATCACCAGGCCCCGCAGCATCACATGCTCGAAACTCGGCCCCACCGGCTGGGCCAGGTAGCCCTGCCAATCCTGCCGGGCGATGCGGGCGGCCAGCCGCCGCAGTTGTGGCAGGCGCACACCCATGAGATTGTCCACCCCGGGCAGCAGCGACGCGGCGAAACGCCGATAGTCCGGCTCCGCCGAAGCCGCCAGCGCCTGCTCCACCCAACCGAACATCACACCGCCCCCCTTCGCATACAATCCCCATTGTAGCGCAAAACCCCGCGCTTGTCCCGAAAAATCTGCGCTCAACGGATTTTTCTGGTATAATAGAGTTTGCATGGGAAAATCTATCCTTTGTAGGAAAGAAATGTCTATGGAGGAACCCATGGAAATTCGAGAGCTGCCCATCGATCAGGCCGCGGATTACCTGGCCGAGACGCCCGGCGCGGTGCTGTTGGACGTGCGCACCCCTGAGGAGTACCGACAGGGGCATCTGCCCGGGGCCATCAACCATCCCCTGGAACAGCTAGGGGATTTTCCCGCCCATGTGGCGGATTTGAGCACGCCGATTCTGGCCTACTGCCACAGCGGCGCGCGCAGCTATCGGGCGTGCGCGCTGCTGGAGCGGATAGGGTACAGCCAGCCGATCAATCTGGGGGGCGTGATGGGATACACCGGTCCCCTGGTCAAGGAGGAATAGCCATGCGTGTTGTCATCATTGGGGGCGTGGCGGGCGGCGCTTCGGCTGCGGCCCGGCTGCGCCGGCTGGACGAGAACGCCCAGATCACCCTGCTGGAGCGGGGCACTTACATCTCCTACGCCAACTGCGGCCTGCCCTACTATGTGGGCGGGGAGATCACCCAGCGCAGCGCCCTGACTCTACAGACGCCGCAGTCCTTCAAGGCGCGGTTCAATGTGGACGTACGCACCGAGCACGAGGCCACCGCCATCGATCCGGCGGCCCACACGGTCCGCGTGCGCGACCTGAAAGCCCAGAACGATTACACCCTGCCATATGACAAACTGATCTACGCTCCGGGCGCCGCGCCGGTCACCCCGGGGGGGCTGCCGGCGGACGATCCGCGCGTGTTCACCCTGCGCACCATCCCCGACACCCTGGCCATCCGCCAGGCCGCCGAGGCGGCCCAAGGCGGGCATGCGGTCATCGTCGGGGCGGGGCCCATTGGCGTGGAAATGGCTGAGAATCTGATGCGCGCGGGTCTGAAAGTCACCCTGGTGGAGATGGCGCCCCAAATTCTCACCCCGCTGGACCCGGACATGGCCGGCCAGGTGGCCGCGTATCTGCGGGCCAAGGGCGTGCAGGTGCTCACCGGCAACGCCTTGACCGGCGTCGACGCGCAGCCCGACGCGCTGCACCTGACCCTGGCCCAGGGCCGTCTGGAGGCCCAGTTGCTGTTGCTGGCCATCGGCGTACGCCCCGAGAGCGGCCTGGCCAAGGAGGCCGGGCTGGCCCTGAACGCGCGCGGCGCGGTGGTGGTGGACGCCCACATGCGCACCTCGGACGCGGACATCTACGCCGTGGGCGACGTGGTCGAGGTTGAGATGGCGCTCACCGGCGAGAAGGGCTATCTGCCCCTGGCGGGCCCGGCGAACAAGCAGGGCCGCATCGCCGCGGACAACATCTGCGGCATCCCCAGCCGGTACCGCGGCAGCCAGGGTTCCTCGATCCTCAAGTGCTTCGACATGACCGTAGCGGCCACCGGGCTGAACACCGCCGCCGCCCGGCGCGCGGGCTTCGACCCGGAGCAGGCGATCATCACCGCCGCCTCCCACGCGGGCTACTATCCCGGGGCGGGGAACATGTTCCTCAAAGCGATCTTTGACAAGGCCACCGGCCGGGTGCTGGGAGCCCAGCTCTTCGGCGACGCGGGCGTGGACAAACGGGCCGACGTGCTGGCCACGGCTATCGGCGCAAAAATGACCGCCGCCGACCTGACCGAGCTGGAACTGTGCTACGCCCCGCCCTACGGATCGGCCAAGGACCCGGTGAACATGATTGGCTACGTGATGGAAAACCTGCTCACCGGCAAGGTCGCCCAGTTCCGCGAGGATCAGGTGGCCGACCTGCCCCGGGATGGCAGCGCTCAGCTCATCGACGTGCGCACCCCCGCCGAGTATGCCAAGGGGCATGTGGAGGGCTTCGTCAACCTGCCGGTGGACGACCTGCGCGACCGGATGGGCGAGCTGGACCCGTCCAAGCCGGTGTACCTGATCTGTCAGAGCGCCCTGCGCAGCTACATCGCCTGTCGCATGCTGACCCAGCGAGGCTTCACCTGCGCCCACCTGTCCGGCGGCTACCGGCTCTACGCCCCCCTGCACGGCGACGCGCCCGATCCCGCGCCGGTGCACCCCTGCGGCCTGCCCATCGGCGCGCCCTGACGGGCCACAAAGACAGAGCGGCATGGTTTCGACCATGCCGCTCTTTTCCATGTCACCGCGCTCCGACGGGAGGCTCCGGGACGCCCTACAGACGCAGACTCGCCTCCAGCGCCAGGGACAGCAGCCCGCGCCGCACGTCGCCCCGGCTGGTCCAATTTCGCTGATCCCAGGCCTCACCGCTGACGTCGTCCCCGCCGTAGAGGATCTGACCCAGCTTGACCCCCCGGAACTTGGCCACCGCCAGGTAGGCCGACGCCTCCATCTCCACCGTCAGGCAGCCCTCGGCGGCCCGGCGGGCGACCTTTCCCCGGGTCTCGCGGTAGTACGCGTCGGTGGTCCAGGTCAGGCCGCGCACATAGGGCGCGCCGAATTCCCGAATCGTCCCCTCCAGGGCGGCGAGCACCTCGGGGTCATAGCGCAACACCGGCTCGTCGGCGGGCAGGTAGTGGTAGCTGACGCCTTCCTCGCGTAGGGCGCCCTCGGGCAGGACCAGGTGCCCCACGGCGAGGTCCCGCCGCAGCACCCCCGCCCCGCCGCAGACCACAAAGCGGTCAAAGCCGGTGGCGATGAGCTCCTCGAGCTGCCCGGCGGCCCCGGGACCGCCCAGGTAGCCCTGGATCAGGCCCACGGACACGCCGTTCACCTCCGCCAGGTACACCGGCAGGTCCACGGTTTCCGAGCGCAACACCCCCGCCGGCTCGAGGCGGTTCTGCTGCACATAGGCGTTCAGGGCCTCCCGAAAGAAGGTGATCACGCAGGGGCCGATGGGCTGATCCACCGCAAAGGCGGGACGGGGCTGGATGACGCCCTCGCGGTCGGGATCGAACTGCAGGATGGGTGCGAGCATCACATTTCCTCCTTCGAATAGTCGCGCATGCGCTTCCACACGTCCAGAATCAGCTCGTAGCGCCGGGCGGGCAGGCCCTTGAAGGGCACGTTGCTGGTGCAGAACACATAGCCGCCGCCGGGCTTGCCGCTGTCAATGGCGTACCGCGCCGAGGCGACGACCTGCTCGTCGGTGCCGGTCTGCATCAGGGCGCAGTTGACGTTGCCGCACAGGGCGACCCGGTCGCCCACCAAGCGCTTGACCTGGGCGATATCCACCTGGGCCATGGGGTCCAGGGAGTGCAGGGCGTGGGGGTGAGCCTGGACCAACTGGTCCAGGATGGGCATGATGTTGCCGTCGGTGTGCTTGATGGCGTAGCAGCCCATCTGCCGGATGTCGGCGATGATCTGCGCCAGATAGGGGGTAATCAGCTCGGAGAACATCGCCGGGGAGATGAAGGGACCCTGGTTGTAGCAGTAGTCCGCGCAGAGAATAAAGCAATCCACGCCCGCCTCGGCCAGCCGATGGTTGCGGGCGATGGCCTCCCGGGCCATATCCTGGGCCTGGCGCTTGAGCCCCTCAAAGTCGTCGGCGATGCGGTAGGCGAAGGCGTACATATCGTTGCCGTCGGGCAGGGCGAAGGTGCCGTCGCCGTGGGCGTGGAGCATGACGGTGTTGCCCGCCATCTGCCGCAGGATGCGGATCAGGTCCAGCTGGTCCGCCAGGCGCGGCGGCGCGGTGGGCCCGTTGATGGGGACGCTGGAGTACTCCAGCTGGTCCACATACAGCCACAGGGTGTGGGCGGCCAGTTCCTCCAGGGCGCGCATGCGCTCTGTCGCGCTCACCGCGTCGAGCGCTTCGGGGGTCACGCGGGCATAATCGAACCGCGCGCCGAACATCTCCTGCTCCAGCTGGAACTCCAGCTCAAAGGTGGGCACCCAGTCGGGCGTTTTGCCCTCCAGGGCGGCGGCAAAGCGTTCGCGGTGGGTCATAACACATCTCTCCTTGCTCAAAAGCCGGCCCGCAGGCCGGCTTTTGGATCATTCCTCGGTTTTCTTCCTTTGGGTTTGGACCAGGTCCTCCTCCCTGGGGGCAACCAGGCGGATCTCGCCGTCGACAAGCTCCACCTGCAGGCGGTTGTTCTTCTCGTTGACGCCGGCCTGGGAGAGCACCTCAGGCGGCAGCTGCAGCCGACCCAACCGATCGACCACGGCGAACTCCTGGTGGGTGTCCTCCTGCTCGTCCTCCTGCTGCTGGGCGAGCTTGCGCTCCTCCTCGTTCATGGCCTCGATCTGCGCCTTGTAGGAGCGGCGGATGAACTCGCTGGAGGTGCGGCCGTCGCGGATGTTGACCACCCGGTCCACCATGCGCGACAGGTGGATATCGTGGGTGACGATGACCACCGTGACGCCCATCTCCTGGTTGGCCTTGCGAAAAATCTCCATGATGTGGTTGGCCGTGGCGGTGTCCACCGAGCCGGTGGGCTCGTCGGCCAGCAGCAGCCGGGGCTGGTTGGCCAGGGCGATGGCGATGGCGATGCGCTGCTGCTCGCCGCCGGAGAGCTGGCCCAACTTGCTCTCGGCCCGGTTCTCCAGGCCGACCAGCTTGAGCAGCTCCATGCTGCGCCGGGCGCGCTCCTTGCCGGTCAGCAGCAGGGGCATCTCGATGTTCTCCCGCGCCGTCAGATAGGGGATCAGGTTGCGGGCGTTATTCTGCCAGACGAAGCCCACGCTGGTGCGCTTGTAGTCGATGTACTGCTTGTTGGTGAAGCGCAGCAGGTCCTTGCCGTCCACCAGCAATTTGCCCGCCGAGGGCTTATCCAGCCCGCCGAGCATGTTCAGCAGGGTGGATTTGCCGCTGCCGCTGTTGCCGATGATGGCCATCATCTCCCCCTCCTCCACCGTCAGGTCCAGGCCCTGGAGGGCGACCACCTCGATCTCATCGGTCTTATAGATTTTGACAAGGTTCTCGCATTCAATCATCGGCATGGGGACTGTTCACCTCCCGGTTGGTCACGGCGGAAATGATCTGACCGTCCTCCAGGGTATACACCTGATCGGCCAGCTCCACCATGTAGGGGTCGTGGGTGGTCATGATGACGGTGATGCGCTCCCTCTCCACCAGCTCCTGGAACAGGCGCATGATGTTCAGGGCCATCTTGGTGTCCAGCTCGGCGGTGGGCTCGTCGGCGAAGACCACGGCGGGCTTGTGGGCGATGGCGCGGGCGATGGCCACGCGCTGCTGCTCGCCGCCGGAGAGCTCGGCCGGCCGGTGCTTCATGCGCTTGGCCAGGCCCACCCGCTCCAGGCACTCGACGGCGCGCTGGCGGCGGCCGTTGGCCGGCACCCCGGCGATGCGCAGGCCGAACTCCACGTTCTCATAGGCCGACATCTGCCCCATCAGCGCCACGGACTGGAACACGAACCCCATCCGGGTGCGGCGCAGTTTATCCCGCTGATCCTCCTTCAGGGCCGTGATATCCATCTCATCGTAGTACACATGGCCCTGGCTGGGGAAATCCAGTGCGCTCAGGATGTTCATCAGGGTGGTCTTGCCCGAGCCGGATCGCCCGCGCAGGATGGTCAGCCCGCCCTCGGGCACCTGGATGTTGACGTCCTTGAGGGCCTGTACCTGAATCTGCCCGGTCTGGAAGGAGCGGCAGATGCCTTCGGTGCGAATCAGATTGGTCATGGCTCAGTCCTCCCCCAACTTGATGGCCTGGCTGATCTTGATCCGGGAGATCAGATACCCGATGGCCGCAAAGCCCGTGGTCAGGATGACGGCCACGATGGCATAAACCTTGTAATAGTCCGCTCGGGAGGCGGTCACCACGAAGGGCGGCACCTGGTCCGAAGCGGCGTAGACCATCTGCAGCATCGGCACGAACATCTCCGAGGCGATACCGCCGATGACGATGCCGATCAGGATCGCCACGATGGAGATCAACACCTGTTCCAGGGCCAACATCCGCACCACGCTCTTGAAGGTCATGCCCATGGCCCGCATGATGCCGAACTGCAGCGCCCGGCTCTTGATCGACAAAATCCAGTAGATGTAGAAGCCCACCGCGCAGATACACAGGGTGACGATAAAGCCCAGGGTCAGCGCGCCGTTGGTGCCCTGCAGCAGGGGATCGTTCTTCTTCTCAATCATCTGCTGGTTCAGGTCGATGATGTTCTCCATCTCCAGGCCCTTGCTCTGGATGTCCTCGTAGAGGGCCTGACTGGTGGCGTCGGGGGCCATCTTGGCCCAGACCTCGTAGGGCTTGAGCTCGCTCTTGGTGAACAGGTAGTCGAAGTTCATGATCACGAAATGATCATAGTCGTACTCGCCCACGGTGATATAGGGGTAACAGGTGGGCCAGTAGTCCACGAACCCGAAGATCACCAGCTCCATCTCGGGCTGGTTGCTCACCGAGACGCGGATGGTATCGCCGACCTTGGCGTTGTTCTGCTGCTGGTAGGAGGTCGACACCAAACAGGCCCGGGGATGGGAGGCCAGCAGGTTGAGGTACTCGTTCCAGTGGTGCTCGGTAATGCGGCTGTCCGGGAAATAGGCGATCCGGCCGAACTCGTCGGGCGTGATGGCCATCAGGTAGTTCTTCAGCTGCTTGCTCGAGCCCACCTTGGCGGTGGTGGTATAGCTCCAGTACACCTTGGTGGTGTCCTCCACCCCGGCCAGGTTTTTGTAGACGTCATAGTCCGGCTCCCGGTAGACCGTGGCGTAGGAGATGCCGCCGCCGGAGGAGTAGGACTCGCTGGTGGAATACCACTTCTCCTGCATGATCACGTCCGCGCCGCAGTCGTAGCGCACCTTCTGCTCGGTGTTGTTATTGATGGTGCGCGCGGCGTTGGCCGAGAACAGGCCGATGGCCAGGGTCAGGATCAAGAACAGCATCAAAAACTGCTCCTGTCCGCCCGAGCGGCTGACCCGCAATAGCGAGGTGTAGCTCACCGCGCCCCAGCGCTTGCGCCCGATGAAGTAAATCAGGCGCACGACATAGGGATACAGCCGCAGCAGCACCATGCCCAGACCGATGATGAAGGTCGTGGAGATGATGAACAGCACCGGGTCGATGGGAATTTCCACGCCCGAGACGTTGGTGATCGAGAGAATCTCGCTGCGCTGCTGGTAGGAGTAGTAGCCGTACAGGGAGATGGCCAGCAGGATAAAGTCCAGAAAATACTTTTTCCAAAATGTCTGGCCGGCGCTGCGGGATTTCTTGCGCTTGTGTTCCACCACCGACACCCTGGCCGCCGCCAGGGAGGGCAGCACCATGGTGATGATCGTGAACAGGCCGGCGCCGAGGGCGTACAGATAGCTGCGACCGGACAGGGCAATCTCCAGCCCGGTGCGGTTGACAAACTCCATAAACCCGTTGGACGCGCCGATCACCTGGCAGAGGAACATCCCCAGCAGCGGTCCAATGATCAGGGCGATGCCCACGATCAGCCCGCTCTGGAGCACATAGAGGGCCACAATCTGGAAGGAGGAGGCCCCACGGCTCTTAAACACGGTGATCTCGTTGCGCTCATACCCCACGATCAGCTGGGACACCATGAAGATGTAGAAGCAGAGCATCAGCAGCAGCGGGACCTGCAGCACCCACAGCGTGGTGGTCAGCTGGCTCTCCCGGGCGGCGTAGTCCTGGATGCTGGCCAGGGCCGGAAACTTGAACTCCAGACCGGTCTGCGCGGCATACCAGGCCTGCTGGTTCTCGATGGTCTGGGTCAGGCTGGCGAGCATCGGGGTCTTGATCTGGGTGTAATCCACCGCCATGAACCACTGGCAGATGGTGATCAGGCTGGGTTCGGCCTCCAGGAAATCCCGCTTGAACAGCTCGTAATCCATCAGGAAGCTATCATTATAGCCCCAAAGGCCGTTGAAGAAATAGGGATCGTTCTCGTCGGCCACGGTGAAGACGCCCACCACCTTGCACTGGATCGCCCCATCGGCAAAGCGGTTGCCAAAATCGTTGATGGCATAGACGTTGTCCAGCACCAACTTGAAATCCTGGAAAGTACTCTTGTTGACAACGACCTCATACACGCCGTCCACCGGCTCGGTCGCCGGCGCGCGACCCTCCAGTAGGGTGACATGGTCCATAAAGTCCTGCGGCGCGACGATGTTCGGATCGATGCGCTCGTCCTCAGAGTTGCGAGAGTAGATGTTGTTGGTGCCCAGCACCCGGACGTTGACCAGGGTGGGCAGGTTGAGCTCCGCCTCCAGCTGCGCGACCTTCTGCTCCCACTTTTCGTAGGTGGGCCTGCGGGTGGACACGTCGCGATAGTCCGAGAGCAGGTCGCCGTTGACATAATAACGGCCGGGATAAAAGTTCTGCTCGGTCTGCACCTTCTGCAGATCGCGCACCAGCATGCGCTGGAGCACGCCGTCGGTATACATGGGGATACTGCTGACCATGGCAACAGCCAGGATGGACCCGATGAGAAGACAGACCATCAGCCACCGGTTGTTCAGCATCTTGCGAATGACCATCAACAGCACGGGAAAGCCTCCTCACTACTGGACGATCACCAGATCGCCTTCTTCAAGTCCGGATTTGATCTCGACCTTCAGCCCATCCTGCACGCCGGTTTCCACGGTGCACTCGACCTTCTGGCCGTCCTCGAGCACGTAGACAAAGGAGCGGCCGTTGGCGGTCTTGACGTTGGCGTTGTCGATGATGATGGCGTCCTCCGCGCGCTCAATGACGGCGGTGAAGACCATCGAGTCGCCCATGGAGATTTTGTCCTTCAGGGCGTCGCCCTCGATGGCGATGCGGGTTTTGGCCTTCTCCTCGGCGCTGGCGCTCTCAGGGACCTCCCGCGGGGTGGAGACCACGGTGCCGGTCACGGCGGTGCCGCTGTAGTTGCCCTCGATCTGCATGCCCACCGTCAGCCCCGCGGTGTCGGAGCACTCGACGGTCAGCTCGCTGGGGTCGGAGATGGTGAACAGCTCCTGGCTGGTGGGCACATAGTCGCCCAGGGCCATATCGGCGATGTAGGTGACGATGCCGCCCATCGGCGCGGTGAGCTGCGCCATGTCCAGCTGAGCCTTAAGGTGGTCCAGGGTCAGCTTAGCCAGGTCATAGTCGGCCTGGGCGATCTGCTGAGCGTAGCCGCCCTGGCTCTTGGCCTGGTTGAGCACCGCCCGGGCCCGGCGCACGGCGATCTCCTGCTTGGCGATCTCGAACTCCAGGTCGTCGTTCTCCAGCTCCAGCAGCAGGTCTCCCTCCTCGACGCGCTGGCCGAGCATGACGGGGATGTTGCTTACCCGGCCGCCCCGGTCGGTCAGATAGACCGTTTTGCGGTTGGCGGCCACGAAAGTGCCCGTCACCCGCACGGTCCGCTCGATGGTGCCGCGCTCAGCGGGCACCGTGGCGTACTCTATGGTGTCGGCCTGCACCAGCGGGGGCGCCAAGGGCTCCTCCTCCTCGGGCAGCAGGTAACAGCCGTTCAGGCTCGTCAGAGCCAAGGCCGCCGTGAGCAGCACCGCGACCGCGCGCTTAGGGTGGTTGCGTGTAAGCATGGTGAATTTTCCTCCTTATAGATCCAGGGTCGGCCGCGCCGCCTCGCCGGGGTCCCTCCGCCGGGACGACGGCGGGCGCTTGACTTCCAAGCGCCCGCCCCCTCACGGCCCCTCGTCCGTTTATACGCTTTTCTTGATCTGCTTGAGCCGCTTCATGACATCGTTGGCCCCCCGACCAAAGTAGTCATGCAGGATTTTGTACTCGGCGTAGAGCTTATCGTACATCGCGACGTTCTCGGGGATGGGCTTGTAGATTTTCTCCTTGATCTTACCCATCTGCCGGGCGGCGTCAAAGATGCTGTCGTATCCGCCCCGGGCCGCCCCCGCGGCCACCGCCCCGAACATCGAGGAGCCGTAAGCCGGCGCCTGGGGCGAGGCGGAGATGCGGATCTCCATGTTGGTCACGTCGGCGTAGATCTGCATCATCATGGCGTTCTTCTCGGCGATGCCGCCGGCGGCGTAGAGCTCGGTGACCGGCACGCCGTGCTGCTGGAAGTTCTCCACGATCATGCGGGTGCCATAGGCCGTGGCCTCGATCAGCGCCCGATACATCTCCTCGGGCTTGGTCAGCAGCGTCATGCCCAGCATCACGCCGGTCAGGTCCGCGTCCACCAGCACCGAGCGGTTGCCGTTCCACCAGTCCAGGGCCACCAGGCCGCTCTCACCGATCTTCAGGGCGTCGGCCTTCTCGGTGAGCAGCTGATGGATGTTTATACCGCGCTTTTCGGCCTCCTCGTAGTAAGCGCCGGGCACGCAGTTTTCCACGAACCACTCAAAATGGTCGCCCACGCAGGACTGGCCGGCCTCATAGCCCATGTAGCCCGGCAGCACGCCGTCCTCCACCACGCCGCACATGCCCGGGGCGATGCACTCCTTCTCCCCCAGCAGAATGTCGCAGGTGGAGGTGCCCATGATCATGAGCATCTTGCCCGGCTCGGTGATGCCCACGGCGGGGATGGTGACGTGGGCGTCGACGTTGGCCACCGCCACGGCGGTCCCGGGCAGCAGGCCCATCATCTTGGCGGCCTGCTCGGTCAGCTCGCCGGCTTTGGTGCCCAGGGGTTTGATATCCCTGGAAAGCTTCTCATCCACCACATGCTCCAGCCGGGGGTCCAGGGCCTTGAAGAAGTCGTTGGAGGGATAGCCCTTCTGCTTGTGCCAGATGGCCTTGTAGCCGGCGGTGCAGCTGTTTCGGGTCTCCACGCCGGTCATCTGCATGATGACCCAGTCGCAGGCCTCGATGAACCGGTCGGCCGCGTCGTAGATTTCCGGGGCCTCGTTGAGAATCTGCCAAATTTTCGGGAACATCCACTCCGAGGAGATTTTGCCGCCGTAGCGGGCCAGGAACTCCTCGCCCCGCTGCTCGGCGATGGCGTTGAGGCGGTTGGCCTCATCCTGGGCCGCGTGGTGCTTCCACAGCTTGATGTAGCTGTGGGGATTGGCCCGATACGCCTCCAGGAAGCACAGCGGGGTGCCGTCCCGCTTGATGGGCAGCATCGTGCAGGCCGTGAAATCGATCCCGATGCCGATGACGTCCTTCGGGTCCACGCCGCTCTGGGCGATGACCTCGGGCACGGTGGTGGCCAGCACATCCAGATAGTCCTGCGGATGCTCCAGCGCCCAATCCGGGGGCAGCTTGGTGACCCCATCGGGCAGGAACTCGTCCATCACGCCGTGGGGATAGACCTTCACCGCCGTGGCCAGCTCCCGGCCCGTGCCGATCTCCACCAACAGCGCCCGACCCGACTGGGTGCCATAGTCAATACCGATCGCATACTTTGCCATCAAAATTACGCCTCCGTCTGTTTGATAAGACCGGAACCCCAATACTTGGTTTCATTATAACTTTTTCTGCATCCCCCGGCAAGGCAACTTTGTGAACAATTTCTAAAATTCGTAGCGGGCTGGGCCTTGACAAACCGCAAAAAGCCGTGTATGGTGAAGCTTAAGTTCATACGAACACGCGCGTTGAGCGGGAGGAGTACCGCCGTCGCGCCCCCTTATAGAGAGCCGGGGTAGCTGCAAACCGGCGGGGGCGCGGGCAGGGAAGGGCGCCCGGGAGCGCGGACAATCGAGGTGGGCAGCGATGCCAACAAGGGTGGAACCGCGGAAGGCGTGCCTTTCGTCCCTTTCAATCATTTTGAAGGGATGAAGGGCTTTTTTCATCCCCAATCAGCAAGGAGGCAACACAGATGGCAGTGGAAAAGACCATGGACAAGATCGTGGCGTTGTGCAAAGGGCGGGGATACGTCTATCCGGGCTCGGAGATCTACGGCGGCCTGGCCAACACCTGGGACTACGGCCCCCTGGGCGTGTTGTTCAAGAACAACGTCAAGCAGGCCTGGTGGCGCAAGTTCGTCACCGAGCAGCCCCTGAACGTCGGCGTGGACTGCGCCATCCTGATGAACCCGCAGACCTGGGTGGCCTCGGGCCACGTGGTCAACTTCAACGATCCCTTGATCGACTGCAAGAGCTGTAAGATGCGCCACCGCGCCGACAAGCTCATCGAGGACTGGAACAAGGCCCAGGGCATCGAGATGCAGGTCGACGGCATGACAAACGACGCCATGGTGGCCTACATCCAGGAGAAGGGCGTCACCTGCCCGGGCTGCGGCAAGAGCGATTTTACCGCCATCCGGAAGTTCAACATGATGTTCAAGACCTTCCAGGGCGTCACCGAGGACTCCCAGGCCGAGGTCTACCTGCGGCCCGAGACCGCCCAGGGCATCTTCGTCAATTTCAAGAACGTCCAGCGCACCACCCGCAAGAAGGTGCCCTTCGGCATCGCCCAGATCGGCAAATCCTTCCGCAACGAGATCACCCCGGGCAACTTCACCTTCCGCACGCGCGAGTTCGAGCAGATGGAGCTGGAGTTCTTCTGTAAGCCCGGTACCGACCTGGAATGGTTCGACTTCTGGGTGAATACCTGCAAACAGTTCCTGTTGGACCTGGGCATGAAGGAAGATCATCTGCGCCTGCGGGCCCATGCCAAGGAGGAGCTGAGCCACTACTCCAAGGCCACCACCGATTTCGAGTTCCTGTTCCCCTTCGGCTGGGGCGAGCTGTGGGGCGTGGCCGACCGCACCGATTTCGACCTGAAGCAGCACGCCGAGCACTCGGGCGTGAGCATGGAATACCTGGACCCCACCACCAACGAGAAGTATATCCCCTATGTCATCGAGCCCTCCCTGGGCGCGGACCGCGTCGCCCTGGCCTTCCTGTGCGAGGCGTACGACGAGGAGCCCATGGACAAGGGCGATACCCGCGTGGTGCTGCACCTGCATCCGGCGCTCGCGCCCTACAAAGCCGCCGTCCTGCCGCTGCAGAAGAAGCTCTCCGAGCCCGCCACGGCCATCTACCAGCGCCTGGCCAAGCGCTTCTCGGTGGACTACGACGAGACCGCCTCCATCGGCAAGCGCTACCGCCGACAGGATGAGATCGGCACCCCCTACTGCATCACCATCGATCCGGATACGGTCAACGACGGCACCGTCACCGTCCGCGAGCGCGACTCCATGGAGCAGATTCGCCTGCACGAGAGCGAGCTGGAGGCCTTCCTGGAGGATAAGTGCCAGTTCTGACAGGCGCATACAAAAAAAGCGGCATGCCCGAGCAGGCCATGCCGCTTTTCCTTTGCCCATCAGCCCGCCCGCCGGGGGCGCGCGGGCTGCGCCAGGGCCGCTAGCTTCTCCCTGCGCCGCTGGCGCAGGCGGCGGGCCCAGCCATACAGCCGCTCCCACTGGCCGATCAATGGGCCGGTGCACAGCGCCAATACCACCGTGTTGACGCCGATCTGTCCGCCCAGCACCGCGCCGAGCAGGAAGAAGGAGCCGTCGGTCAGCCAGCGGATTTTCCGGTAGGGCACATGGGTGCGCTCGGAGATCACCAGGCCGACGCTGTCGGCGGGGCTGCCGCCCAGCTGCGCCATCAGGTAGATGAAGGTGCCCAGGGCCATGAGCAGGCACGAGGCCAGCATCAGAGCCACCCGCGCCGCCATCGGCAGCTGCGCATTGACGACCGGCGCCAGCAGGGCCATCCAGCCGTCAAGAATCACGCCGTTGAAGAAGGTCGTCAGCAGCAGCGCGACCTTGATATATTTGCGGAAGAAAAGCAGCAGCATCGCCGTGATGACGCCGTTCATCAGCAAATTCGCGTTGCCGTAGGAGATGCCCAGCACGTTGTGCAGGCCGGACATGAACACCTGATAGGGATCAGATCCCAGCTCGATCAGGTAGTTGACCGCCCCGGCCAGACACACCAACACCAGGCCAACGATGCACACCAGCAAGCGCTTGCAAAACAGCGCGACTTCCGCCTTTGTCTTTCTCATGACGCTACGCCCTCT
>JBMNTT010000022.1:0-42381 GCA_050945875.1 Christensenellales bacterium
CGTTCGTCCTGAGCCAGGATCAAACTCTTTTGTTAAAAGTTCGATTGGCTCTCTTTTGCGCACCAGCCATCCTCTCTCGAGGACCCCGTGCGCACGGTTCTTCTTCCGGAATTGACTGTCTTTCGTTCGTCTTTACACTGTTCGGTTTTCAAGGATCATCGCCGCCTCGGGGAGGTTGTTTTTCTCGTGCTCGCCCGACGGCTTGTTTATAATACCACACCCCCCTAGCCGTGTCAACAGTCTTTTTACATTTTTTTCGCGCCTTTTTCACAGTTTGCCCCGATAGGCGCAAAGTAATCCCCGGGAGCAAACTCCCGGGGATTACCTCACAGTTCAATCATCATGCCATCGTAGGCCACTTCAAAGCCTAGGGGCCCCGCGGCGCGCACCATTTCATCGTGACAGACCGATCCGTTCTGATGACACAGATGGGTCAGGATCACCCGAGTGTGCGCGTGGATGCTTCCCTGCTGACGCAGTTGCTCCCGCGCCTGGATAGCTTGAGGCAACCCCATATGACTTCCGGATCGGTCCGCCAGGCCATTGGTGCAGTCGAGCGTCACCAGGTCCAATACCAGCCCGAGTTGGGCGATCGCCCTCAAGGTCTCCTGGGGCAGAGAGCCTGTATCGTGTCCATAGAGCACGGTATGCTCCCCCCGCTGGATCAGATACAGATAGCAGCCGATCTCGGGATCATGCTGGGCAGGCAACGCCCAAACCCGGGTTTTCTCATCCAACTCGACGCAATCAAACGGCTTGAGCACATGCATCGCGACGGTTTGATGGACCTTGCCGCCGTTGCGCTCATCGGCGCTGCGCAGATGGGCCGCCACCTGAGTGTCCCCGTAGACCGTCAGTTTTTCCTCCAAGGGCGATTCCGCCCGATATTGATCCCGTCGGAACTCGAGGAAGTCCGGACAAAAATGATCGCAGTGATCATGGGTGATCAGCACATGGCGCAGTTTGCGCAGGTCCACCGAGTTGCGCCAGACCTGCGCCGTCAAATCGGGCGACAAGTCGATCAGGATATCCTCATCGATGAGCGAACCGGCCCGGGTACGCCAATCCGGACCCGGTCCCCGTCGCCGAATCTCCCGGCAGAGCGGGCAATCACAAAACAGGGCGGGCACGCCCTCGGAGGCCGCCGTACCCAAAAAACGATATCGCATCGCTCATATCTCCACCAGCATACCGTCGTAGGCCACCTCAAAGCCCAACGGCATGGCGATCTTGACCAGGTCTTCATGCAGCACGCCGCCGCTGTTGTGGGAGAAGTGGGTGATCACAAAGCGGGTATGGCTGTCCGCGCTGCCCTGGTCGAGCAGTTTGTCGCGCACCTGGATGTTCTGGGGAATGCCCATGTGTCCGCCGGGGAAATCCTGCGGACCATTGGTGCAGTCAAGGGTGACCAGGTCCAGCACCACGCCGGTCTCCCGGATCGCCGCCAGCGCCTCGGGCGCGAAATCCCCCGTGTCATGGCCATAGATCATCGCCTTGCCCCCGCGCATCACCAGGTAGAAATAGCAACCAAATCGATCATCGTGCTTGGCCGGCAGCACCAACACCCGGGTGTCCGCGTCCAGTTCAAGCTGGTCAAAGGGCTTCACCAGATGGGGTTCGACCGCGTCATAGAGATTGTAGATTTCCCGCTGCTTCATGCTTTCCATGTAGTCGATAACCGTCTGATCGCCCCAAACGCCCAGCTTGGGCACCGGATGCTCATAGTGCGCAAAGGGCGTCAAGCGCATCTCCAAACTCTGAACATGGAAATGGTCGGAGTGGGGGTGGGTGATCAGGCAATTGTTGACCTTGCCCAGGTCCAGATTGTAGAGCTGACGCTGGTAGAAGATGTCCGGCGACAGATCGATCAACAAGTCCTCATCGATCAAACCGCCGGCGCGGGTGCGGTAGTTGGGGCCGCCCCCCAGCTGCTGCACCTTGCGACAGGTCGGGCACTGGCAGAACATCGCGGGCCACCCCTCGGCGGCGCCGGTTCCCAGAAAACGATAGCGCATGGGATACACCTCCGTCACGGGCCGATTGGGCCCGGTATTGAATCGCTTGCCGTGGCATAGTTCGTGTCAAGGACTCACTCCAGCTTGTGTAAAATCGTCGCGCCGCCCAGGCAAACCTCGCCCTGATAGAAAACCACCGCCTGCCCCGGGGTGATGGCCCGCTGGGGATTGTCGAAATCCACCCGGGCGTGGGTGGGGTCTATCAGGATGACCCGGCATGGCTGATCGGCCTGGCGATAGCGAATTTTAGCCGTCGCCTCAAAGCTTGGCGCGGGCGCTTGACCGGCGATGAAGTACACATCCTCACAGAGCAAAGCCGGCGCGAAGAGTTCCCGGCTGTCGCCCCCCTGGGCGACGATCAGCCGGTTGCGCGCCAAATCCTTGTCCACCACGAACCAGCTCTCCCCCGTACCCCGGCCGCCGATGCCCAGACCCCGGCGCTGACCCAGGGTGTAGTACATCAGCCCGTCATGTCGGCCCACCACCTCCCCGGCGGTGGATACCATGTCCCCGGGCTGGGCAGGCAGATATTGCTGCAAAAAGGCCTTAAAATCCCGCTCGCCGATGAAGCACACGCCGGTAGAATCCTTCTTCTCGGCGGTGGCCAAGCCCGCCTGACGCGCCAAGGCCCGCACCTCGGGCTTGGTCAGCGCTCCCACCGGGAAGAGTACCCGCTCCAGGGCGGTCTTCTGGAGCGGATAAAGGAAGTAGCTCTGGTCCTTGTGGCGATCCAGCCCCTTGTAGAGCACGCCATCTCGGGTGCGGGCGTAATGGCCGGTGGCCAAATAATCCGCGCCGATACCCAGGGCAAACTCCAGAAACGCCTTGAACTTGATCTCCTTGTTGCACATCACATCGGGATTGGGCGTGCGTCCCCGGCGATATTCCTCTAAAAAATAGGCAAAGACACGGTCCCGATACTGGCGGGTGAAGTTGACGGTGTAATACGGGATGCCGATCTGGTCGCACACCGCGCGCACATCGGCGTAGTCGGCGTCCGCCGAGCAGAAACCGTTCTCATCGGTCTCCTCCCAGTTGCGCATGAACACGCCGATCACGTCGTATCCCTGGCGCTTGAGCAGCAGCGCGGCCACCGACGAGTCCACACCTCCGCTCATGCCCACCACAACGGTCTTGCTCAAATCGGTTCACCTCCACCATGTCGATTATAACAACTTCCTCGGCCGCGCACAATACAGGATAATCTTTTCCAAACGGGTCACAATGACCATGGAGGTGCGTGCCATGTTTCAGAAAAAGGACATCTATACCCCGCTGTTGGAGCGGTTCAAGCAGCTCAAGCAAGTCAATCGGGACGTCATCATCCGGCAGATGAAGCTGCCGCCCTGGGGGCTGGATTGCGCGCTCATCTTTATGGAAGCCAATACCGACGGCCGCACCATCGAGGATGCGGTGGTCCAGCCCTTGCTGCGCCATCAATCCAAACAGAAACCGCCGAAAAACATCGTGGACTACGTGGTCGCCCACGTGCTATACGCCGGCGTGGTGGACCGCTGCAAGGATGAGCAGGACGCCATCGATCGCTATTTTGGCGGGTTTACCATTTTCCTGATCCAGGGGATGGACGCCCCCCTGTTCATCGAGGCCCGGGGCGGCATGCGCCGGGGCATCGACGCGCCCGAGCTGGACCGCACCCTGCTGGGCGCACATGAGGGGTTCGTGGAAAATCTACAGACCAACTGCGCCCTGATGCGTCGGCGGATCAAGGACCCGCGCTTCGTCATATCGCCCCTTCAGATTGGCACGCGCACCAAGAGCCAGGCCGCCCTGTACTATATGGACGGCATCGCCGACCCCAAGACCGTCCGGGAGATGCGCCGTCGGCTGGAGGCCATCGATGTGGACGCCGTGCCGGGCACCAACGCGCTGCACGGCTTTCTGTGCAAGCACCCCAGTTCGCTCTTCCCGCAAGCGCGCATCGCCGAGAACCCCGATATCGTCTGCGCGGACCTGCTGGAAGGGCGGGTGGCGGTGATCCTGGATCAGTATCCTTACGCGCTGATCATGCCCATCCTCTTTGTAGAGCTGTTCCAAACGCCCGACGAGTACGCCCAGAAAACCGTGCAGAGCGGGCTGATCCGCATGCTGCGGTTGTTCGGCTTTTTCCTGGCGATCCTGCTGCCGGGGATTTACCTGGCGCTGATGAACTTCAACCCCGAGCTGATCCCGGTGAAGATGCTTCTAACGCTATCGCGCTTCACCCGACAGGTGCCCATGACCGTACTGCTGGAAATTCTGCTGGTGGAGGTCATGCTGGAGCTGATCTATGAGGCGACGGTGCGCCTGCCCGGGGCGGTGTCCAGCACGGTGGGCATCGTGGGCGGCATCATCTTGGGCCAGTCCCTGGTGGACTCTCGCTTGGCCAGCACGCCCACCATGATCATCGTGACCCTGTCGCTACTGGGCAGCTTCGCTCTGCCCAACTACGCGCTGAGCCTGTCCTGTCGGCTGCTGCGGGTGTTCTACCTGTTCGCCAGCGCATTGATGGGCCTCTACGCCCTGCCACTGGGGCTATTCTTGATCATCGCGCACCTGAACAGCCTGAATAATTACGGCGCCAACTACCTGTCTCCCTTCTCCCCCTTCGTGCGCGAGGACCTGAAGGACAGCTTTGTGCAGCAGCCCTTCACCCAGCGCATGACCCGGCCGCGATCCATCCCCAACCACAACCCCATCCGCCAGCGCCGGACCCGCAAGGAGGGATAACATGGATCAAAACCGTTTTCTCACGCCGCTGCAGGCGGCAGCCCTGGCCGCGGGCTGTGTGTTGATGCCGGGGATATGGGCCCTCCCCGCCGCCTTGATCGCCGACGCCGGTCGGGACAGCCTGTGGCTGGTGCTGGCCGCGTTGATCCTGCCCCTGGCGGGAGTCCAGGCGGTCGTCCGCCTTTACCGCCGCCACCCGGCGGCGAGTTTTCGTCAGCTGTTGGCCGCCCGCTTCTCCCCCGTCGCCGCGGGAATCCTCAAGGGGTTGGTGTATCTGTCCCTGGCGCTGTCGGCCGCGCTGTGCGTCGCGCCCTTTCTGGCGGCCATCCGGCTGTATCTGCTTCCGAGCACCTCGACCTGGCTGCTCTGTCTGGTCACCCTGGGGTGCTTTGCCTACGCCTGCACGCGGGACATGGCTACCCTGCCGGGATTCTGGACCCTGATGCTGCTCATCAGCGGCGTCGGCGTCATCATGGTGTTTTTCCCTTTCAGCCAGGGGAACTACTATCTGCTGCTGCCCTGGGGCGGTGGACTGGCCCAGCCCCTGCACGCCCTGCGCACCCTGGCGGCCCTGCCGCTGCCGCTGCTGAGCCTGTTGGTGCTGTACCCCCATTTCCAGCGCCCCAAGCGTAGCGGCCGCAGTCTGCGCATCGGGCTGGTCGTCGGTTACGCCCTGTTGAGCGCCAGCGTCGGGATCGCCATCGCCGTGCTGGGCGCGCCGCTGACAGCGACGCTGCGCTTTCCCGGGGTGGAGATCGTCAAGACCGTGGCCTTCTTCGAGCGGCTAGAGCTGTTTTTTATGCTGCTGACCGCCCTGGCCGTCTCAGTGCCCCTGACCGCCTGCGGCCTGTCGGCCCGACTGCTGGCCGGCGGGCGGCTGACCAAGCTCAACTGCGTGGCTTTTTTCCTCATCGCCTCGCTGCTGGCTTTTTGGCCCCATCCGCTGTGGGAGGCAATCGGGCAATCCATCGCCGCGGGCGCGTATCCGCTTGTGGGGATCGCGCTGCCGCTGCTGCTCTCGACCGGAAGGAAGGAGGCGTTGTCGTGAACAAACTGCATCGGCTTTGGCTGTTGCCCCTGTGCGCGCTGATGGCCACGGGCTGCACCCCGCGCCAGGAGCTCTCGGAGATGACCCTGCCCATCATGACCGCCTGCAACCTGAACGAAGAGCAGATGGAGCTGACCATTCTCTCCTTCTCCCCCGGGGAAGATGATCAGCAGCCACCCCAGGTCACGACTTTCAGCGGCGTCACCCTCTCGGAGAAGCTGCAGACCCAGGGCAGCGCCGCGGGCGGCTGGGCCGCCGGCCTGTCAAGCCTGCTGCTGGTGGGTCAGCCCTTGGCTGAGCAGGGGGTGCTCGACAGCTTGGACCTATTCCTGCGCGATCCGCGCATCCGATCCAGTCAACCCGTCGCCTTGACCCAGGGCGACCCGGCTGAATTTCTCCAGGCTCTGGCCGACTCCGAGGGGGGCAACGGCGGGGAGCTGACCGAGCGTTACGACGATACCATGCGCCAGAGCGCCTACGCCAGCAACACCCTCTACCGGTTTATCCGGGAGAGCACCGGCCCTGGAGGCAACAGTTTCCTCCCCATCCTGGATGTGGACGATCAGGGGCGGCTACAGTTCGTGGGCACCGGCCTGTTTCACCAGGGCGTGCTGGTGGAGACCCTCTCGGCGGAGGAGGCCTGGCAGCTGCATCTGCTGCGCCAAAGCGGCGTGTCGGGCATTGTCCCGTTCACCTGCCAGGGCATCAACGCCAGCGCCTACGTCAAAGGGCGACGCAGCGTCAAGGTAGATCGGGACGAGCAGGGTCGCCTGGTGTTTACCCTCCAGTTGAGGCTTCAGGCCAGCTTGATGGAGCTGGATCAGCCCATTACCCAGCAGGAGCCCAGCGATGAGGCCCTGTCCACCGCCATCGACGAGGCGCTCTACGCCAGGCTGCGGGCGCTAACCGACCGCCTGCAGGCATCGGGCATTGACGGCTATGACCTCACCGATATCGCAGTCGCCCGGTACGGCGCATCCCTGGGCGATCCCTCAAACCCGGAATGGTTCCGCCAGGCCACCGTCAACCTGGCCCTGTCCACCCAAATCACGGGCCGCGGACAGCTTCAATAATTAAACCGCCCCACATCGCGATGTGGGGCGGTTGTCGTCAACGGGGTTTTCTCCGGCGAAGCGTGAGGTTCAGACCGCCCGCGGACATCGCCATCAGCAGCGCCGCCGGGATCAGAGAGTCCGCTCCGGTGGGCACCGCATCGGTCGGCGTCTCGGCAGGCGCTTCGCTCGGCGGGGTCGGCTCGGGCGTCTGGCCGGGCGTGGCCGTCGGCTCCGCCTGCCCGTAGATCAGCGCGTAGGTGGAGAACCGATCGGTCAGGAACGTATAGCGCCGGCTGTGGGCGTCGAGGTTGGGCAGTCGCTCCACCTGGCCCTCATGTATGCGCAGCAGGGCAAAGGGCTGTCCAGCCGCCAGCAGGCGCAGCTCGTCGCTCAGCTCCAGGGTGACGCGCACCGGCGCGCGCATCTGTGGGATCGCTATCTGCGAGCCGCCAGCCACCTGCTTATATAGCTGTAGGTCCAACACCATGCCTAGATGTTCTCCGGGCATCAGCGCGCTCTCCAGCTGCGACCGATACGGCCCCTCCGGCAGCTGCCGGACCGCAAGGCGCAGGGCAATCTTTTCGCCCCGCTCCACCAGCGCCAGCTCCTCCGAGGATAACGCCGCCTCCGCCAAAGCGTCGAGGTCGGCCACTTGGGGCATGGGCGCGCCGGTCGGGGCCTCGGCGTAGAGCTGGATATCGCCGGGCTCTTGGGCGACCGCCAGCTCACAGACTTGGCTGACCGTGCGGGTCCACTGCCCATTGAGATGATAGGTGATCTCCACATGGTACGCGCCCGCATCCTCGGGCCGCGCGGTGCGCAGGGTCAGGCTATCGCCCTGCTCACCCGGCAGGGCAGCGCCGTTGCGGAACCATTGATAGGAGACCCAACCAGCCATATCGGGCGTCTCATGGGCGATTTGCCAGCGCACCCGCTCCCCGGCCTCGACCGCGCGGCGCTCCGGCAGGTTTTGGGTGATCCGCAGGGTGGGAATCTGGTAAGGGGCAAAGGCCGCGGTCAATTCCACCGCCCTCTCGGGCATGGTAAAACTGTAGATCCCTTCGTCCAGGTAAGTCAAGGGCTGCCCATTGACCCGCAGGGAATCGGGCGCCAGGTAGCTGCCCGCGTCGGCGATGACCGCCACGATCACCAGATCGCCGGCGAACGCCTCCTCCAGCACCCCCAGCGAACCGCCTCCCTGAATTCGCGTGTGGATGGGATGGGCAACCCGCGCCTGAGCGCTGATAACCAGCGCGCCGGTGACCTTTGGGATGGTCAGCGCACCTGTTTCAGGGTCATAGCGGTAAGTCGCGGGCTGTCCATCCTGGGTAACATCGACGCTCTCGGGCAGCCTCGCGCCATCCTCGGCGGTCAGGGTTAGTTCCAGGCGTTGACCGTAGGGCGCGCTGGCTGGCCTATGGGAGATCGTCAAACCGGTCAAGCGATAGGTCACCGGGCAGGAGAGCGGTTGCAGAACCACCCGCCCCTGCGACAGCACCAGTTGCCAGTCCACCTCCAGGCAGGTCAGCTGCGCCACATCCGCCTGGCTGGGCGCGTAGGAACCGTCACCCTGGACCACCACGCAGCCAGCCCGCGCGTCGGCAACCAAGCGGATCCCCATCGCGTCGGTCAGGGGGCCGGCCAGAGCAATTTTTCCGTCCGCCTCGAGCGCCACCTCGGGTACCGCACTCTCGGACAGGACGACCAACCCGGCCGTGTAAAGCGAATCGGTCAAGGTTGCGCCGTTTAGGCGCAGCTCCCCCGCGTTATCCAAGCCGCCGCGCGCGCCGGGACTGTTGCGCAGGGTCCCGCCGGTGATGACGGTTCGGCCGCGATTGCACACCGCCCCGGCCGCATGGTTTTCGAGCAAAGCGTCGGCGACCACCAGATCACCGCCCGGGGACACGTCGATCCCCGGCGCGTGGGCACCCACACCCGCGCCATCGAGGGTGATCTGGTGCAGCGTCAGACGGTTATCCTGGACCCGGATCATCGGTGCCTCGGTGAAGCTCGCTTCACGCACCACCCGCGCGTCACCGAAGGAAGACGCCGGCAGGCTCCAGGTTTCGTCCTGGTTGACGCTGACGGTGCCCGTGATACAGATTTCGCCATTCATACCTAGGCGCTCCTTGGCCGCAGCAAAGGTGTTGACCGCTCGCTGAGGGCTGGAGCCGTCCCCGCCTGCCGGCGCGCCTCCGTCCAAGTAGACCCGATCCGCCTTGGGGTAACCCAGGCGAATCGCGTTAGCCGCCGTGTCGAGGGTTAGCGACCAGGACGAATCCGCGCCGAGGGACAGCGACTGGACATCGGCGGGCTGCAGGAGATAGCCGACGCCCAGGGCGATCAGCGCCCCATTGCTCATCTGGCCGGGCGCAATGCCGATTTGCGCCCCCGCCAGGGAGGCCGTTATCGTCAACGCGGCATCCCCATCCAAGCTCAGCCTGCCGATGGTACCCGCGCCGCCCAAGCCAATCGGACCCGTTGCCCGAACATCCCCCGCCTCATTGTCGGTGATTTCTCCGCCGGAAAGGACCAGGTCTCCGCTGGATATCTGAACCCCCACCCCGCGGCCGCCAGTGACGCTGCCTCCTGCCAGCGTCAGCGCTCCGCCTTCCATGTACACCGCCGCGCCGGCGGCATTTTCGTGGCCGTGGATTACAGCGCCGGCGCCTAGGGCCACCTGTCCGCCCTCAATCCGCAGCACCGGTGCCTGCCCACCTGCGAACTCGATCTGTTCCAGGTTCAGCGACCCGGACGCCACCACAGACCCCGCCTGCTCGACGGACACCTTAACGCCCTCGGGCAATCGCCATTTTTGGCTGTCCGCCACAGTCACCGGCCCGACCAGATGGATCACGCCGCCCGGAGCGACGCGCTCGTAGGCTCGGGCAAAGGTATTCACCGCGGTCTGCGGGGTTTGCCCATCCCCGCCATCAGGGCAGGTGCCGTCCAGATAAACGCTTTCCTGCTGAACGCGAACGACGGAGAGCTCACCTCTCAAGGCGACCTCCGCCATGGCGCTGCTATCCATCGGCTGTCCTCTCCAGAGAAAACCGTACCCCGCTGCGAGCAGGCTTTTGAGGGCGCGCCCGCTGGCGGAACCATCATAGCCTTCGAACTGCCCGCCTGTCAGGACGACCTGAGCGCTACCGATCAGCTCCAATCCGGCGGCGGAACCGCTGCCCGAACCGGCTAGAAATTGTCCGCCCGATATGGCGCAGGAGCCTGAGCTCAGGGCGATACGCAGACCGGAGCCGCCCTTACCGCTGGCGGCCGCGCCACCCGCGGCGCTGCCGCCGCTGATGCGCACCGACGCGCTGCCCTCGAGCAACAGACCCGGCGCGGCGGATCCTCCCTGTAGCGCGCCCGAACGCCAAGACAGAGCGCCCTGGCTGACCGAGAGAGCAGGCGCGCCCGCGCCGCCAACCAGTCCCCCGCCGCCAACGCTGTCGATCACGGTCAGACTTCCTCCCTGAACGGTGATCGGCGCGACCCCCTGGCCGGTCAGGGTATACCCGTTTAGGTCCAGGATCATCTCACCTCCCGTGACGGCCAGAGAATGGTTGGCCACCGCGGCGCTCTGGGTCAGTTTGACACAGCCGTCGCCCTGCATGGCGCAGCTGCCCAGCCGCTCCAGCAGCCAAAGCTCGCCGTTGACATCGCCGCCCAGGATGACGCCCGCACCGTTTCTCGGGGCGGCCGTCGGGCGGGGCGATATCCACACCGGTTCCGTGGCCTGCTGTATCTGCCCGTCGGTCACCACGCAGCGGTAGGCCCACAGGCGCAGGGACTCCTCCGTGCATAGCACCTGGCAATCCGCCTGTTGCTCCCCGGGCAGGGTGGACCAGGCATAGGCTTGCGCAGGAGCGTCCCGCCGGTCAAGTTGGGGATCGCTCAACACCCCAACCTCCCACTGGTAAGCCGTCTGTTCGCCCTGGGTCTCCACCGAAAAGCATACCGTCTCCCCCACCGCCGCCTCCTGACTGACCGGCGGCTGAATGATGAGCGCGCCCTCCGCTCGGGTCGGCGCGGGCAGCCATTGAAGCAACAGGCATAGCGCCATCCACCCACTCATCCATCGAGATGCCGTCCGAGATTGCTTGCGCACGCCGCCTCTCCCCTTCCTTTTGTCTCCAGCCTGGGCTTTTTATCCCACATTATAACCAGTATATCTCTATTTTCCCCGTTTTTCTACAATTTTTGTCGAATATAATCGAATTTTATAGCGTAAAAAAAGAAGACCGCAGGTGCGGTCCTCTCAGCTCATCGGTCGGTCAGCTCGGCTCTTGCTTATATTGGGTGATCTCCGTACAACTGATCATGCAGTACTGCCCGGCGTCCGGCCACTGGACGCGGTTGGCCTCCATGCGCAGCCACTGACCGGTGCGCGCATCGTGGATCTCCCGAGTCGCCGTCTGCGTGACCTCATCCAAGCTGCGAATGGGGCAATCCGGACAGGGTGTATCCCGATTCCGCAGGCAGCGATAGCAGGGCTGATTCACCTGAGCCATGGGAAAGATGCGTTGGGTGTGCGGATTGAGAAAAACCAGGGTGTACGTCAGCGGGTCGATCACATACACCGCGTACTGCATGCCCAGCAGCACGGTCTGCAAGCTGCGGGTGGTCCGCTGGCGCTCCTGTTGTTTGCGGTGGTTGTTGAGGAAGGTCCCGATCAGTTCGCCCACGATCTTGAGGGTCTGCTGCTGTTGGGGGGTGAAGACGCGCGGCTCACGCGTGTCGTCCACGCCCAGCACGGCCCGATAGCCCTCCTCCACCGCCACCCAGCAGTGCACAAAGCAGCGCGCCCGCATCGAGGCCGCCAGCCCGCGCACCGGTTCCTCCGCTTGGCGCACGTCGGGCACGCAGAGGATGCCGTCCTGGGAGAACAGGGCCAGATATGCCCGCATGCCGTGCGCGTCCAGCTCAATCGGCCGGTCGCGGTAAGATTGGGCCTGATCCTTGTACCACTCATAGCTCGCCCGGTACTGCCCATCCGAGGAAGCATTCTCAAACAGGTAGGCGTGATCCACCTGCAGATGCTGGGCCAGCAACTCGAGCAAACCGATAACGGCGGTCTTTAGGTCCTTAGCATTGTAGAGGATGCGGAAGGTGTACTCGATGACGTTCTCCGCAAAGGACTTGCCCAGGTCTCCTGGCGTCAGCAGCGACGGCCGGGGATGCAGGGCCGACTGTTGTTCCCCCGACTGGGGGTTGTAGATCGCATAGCAGTTTTTACCGCTGCGCTTGGCCTGATAGAGGGCCTGGTCCACCCGATCGTACAGCGTATCCAAATCCTGTCCATGCTCGGGCGCGAAGGCGATACCCAGAGAGCCGGACAGTTCGCAGCGCTTTTCGTCGGTCTGGTAGGTGACGCGCAGGGCGTCGAGCACATCCTGCGCTCTCCGGGTCACAGTTTGTTGGTCCGGGGCGTCCTGGATCAGCAGGATAAACTCATCCCCCGCCAGACGGCCGGCCACATCCTGCTGCTTGCGCAAGCAGGCCGCCAGCTTGCGCGCTAGCTCCGAGAGCACCGCGTCGCCAAACACATGGCCGTAGGTGTCGTTGATCCGCTTGAAATTGTCGATATCCAGAATCATCAGCGCGCAGGGCGCGCCGCTTTGGAGAACCTTATCGATCCGTTCCATGGCGGTGTTGCGGTTGTACAGACCGGTCAGCGGATCATAGCGCGCGCTGTGCTCCAAGTCCAGCTCGCGGCGCTTTTGCTCATCCACATCCTTCAGGTAAAAAAACGCGCAGATGTCCCCGCCCGCGTGGTTCTGGATCAGGTAGGCCGTGTTGAGCACCCAGATCATCTGACCCTGCTGGTTCAGCCGCAGGTAGGTGTGGGAGAGCTCGCGCTTGCCCTGGGCAAAGGCGGCCAGCATCGCCTCCCGGGAGAACATCCCATTGACGCCCTCGCGGTGTTCCGGGTGTACGGCCTGAGCGCAGACCCGAGAGAGCAGCTGGGTATAGCGGATGATGGGCGCTCCAGGCATCATCTCGGTCCACGCCCCATCCATCTGCTGCACCGTGTCCCGGCTCAGGTTGACCTCATAGGAGGCTACCGCGTCGGAGATCATGGTGTTGCGGTACTGCTGCTCCTGGGTAAACCGGGTCTTGAGCTCCACCTCGCCGGTGACATCCCGAGAGATACCGATGGCCTGCAGCGGCTTGCCCTTCTCGTCGCAGATGGTGGTGTAGGCGGTGTGGATGTGCCGGTAGAATCCCTGGGCCGTGCGGATGCGCAATACCTGCTGGGCGGTGGCCTCGCCGGCGTGGAGACGGGCGTAGAGCGCTCGGGCGGCCTGCGCGTCTTCCGGTGCAATGACCCCCGCGGCGATCATGCTCTCCGGCATATCCGGCACCTCCCGGGGCAGGCCGTAGAAGGCCATGGCCTCGTCGGAGCAGTGAACCGTCCGGGTGTCCAGGTGATACTCCCAGAGCACGTTCTCGCTCTGGGCCAGTGCGATGCGGTAGCGCTCCTGGCTCAGGCGCAGCTCCTGCTCCGCCTTCACCAGCTCGGTCACGTCGGTGGACACGCTGATGAAGCCCACCCGATTGCCCTCCCGGTCCAGACGGGGCGCAAAGTTGACCCGCATAAATCGCCCATCGGGCGTGGCCTGCTGAGTGGGCGGCTCCCCCCGCAGGAAATGCTTGGCGCAGCAGTCCTCGGTTCCACAATAGGGCGTGCGGAACACGGAGCAGGGCCTGCCCAGGCAGTCGCTCTCACGCATGCCGTTGGCGGCCAAGCCGGCCTGATTGATAAAGTTGATGCGCAGATCGTTGTCCGTGATGATGATGGGGTTGGGGATCGCGTCGAGCACCTGACGGTAGTAGGTATCCAGTTCATAATAGCGCGTGGCGTCGGCAATCTGACAGAGGTAGTAGTCTCCATCCGCCTCCCGGGAGAGGGTACCCTGGTCGTGCAGCCAGATCATCCGCCCATCCTTTGCCCGAACCCGGTAGGTCAGCGCAAAATGATCCCCCTGGGCGAGCTGCTCCTCCAGGCTGCGCCGAAGCGACAGGTGATCCTCCGGCTCCACCATTGCAAAAAAGCTGTCCGCGAACCGCTCTGCGATCTCCTGGCGGGTGTATCCCACCAGTTGCAGAAAGCCCTCCGACAGGGAGACGAACTCACACGCGGCGTTCGCCCGGCATTTTTGAAAACCGATAAAAACGCGCTCCATCTCTTGCGCCCCCTTATCCGACCTTGTGAGGGGTCTATTTCGTCATTAGGCTCATTCTACTCCCTTATCGGATATCTGACAACAGCTTCTGCCTTTTTGTCCGGCGATCAAACAGCGCCCCGCAACTGCGGGGCGCTTCCGCTTCGGCTCAGGGGTTGGCGCCGTCCTCCCCCTCCTCCGAGGAGGGCACGCGCACCATGCGGTAGCCGATGCCCACATGGGTCTGAATATACTTCGGCCCGTCGGATTTGGGCTCGATCTTCTTGCGCAGGGTGGCCATGAACACCCGCAGCGAGGGGGTGTCGGTGGGCAGGGCGTTGTTCCACACCTGCTTGAGGATGTAGTTGTGCGTGAGCACCTTGCCGACGTTCTTGGCCAGCAGGCACAGTAGCCGGTACTCGATAGGGGTCAGGTGGATCTCCCGGCCTTCCAGGTAGACGCACCCGGCGGCATAGTCGATTTTTAGCGCGCCGTTCTCAAAACAACTGGCCTCCTGATTGGTCTTATGCTCATCGTAGCGCACCCGGCGCAAGGCCACCCGCAGCCTGGCCAGCAGCTCATCCACGCTAAAGGGCTTGGTCAGGTAGTCGTCCGCCCCGGCGTCCAGGGCCTCCACCTTGTCCCGGTCGTCGCTGCGGGCGCTAACCACGATGATCGGCACATTGCTCCAGCCCCGCACCTTGCGGATGATCTCCACCCCGTCCATGTCGGGCAGGCCCAGGTCCAGCAGGATGACATCCGGATGGTAGGACACCGCCTCGATCAGCGCGGCGCTGCCGGTCTGCGCGCGGTGATATTGGTACTGTTGGGTCTCCAGGGTCGTGGCGATGAGGTTGCTGACCGCGCGGTCGTCCTCGACCACGAGGATTTGGGCTTTATTCAAGGTTGGTCACCTCCGCGTGTTTTAGGGTGAAGGTAAAGACGGTGCCCTTGGGCTGGTTGTCCAGCACCCGGATGCTGCCGCCGTGGGCCTGGATGATGGACTGGCACAGGCTCAGGCCCAGACCCAGGCCCCGCCGCCCGTCGGTGCGCCGCTGGTCCGACACGGTGTAGAACATGTCGAACAGGCGGGCCTTGGCCTCATCGGCGATGCCCGGCCCGTCGTCGGCGATGTCCACCCGCACCATGGCGCCCTCGGCGCGGGCGGATAGGTCGATGTTGGAGCCGCGCTCGGTGTATTTGATGGCGTTGTCCACGATATTGATGATGACCTGAATGATCAACCGCGCGTCCATCTCGGCCATGAGCAGGTCGTCGGCCAGATGCACCCGGATATGGTGCTCCGCAGCCCGCCGGTTGATATGGGTCAGCGCCTCGTGGAAGACCTCGTCGAGCAGCTCGGGTTCCATGTGGATGCTCATGGTGCCGTTCTCGATGCGCGTGACCGACAGCAGGTTCTCCACCAGGTTGAACAGCCACATCGCGTCGTCATAGATATCGGTATACAGCTGCTGGCGCTTATCCGCGTCGAGCACGCTGGCGTTAGCCATCAGGATACCGGCGTTTCCGGAGATGCTGGTCAGCGGCGTGCGCAGGTCATGGGAGATCGCCCGCAGCAGATTGGCCCGCAGCTGCTCCTGCTTGGCCTGCATCTCAGCCTGCTGCTTCTGCTGGGCCAGGGTCGATTTCTCCAGCGCCAGCCCGCCCTCGCCCAGCATGGCGATCAAGAGGTTCTTGGTGAAGGCGTCCAGGCCCGCGGCGTTGTCCCGCATGGCGATGCCCGCCACGGCGAACACCTCCCGCTGACCCCGCACCGCCAGGTACAGGCATTGGGAACTGGGCAGGGTTTTGGTGGTCGCGCCGGCGTGCTTGTTGTTGCGGAAAGCCCACTGGGCCACCGCCTGCTCCTCGGCGGCGAGGTATCGCTGTGCCGCCCGCTCGTCTTCCCCGCCGGAGAGATACAGCCGCGGCTGGCCCAACCGCCCCTGCCCATCCGAGGGATAGAGCACCACCGTGGTATCCAGGAGCTTGATCATCTGCTGGGCCAGCACCTCCAGCAGCGCGCGCTCCCCCTCGGCCTGTTGAAGCTTCTGGCTGGTCTGCAGGAGGATCTCGGTGCGGTAGGCCTTGCGGGCGGCCTGGCGCGCCTGGTCCTTGACCCGCATGGTCAAGGTGCTGGTGATGAACGCCGCGGTGAACATGATCAGGAAAGTCACCGGGTAGCTGGCGTCATAGGCCTGGAAGGTTAAGCGCGGCGTGGTGAAAAAGAAGTTAAAGATCAGCACGCTGATCATGGAGGCCAGGATGCCGTAGAGCCGCCCCCGGGTGACGACCGAGGTGAACAGCACGCCCAGGATGTAGGCGGTGATGATGTTGGCCTCGCCGAATCCGCCCCGGTCAAAACCCATGCCCACCAGCGTGGCTCCGGCTACGATGAGCAGGGTCTTGAGCAGGTCGGCGCCCGACAGGCGAAAGGGCGGGCGAGGCTGCTTGGGCGGCGTGTAGGGAGCCTGGGCATCCGGGATGACGTAGACATCCATCTGCGGCGCCAGGATGGTCAGCCGGTCCACCAGGCTGCGGCTGGGCAGCGGGAACCGTTTGCGGTTGTTGGAGCGGCCAATGACCACCTTGGACACGCCGCTAAAGTTGGCGTACTCGGCGATCTGAAGGGGCACGTCCTCCCCGTAAGCGGTGGCTACCCGAGCGCCCAGGTCCTCGGCGAGCTTGACGTTGGCCCGCAGACGGCGTAGCTCCTCGCCCTTGAGGGCCTCGATCTGCGCGTTTTCCACCAGCAGGGCGGTGAAGCTGCTGTGGAAGGCTTCCGCCATGCGCGCGGCGGTGCGGATGACCTTTGCGTTGGTGGGCGAGGGCGACAGGCAGGTCAGGATGTGCTCGCTGGCGACGTTGGTGCGCCGGCCCTGGGTCTTGGGGGAGCGGTTGAGCCGATCGGCGGTGCGGCGCAGGGCGATCTCCCGCAGGGCCACCAGATTGTCCCGGATAAAAAAATTGTTCAGCGCCTGCTGGGCCTGCTGCTGGCGGTAGACCTTGCCCGCGTGCAGCCGGTCGATCAGCTCGTCCGGCTCAATGTCCACCAGCTCCACCTGGCTGGCCGAGTCGAACACCGCGTCGGGCACCCGCTCGGACACCACCACGCCCGTGATGGCCGAAACCATATCGTTGAGGCTCTCCAGATGCTGGACATTGACCGTGGTGTACACATCGATTCCAGCCTGGAGCAGTTCCTGCACGTCCTTATACCGCTTGCGATGACGGCAGACCTCAGCGTTGGTGTGGGCCAGCTCGTCCACCAGGATCAGCTGAGGATGTCGAGCCAGCGCGCCGTCCAGGTCGAACTCCCTCAGGGTGATGCCCTTGTGCGCCACCGACAGCGGCGGCAACTCCTCCAGCCCGTCCAGCAGAGCCATGGTCTCCGGCCGGGTGTGGGGCTCCACATAGCCCACCACCACGTCGATCCCCTGTCGCTTCGCCTGGCGGGCCGCCTCGAGCATGGCGAAGGTCTTGCCCACGCCTGCGGCATAGCCGAAAAAGATTTTCATCCGGCCGACGGCGCGGTTGAAATCGGCGGCCTTGATCTCGCTCAGCAGCTGATCCGGGTCGGGTCTGTCGGACATGTTTACCCCTCCTTCATCGCCCTGGGGTTAGTATAACACAATCTCAATCTTGAATTTGTTGAAATCCCCCGCGCTCTATAAAGATTGTGTGAAGACGCCGCGCGGATCGCCGCGAATTTTGATACTATTTATGCAATCTTAACATGGACTTTGATATCTTAACTGGGCGTTTACCTATTGGTGACTATACTTGTTCTATTCTCATGCACAGAAAGTGTTCATACGAGCAGAGGGAGATATGGATGCACCAAATACGCGCCAGCGCCCTGACGCCGGCTAAAATCATCCTGGGCGGCTTTCTCGCCCTGATCCTGGCGGGCACCGGGTTGCTGATGCTGCCCATCGCCACCCGCTCCGGGGGGCTCACCCCCTTCTCCGACGCGCTGTTTACCGCCACCTCGGCCACCTGCGTGACTGGCCTGGTGCTGCACGACACCTACACCTACTGGTCGATTTTCGGCCAAGCGGTCATCCTGATGCTGATCCAGATCGGCGGTATGGGGGTGGTGACGCTGTCGGTGGCCATCGCGGTGTTCACCGGTCGCAAAATCGGGCTCAAGCAGCGCTTCGTCATGCAGGAGTCGATCTCCGCGCCCCAGATGGGCGGCATCGTGCGCCTGACCACCTTCATCCTTAAGGCGGCGTTCCTGTTCGAGGGGGTGGGCGCGGCGCTACTGGCGATTCGGTTTATCCCCCGCTTCGGCCTGGGTCAAGGGCTGTGGTTCGCGGTGTTCCACGCGGTCTCGGCCTTCTGCAACGCGGGGTTTGATCTGATGGGCGTCGACAAACCCTTTTCTTCGCTGACGGGTTTCATGGGCGATCCGCTGGTCAACCTGGTGATCATGCTGCTGATCGTTTGTGGGGGCATCGGTTTTTTCGTCTGGGACGATATTCGCCGCAACCGCCACCATGTCCAGCGTTACCGCCTGCAGACCAAGCTGGTGCTGGTCACCACGGCGCTCTTGATTGCCCTACCGGCGGTTTTCTTCTATTTGGGTGAGTTCAGCAAGCCTGTTTGGGCCTGGTTGGATCCCGGCCAGCGGGTCTGGGCTTCGCTGTTTCAATCGGTCACGCCCCGCACCGCGGGCTTTAACACCGTGGATTTGACCATGATGACCGACATCAGCGTGCTGGTGATGATCATGCTGATGCTTGTCGGCGGCTCGCCGGGCTCCACGGCCGGGGGCGTCAAGACCACCACCCTGTCGCTGCTGCTGCTGAGCGTGCTGTCGGTTTTCCGCCGCCGGGAGAACATCCAGTGTTTCCAGCGGCGCATTCCCCCGGAGACCCTGAAGAATGCCGTGGCGATCTTCACGCTCTACCTGTTTCTTTTCAGCATGGCGGCCGGGCTGATCAGTATGATCGACGACGTGCCCCTGGTCTGCGCACTGTTCGAGTCGGCCTCGGCCATCGGCACGGTGGGCCTGTCGCTGGGCATCACCGGGGAGCTCAGCCACGCCAGCCAGATGATCCTGGTGGGATTGATGTACTTCGGTCGGGTTGGCGGGTTGACGATGATCTACGCCATCATCAGCGCCCGACCCCACCCCCCTGTTCAGCTCCCCCTGGAGCGCATCACCGTCGGCTAAAGCCGAAGAAGGAGCGATCATAAGATGAAATCCATCCTACTCATCGGCCTGGGCCGTTTTGGCCGCCATATGGCCATTAAGCTGACCGAGTTGAAGCATCAGGTGCTCGCCGTGGACATCCGGGAGGACCGGGTGAATGATGTGCTGCCCTTCGTCACCCACGCCCAGATCGGCGACAGCACCAACGAGCAGTTCATCGCCTCCCTGGGGGTGCGCAATTTCGATCTGTGCGTGGTGGCCATCGGGGACAATTTCCAGAGCAGCCTGGAGACCACCGCCCTGCTCAAGGATATGGGCGCGCCCTTCGTGCTGGCCCGCGCTAACCGCGATGTCCACGCCAAGTTTCTGCTGCGCAACGGCGCCGACGACGTGGTCTACGTCGAGAAGGAGATGGCGATCCGCTCGGCGGTGAAGTACGGCTCGGATCATGTTTTCGAGTACATCGAGCTGACCGACGAGTACGCGATCTATGAGATCCCCGTGCCGCCGACCTGGGTGGGCAAGACCATTGTTCAGCTAGCCATCCGCACCAAGTTCCACCTGAGCGTGCTGGCCACCCGCCGCTACAACCAAATCGAACCCCAGCCCAAGCCAGACCACCTGTTCATGCCCGACGAGGCGGTGATTATCATGGGCACCAACCGGGATATCCAGCGGTTTCTCTGAAAAACAAGCCGAAAGAGCGCTCTCCTACGGGAGAACGCTCTTTCTCTTTGCGGTCAATCCTCCGCCAGCTTGATCGGCGTATAGTAGTTCATCTGGCCGTAGCCCAGAGCGGACTGCGCCGCCGGCGGGGTGATGACGTTGCCCAGCTCCGGGCGCGCCTCGTCGCGCGCGAAGGCCGGATGGGCCGCCAGGAAATCCGCGACCGCCTGCCGCTGGGGATCGTCGCTCTGCCCGTCGATGTCGGTGACCACCGCGTACAGGCCGCCGGGAAATTCCACCAGGCCGAAGTCCTCGGGCACGTCCATGCCCGGGCGGTAGTAGTAGTGCCAGACGAAGCCGCCCCGCCGCTGATCATACCACAAAAAATCCTGGGGGCACAGGTCCAGGGGCTGGACGCTCATCCATTGACTGAATCGCTCCAGCGGACCCTGCCCGAACATCGCGCAGCCCGACTCAACCATCTTGCCGGCGGGCAGCTCGACGACGCGCACAATCTGCATGCCATCCCCCTCCACTCTGGCCCGAGCATAGCACAGGCCGATCGCGCAAGTCAAGGGGCTTTAGCGGCGCCCATCCCCTTGCGCAGGTCGGACCGGGAAGAGCAGTTTTAAGAACATCTTCTCCGCGGCGGAGCCCTGGGCGTAATCCAGCTGGAGCGCCCGCCCCCGCGCGTCGCGCACCGAAAAACGCTCCTGCTGGTTGACAACCTCCATCCCCAGATTCTCCAGGGCGATCTGCAGGGTCAATTCCCATTCCAACAGGCGAGCGTTCTCCCCCGCCCGGTAGGCCTCCAGCAGCGCGTCGAACTCCTTGGGCGATAGGCCGTCGGATAGGTACACCTCCCACAGCGCGGCCTTGTCCGCCAGGGTCAGGCTGTCCAGGCAGGTTTGGATCTGAAGCTCCTCCTGCAGGGAGACGTAGCACATTGCGCAGCCCTCCCGGCTCCTGCCCAGGCGCTGAGCGACGCAGAAACCCTCCAGGGTGCGCGGAAGGGCGATGACCTCCCCCTCGCCGCCCAGGCGGGAGAACAGCGCGGCCAGGGCCTCGCACGCCTCGGCCTGGGAAGTTTGGATTCGGATGCACAGGCCGGTCAGCTCGTCAAACGCCCTGCCGGACACGCAGCGCTTGCGCACCCGCAGGCGCTCCCTCTCCCGGCAGAAGGTCACCTCGCCGGTCTCGCGCAGGGGCGTCGTTCCGTAGAAGGTCACGGGCCAATGCTCGCTCAGCGCCGCGGCCAGGACGCCGATATCCGCCGTCAGGTCCTCGCAGAGCAGGCTGACGTTGGAAAACAGCGCCGTGAGCAGCCGGCCGGCCGGACACCGATACACGGTGGGCGCCTCGCCGAACAGATCGGTCACGGCCCGGGCCAGCGCCAGGGCCAGTCGGCCGGGGGTCTCCCCATCGGGCCATCCCGCCCCGGCGGCTAGCAGGCAATCCTCCGCCGGGCGCTTCTCATACAGCTGCATTTACAAAATCCCCTCCAAGGCGAGATTGACCTTCAGCACGTTGACCCGGGGCTCGCCGAAGATCCCCAGGAACCGCCCGGTGGTGTACCGCTCCACGATCTGGCGGACCTCCTCCTCGCTGCGGCCCGTGTTGCGGGCGATCCGGGGAATCTGATACTGCGCGGCGGCCGGGGAAATCTCCGGGTCCAGGCCGCTGCCCGAGCAGGTCACCAGGTCCACCGGCACGGGCTGCCCCTCCTGGCCGGGATGGGCGGCCTTGATCTTGGCCACCCGCTCGGCGATCAGCTCCTCATACGCGGGGCTGGCCGGGGTGATGTTGGCCGCCCAGGCGTACATCACAGGCCGGCCGTCCTCGCCGGTGAAGGTTTCGGTGTCGATCTTCATGACGCGGCCCCACATATGATCCTCATCCTCAAACTGCTGGGCCAGCAGCTCACACCCGTACGCTTTGCCGTCCACCTCGATGACGCTGGCGTTGGCCTGGTGGGGAAAGATCAGCTGACCGATCCCCGTCACCACGAGGGTGTAAACGCCGCCGAACACCAGCGAGGCCGCCAGCAGGAACACACAGGCCCGCGCCAGCAGGCCGCTCTTTTTCTTCATCGTTTTCGCTCCTTTCGTCCGTCACACGATGCCCAGGGCAACGATGATCAGGTCTATGATCTTGATAGCCGCAAAGGGGGCGGCAATGCCGCCCAGGCCATACACCAGCAGGTTGCGGCTGAGCAGCTTGCCCGCCGGGACCTCCCGGTATTTAACGCCCTTGAGCGCCAGGGGAATCAGCGCCACGATGATCAGCGCGTTGTAGAGGATCGCCGAGAAGATGGCGCTCTGCGGGCTGTGCAGCTGCATGATGTTCAGCGCCGCCAGGCCCGGATACAGGCCCATGAACATCGCCGGGATGATCGCGAAATACTTGGCCAGATCGTTGGCGATGGAGAAGGTGGTCAGGCTGCCCCGGGTCATGAGCAGCTGCTTGCCGATGCGCACGATGTCGATCAGCTTGGTGGGCGAGGAGTCCAGGTCCACCATGTTGCCCGCCTCCTTGGCGGCCTGGGTGCCGCTGTTCATGGCCACGGCCACGTCGGCCTGGGCCAGGGCGGGCGCGTCGTTGGTGCCGTCGCCGGTCATGGCGACCAGGTGGCCCTGGGCCTGAAATTTGCGGATCATCTCCAGCTTGCCCTCGGGCGTGGCCTCGGCCAGGAAATCGTCCACCCCCGCCTCGGCGGCGATGGCCGCGGCGGTCAGGGGATTGTCGCCGGTGATCATGATGGTCTTGATGCCCATCTTGCGCAGATCGGCGAACTTCTCCTGCACGCCGTCCTTGATGATGTCCTTCAGGTGGATGACACCCAGAATCCGGTGGTTCTTGGCCACCACCAGGGGCGTGCCGCCCTGGCGGGAGATCTTCTCCACCTGCTGCTGGCACTGCTGGCTGTACACGCCGCCCGCCTGCTCCACATAGGCGCGCACCGCGTCGGCGGCACCCTTGCGGATCTCGTTGCCGGCGTAGTCCACGCCGCTCATGCGGGTGGCCGCGGTGAAGGGCACAAAGGTCATGCGCTTGTCGCCCAGCTCCCGGCCGCGCAGGCCGAAGAGCTCCTTGGCCAGCACCACGACGCTGCGGCCCTCGGGCGTCTCGTCCGCCAGGGAGGAGAGCTGAGCCGCGTCAGCCAGCTCCAGGGCGTCCGCGCCGTCCACCGGCACAAAGGCACAGGCCTGGCGGTTGCCCAGGGTGATGGTGCCGGTTTTGTCCAGCAGCAGGATATCCACATCCCCCGCCGCCTCGATGGCCCGGCCGCTCATGGCCAGCACGTTGGCCTGGTTGAGGCGGCTCATGCCGGCGATGCCGATGGCCGAGAGCAGCGCGCCGATGGTGGTCGGCGCCAGGCAGACCAGCAGCGCCACCAGCGCCGTCACCGACGTGGGATTGGCGATGCCTGACTGCCGGGCTGAGAAATCCGAGTAGGTGAACAGCGACACCGTCACCAGCAGGAAGATGATCGACAGTCCCACCAGCAGAATCTGCAGGGCGATCTCGTTGGGGGTCTTTTTGCGCGAGGCTCCCTCGACCATGGCGATCATCTTGTCCAGGAAGCTCTCGCCCGCCTCCTGGGTGACCCGTACCACCAGGTGATCCGAGAGCACCAGGGTGCCGCCCGTGACCGCGCTGCGGTCGCCGCCCGCCTCCCGAATGACCGGGGCGGACTCGCCGGTGATGGCGCTCTCATCCACCGAGGCGGCGCCCTCGATCACCTCGCCGTCGGCGGGAATCTGCTCGCCCGCGCAAACAAGATAGCATTCGCCCTTGTTCAGCTGGGTGGAGGCCACGTCCGTGAAGCGCTCCGGGTCGCTGGGATCGTCCAGCCGGTGGGCCACAACGTCCCGACGGCTGGCGCGCAGCGCGTCGGCCTGGGCCTTGCCCCGCCCCTCGGCGATGGCCTCGGCGAAGTTGGCGAACAGCACCGTCAGCCACAGGATGATCGCAATGCCCAGGGTAAAGCCCCCGGGGGCGTCCTGGATCCCCGCCAGGCTGAGCAGATAGAGGATCGAGGTCAGAATCGCCGAGATATACACCAGCAGCATGACCGGGTTGTGCGCCTGGGTCCTGGGCGACAGTTTGACAAAGGCATCCCGGATGGCCCGCCAAATCATGGCCCGGTCCGCCAACGCGGATTGATTATGGTTACGCATGATACCTCACCCTTTCCTCATCCCAACATCTGGAAATGCTCCGCAATGGGTCCCAGCGACAGCGCCGGGAAGAAGCTCAGCGCGCCGATGAGCAGCACCACGAACACCAGCAGGAAGACGAACATCGCGTTGCTGGTCGACAGCGTGCCCGCCGAGGCCGCCACCTTTTTCTTCTCCACCAGGCTGCCGGCAATGGCCAGGGTGCCCACCATGGGCACGAACCGGACGAACAGCATCACCACGCCCAGAGCGGTATTGAGAAAGGGCGTGTTGCAGTTGAGCCCTGCGAAGGCCGAGCCGTTGTTGCCGCCGGCGGAGGAGAAGGCGTAGAGCACCTCGGAGAAGCCGTGCGCGCCCGGGTTCCCCAGCGAGTCGGGCACGCTGGGCCAGATGGCCGCGATGCCCGAGCCGATCAGGATGGCCACCGGGGTCGCCAGGCAGACCAGCATGGCCATGCGCATTTCCCGCGGCTCGATCTTCTTGCCCAGATACTCGGGGGTGCGGCCCACCATCAGCCCGGCGATGAACACCGTCAGGATGGCAAAACCGATCATGCCGTACAGGCCGCAACCCACGCCGCCAAAGATGACCTCGCCCAGCTGCATCAGCAGCATGGGGATCATGCCGCCCAGGGGCGTGTAGGCGTCGTGCATGGAGTTGACCGAGCCGTTGGAGGCCGCGGTGGTGAAAGTCGCCCAAGTCGACGAGGCGGCGATGCCAAAGCGGGTCTCCTTGCCCTCCATGTTGCCGCCGGCCTGCCCGTCGGTGGAGAGGTCCACCGCGCCATTCTGGGCCAACTGTGGCGTGGCCGACTGCTCGCACACGCTAACGACAACCAGAGCGACGCACAGCACGATGAACATCGCCATAAACAGCGCCCGGCCCTGCTTTTTGTCTCCGACGTTCCGGCCGAAGGTGAAGCACAGCGCCACGGGGATCAGCAGCAGAGAGATCATCTCCAGTAGGTTGGACAAGGGCGTCGGGTTCTCCAGGGGGCTGGCGGAGTTAGCGCCGTTGTATCCGCCGCCGTTGGTGCCCAGCTGCTTGACGGCGACCTGGCTGGCCTGGGGTCCCATGGGGATGATCTGCTCGGTGACCACCGTGCCGTCCTCCAGCTCGATGGGTTCGACCAGGGAGACCGTCTCATAGGGTTTCAAGTTCTGAGGCACGCCCTGGCTGATCAGAGCGATGGACAGAACCAGACACAGGGGGATCATGACGTAGAGCAGCACCCGGGTGACGTCCACCCAAAAGCTGCCCAACCCATGCTCCTTGACCTTGGTGAAGCCGCGGATCAGCGCGAAGAGCACCGCGATGCCCACCGCCGCGGAGACGAAGTTCTGCACGGTCAGGCCGAACATCTGGGTGAAATAGCTCAGGGTGCTCTCCCCGGAGTAACTCTGCCAGTTGGTGTTGGTGATGAAGCTGGAGGACGTATTGAAGGCCAAGTGCCAGCTGACGCCTGGCAGCTTCTCCGGGTTCAGGGGCAGGACGCCCTGGAGCAGGTTGATGGCAAAGAGCGCCACCAGGCTGACCAGGCTGAAGACCAGCGCGCTGGCCGCGTAGCGCTTCCAACCCATCTGCTCCCCGGGGTCCACCCGCAGCAGTTTGTACAGCCCCCGCTCGCAGGGGACCAAGATTCGGGAGAGGAATACCTTCTCCCCGTTCATGACCTTCCCCATGTATCTGCCCAGGGGAATGGCCAGACCCACCAGGATCGCCAGGTACAGCGCATATTGTAGGACGCTGTTCATCCTCGCTCATCTCCCTTCAATAAAACCGCTGTCAGATATACCAGGATGAGTACGCAGATCACCCCGATACCAATGATCACAGCTTGCATGTTGCTTCCCTCCTCGCGCGATTACTCCCAGAGGATAGCACCGATGCGCTAAAGGTGCCGTTAATCCTGGCCAGGCGCTGTTAAGCGGCCGTTAAACTTGCCTGTCGGCCGGAAAATCTTGATCTGCCCTTAACGCGCGGCGGCCATCCTGAACACACCCCATACGGCCCGCGCGGTAACCTGGGCAGGAAGATGGAAGGGAGGTCCGTCCATGAAACCGCTGCTGATCGCGCTGGGCGTTGTGTACACCCTGCTGCTGGGCGCATGGCTGGCCGGACGCTTTGACCGCTTCACGGGCAGCGGCTGCTTGCGCCCCGGGTGGGGGCCGGGCGCGTCCAGGCCGCCGCGCGCATGGCCGCGCCGCCGCCACCCGCCCGCCGCATAACAAAAAGCCGACGATCCGCTTGGGATCGTCGGCTTTTTGCTGTCAATTAGAAGAGCTTGAGTTGTTGGCTGCGGGGCGCCGCCCGGCGCAGCTGCATCTGCCCGCTGGGCAAGTCCGCAAGAAAGCTCGAGCGGGGCGGCTGGGTGATGAGGGTCAGCTCCTGCCGGGCGCGGGTCATGCCCACGTAGAGTAGTCGCCGCTCCTCCCCCTCGTCCGCGTCGCCCAGGGGGCTTTTGTGGGGCAGGGTGCCCTCCTTCAGACCGCACAGGAAGACCACCGGGAACTCCAATCCCTTGGACCCGTGCAGGGTCATCAGGGTAACCGCGTCGGCGGCGTAGCCCTCGCCCCCCGCCCGGCGCAGGTCCGCCTCCCCGCCCAGGCTCAGGGTGGTCAACATCTCCGGCAGCGATGGGCAGAGCACCGCCAGGTTGCGCAGGCGGGTCAGGGCGGACGTCTCGCCGCGCTCGGCCATCCAGGCCTCGATGAAAGCCGCGGGCGGCTGATCCAGACGGGCTCGGCAGGCTGCAAGGCGCGCCTGAATATCCGGGTGCAGGGCGAGGTCCTCCCCCTCCCGCAGACCGGCCAGGCGCAGGTAAGCGCCCAGGGTGCCATCGCTGGGCTCGCATAGGTAGGCCGCGCAGGCGATCAGCTCGCGCACCTCGGGGGCGCTCAGGCTGTCCTCCCGCCCAGCCACCTGATAGGGAATCCCCTCCTGGGTTAGGCACTGCTCCAGGATCTCCGCCTGGCGGTGGGTGCGGTAAAGCACCGCGATCTCCGAGGGCGCGCGGCGCCCGCCGGCGCGATCGGCCCGGTGGGCGGCGAGCATGTCCACCCCGCCCACCAGGGCGTTGATCTGCTGGGCGACGTACACCGCCTCATCATATGCGCTGGAGGCGGCGTAGAGGGTCACCCGCTCGCCTGAGGGCTGGCGCGCCTCCAGGAATCCTTCGGCCTTCCGATGCAGCACGGGCAGCGCGCAGGCGAGAATCTCCGGGGTGGAGCGATAGTTCTCCGTCAGGCGGATGCGCGTCATGTCGGGGCGCTCCCGCGCCAACCGATCGAAGCACTGGGCGTCCGACCCGCGGAAGCCGTAGATGGCCTGGTCCGGGTCGCCGATGACGAAGAGGCTGTCGCTTTGCTGGCTCCAGGCGCGGATCAGGCGGTGCTGCAGGGCGTTGATATCCTGGAACTCATCCACCAGCAGATACGCCAACCCCGCGCGGGCGGCCTGCGCCTCGGGCCGATCCGCCTCGAAGGCCTCCAGCACCCGCAGCAGGATGTCGTCAAAGTCCATCAGCCCCTCCTGGTCCAAGCGGTCTTGGTAGGCCCGCGCCAGGTCCCCCGCCCCGCTGGGCAAGCCATTCTTGGCACGGGAGATCTCCGCCAGGGCGTTCCGGGCCTGGCCCAGGGTGCCGCCGAGCATCTCCCGCAGCAGGTAGACGCCCTGGCTCTCGTCCAGCAGCTGGTCCGCCCGGCCCCACGCCCGTAGCAGCTGCAGGCAGATGGCATGGAAGGTGCCGATGGTCATGCGCTGGGCCGCCGACCCATCCCCCAGGCGGTCGGCCAGCCGCGCACGCATCTCCCCGGCGGCCTGGTTGGTGAAGGTCACGGCGGTGATGCGCTCGGGCGGCACATGCCGCGCCTCAACCAGGTGCGCGATGCGCTCCACCAGGGTGCGGGTCTTGCCGGTGCCGGGCCCGGCCAGCACGGCGATCACCGGCGACTGGCTGACGACGGCCTGGGTCTGGGCGGCGTTGAGCCCGCTCTCAGCCCTCGCGGTCGGGGCCTCGGGCGCGGGCACGGGCGCGGGCGCGACCGGAGCGATGGGCTGCGCAGCCTCCATGGGCAGCTCGCCCAGCAGGCTGATCTGCCGGTCGATCTCGTCGCGGTCCAGCACGGCGATCTTGCCGTACTCGCCGTCATAGCCCGGGCGCAGGCTGACCTGTCCCGCCCGCAAACGCCGCACCCCCTCGGCGACGTACTTGCCCGCGTGCTGAGCGATCTGCTCCAGGGGCGCTTGCCGCAGGATCCACAACTCCGGGCCCAGCTCGTGCAGCAGGGCGTTGTACTGCCCCTGGGCCCGCTTGCTGGCGCCCGACACGCCCAGGGCCGAGCCGATGATCTCCGGCAGGGGCACCAGGCTCTCATAGGGGCGCGCGCCCTCCGGGCGGAACCCCTCGGGCCGGTCCGCCAGCTCCTCCACCCGGTGCAGCACGCCCACGGTGATGCGCTTGCCGCACACCGGGCAGCGCCCGCCCGCGGCCAGGGTTTGCGCCGGCGACAGGCAGACCTTGCAGGGGCGGTGCCCGTCAAAGTGATACTTGCCCTCCTCGGGAAAGAACTCCAGGGTGCCGCGCAGGCCCTGAGGATTTCGGCCCTGCAGGGCGTCCGCCAGGGTCGGGTAGGTCGCCTCCCCCGCAAAGAGGTTGGCTTCCCGGGCGAGCTTTGAGGGCGAGTGCGCGTCGGAGTTGGAGACCAGGGCGTATCCGTCCAGGGCCGACAGCCGCCAGTTCATCGCCGGATCGGAGGACAGGCCGGTCTCCAGGGCATGGATATGCCCGGTCAGGTCCTCAAAGCATTCCTCGATGGCGTCAAAGCCCGAGTAAGCCCCGAAGAGGGAGAAATGCGGCGTCCAGATATGGGCAGGGATGAACACCGCCTCCGGGCAGGCCTCCAAGGTGATCTCCAGCAGGTCGCGGCTGTCCAGGCCCAGGATGGGCCGCCCGTCGGAGTGCAGGTTGCCCACGGCCTCCAGGCGGCGGGCCAGCTTCTCCGCCGCCTGGAGGCTGGGCAGCAGGATGACATTGTGGACCTTGCGCACCTTGCCGTTTTTCTTGTAAATCGAGCTGATCTCCCCGGAGAGCACGAACCGGGGGGATACCGGCGGACCGGCCAACTGTTCGGCCACCCGGTGCCGCGCCTTTAAGGCGTACACCCCTTCCTCCACCGGCTCGAGCTTGTCGAAAAGCTCCTGCCGCCAGGCCGGATGGGTGAAGTCCCCGGTGCCGATCAGGTCCAGGCCCTTGCGCCGCGCCCACAGGTCCAGCATCTCGGGCACCAGGTCCCGGCTGGTGGCCCGAGAGTATTTCGAATGGATATGCAAATCCGCGATGAACACGCCAATCCCCTCCTCCGCGCTTGATGGTCTCCAGGATCGCACAAACCCCGCCGACAGGCTTGCCTGCCGCGGGGCGTCGGGTCAAACCGAGAAGATCGTCGCCTCGATATGCTGCTCGGGCATGTCCGCGCTGGTGTAGTAGTAGACCGCCACCAGCTTGCCGTCGGGTCGCACCGCCAGGCGAGGGTAGCCGATATCATGGGTCAGGGGATCGTCCCGCAGGATGATCTCCTCGCCCCAGGTGAACCCGCCGTCCGCGGACACCCGCGCCTTGATGGACGGCCGCTCGCCTCGGTAGCCAAAAACCAGCGCCAGCCGCCCGTCGGGCAGGCAGGCCAGGGCCGGCGGGTTGCCGTTGCGCCCCATGCCCCGGGCGGTCTCCCCGGCCCGGGCGGCAAAGACCCAGTTGGCGCCGTCGTCCTCGGAGCGCACGATCTCGATCCAGTTGTCCTCCTGCCGGGGCGGCTCCTGCCCGGCCCGCCGCAGTCGCCGCGCCTCCTCCTGGCCGCAGAGCAGCCGGTCGGTCTTGCGCCGCAGGGCCGCCACCAGCGCGCCCTGCGGTGTGCGCACCACGTCGGGCATCACCGCCCGCGCATGCGCGTCGGTCATGTTGGGCAGCTTGCGCCAGGTGCGCCCGCCATCCTCGGTGCGCAGGATGAAGCTCTGGTCGCTGAAGGAGAAATGCGCCAGCGCGGGGTCCTGCCAGGAGGCGTACAGGTCCATCCGCTGCGGGCCGCGCACCTCGTAGCAGGTGCGCGAGGTCAACGGACAGCCCATGTCCGGGAAGGCGTAGGGTCCCTGCCAGGTATGCCCGCGGTCGTAGGAGACCACGAAGGTATCCCCCGAGATGCCCACGGCCGGGCGACCCACCCGCAGGGCGAAACCCGGGTGGCCAAAGTCAAAGCCCGCCTCGGGGATGGGCTGCGCCGGTCGGCTGTACAGGTCGTCCATCACCTCAAATTGCCAGCTCTCCCCGCCGTCTTCGCTGCGGGCGAAGGCGATGGCCATGGGCTGGCTCTGGTCAATATTGTGGGTATAGCCGTAGTAGCGGTACACCCCATGGTTGAAGGAAACCAGGATTTCCTGGCCCCAGCGCCAAATCCCGCCGTTGGCGGGCCACCCGTTGAACCGACCCGGCTGATAACAGACCACCACGTGTCGCATGAAAACTCCCTCCCGATCCTCAAGGGGCGCCCTTGGGCGCGACCTTGCTCAGCAGATACTGAGGGCGACCGTCGGCATCTTCGGTGCATAGCGCCCGCACCGCAAAGACCCGCTCGATCACGCCGCTGCGATAGATTTGCTCGGGTGCGCCCGCCTGACAGACCGCGCCCGCGTCCATGACGATGACCTGGTCGGCATTGGTCATGGCCAGATTCAGATCGTGCAGCACCATGAAAACCGTCCGCCCCTCGCGGGCCAGGTCGCGGACCAGCGCCATGAGCTCGAGCTGGTGGGCGATGTCCAAGTAGGTCGTGGGCTCGTCCAACAGCAGCACCGGCGTGTCCTGCGCCAGACACATGGCCAGGTAGACCTTCTGCCGCTCCCCACCCGACAGGCTGGAGACGGGCGCGTCCGCAAAGCCCCAGGTGCCGGTGCGCTCCATGGCCTCGCGCACAATCTGGTGGTCCGCCGGGGTGTACCGCCGCGGATAGCCCAGGTAGGGAAAGCGGCCGTGGAGCACCAGGCTGCGGGCGGTCAGGTTGGCGGCGGCGCGCATCTGCGGCAGCAGGGCCACGCGCTTGGCGAACTGGCGGCTGCTGTAGGACGCGGCGGGCCGCCCATCCACGAAAACCTGCCCGGCCGTCGGCTCGAGCAGACGGGCGGCGACCTTTAGGGCGGTGCTCTTGCCGCATCCGTTGGGGCCGCACAGTACCGTCACCTGCCCCGGTCGGCAGGCGATATTAGCCTTGCGCAGCACGGGCCGGCCCGGATAGCCCGCGCAGAGCTCGCGCAGCTCAATCACGCAGCCGTCCCCCTCTCTGGCGGATCAGCAGCCATAGGAAAAACGGTCCGCCCAGCAGGGACAGAACGATACCCACCGGCAGCTCGTAGGGGGCGAAGAGCAGCCGCGCCAGCAGGTCGCACACCACCACCAGCAGCGCCCCCAGCAGGGCGGCGGCCGGGATCAGGCCGCGGTTCTCCTCCCCCACCAGGAAGCGGGCCGCGTGGGGCACGATCAGCCCGACAAAGCCGATCAGCCCGGCGAAACTGACCGCCGACCCCGCCAGCGCCGCGGCGATGGCCAACAGCGCAAAACGGTAGACCCGCACCGGCAGCCCGAGGGACGCGGCGACCTCGTCGCCCAGGGAGAGCAGGTCCAGCTCGTAGCTGAGCGACCAGGCCGCCAGCGCCGCCGCGGCGATCAGGATGCCCGGCAGGATCAGGGTGGTGAGCATGACGCCGCTCAGCCCGCCCACCATGAAGGTGTTCGCGCCCACCAGGGCGTCGGGGTTGACCGTGGCCACCGCGTCGATGAGCGCGCCGAGGATGCCGCTGATGGCCACCCCGGCCAACACCAGGGTGATGCGCGAGGCGCCGGTCTTGCGCGCCATGAGAAACACCAGCAGGCTGGCCGCCAGCGCGCCGCCGAAGGCCGCCACCGGCACCGCCGCCGACAGGGCGGGCAGCAGCGCGCTGCACAGGATCGCCGCCAGGCCCGCCCCGGCGTTGACCCCGATGAGGTTGGGGCCCGCCAGGGGATTGGCCAGCACGCCCTGGATGATGACCCCGGAGACCGCCATGGCCACCCCCGTCAGCAGCGCGCCCAGGGTCCTGGGCAGGCGCACATACAGGATGATGCCCGCATTGCCGGTGGTCTGACCCCTCAACAGCGCGCCCAAATCACCCAGCCCGGCCCCGGTTGAGCCCAGGCCCAGGCTGCACAGCGCCGCGACGACGACCAGCAGCGCCAGCAGCGCGCACACCAGGGCGCGATGCTGCTGCAGCTTAGCCCGCGCCGTAGAGAATCTCGGCAAGCATCGCATAGCTCTCCCCCCATCTCGCGTTGGGCTTGTAGTGGAACACCTCCTTGGGCAAGATGCGATACCGCCCCTCGCGCACGGCGGAGAGGGTGCCCCAGGCCGGGTTGTCCTCCAAGGTGGCGCGCACCGTCTCAAGGGCCTTCTCGGAGTCCGCGCCCATGGTGGTGATGAGAATAAAATCCGGGTCCGCCGCCAGGATGGACTCCAGCTGCAGGTTCTCCATCAGGGAGTTGCCGTCCTCATCGGCGATATTGACAGCCCCCAGGTCCTTGAGCATCGCCCCGGCCACGGTGTCCGCCCCCTTGGCCCGCACGCCGGTGGTGTACGCGCGCAGGTAGAGCACCCGGGGCGCGGGTTTGCCGGCCACAGCGTCGAGGGTCTGCCGGATGTCGGCCTCCACCTGAGCGCCGTTTTGCGCGTACAGGTCCTCCCGCCCGGTCAGCTCGGTGCACAGCTTGAGCATGGCCAGGTAGTCCGAGAAGGTATCCACCCGGAAATAGGCCGCCGGGATGCCCGCCGCCTGCAGGGTCCCCGCCAGCTTGGCATGGCCCTCCTGGTCCGCCGACAGGAGCACCAGGTCCGGCTCCATCGCCAGCAGCGCCTCCAGATCGGGCTCGTGCACGCGGCCCAGCTGCACCGTGTCCTCGGGCAGATCCAGCCCCCGCTCGCTGTACGCATCCTCGGTCACCCCGGCGAGCTCGCCCCCGGCCAGCAGCCAGGTCTCCGCGTAGCTGCCCATCAGGGCGGCGACCTTTTGGGGGTGGCCGTGAAGGGTCACGGTGTTGCCCAGGCTGTCCGTAAAGGTGTATGTCTCGCTGGAGGGTTGCGGGGCGGCTGACTGACAGCCCGCCAGGGACAGGACGGCCAACGCCAGGGCCGCAATACAGCTCACCAGTCGATTTTTTCTCACGTGTTGTTCCCCCTTCATCGTGCGCGATGCACCGTAACTCTTCCCGCCCGCCGGCGGTCCAAACCCCAACCAGCCTCACAGGATCAGCATCGCGTCGCCAAAGCTAAAGAATCGATACCCTTCCTGCACGGCGGTCTCATAGGCGGCCAGCATGCGCTCGCGCCCCGCCAGGGCGCTGACCAGCATCAGCAGGGTGCTCTCGGGCAGATGGAAGTTGGTGATCAGCGCGTCCACCTGCTTGAAGGCGTAGCCGGGGTAGATGAAAATATCCGTCCAGCCCCGCCCGGCGTGGAGCACATGATCCGCGTCCGAGGCGGTCTCCAGCACGCGGCAAGAGGTGGTGCCCACGCTGATGATCCGCCCGCCTGTCCGGCGGGCGGCGTTGACGCGCTCGGCGGCCTGCTCGCTGACCTCATAATACTCGCTGTGCATCTTGTGGTCGGTGACGTCATCCTCCTTGACCGGGCGGAAGGTGCCCAGGCCCACGTGCAACAGCACCCGCACGATGGGCACGCCCATGCCCTCGATGCGCGCCATCAGCTCGGGGGTAAAGTGCAGCCCCGCCGTGGGCGCGGCGGCCGAGCCCGCGTGCTGGGCGTAGACGGTCTGGTAGCGCTGCTGATCCTCGAGCTGCTCCTTGATGTAGGGGGGCAGGGGCATCCGGCCCAGGCGCTCGAGCACCTGCTCGAACACGCCCTCGTAGGCAAAGCGCACGATCCGCCCGCCGTCGGGCAGCTCCCGCTCGATGTGGGCGACCAGCTCGCCCCCGCCGAAGGACACCGTCGCCCCCGGGCGCAGCCGCCGCCCGGGCTTGACCAGGCACTCCCAGCGGTCAAGGTCCCGCCGCTTGAGCAGCAGCACCTCGGCATGCCCGCCGGTGGGCCGCTCCCCCAGCAGGCGCGCGGGCAGCACCCGGGTGTCATTGACCACCAGCACGTCCCCGGGCCGCAGGAAATCCGGCAGCTCGCGGAAAATATGGTGCGACACGCCAGGCTTGGCGCGGTCCACCACCATCAGGCGCGAGGCGTCCCGCGGCTCGATGGGGTGCTGGGCGATGCGATCCTGGGGCAGTGTATAAAAATAATCCGAGCGTTTCAATCCTTGGCTCATGTGCGTCCCCTCTTTAGATGATGGAAATCTGCTCCGGCCCCTTGCCGTCCGCCGGGGGCGTCAGGCCCAGATGCCGGTAAGCCAGATGGGTGACCACCCTTCCCCGGGGCGTGCGCTGGATGAAGCCCAGCTGCATCAGGTAAGGCTCGTACACATCCTCGATGGTGGTGGCCTCCTCGCCGGTGGTGGCGGCCAGGGTGTCCAGGCCGACCGGCCCGCCGTTGTATTTGTAGACCATGGCCTCCAGGATGCTGCGGTCCAGGTTGTCCAGCCCCAGGGCGTCGATGCCCAGCTTCTCCAGGCCATAGCGGGCGGCCTCGCGGGTGATGATCCCGTCGCCCACCACCTGGGCGAAATCCCGCACCCGCTTGAGCAGGCGGTTGGCGATGCGCGGGGTGCCCCGGGCGCGCCGGGCCAGCTCGTCCGCGCCCTCGGGGGTGATGCCGATCTTCAACAGGCCCGCCGAGCGGGTGACGATCACCGCCAGCTGCTCGGGGGTGTAGAGCTCCAGCCGGGAGATGATGCCGAATCGGTCCCTGAGCGGGCCGGTGAGCATGCCCGCGCGGGTGGTCGCCCCCACCAAGGTGAAATGGGGCAGGTCCAGCCGGATGCTGCGGGCGCTGGGTCCCTTGCCCAGCATGATATCCAGGGCGAAATCCTCCATCGCCGGGTAGAGCACCTCCTCCACCGAGGGGTTGAGGCGGTGAATCTCGTCGATGAAGAGCACATCGCCGGGGGAGAGGTTGGTCAGCAGGCTGGCCAGGTCCCCCTGCCGCTCGATGGCCGGGCCGCTGGTGATGCGGATGTTGACGTCCATCTCATGGGCGATGATGTTGGCCAGGGTGGTCTTGCCCAGGCCGGGCGGGCCGTAGAGCAGCACATGGTCCATGGCCTCGCCCCGGGCCTTGGCCGCCTGGATGTATACCCGCAGGTTCTCCTTCACGGCGTCCTGGCCGAAATAATCCGCCAGGGTCAGCGGCCGCAGGCTGGTCTCCTGATAGTCCTCCCCCAGCTGCACCTCGGGGCTGACGAAGCGGTCCTCTTCCATGGTTTACCTCCCGCTATCCAAACTCTTGAGCGCCAGCAGGATCATCTGCTCCACGCTCTGTCCCTCCTGGCGGACTTGGTTGACCGCCCGGGCGGCCTCGGCGCTCTGATAGCCCAGGGCCAGCAGCGCCTGGACGGCCTCGTTGACCGCGCCGTCCGGCCCGGCGAACTGGGGCAGGCTGCCGCCCTGTGGCGCGCTGGCGAGCTGCTCCTGGCCGATGCGCTCCTTCAGCTCCAGGATGATGCGCTGGGCGGTCTTCTTGCCCACGCCCGGCGCCCGGGTCAGGGCCGAGGCGTCGTCGGTCACCACCGCCATGGCCAGGTCGGTCACCGACAGGGCCGACAGGATGCCCAGGGCGACCTTGGGACCGATGCCGTTGACGCTGACCAGCTTCTCGAACATCTGCTGCTCCTCCTTGGTGGCGAAGCCGTAGAGCGCCATGGCGTCCTCCCGAACCGAGAAATGGGTGTAGAGCTTGACCTGCTCGCCCGCGCCCAGCCGGGCGAGGGTCTGGCTGCTGGCCAGCAGCAGATAGCCCACGCCGCCGGCGGTCTCGATGACCACGCCGTCGGCCCGGCGCTCGGCCACCTGGCCCTTGATAAAGGCGTACATGCGCCCTCCTCCTCACAAAGCGATTTAATGGATGCGAAAGGGTTCGGCCATGGGCAGGGTCTGGGCGTGGCAGATGGCCACGGCCAGGGCGTCCGCCGCGTCGTCGGGCTTGACGATGGCCGGCAGGTTCAGCAGGGCCTTGACCATCTGCTGCACCTGGCGCTTGTCCGCGCCGCCGTAGCCCGTCACCGCCAGCTTGATCTGCATGGGCGTATACTCGAAGATTTCGTTGTCCAGCCGCTGGCACACCGCCAGCAGCGCCACGCCCCGGGCCTGGCCCACGGTCATGGCGGTGGTGACATTCTTGGCGAAGAACAGCTCCTCGATGGCCACCTGCTCGGGCTGGTAGCGCTCCAAGAGGGCGCTCATGCCGTCGTAGAGCAGCTTGAGCCGCCTGGGCAGGGGCATCTTCGCCGGCGTGGTCAGCGCGCCGGTCTCGAGCATCTTCACCCGCCCGTCCCGTCCCTTGTTGATCACGCCGTAGCCCATGGTCGCCAAACCCGGATCGATCCCCAGGATCACCATCTGCCATGTCCCTCCCGCAAAAAATCACGGCGCGCCCAAGCCGGGGCCGCGCCGCGAACAGACAATCCCCTCTGGCTATCTTACGGTTTTTGTGGGAAGTTGTCAATGTGGGTGCGGAAAAGGGCTTGAATATTTATGCAGACTGGTGTATACTATCGGCATATTCAAGAACAAAGGAGTGCGTATTCATGGCGAAAGAGAAAGTCGTCCTGGCTTATTCCGGCGGCCTGGACACCTCGATCATCATCCCCTGGCTGAAGGAGAACTACGACTGCGAGGTCATCGCGGTGGCCGCGGATGTGGGACAGGGCGAGGAGCTCGAGCCCCTGCGCGAGAAGGCCATTGCGACCGGCGCGAGCAAGATCTATATCGAGGACCTGCGCAAGGAGTTCGTGGAGGATTACATCTTCCCCACGGTCAAGGCCGGCGCGGTGTATGAGGGCCGCTACCTGCTGGGCACCTCCTTCGCCCGCCCGCTGATCGCCAAGCGCCTGGTGGAGATCGCCCGCCGCGAGGGCGCCACCGCCATCTGCCACGGCTGCACCGGCAAGGGCAACGACCAGGTCCGCTTCGAGCTGACCATCAAGGCCTTCGCCCCCGAGATGAAGATCATCGCCCCCTGGCGCATCTGGGACATCAAGAGCCGCGACGAGGAGATCACCTACGCCGAGGAGCATGGCATCTCCCTGTATGGCATCTCCCGCACCAAGAACTACTCCAAGGACCGCAACCTGTGGCACCTGTCCCACGAGGGCAGCGACCTGGAGGACCCCTGGAACGAGCCCAAGAACGACCTGTACGAGCTGGGCGTCTCCCCCATCGACGCGCCCGATGAGCCCGAGTATGTGGAAATCGCCTTTGACAAAGGCGTGCCCGTGTCCATCAACGGCCAGGCCATGGACGGCCTGAAGATCGTCGAGACCCTCAACGAGATGGGCGGGCGCAACGGCTGCGGCATCACCGACCTGGTGGAGAACCGCCTAGTGGGCATGAAGAGCCGCGGCGTGTATGAGACCCCCGGCGGCTCGATCCTCTACTTCGCCCACCGCGAGCTGGAGAGCCTGACCCTGGACCGCGCCACCTTCCACTATAAGGAGCTGGTGGCCAACCGCTTCGCCGAGCTGGTGTACGACGGCTGCTGGTTCACCCCCCTGCGGGAGGCCATCTCCGCCTTTGTGGACGTCACCCAGCAGACCTGCACCGGCGTGGTGCGCGTGAAGCTCTACAAGGGCAACATCATCGCCGCCGGCGCCAAGAGCCCCTTCTCCCTGTACAACGAGGACTTCGCCACCTTCGCCGAGGACGACGTGTACAACCAAAAGGACGCCGAGGGCTTCATCAACCTGTTCGGCCTGAGCATGAAGGCCCGTGCCCTGATGGAGCAGGCCAACGCCCAGCAGAACGGCTAAACCCAACGACAGAGCGGAGCGGGGATACAGCTGTATCCCCGCTCTTTCGTGAAAGGACGAATGCGGCATGGCAAAACTCTGGGGCGGACGCTTTGAGAAGAACACCGCCAAGGGCGTGGACGACTTCCACTCCTCCATCTCCTTCGACTACCAGCTCTACCGGCAGGATATCGCCGGCTCCATGGCCCACGCCCGGATGCTCGGCGAGCAGGGCATCATCCCCGCCGCCGACGCCGAGGCCATCCTCCAGGGCCTTCAGGGCATCCTCTCGGACATCGAGGCGGGCCAGGTCTCCTTCACCGTCTCGGCCGAGGACATCCACATGAACATCGAGACCCTGCTGATCGAGCGCATCGGCGAGGCGGGCAAGCGCCTGCACACCGGCCGCAGCCGCAACGATCAGGTCGCCCTGGACACCCGGATGTACACCCGCGCGGCCATCGACGAGACCTGTGAGAAGCTGGCCGCCCTGGTTCAGGTGCTGCTCAGGCGGGCGGGCGAGCATGTGGAGAGCATCATGCCCGGCTACACCCATCTGCAGAAGGCCCAGCCCGTCACCCTGGGCCACTACCTGTGCGCCTACGCCTTCATGTTCCTGCGGGATATCGACCGCCTGCGGGACTGCCAGAAGCGCGCGGCGGTGATGCCCCTGGGCAGCGGAGCGCTGGCGGGCACCACCTATCCCCTGGACCGCGAGCGGGTGGCTCAGCTACTCGATTTCCCGGCGGTGTCCTACAACAGCCTGGACGCGGTGAGCGACCGGGATTTTGTCATCGAGTACGTGTCGGCCTGCTCGGTGGCGATGATGCACCTGTCGCGCTTCTGCGAGGAGCTGGTGCTGTGGAGCACCCAGGAGTTCTCCTTCGTGGAGATGGACGACGGCTACTCCACCGGCTCGTCCATCATGCCTCAGAAGAAGAACCCCGACATGGCCGAGCTGATCCGCGGCAAGACCGGCCGGGTCTACGGCCACCTGATGGGCTTGCTGACCCTGATGAAGGGGCTTCCCCTGGCCTACAACAAGGACATGCAGGAGGACAAGCCCGCCCTGTTCGACAGCCACGACACCCTGGTCAGCTGCCTGACGGTGTTCACCGGCATGCTCGACACCCTCGCCTTCCGAACCGACGTGATGGAGCGGGGCGCGGGCGGCGGCTTCACCAACGCCACCGACGCGGCGGATTACCTGGTCAAAAAGGGTATGCCCTTCCGCCAGGCTCACGAGGTTATCGGTCACCTGGTGCTGGACTGCATCAAGCACAACAAGGCCATCCTGGAGTTGACCCTGCCGGAGCTGAAGACCTACTCGGACGCCTTCGAGGCCGATGTGTTCGACGCGGTCAGCCTCAAGCGCTGCGTGGCCGACCGCAAGGTCATCGGCGGGCCCGCCCCTGAGCAGGTGCGCGCCTCCATCGCCGCGGCCCAGACCCAGTTGGACGCCCTGATGCAGCCCTGATGGGCCCAATCCAAAAACGCCCGCCGATTGGCGGGCGTTTTTTCGTTGGCTCAGCGCTCCCGATCCAGCGCGTCGGAGAGGATGCCGCCGTAGTGCAGGAAGGCGGCCTCGTCATACCAACCCATGTTACACAGGTGCTTGACGTCATCCCAAAATCGGTAGAAAGCGTTCTTGGCCTCAAAGTGGGCGCTCAGCTGGGTGCGGGCGCGGTAGCGCGCCAGAAGCTCGAAGCGGTCCCCGTCGGCGTTCTGCAGGTGGAACAGGTCCATCTCCCGATCGGCAAAGCCCGCGTCCATGGGATCGATCACCGCGGTGATCTCCCCGGTGTCCGGGTCTGCCAGGATGTTCCAGAGGTTGTAGTCGCTGTGGATCAGCCGGGGCGTCACGGGCTCGGAAAAGATATTTGGGTAGGCCTCCAGGCTACGCTGGGCGATGGCCAACACCTGCTCGCTCACCCGCCCGTCGGCCCGCAGCCCGGCATGGAGCCGGTCAACCCGGGCGCGATAACCCGCCGCCCAGTCGGCAAAGGGGCCCTCGCCCAGGTCGAAGGCCGGGGCGGTGACCCGGTGCAGGTGCAGCAGGTTGTCCACCAGCTGATCGGCGAAGCGGTCCCGGTGGGGATGGTCGGTGGGCAGCAGCGAGGCGTTGATTCCCGGGGCCCAAGCCATGGCCATGCCCTGGAAGGGCAGCGCGTCGTCTCCGTCGTGATAACCGTAGACCTCGGGCACCGGCAGCCGGCTGTGGGGGCGCAGCAGGTCCAGCTGCGCCCCCTCCCGCCGATGATGCCCGGGGGTCTTGTACCACTTGACGATGGCCCGTCCGGGCGGCTGGGGCAGGTCGACGCGGTACACCACGCCGTAGAAGCCCTCGCCCACGCGCCGCGCCTGAGTGGGCGCGCAGCCCCACAGGCGCTGACAGAGCAGGCTCTGCAGCTCCGGCTGGGCGTCGAGTTGTCTCAGATCGTACATAGGTCCCTCCTAAAACAGTTCATCCAGGTAGCGGTACCAGGCCATGCGCTCGGGATCGGGCCGCATCCCCAGCGCCTCAAAGAAGGCCGCCACCGGCGCGTCCGGGCCGAAATTTTGGCGCAGGGAGCGCTCGCACAGGGCGATATCGTGCCACACGCTGCCGGGCTGCGCCCGGCCCCAATCGATCAGGCCGCAGCACCGATCCCCTTGGACAAAGACATTGGGCAGGCAGAAGTCCCCGTGGGTAAAGACCCCCTCCTCCTCAGGGCGGTTGTCCCGCAGGTAACGCCACAGCGCCCAGGGATCGGCAAAGGGGGAGTCCGCGTCCCAATCATCCATGTCCACCCGTCCCTCCTCGATCTGCGCCCGGCCAGCCTCGAGCTTGTCCGCCGCCCAAGGCGGCGGGCAGTCGGGCTCCACGGGCACCCGCGACACCGCCAGGATACCCTGGGCCAAAGCCCGGGCGGTTTTCACGGGCTGGGCCAGACTGACCGGATCGCAGGCCATGCGGCCGGGCGCGGCGCTCATCAACAGAGCGACCTGGCCGTCGGCATGCTCCTCATAGAGCACCTCGGGCACCGGCAGCCGACCCGCCAGATATCGCAGCATCTGGATCTCCCGGGTCACCTCGCTCCCCTCGGGGGCGAGCTTCAGATAGCGCGCCTCCTCCCCCCGGGTGTAGGCGTACACCGCGCTGCCCGACCGGCCGACGGTGTCGCGCACCCCCTGCCAGCCCGCTAGCTGCGCGCGCAGCCGCTCGCTGATCATTCCCTGGGCACCCCCATCAGCTCCCAAGCGCTGCGCCCCATGCTGACATTGCGCCGGATCGAGACCTGAAGGCAGTCCGGCCCGTAGCGCAGGGCGATCGCGTCGATGAAGGGTGTTCGGTTGTGGGCGATGGTCAGGCGGAAGGCGTCCCCCTGCCAGGCCCCCGCGCAGGACACATCCCCGACGGCGCGCAGGTGTTCCTGGGCGCTTTGCGCCAGCTTCGTGTCCAGCCACGCGCCCCGGCCCACCGCCAGGGTCTGCTCTCCATCGGGCCAGGTCAGCCGCAGGCAGTCCTCCTGCAAGGCGATGCCGGTGATCCCCAGGGGGTTGGGGGCCATGCGGTAGGCGCGCCGCGCCCGCCGCTGGGCCTGTGCGTCGGGCCCATCCTCCTGGGGCAGGGGCAGGGTCAATTGCCGCAGGCGCGCGGCCAGGGCCGTGTCGTCGGCGCTGAGAGGGGCCTCGCCCATGGCGGGCAGCAGGGTCTCCCAGGCCGCCGAGAGGATGGCCTGCATGTCGTCGGCGCCCGAGTGGATAGCCAGCACCGCGTCCTGCTCGGGCATGACGACGCAATACTGCCCGAAAGCGCCGTCGCCCCGGTACACCCCCTTGGGCTGGCAGCGCCAGAACTGGTAGCCATAGCCCTGCACCCAGTCGGGGTTGCCCTCGGGGCCGTTGTCGATGTGCCAGGCGGTGGCCTCGTCGATCCAGGCCGGGTCGATGAGCTGCCGCCCCTGCCAGCCGCCCCGGTTCAGCAGAAACTGGCCGAAGCGGGCGATGTCCTCGGTCTTGACGTTCAGGCCGAAGCCGCCGGTCTCAATACCCTTCGGGCACCGCTCCCACCAGATATTCTCGATGCCCAGGGGCTCGAACAGCCGGGGCGCGAGGTACTCGCTGACCCGCTTGCCGGTGGCCCGCTGCAGGATAGCCGAGAGCATGTAGGTCGCCGCGGTGTTGTAGAGGAACTTGCTGCCCGGCTCCAGGGGCACATAGCTGGTCAAGAAATTGTAAACCCAGTCCTCGCCGGACAGGGACGGCTCCACCTCGTGCCCGGTGCACATGCCCAGCAGGTCGCGCACCCGCATGCGCAGCATGTTGGCGCAGGGCGCGGCGGGCAGCTTCTCCGGGAAGAAACCCACCACCCGGTCATCCAGGTTCAGCAGGCCCTCGCCCACCGCGAAGCCCACCGCCGTGGAGGTAAAGCTCTTGCTCAAGGAATAGAGCTGATG
>JBMNTT010000023.1:0-41817 GCA_050945875.1 Christensenellales bacterium
CGGCGTCGCCCATCTTGCTCAGCACCATCGTGATGGCCGCCGTCAGGGTCGTCTTGCCGTGGTCCACGTGGCCGATCGTCCCGACGTTCACGTGGGGCTTGTTACGCTCAAACTTCTGCTTCGCCATGAAATTTCCCTTCCTTTCGGTTTCTTGCCGGAAGGCGTTGCTTCCGGATCTTCGGTACCCTCCGCCGCCCAGGGGGCAACGATGGGGCCCATGTGATTCGCCCGGAATGGAGCGGGTGAAGGGAATCGAACCCTCACAACCAGCTTGGGAAGCTGGGACTCTGCCATTGAGCTACACCCGCATGCGACACAGGACCCCAATCCTTGTACGCAAGCTATTTTATCCCAGTCTCTGGGGGATGTCAAGGGATAAATGGTCACTTGATCTGCAAATACTTCTCGAGTTTTCGCTTGACCCGCTGCAGGGCGTTGTCGATGCTCTTAACGTGCCGGTTCAGGTCCAGGGCGATCTGCTGATAGCTCTTGCCCTGCAGGTAGCTGGAGAGCACCTCGCACTCCAAGGGCGAGAGCATCTCCCCCATCTTTTCCTGAATCTGCTCGTAGTCCTCCTGGCCGATGACGATGTCCTCGGGGTTGGTGACCTTGTCGCCGGAGATGACGTCCAGCAGGGTGCGGTCGCTCTCCTCGTCGTAGATGGGCTTGTTCAGCGAGACATAGCTATTTAGGGGAATGTGCTTCTGCCGGGTGGCCATCTTCACGGCGGTGATGATCTGCCGGGTGATGCACAGCTCGGCAAAAGCCCGAAAGGAGCTCAGCCGGTCGGGCTTGAAGTCGCGGATGGCTTTGTATAGACCGATCATGCCCTCCTGGATGATGTCGTCCCGGTCAGCGCCGGCCAGAAAATAGCTGCGGGCCTTGGATCGCACGAAGTTCTTGTACTTGTTGAGCAGATACTCCAGGGCCTGGGGATCGACGCCCCGGGCCAGCTCCACCAGCTCCTCGTCGGACAGCTGATCATAGCGGCTGGGGCCTTGGCGGTCCGGTTTCATCGACTCCGACCCCCTTTCATTGCGGTGTTTGTCTGATTATACGTGCCCTCGCCCCCTGCGTCAAGTCTCGCCGCCCTGGCGGCGCAGCCGCTCGAGCTTGTCCAGGGTGTCCCCGGCCAGGCGGCCCTCCAGGGTGTTGGGCTTGGGGGCCCGGCGCTCCCGGATCATCCGGTCGCGCTCGGCGCGCACGCGCTCCACCTCGTTCTTCAGCTCCCGGGCGCTCATGCGGGCCGCGCCCAGCCCCAGGATCATGTGCTGCTCGGTCTGGTCGCTGGTGGCCACCCGGATGCGGGCGTCCTCGTCCCGGCGCATCCACTCGAAGATGCGCCGCTCGATGCAGTTGTCGGCGGTCTCGTCCGCCCGGGTGTAAACCACCTCCACCGCGCCGTGGAACTCGCTCTTCTCCACGGCGTTTTTGACCATGTGCGCGTCAAAAACCAGGATGACGTGCTTGCCGGTGAAGCCCTGGTAGTCCATCAGCGTGTCGATCAGCTGCTCCCGGGCGCTGGCCAGGGAGACGCGCTGCATCGAGACGAGTTCTGCCCAGTCGTTTACGATATTATACCCGTCGACGAAGAGCACCTCGGTCATGGGGCGGGCACGGCCTTGCGCTGGCGCACCGCCTCGTAGAGCAGCACCGCCGCGGCCACCGAGGCGTTCAGGGAGGTCATCTTGCCCAGCATGGGCAGGGACACCGTGAAGTCGCACTGCTCCTGAACCAGGCGGCTGACGCCCTCGCCCTCCGAGCCGATCACCAGCGCCAGGGGTCCCTTGAGGTTGGCCTCGTCGTAGGGCGTGCCGCCCACCTCGGCGCAGGCGATCCACACCCCCTGCTCCTTGAGCAGCCGGATGCAGCTGGCGATGTTGGGCACCCGGGCCACGGGCACATACTCCACCGCCCCGGCGGAGGCCTTGGCCGCGGCCGGGGTCAGGCCCACCGCCCGGCGCTTGGGGATGATCACCCCGTGGGCCCCGCAGCTCTCGGCGGTGCGCAGCACCGCGCCCAGGTTGTGCGGGTCGCTCAGCCCGTCCAGGATGACCAGCAGGGGGTCCTGCCCCTTCTCCTTGGCCGCGGCGAGCATCTCGTCCACATCCACATAGTCGAAGGCCGGGATGTAGGCGATGACCCCCTGGTGCGCCCCGGTCTGGCTGACGGCGTCGAGCTTGTCCCGGGTGACCTCCTGGATGACGATGCGGCGGTCCCGCGCCATGCCCAAAATCTCCCGGATCGAGCCCTCCTTGGCCTCCTTGTTGACCAGCAACCGGTCGATGCTGCGGCCGCTCTTGAGGGCCTCGCGCACGGCGTTGCGCCCCTCCAGCAGGGCGGGCGCGGCGTCGTCCCCGACGGGATTCTGCGCGGCCGGGGCGGAATGGGGCTGGAGCGGCTGGGCCTCCCACTCGTCCAGCAGCGAGGCGGTGAAGCGGGGCTGCTGATCCGGGAAGGCCGCCCGGGGCTTGCGGGGCGCGGGGCGGCTGGGCCGGGGCCCGCGGGGCTGGACCGCCGGCGCGGCGGAATTGTCCGCCTTGCGCCGAGGTCCGCCCTGGGCGTAGGCGGGCTTGTCCGCCCCGGCGGGGCGGGCGGCGGGTTTGCGGCTCTTGGCAAAGCGCGCGGCCGGCGCGGCCTCGCTCTGGGCGCGACGCTTCTCGCCGCGGGCGGTATGCTGCTGACGGCGTCCCCCCTTGGGATCGCCGAAGGATTTCTTGCTGGGCATGGATGTACCTTCCTTCCTAATACGCGCCCGATGGGGCGCAATCGCGGCGCATCGCGCCGGGTGTTACAGCTCGGCCGCCCGGCGGCGCATCTGCTCGGCCTGCCCGCAGCTCATCTTGCCCTCGGGGCAGGCCCCGGCCACGCAGCCCGGGCCGGCCTTGGCGAAGATGTTGGGCGCGACCTGCTTGACCAGGGCCAGCATCTGCCAGGCCACCTGGCGAATCTCCCACTGCGCGCGGTTGCAGCAGCGCAGGGAGAAGAAGTGCAGCAGCTCCCGGGCGTTCATGGTCACCATCATCTTGGTGGCCGCCGCATTGGGCAGCACGAAGCGGGCGTCCTCGTTGCTGGCCTCGCCCTTTGCCCCCAGGCGGGCGTTCCACTGGTTGTACCAGGCCTGCATCTGGGCCATCTGGCCGTGGTAGTCGGCCACCGCCGCCTCGCCCAGGGCCTCGATGGCCGGGGGGACGACATAGTCGAAGGTCTCGCCGTTCTCGTGCACCTGACCGACATAGCGCTGGGACTGCACCGAGAAGCTGGCCACCCGATGCCGGGTGATCTGGGCCAGCAGGCTCCGGGACACGCCCTCTACGCCGAAGGTGAAGCTGACGTGCTCAAAGGTGGACAGGTGGCCCATCCCCGCCAGGCGGGCAATGAACTTGGACTGGTCCTTGGCGGAGATGCGCTCCTTGAGCGCGCCGATATCCGCGGCCGCATAGCACAGCCGGGCGGACATGGCGATGGTCTGCTCGGGCTGAGGGGTGTGGCTCAACAACTCGACATGGGGTTTGACTTGGGGCATGTTTCCACCTCCTCGATGGGATCGACGGCCAGGGCGAGCAGCTGCGTCAGGCGCGCCTGCTGGCCGGAGAGGTACAGATAGCCCAGCAGGGCCTCAAAGCCCGTCGCCCAGTGGTAGGCGCAGGCGTCGGCCTTGTGGGCGGCGGCCTCCATCTTATAGTTGCGGCCCCGGCGCAGCACGTCCGCCTCGCGCTCGCTCAGCAGCGGCTCGATGCGCTGGGCGCTTTTCTGCTGGCCCGCGGCGCAGACATAGTCGGTGGCCATGCGGTGCAGGCGCTTGGCCGGGGCCGGGCCCCGGGCGATCAGCCGCGTGCGCACAAACAGGTCGTAGACCGTGTCGCCCACGTAGGCCAGCACCCGCAGGTTCAGCCGCCGGGCGTCCGCCTCGGCCATGGGCAGGGCAGCCGCGGCGGCCTGGATAAACTGCTGCAACCGGAAAAGCCTCCTTCTCAGGGCATATAGCTTATTGTACCACGGCCGACGCGGTGGGGACAATGCTTGTTTTGCCTGCGCGCGCGTGCTATACTAGAGGGAGAATCCTGCTCAAACGGGAGGAGCGCACGTGAGCCAAAACAGCCTGTTCGATCCCGCCTGGCGCGCCAAGGGTTACGCGCCCCAGGTCGAGGCCTATTATTCCCGGGAATGGAACGATTTTACCATGCCCAAGCAAATTCACGACCGGGTGGAGATCATGTACATCAACCACGGCCGCTGCACCATGACCGTCCAGGACAGCGGGCCCTTTGTCCTGGAGCGCGGGGACCTGATCCTCATCGACGCCAGCGTCGTGCACGGCATGCTGGTGCCCGCCGGCGAGCCCTGCCGGGTGCTCAACGTGGAGTTCTCCTTCGGCCCGGCGGACCAGAGCTGCTTTGATTTCTCCGGCGCGGTGGACCACTCGCCCGCTCTTGAAGCCATGCTGGCCACGCCCCGCAGCCACATGCGCATCTCCAACCCCGACACCCTCTACCCGCTGATCCACGAGCTGGTCTATGAGATGGACGCGCGCCAGCCCGAGACGCCCCTGTCGGTGCAGCTGATCCTCTGGCGGCTGCTGGCCACCCTGGCCCGGCTGCTCCAGGCCCAGCAGGAGGCCTCCCTGCCCGGCAGCGATTTGGTGCGCCAGGCGCTGTTGTACATGCAGGCCTACTACGACCGGCCCATCCACATCGCCGACGTGGCGGATGATTTGCACATCAATGAGGAATACTTCCATCGAATCTTCAAGCGCAACATGGGCGTCACCCCCGGGCAGTACCTGACCCAGCTGCGCATGGACAAGGCCCGGATGCTGCTGGCCCGCACCGACATCCAGATCGGCCAGCTCAGCCAGTATGTGGGCATTCAATCCCGCCAGTATTTTTCCACCCTGTTTCGGAAAATCAACGGCGTGTCCCCCCAAGAATACCGCCGGAGCCAGTCCTTCGGGCAGCTGGCCCCGGATCAGGAGGTTGAAGAATGAGAAAACCCGGCAACAAAGTCGCCGTCATCGGCGCGGGCAACGTGGGCGCGAGCTGCGCCTTCTCCCTGATGCACTCCGGCCTGGTCAGCGACCTGCTGCTGATCGACCAAAACGCCGAGCGGGCGGTGGGCGAGGCCATGGACCTGTCCCACGGGCTGCCCTTCGTGCCCGCGGTGGACATCCAGGCCGGCGACTACGGCGACCTGAGCGACTCGGACCTGGTCATCCTGACCGCGGGCGTCGGCCAGAAGCCCGGCGAGACCCGGCTGGACCTGCTCAACCACAACGCCGCCATCTACCGGGAGATGATCCCCGAGGTGGTCAAGCGCTGCCCCGGGGCGATCCTGCTGGTTGTGGCCAACCCCGTGGACGTGCTGACCTACGTCACCATCCGCGAGTCCGGCCTGCCGGTGGGCCGGGTGATCGGCTCGGGCACCGTGCTGGACTCGGCCCGGCTGCGCTACGAGCTCTCCCGCCACACCCAAGTGGACGCGCGCAACATCCACGCCTACGTGCTGGGCGAGCATGGGGACACCGAGCTGCCCGCCTGGAGCCTGGCCTCCATCGCCGGGCAGAGCATGCAGGAGTTCTGCCGCAACTGCGACCGCTGCCCCGGCCAGATGGACGATTCCGTGCGCGGGGAGATCTTCTCCCGGGTCCAGCGCGCCGCCTACGAGATCATCGAGCGCAAGGGCGCGACCTACTACGCCGTGGCCCTGGCGGTGCGCCGCATCTGCGAGGCCATCCTGCGCGACGAGCACGCCATCCTGACCGTGTCCAGCCTGCTGACCGGCCAGTTCGGCCTGCACCAGGTCTGCCTGAGCCTGCCGAGCATCGTCGGCGCGGAGGGTATCGAGCGCACCCTGCCCATCGAGCTGTCCGACGAGGAGGAGCGGGCCATCCGCCACTCGGGCGACACCCTGCGCGAGGCCCTGGCCTCCATCGGCTACTGATCCGCGCCGCGCAAAAAACCCCCGGCCTGTCGCCGGGGGTTTTTTGATGCCCGCTGCTCAGCCCACAAGCGGCAGATAGCGGGTCTGGTAGACCTCCTGGAAGCGGTCGGTGTCCTCGGGCTGGAAGCGCTCCACCGGGAAGGACGCGGCCACCACCTGGCGCAGCTGGTCCAGGTCGCCGATCTCGCCCAGGCCCATGGCCTGCACCAGGATGTTGCCGATGGCCGTGGCCTCGGTGGGCCCGGCCACGACCTCCCGGCCGATGGCGTTGGCGGTGAACTGGTTGAGCAGGGCGTTCTGGCTGCCCCCGCCGACGATGTGCAGGGCCTTCAGGGGCCGGCCCGCGAGCCGCTCAAGCTGCAGGAAGGCCCAGCGATAGGCCATGGCCAGGCTCTCGTAGACGCACCGGGTGATCGCCCCCCGGCTCTGGGGCACGGGCTGGCCGGTCCGCTGGCAGTACTGGGCGATGCGGGAGGGCATGTCGCCCGGGGCGTAGAACAGGTCGTCGTCGGGGTTGATCAGGCTGGCGAAGGCCGGGGCGGCCTGGGCCTCGGCCACCAGCTGGCCGTAGCCCACCGGCTCGCCCTCGCGGTCCCACACCTGCTTGCACTGCTGGATCAGCCACATGCCCATGATGTTGCGCAGCAGGCGGATGCTGCCGCCCACGCCGCCCTCGTTGGTCAGGTTGGCCGCCATCACGGCCTGGCTGAGCAGGGGCTGGTCCATCTCCACGCCCATGAGCGACCAGGTGCCCGAGCTCAGGTAGGCGAAGTCGCGCCCCTGGGCGGGCACCGCGGCCACGGCCGCGGCGGTGTCATGCCCGGCGGTGGCGATCATGGGCACGTCGGGCAGGCCGGTGAGTTCTTGCATCGCCGCGTTGAGGCGGCCGCAGGGGGTGCCGGGCTGCACGATGGGGGTGAAGATGCGCGTGGGGATGCCCAGCTTGTCCAAGAGCGGCCGGTCAAAATCCCGGCTCTTGGCGTCGAGCAGCTGGGAGGTCGAGGCGATGGAGTACTCCGTGGCCGTCTCGCCGGTCATGAAGTAGCGCAGCAGATCGGGCATGAACAGCAGCGTGCTGGCGTGGTCGATCAGGCTGTCCCGGCCGCCGGTCATGCTGCGCAGCTGGAACAGGGTGTTGAACACCTGGTAGGCGATGCCCGTGCGGGCGAAAATCTCCTCCTTGGGCACGACGGCGTAAACCTCCCGGTCCACGCCCTGGGTGCGGCCGTCGCGGTAGTGAACCACGTTGCCCAGCAGGCGGCCATGCTTGTCCAGCAGGCCGTAGTCCACGCCCCAGGTGTCGATGCCGATCGCGTCGAGCGCGCCGCCGGTCTTCTTGTACTGGATCAGGGCCTGCTGCATCTGCTCGAACAGGCCCAGGGTGTTCCAGTACAGGGTGCCGCCCACGGGCACCGGCCCGTTGCCGAAGCGGTGCACCTCCTGCAGGGTCAGCCGCTGCCCGTCGAACCGGCCCAGAATGGCCCGGCCGCTGCTGGCTCCCAGGTCAAACCCCATGATGTTGCGGGTCTTCATTGGTGTTTCTCCTCCTGTTGACAGGTTTGGGTCATCGCGGCCGCCGCCTGGGCGATCGCGGGGATCATGTAGGCCTTGCTGCGGCGCGTCACGCCGATCCGGTCGAAATCCTTCGCCCCCACATGCTGGCAGAAGCGCTGCATCTGCTCCAGGGTGGTCAGGGCGCCGTTGCCCGTTCCGCCCGCCGCGGCCACCAGCAGCGCCGGCTTGCCAAAGAGCCGGCCCTGCTCCTTTTTCTGCGCGTCGCACCGGCGCAGCCGGTCCAAAAAGGCCTTCATGGGCTCGGCGCACTCGCCCCAGTACACCGGGGTGACCAGCGCCAGCCCGTCCACCTCCGCCAGGCACCCGGCGACGCGGTTAAAGTCCTCGTCCAGGGCGCAGCGGCCCTCGTCCCGGCAAGCGCCCCAGCCGTTTTTACAGCCCTGGCAGGGGACGCGGGGCACCTCGTTGAGGCTGATGCGCACGATCTGCCCGCCCGCCTGCTTAACCCCCTGGGCCGCCGCGTCGGCGCAGGCGGCGGTCAGGCCCGCGGGGTTGGGGCTGGCCGTGATGATGGCGATTTTCATGGATTTTCCTCCTCCGCCGAAGATGCGCGCCAGGTCGATCATGGGCTCCCGCCCCCTGACAGCGCCAAATAGTCCGTCAGCCCGGTGTAGATCGCCCAGGCCAGCTGCCGCTGGTAGTCCTCCCGCGTCAACTTGGCCACGTCCGAGGCGCTGGAGAGAAAGCCGCACTCCACGATCACCCCGGATACGCCCGAGTCGAGCACATAGTAATCCCCGGCCTTGGGCACCCGGTGGTTCTGCCCCTCCACGGTCAGCAGCGCCCGCTGGATGCACTCGGCCAGGCTCTTGCCCGCCGCGTCCCCCTGCTGGTAGAACACCTGGGGGCCGTGCACCGAGCTGTCGGCCGGATAGTTGTTCATGTGCACGCTGACGACGGCCTGGGCCCCGCTGCCGGAGATGACGCGCCGCCGGGCGCGCATGTCCTGGTTCTTGGAGAAGCCGTTCTCCGCGTCCAGGGCCTGCTCGTCGCCGCGGGTCATGACGACCTCGGCCCCGGCCTGGCGCAGCAGCCCCTCCAGCTGCAGGGCGACCTGCAGGTTGAGCTGCGCCTCAGCGGTCCCGTTGCCCGACGCGCCGCCGTCCTGGCCGCCGTGGCCCGCGTCGATCACCACGCAGGTCCCCACCAGCGGCCCGGCCGAGGGCAGCAGCTCGGGCAGGAAGGTCCATCCCCCCAACAACAGCAGCGCCGCGGCGGTCACCACCGCCCAGATTCGATCCTGACGCACCCGCATCCCTCCCCTACCGAGATGCTATGCCGCCCGGCCGGGAGGATATACGCGCCGCACCTCCATTTTGCCACAACGCCGCGCTGAAAACAATGCTCGCGGGCAATTCACGTCCTGCGGGCGTCAATTTCCCGCAGCAGCCGGGCCCGCTCGCGATCCAAGGTCTCGTCGTCCCAAGTGATCCAGATACACGACGCGCAGATGCCAAGCGCGTCGTGTTCGACCGCGGCAAGCAAGCAGGCCCCATTCTCCCAGTAAATGCACAAACGATTCTCACACGCGTTTTTCATCCCCATCACCCCAATTCATTTATGCGTCATAAATGCGTCATTTTGGTTATCCTACCACAAACATCGCTACAATGACAACAAGACAATGAGTAGAATCAGGTGACGATATGGACGAAAAACTGCGCTATACCCTGCGCATTGACCGAACGCTCTTCCAAAAGTTCAAGTATGTGGCCGACGCCCTGGGCCGCTCGGCCAACCGAGAGATCGAGCAGTATATCAAAGCGCGCGTCGCCCAGTATGAACAGCTCCACGGGCCCATCGAGCTGGACAAACCCTGACGCAGACAGCCCCGCCAATGGCGGGGCTGTTTTCATGCTTCACGCGAAGAGCGTCAGGTCCGGCACGGCGTTGAGGTCCAGCCCGTCGGGGTCGCGGCCCATGAGCTGGTAATACCCGGCGCTGGCGATCATGGCGGCGTTGTCGGTGCACAGCGCCAGAGAGGGCATGGCCAGCTGCAGCCCCTCGGCCTCGCAGGCCTCGGCCATGCGGGCGCGCAGCAGGAAGTTGGCGGCCACGCCCCCGGCCAGCGCCACCTGGCCCACCCCCTCGGCCCGGGCGGCCTTGAGGGTTTTGCCCACCAGGTCCTCCACCGCCGCCCGGCGGAAGGAGGCGGCGAAGTCGTTCACCGGGATGGGCTGGCCCTTCTGCTCGAGCTGGTGCACCTGGTTGACCACGAAGGTCTTAAGCCCCGAGAAGGAAAAGTCCAGGGTGTCCACACCCTTGAAGGCCCTGGGCATCGGGATCGCCCGGTCGTCCCCCGAGGCTGCGGCTCGGTCGATGGCCGGCCCGCCGGGGTATTCCAGCCCCAGCACCCGGGCCACCTTGTCGAAGGCCTCGCCCGCCGCGTCGTCCCGGGTGCGGCCCAGCAGGCGGTAGGCGTTGTCCTCCTCCACCATCACCAGGTGGGTGTGCCCGCCGGACACCACCAGGCACAAAAACGGCGGAGCCAGCCGCGGGGACTGGATGAAGTTGGCGCAAATATGCCCCTGGATGTGGTGCACCCCGTAGAGGGGCTTGTCCGCGGCGAAGGCCAGGGCCTTTGCCGCCGTGACGCCCACCAGCAGCGCGCCCACCAGCCCCGGCCCGTAGGTCACGGCCACGGCGTCCACATCCTCAAGGGCCATGCCCGCCCCGCGCAGGGCCTCGTCCACCGCCGCGTCCACCGCCAGGATGTGCTGGCGCGAGGCGATCTCGGGCACCACGCCGCCGTAGAGGGCGTGCAGCTTCATCTGGGTGATGACCGACTGGCCCAGCACCTGGCGGCCGTCGGCCACCACCGCCGCGGCGGTCTCATCGCAGCTGGTCTCCACGCCCAGCACGCGCGCCGATCCCCGGGCGCGCAGCTGCCGCGCGCGCTCGGCCATGCGGGCCTGATAGTCCCTCATGCGGCCACCTCCCGGGCCTTGGGCTTGCGCTTGATGACCCCGTAGATCACCCAGCCCGCCGCGGTGTAGAGCAGCAGCTGCACCAGGAACACCGCCAGGATGCCCACCGCGCAGTCCAGGAAGAACTGCTGGGGCAGCATGCGGATCATCACGTCGGTGGCGGGGTCGAGCAGCCACAGGTCGTTAGAGAAGAAGGTGGTGTGAAAGACGTAGAAGATGCGGTCGAAGGCCTCGGGGTTTTGGGCGAACAGGGCGAAGACGCCGCCCAACACCAGCACGGCGACGCCCGTGACGCCCAGGCTCAGGCCAAAGCCCTTCAGGGTGCGCTTCCACTTGAGCCGCCAAACCGCCAGCGCCGCGGCGAGTAGCAGGACGCCCAGGGCGACGTAGCGCAGGGTGTTCAGCGCGGTGAAGATGGCCTTCACGTCCACCATGTGGGCCTTCTCCCGGTCGTTGAAGACCTCGCGCTGCTGCCCGTCGACCACGGCGGTGACCACGATATCGTCGCGCTTGTCGCTCAGGTAGTCGATCAGGGTTTGGCCGGCCTTCATGATGTTCTCCTCATCCATGCCGCTGTACGCCAGGCTGCCGACCTTCAGAAAGGTCTTGCGGTAGAAATCGGCGTTGAAGGTGATGGCCTGGGCGCTGTTGACCAGCAGCACGACCACCACGCACACGCCGCACAGCGCGGCCAGCAGGCCCCATAGGGTCTTTTTCATCGGGTCTCCTCCTCTCCCAACAGCACTCGGCAGGGCGCGCCGCCCGCGTCCACCAGCTTCATCGGCAGACACAGCAGCTCATAGGCCCCGGCGGCCACGTCCGTCAGGTCCACGCCCTCAATGGCGATGGCGTCCCGCCCGCCCAGAAAGGCGCGGTGCACCGGCGCGCTGTCGGCCCCGAAGCCGGCGATGGAGAAATAGTCCATGCCCAGCACCCGCACCCCTTGATCGTAGACCCACTGGGCGGCCTCAGGGGAGACGCCGACAAAGTCGGTCTGAAAGCCCGCCTCGCGCATCAGGGCCGAGCCCACGGTCTTGATGATGAGGCGCTTGCACCCCTCGGGCAGCAGGGGCTCCAGGTCCTCCCGCTCCACCCGCCCGCCCCGGGGAATGCGGCTCAGGTCCACCACCGCGCAGGGGCCCATCAGCAGGGTCAGGTCAATGTCCTGCACCCGGTAGCCGTCGGCGAAGAAATGGTAGGGCGTGTCCAGATGGGTGCCGAAATGCGCGCTCATGGTGATGGCCGACACGTTGCAGGGCGAGCCGTTCACCCCGATGACATCGGTGGGCCAGTGTTTGAAGGGCACGTCCCCCGGCCAGCAGGGGTTGCCCTCCTGGATGGGCCGGGTGACGTCGATCCAGCGCATCAGCCCCGGCCCCCTTCCGCCAGCACGCACACCCCGTGGGCGGGCAGGCGCTGCTCCCCAGGGGTCAGGGGACCGGAGAGCAGGTCCCGCGCCGGGGCCTTGAGGGTGTAGCAAACCGGCTCATGGGCGTAGTTAAGCAGCAGCACCAGGCGGCTGCCGTCGGGCTTTTGCCGGATGGCCAGCTCCACGCTCTCGGGCAGGTCCACCAGCTCCGACGCCGGGCTGACCACGCCGATCTGGCCCAGCAGCCAGGCCGCGGTGTCCTCCTGCCACACGCCGCCGTAGGTGTAGACCTTGCCTTGGCCCACTGCGTTGAGCATCAGGGCGGGCTGGCCGGCGTACCAGCTGTCGGCGTAGACGCCCAGCACCTGGGCCGCCTCGGGCGCGAGCACGTCGTTGAAGCTGCCGCTATCCAGCAGCGCGCCGCCCAGGGATACCCGGGGGCTGGGCTGGCCGGCGGCGATGCGGGTGAACTCGGCCACGGTGCCCCCCGCCAGGGACGCCAGGGGGCCGGGCATGGGCGCCATGGGGCAGTGGCCCTGAAGGTCCTTGTAGCCGCAGCGGGCCGAGAGCACCAGGGTTCCCCCCTGCTCCACATAGGCCCGCAGCCGCGCCGCCCGGGTCTCGTCCATCAGCGCCGCGCCGGGGTAGAAGATCACCTGATAGGCGCTCAGGTCCCCGTCCCGGTCGGCCCGCACCACGTCCATGGGGATATGCCCGTGCTGGCAGGCCGCGAACACGCCCCGGGTGCCCTCCCAGGCCACCGGGCCGTGCCAGTGGTCCATCTCCCCGTCGTACTCGTTGTCCATGTCGTAGGCCACGGCCACGGACGCGGCGTAGCGGCTGCCGGCGAAGGCGCCGCCCACCCGGCCCACCTCGGCGGCGAAGGCCTCGGCCTCCCGCACCCGGCGGGTGGGGCGGTTGTCATAGTCGTAGATGCCGTGCCAGTAGATCTCGGTGCCGTAGCTGGCGGTGCGCCAGCGGAAGAAGCTGACCATGTCCGCCCCGTGGGCGATGGACTGCCAGGCCCACAGGCGCAGCTGCCCGGGCATCGGGCTGGGCTGCTCGATGCGGTTGATCCAGCCCCCGGGGCCGGACTGCTGCTCCATGATCGCGAACGCTGGCGATACCGAGCGCATCTTGGACAGGTTGTAGCTCCACATGCGGTCGTTGAAGGCCCCGGGCGCGGGGTCCTCGGCGATGCGGCCGAAGTTGGGGTAGGAGTCGTAGGTGAAGAAATCCAGGCAGGCGTCGGTCAGCTCGTGGCTGTCCACATGGCCGAACATGCCGTTGTGGGTGACGAACTGGCCGGGGCAGCGGGCCCGGAGAATGTCGGCCTGCAGCTTGGCAAAGGCGATGCAGCTGTCGGAGAAGAAGCGCTTCTCATCCAGGCTCTTGTGGGGGTTGGGCGAATTGGCGGCTGTGGGTCGGCTCAGGTCCACCTGGGCCCAGTCGGTGTAGGTCTGGTTCCAGAAGGTCGCGCCCCAGGCGGCGTTCAAGGCCTCCAGGGTGCCATAGCGCGCGCGGCACCAGTCCCGGAAGGCCGCCCGGTCGGCGTCGGCGTAGAACTCGTTGGTCTCGCAGTTGAGCTCGTTGTCGATCTGCCAGCCCGCCACGTGGGGGTTGTCGCCGTAGTGATCGGCCAGCTTGCCCACGATGCGCGCCGAGAGCAGCTGATAGATTCGGGCGTTGTAGGTGTAGTGCCGGCGCATGTCGTGGCCGTAGACCACGCCGTCCATCCGCGCGTTGAGCGCCTCGGGGTACTTGTCCGTCAGCCAGGTGGGCGGCGTGGCCGTGGGGGTGCCCAGGATGACCTTCAGCCCGGCCTCCCCCGCCAGGGCGATGGCCTCGTCAAACAGCTCGAAGTGGAACTCTCCCTCCCGGGGCTCAAAGATGCTCCAGGCGAACTCCGCCATGCGCACATAGGTCAGGCCCATGGCCTTCATGCGCGCATAATCCTGCCGCCACAGGGACCTGTCCCATTGCTCCGGGTAGTAGCACACCCCCAGGCTCAGCCCCTGGCCCTGCCATACCTTTTCCATATCCCGCGCCTCCTTCTGTTTGCGATGAAAAAAGGGCCGGCCCACGCCGGCCCTCAGCCTCGGTTTAGTTGCAGGTGATCTCCACCTTGTCGGGCAGGATGTGCACGCAGCTCTTGCCCACCTTCAAGGGGATATCGTTGCCCTGATCGTCCACGAAACGGATCATATCGGTCTTGTTCTCTTGGATCCAGGTGCAGGGGAAGCTCCGCCCATCCCGGCAGATCACCGCCTCGCCCTGGCCGGTCATCTCGTAGTACCCATGATGCGACGAGTCGACATTGTCGTGGAAGGGGTATTTGATCATGATGACGTTGGACGCCGCCACCTGCTGACTGTTCTCCGCGTCCACGAGCTTCTTGCCGTTGTGCTGGCGCAGGTACAGCCCTTGGTCCGCGTCGTAGTCGTAGTGCTCCCGGGCCAGGGAGGAGTAGGCAAAGTCGATCTCTTGGGCGGCCGCGCCGCCCTGGGGCAGCTCGCCGAAGACAAAGCCCCGCGCCTCGGGCGCGCCCTGGCTGTCGGCCAGGCATTTTTGCAGGTTGGCATAGGAGTTGTGGGGCGCTTTGTGCTCGCTGCCCCGCCAGAAATAGGCGCCGTCGCTCATGCCATCAAATCGTTCAACTTGATAGGTTTTGAGCTGTCCATAGGCATCAACCTCTTGAAGGAAGTCGTTTGTAGCCCCTCCGTGGTGCACGAACAGGCAGCCCCACATCTGCTGGATAGAGACGAACACCGTGCGGGCGCTGCGCACCGGGCCGGCCTTCTCGGGGATGTCGGTCAAAAACAGGCCCAGCATCCGGGTCTCGCCGCCCTCGACCTGCACCTGGTAGAGCACGTCGGCCTGGGAGATGCCCGCCTGGGGCAGGGCGCCCGAGGCCATGTCGAACACGCAGAGCACGGGTTTGAACGCGCCGGACCAGTCGGGGTCCCCGGTGATGGGGTTGCCGGTGAAGGGCGCGTCCGTCGGCTCGGCGGCGGGCTGCGCCGTGGCGCTGGGCTCCGGGGTGGCCGAGGCGGTCACTACCACCGGCGTGGCGCTGGGGCTGGGTGAGGGCTCCTGCTTGGGGGCGCAGCCCGCCAGCGATAGCATCGCCGCCAGGGATAGACAGGTCAGCGCGCGAACGGCGCGCCCGGTCGCTTGTTTCATGGCGCCATGTCCTCCATTTCCCCCTCAGCTCGCCTGAGGGATCAGCCGTTTGCCATCTGTAGATAGGTGTTGATGAACAGGTCCAGGTCGCCGTCCATAACCCCTGCGGTGGAGCCCACCTCCACGCCGGTGCGGTGATCCTTGACCATGCTGTAGGGGTGGAACACGTAGGAGCGAATTTGGCTGCCCCACTCGATCTTCTTCAGCTCGCCCTTGATCTCGGCGATCTTCTCGGCCTGCTCGCGCTCCTTGAGCTCGACCAGGCGGGCCCGCAGCATGCGCAGGCAGGTCTCGCGGTTTTGCACCTGGCTGCGCTCGGTCTGGCAGGAGACCACGATGCCCGTGGGCACATGGGTCATGCGCACGGCCGAGTCGGTCTTGTTGATGTGCTGGCCGCCCGCGCCGCTGGAGCGGTAGGTGTCCACCTTCAGGTCCTCGGGGCGGATCTCGATCTCCTCGGCGTCGTCGATCTGGGGCATAACGTCCAGGGAGACGAAGGAGGTATGCCGACGGCTGGCCGAGTCGAAGGGCGAGATGCGCACCAGGCGGTGCACGCCCTTCTCGGCCTTGAGATAGCCGTAGGCGTTTTCGCCGTTGACCTCGAAGGTGACGGACTTGATGCCCGCCTCGTCGCCCTCCAGCAGGTCCAGCACCCGCACCTGATAGCCCCGCTTCTCGCAGTAGCGGGTGTACATGCGGTAGAGCATCTGGCACCAGTCCTGGGCCTCGGTGCCGCCCGCGCCCGCATGCAGCGACAGGATGGCGCTGTTGTGGTCATAGGGACCGGTCAGCAGGGTGGTCAGGCGCATCTCGTTGACCTGATTGCGCAGGGTCTCGAGCTCCTGGGTCACCTCGTCGGCCATGGAGGGGTCCTCCTCCTCCTGGCCCATCTCGATGAGCACCTCGATATCCTCGGCCTGCTGGGTGAGGGCCTTGAAGCGGCCCACCTGATCCTCCAGGCCCTTTAAGCGCTGGTTGACCTGCTGGGCCCGCTCCAGGTTATCCCAAAAGCCCGGGGCCGACATCTCCTGGTTGAGCTCCTCTATTTGGATCCGCATCTGATCCAGGTTAAAGTGAATCACCGACCTGCTGCAGCATCTCCCGCACTTTTTGGAGATCCAGCTTGGCGTTGTCCAGCTGAACCATGCTCATGCAATCACGCTCCTCGCCTTTCGGCATGTAATGATGGGGTTTACGCGTTGCGGCCGCAGCAGTTTTTGTACTTCTTGCCGCTGCCGCAGGGACAGGGATCGTTGCGCCCGACCTTCTTGCCGGCCTGGGCGGGCTTTTTCACCGCGTCGGCCCCGTCGGACCGGTTGGTGCTGATCGGGGCGACCTCCCGCCGACGCTCGGGCACCTTCTCGGCGCGCACGTGGTAGAGCATCGTCAGGGTGTCGGCCTGGATGGATACGATCATCTGCTCGAACATATCGTACCCCTCTTTGCGGTATTCCACCACGGGGTCGCGCTGGCCGTAGGCGCGCAGGCCGATGCCCTGGCGCAGCTGGTCCATCGCGTCGATGTGGTCGGTCCACTTGCGGTCCACCACCCGCAGCATGACCACCCGCTCCACCTCGCGCATGTCCACCCCGGCCTCGCCGATGCGCTGCTCCTGCTGGGCGTAGGCGTCCTGGCCGATCTTGACCAGCCGCTCGGTCAGGCTGTCGCGGGTCAGCTCGTCGACCTGCTCGCCGGTCAGGGTCAGGGACCCCTCGGGCAGGAAGATGGGCGCGAGGTATTTCTTCAGCCCCTCCAGGTCCCACTGATAGGGCTCCTTCTCGGGGGTGTAGGTGGCCACGGCGTCGCCGGTCAAGGTGGCGAGCATGCCCATGATATCCCCGCGCAGGTCCTCGCCCATGAGCACCTTGCGGCGCTGGGAGTAGATGACCTCGCGCTGCTGGTTCATGACGTCGTCAAACTGCAGCACGCTCTTGCGGGTCTCGAAGTTGCGGGTCTCCACGCGCTTTTGCGCGTTCTCGATCTGCTTGGTCAGCAGGCCGTGGGCGATGGGCTCGTCCTCGGGCAGGTTGATGCGCTCGAGCATGGGCTGGATGCGGTCGCCGCCGAACATGCGCATCAGGTCGTCGTCCAGGGCGATGAAGAACTTCGAGCAGCCCGGGTCGCCCTGGCGACCGGCGCGGCCGCGCAGCTGGTTGTCGATGCGGCGGGACTCGTGCCGCTCGGTGCCGATGATGTACAGGCCGCCCACGGCGACCACCTTCTCGTGCTCGGCGTCGGTCTGCTGCTTGAACTGGGCCAGCAGCTTGCGGTAGACCTCCCGCGCCTGGAGCACCTCGGGGTCCTCGGTGTCGGCGCGGCTGATCGCCTGCTCGATCATGTCGGGCTCGTACTTGAGGGCGCGCATCTCCCGGCGGGCCATCAGGTCGGGGTTGCCGCCCAGCAGGATGTCGGTGCCGCGGCCGGCCATGTTGGTGGCGATGGTCACCGCGCCGAACTGACCGGCCTGGGCGACGATCTCGGCCTCCTTCTCGTGGTACTTGGCGTTGAGCACCACATGGGCGACGCCGCGCTTTTTGAGCAGGTCGCTCAGCAGCTCGCTCTTCTCCACCGACACGGTGCCCACCAGCACGGGCTGGCCCTGCTCATGGCAGGCGATGACCTGCTTGACCACCGCCTCGTACTTGGCGGCGGTGTTGCGGTAGACCTCGTCGTCCAGGTCCTTGCGGATCATGGGCTTGTTGGTGGGCAGGCAGACCACGTCCAGGGCGTAGATATCCTTGAACTCGGCCTCCTCGGTCTTGGCCGTGCCGGTCATGCCCGAGAGCTTTTTGTACATGCGGAAGTAGTTCTGGAAGGTGATGGTGGCCAGCGTCCGGCTCTCCCGGGCGATCTTGACGCCCTCCTTGGCCTCGATGGCCTGGTGCAGCCCCTCGGAGTAGCGCCTTCCGGTCATCAGGCGGCCGGTGAACTCGTCCACGATGATGACCTCGCCGTTCTGCACCACATAGTCGCGGTCGCGCTTCATGGTGTAACGGGCCTTGAGGGCCTGCATGATGTGGTGGTTGAGCTCGGTGTTATCCACATCGGTCAGGTTGTCCACCGAGAAGAACTGCTCGGCCTTGCGCACGCCCTCCTCGGTGAGGTTGATGGCCTTCTTCTTCTCCTCCTGGGTGTAGTCCTCCTCCTCCTTCAGGCGGGCGGCGAAGCGGTCGGCGATGGTGTACAGCTCGGTGGATTTCTCCCCCGCGCCGGAGATGATCAGAGGGGTGCGGGCCTCGTCGATGAGGATGGAGTCCACCTCGTCGATGATGGCGAAGTTCAGCGGCCGCTGCACCATCTCCTCCCGGCGGATGACCATGTTGTCGCGCAGGTAGTCGAAGCCGAACTCGTTGTTGGTGCCGTAGGTAATGTCCGCGCCGTAGGCCTGCTGGCGCTCCTTGCTGTCCATGTCGTGCAGGATCAGGCCGACCTTCATGTCCAGCATGGCGAAGACCTTGCTGATCATCTCGCCCTGGTACTTGGCCAAATAGTCGTTGACGGTGACCACGTGCACGCCGCCGCCGGGGATGGCGTTGAGGTAGGCCGCCAGGGGGGCGACATAGGTTTTGCCCTCGCCGGTCTTCATCTCGGCGATGCGCCCTTGGTGCAGCACGATGCCGCCGAGCAGCTGCACCGGGAACTGCTTGATGCCGATGGCGCGCCAGCTGGCCTCCCGCAGCACCGCGAAGGCCTCCACCATCAGCGCGTCCAGGGTCTCGCCCTTCGCGTAGCGCTGACGGAACTCGGCGGTCTTGGCCTTGAGCGCCTCGTCGGAGAGGGCCTGCATCCGCTCATCCAGGGCCAGGATGGCGTCCACGGATTTGTTCAGGCGCTTGATCTCCTTGTCGTTCCCGCCGCCAAACAATTTTTCAAAAAAACTCATCTGCGATCGTCTTTCCTCTCAGGTTCCCTTCCCGGGGCATTGGACACTCTTCGGACCATTGTACCATCAACCACCGGCCCTTTCAACCTTCTACCGGGGGCGGCGGTCCGCGAAAAAAAGCGCAGAAAAAAATCCCACACAATCCGTCTGCAGCCAGACGCAATCGGGTGGGATGGCTTCGAAGGCGTGCGCACCGGTCCATACGGAAAGCCGATACACACAGTTCGTCCGCTCAGCGCGCCCAAAGCACCCTGGAGCGTGCCCCTAATTTAGCATGTTTTGTCGGCCATGTCAACAAAATCATGGCGTTTTGTGGGCGAAATTCTCGAAAATGTTCGGGTTTTCGCCACATTTGTCCGCGTCAGCCCGGCTGCCGGCACAGGTCCATGAACCGGCGGATGGGCTCGGAGAGGAACTTGTTGCGGTGGTGGACCAGGGAGAAATCGCGCACCAGCCGGGCCCCTTCGATGGGGCGCACCGCCAGGCGGCCCGCTTCGGCCTCCCCCTGCACCAGCCGCCCGGAGATCACCGACAGGCCCTGACCGCCCATGACCGCGCTCTTGATGGCCTCGGCCCCGTGGCAGGACCATTTCTCCCGCACCGGCACCCCCTGCTGCCGACAGGCCGACAGAAAGAGCTCTCGGGTGCCGCTGCCCTCCTCCCGCAGGATCATGGGCTGGTCGGCCAAATGGGCCAGGTGCACCCGCCCCTGCCGCCCCAGGGGATGGTCCGGCGGCAGGATCAGCACCAGTTCGTCGGTCAGCACCGGGGCGACCGCCAGCTCCGGCGCGTGGACCTGCCCCTCGACGAAGCCCAGGTCCAGCTCGTTGCGGCTGACCCCCTCGGCGACGGCCCGGGTGTTGTCCACCACGCAGGTCACCTCCACCTGGGGATGGGCCGCCTCGAAGCGATCGACCAGCCCCGTCAGCAGGCAGGCGCCGATGGTCATCGTCGCGCCGACATGCAGGCGCTGCACCCGGTTGTGCTGGCCCATCTGCTGCTCCATTTCCCCGAATAGGGCCAGCAGCGGCCGGGCGTAGCTGAGCAGGCGGCGGGCCGATTCAGTCAGGTACAGGCGCTTGCCCAGCCGCTCGAACAGCCGGGTTTGATAGTGGGCCTCCAGCTCGGCGATCGCCTGGCTGACGGTGGACTGGGAGAGGAACAGCGCCTTGGCCGCGGCGCTCATCTTGCCCAGGTCCGCCACCGCCACAAAGATGCGCAGGTGCCGCAGGGTCATGCCTTCCCCGCCTTTCATCGGTTTTATCGATCGTTTTGATTATATATTACTATTTTTCAATCGATTTATCCAGTGCTATAATGAGACCTGTCACTGTCAAAAACGAGGGAGGAATCGGGATGAACATCTCTGCGCAGGAGCGCGCCCGGCTCAAGGGCGAGGGATTTTTGCTCAACAACGACGGGGAGCGCTTTAGCGCCCGGGTCATCACCGTCAACGGCGTGCTCAGCGCCGAGCAGCTGGAGGTGCTCAGCGAGGCGGCCCGGCGCTTCGGCAACGGCCATGTGGCCCTGACCGTGCGGCTGACCCTGGAGGTGACGGGGCTGACGCTGGAGAACATCGAGCCGTTCAAGGCCTTCATCGCCCAGGCAGGGCTGGTCACCGGCGGCACCGGGGCCAAGGTGCGCCCGGTGGTGGCCTGCAAGGGCACGGTGTGCGTCTTCGGCCTGATCGACACCCAGGCCATGGCCGAGGAGATCCATCATCGCTTCTATGAAGGCTACCGCGGCGTCGCCCTGCCCCACAAGTTCAAGATCGCCGTGGGCGGATGCCCCAACAACTGCGTCAAGCCCGACCTGAACGACGTGGGCATCGTCGGCCAGCGGGTGCCGGTGTTCGACCTGGAGGCCTGCCGGGGCTGCAAGAAGTGCGCGCTGGTGGACGCCTGCCCGATGGGCGCGCTGCGCGTGGAGGGGGACAAACTGCGCCTGGACCCCGACAAGTGCAACAACTGCGGCCGCTGCTACCGCAAGTGCCCCTTCAAGGCCGGCGAGCAGGGCGAGGTGCGCTACCAGCTCTACGTGGGCGGCCGCTGGGGCAAGCAGACCCGCCACGGCGACGCGCTCAGCGCCCTGTACACCTACGACGAGGCCCTCCAGATGGTGGAGAAATGCATCCTGCTGTACAAGAAGCTGGGCGAAAAGGGCGAGCGCTTCGGCTCGATGATCGACCGGTTGGGCCTTCATCAGGTGGAGGCCCTGCTGGCCGGCGACGACCTGCTCTCCGAGAAGCAGGACATCCTGGCCCAGCCATAACCCCCGGCACCTAAAAAAGCACCCGGACGCGTCCGGGTGCTTTTTGCGTGCCCGCGTCATCGCTCAGCCCAGCGCCACGTCGAGCACCATCATCAGCAGGAAACCCGCCAGCACCCCCAGGGTGCCGGCGTGGCTGTGCTCGCCCAGCTGGGCCTCGGGGATCAGCTCCTCCACCACCACGTAGACCATCGCCCCGGCGGCGAAGGACAGCAGCCAGGGCATCACCGGCTCGATGGACCCGGCGATCAGCACGGTGATCACCCCGGCGATGGGCTCGACCACGCCCGAGAGCGCCCCGTAGGCAAAGCTGCGCCCGTTGGACAGGCCCTCCCGCTTCAGGGGCAGGGAGATGGCCGCGCCCTCGGGGAAGTTCTGCAGCCCCATGCCCAGGGCCAGCACCAGCGCCGCGGCCAGGGTGACCGACCCGCCGCCCTGGGCGGCCAAGGCGAAGGCCAGCCCGGCGGCCATGCCCTCGGGGATGTTGTGCAGCGTCACCGCCCAGACCAACAGCGTCGTGCGGTTCAGGCCGGTGCGGGGGCCCTCGGGCTGGTCGCTGCCCGGGTGCAGATGGGGCAGCAGCTTATCCAGCAGCAGCAGGAACGCCGCCCCCAGCGCAAACCCGCCCGCCGCCGGCAGCCAGGGCAGGGCGACGCCCTGCTCGCGGGCCATGTCGATGGCGGGGTTGATCAGGCTCCACACCGAGGCGGCGATCATCACCCCCGCGGCGAAGCCCAGAAAGACCCGCTGGGCCTTGGGGTTGACCGCCCCCCGAAACAGAAAGACCAGCGCCGCCCCCAGGGACGTGGACAGGAACATGAACCCGGTGCCCAGCAGCACCCACCCGATCGCCTCAACCGTCGGCATGGCAACTCCCCCTTTCCGATCACCTCGAGTATACACAATCGTCCAGGCCCGAGCAAGGGCCTGGACGACAGGCGCGTCGGGATTATTTTACGCCGCTTCCCGGCGGGCTATCCGCCGCTCGTACAGATACCGGGCCAGATAGACGAAGGGCGTGTCCAGCAGGCTGGTGACGATGAAGATGAGATAGCTCGCCCCCATGACGCTGATCAGCGTGGGCGTGTCGTAGGTGCCCCAGAAGGCGCCCAGGGTGAACAGCACGGTGTTGAGCAGCTGGGAGAGCAGGGTGGAGCCGTTGTTGCGCAGCCATAGCATCCGGCGGGCGTCGCCGAAGCGGCGGGTGCTCCAGGCCCACCATTTGTGGTAGGCCCACACGTCGAAGCGCTGCACGATGGCGTAAACCACCAGGCCCGCCAGCAGCATCCGCGGGGTGTTGGAGAACACCGCCTGGATGCTGGGAAAGACCCAGTCGGCCGCGCTGGGCGCGTAGGCCAACCAGGACTGGGAGACCAGGATGAAGGTCAGCGAGGCGGCGATGCCCAGGTTGACGGCGCGCTGGGCCTCGCGCTTGCCGTAGAGCTCGCTGAGGATGTCGGTGACCAGGAAGCTCGAGGCGAAGAGCATGTTGCCCAGGGTCTGCTCCATGCCGAAGGCCTCCACCAGGATCAGCACCTCGATGTTGGCCGCGATGGTGGCCAGCACCGTCCAGCCCATCAGCCCGGCCTTGCCCATCAGCGCGAACCAGGCCAGCGTCCCGCCGAAGGCCAGCAACAGCGACACCAGCAGCATCAGCTCATTGCGCATCGCCGTCCACCTCCCCCACGCCAAAGTCGGTGTTCTCCATCAGGATGTCCACCCGGTCGGCGTCGGCATACCGGGGATAGACCTCCCGCCGGAAGAGATCGATCACCCGGGGATCGGGCCGGATGGGGCTGGTGTTGGCGTTCATGATGTTGACGCACACCCGCTCAAAGTGCGCCAGGCCGGTCTGAATGTCATCGATCATGCCCGGGACGGTCTGCCCGGGCAGGCCCTGGAGCAGGCAGACCTCGTCAAAGTCCTGGGCGATCCGGGCCGGGTCGGTCTCGTCGATGCCCTTGACCAGGTAGCTCTCCCGGAAGAGCGCGTCGAAGGTCTCCACCCCGATCTTAACCTTCAGCGCCACGCCCATCGCCCGCCACATCGCCCGAAAATCCGCCACCCGGTCCCGGTGCATCCAGTGGCACTCGAAGTGGATTTGGCCGATCCCCCGCTGCCGGCAGAGCTGGGCGATTTGCGCCAGGGTCCGCTCGTCCAGGTCCACAAAGGAGCCGGAGTTGATGACCTCCAGCACCCCGTAGCGCCCGGTCACCTGGCTGAGTACCTGCCGGTTCAGGGCGAAATTGGCCGCCTCATCCCGGCTGAAATCCAAGTGGTAGTCGCAAAAGCGGCACCGCCGCCACGCGCAGCCCCGCCCCCGGAGCATGACGATCTCCCGGGGATTCTTCCGGGGAATCACGCTGTATCGAACCATGGTCTTGCTGCCTCCTCGGCGCGCCATCCGTCGCTGGGCAGCAGACAAAAACAAGATGGCGCGAAAAAAACGCGCCATCTCACCGCCCGGGGCCATGGCCCGGGGCTGCTTCCCTAGTTTTGTTTAACGACAGGATGGTCACGAACTGTCTATAAAATTTCAACCTGATCAGTATAGCAGAAACCGACGGGCGGCGCAAGCCCGCCCGCGCCAACGGTTCACGCCCCGCCCCGTCCGCCCGCCAGGGCGCAGCGCCGGATCAGGCGCGCCGGGAAGAAGGCGTACAGGCTGACGCTCACGACGCGGGCTGTGAAGGGCTCGAAGGCCTCGGTCAGCGCGGGCAGCGCCCGCAGGATCGCCTCGGGCTGGTCGATCAGCACCGTGGCGTGGGGCGCCCAGGGGTGCGCTCCGCGGCAGGGCTGCCCACACAGCGCCGCCCGCAGGGCGAGCAGCTCCTCGTTGGCGTTGGGCGCCACGAACAGCACCTCCCGCCCGAACAGGCCGATATGCCCCATGCACAGCGATAGCGCCCGCCGCTGCCCGCAAACGCGCGCCAGGCGCTCGGCCAGGTCCGCCTCCCGCTCCATCGGGAAGCTGCCCAGGGTGAGATGATGGGGAATCCCCGGGGTCTGCCGCCCGGTCAGCCCCTGGGCGCTCAGGGCGCGGCCATACCCCGCCAGCACCGCCTGGGCGCCCGCGTCGAACTCCGCCAACAGATACAGCTCCGCCATGCCGGCTCCCTCCTTCCGCGTGACCTCCATGATACCACGCCCGCGGGCCCCTTGCCTACCCGCCCCGCCGCAAAAAAAGGACCCCGCGCAAAGCGGGGTCCCTCGCAAAGGCTGGGTTTACTCGGCCTCGTAGACGGCGATGGCGTCGTTGAGGCGCTGGATCTCATCGGCGGAGAGCTCCCACTCGGTGGCGGCGCAGTTCTCGTCGGCCTCGCGGGGGTTGCGCACGCCCATCAGGGCGGTGTCCACCAGGGGGTTCTGGGTGCTCCAGTTGACGGCGACCTGGGCCACCGGGCGGTTGTGGGCCTGGGCGATCTCGTCCAGGGTCTTGAGCAGCTGCATGCACTTGGTGAACTTGGGCTCCTTGAAGAAGGGGTAGAAGTTCAGGCGCATGTCGCCGGGATCAAAATGCGGCATCTCGCGGATCGCGCCGGTCAGGATGCCCGCGCCCAGGCTGCCGTAGGTCATCACGCCCATGTCGTGGGCCTTGGCGAACTCCAGCTCATCCAGGCTGGAGCGGTCCACCATCGAGAAGGGGGGCTGAATGACCTCGATATCCCCGTACTGGATGGACTCCTCCAGCAGCGGCACCGGGTAGTTGGACACGCCCACGTGGCGGATCTTGCCGGCCTTCTTCAGGTCCATCATGGCGTGCATGGTCTCCCCGGCGGGGGTGCCCTTAAAGTCCGGCTTGTGCACCAGGTACAGGTCGATATAGTCGGTGCCCAGGCGGCGCAGGGAGTGATCCACCTCGTTGATGATGACCTTGTAGCTGATGTCGCGCTCCAGGCCCTTGATGCCCTCGCCCCAGATCAGCCCGCATTTGGTGGAGATGATCAGGTCCTCGCGGCGGCGGCCCTTGATGGCGTCGCCCACGACCTCCTCCGAGTAGCCGTTGCCGTAGCAGGGAGCGGTATCGATGAAGTTGACGCCGTTATCCAGCATCGCGTGGATGGCCTTGATGGAATCGCTGCGGTCCACCTCGCCCCAGCCCGATCCGCCGATCGCCCAGGTGCCCACCGTGGCCACGGACACGTTCAGATCGGTTTTGCCCAGTCTCTTATAGCGCATGCAAGTTCCTCCTCTTTTTCAGTGGCCTCAGGCCGCTGCCTCCATTATAAACCATCGCCCTTGAATTGCAATCCACCATGTGCACAATTTCATGTCGGTTTTTTCGGGACCCCAGAATCTGCAAACGGTTGCATTCTCATGCAACCGTTTGCGCTGTTTTTGCAGGATTTAGTGATTCTTCCTGCAGATTTAGTTGGCGGTCTTGGCGGCGGCGATCCGCCGGGCGATGTCCTCGGGCAGGGCGCGCTGGGCCGCCCGGTCCAGGGGGGCGGTGTCGATCTTGGGCAGGATGGTTACCGGCACGGTGGCCGGGCGCATCCACACGCCCTGGGCCTCCATGGCCTTGTAGGAGCCGTCGATGGCCACGGGCACGATGGGGCACTTGGCGCGAAAGGCCATCATGAAGGCCCCGGCCTTGAACTCGCCCATCCGGTCGCCCTTGGAGCGGGTGCCCTCGGGGAAGACGATGACGCTCTTGCCCTGCTGGATCATCTCGGCGGCCCGCTGCAGGGCCATGACCGACTGGCGGGCGTTGTCCCGGTCGATGAACACGCAGTCGAACAGGGTCATCCAGGTGCGCACCACCGGCACCTTGAGGATCTCCTTCTTGGCGACGATGGGATGGGGCGCGTCCAGGCAGGCCAGCATCAGCAGAAAATCAAAGTCGCTCTGATGGTTGCTGACATAGACCGCCGGCTCCCCGGGCAGGTTCTCCAGGCCCGAGACCTGGGGCGTGACCTTGGCCACCTTGAGCATGCGCAGCGCCCAGCGCCGCACCAGGGGCAGGACCAGCGCGTCGCGCTCGTCCCTCTTGCCGGCCTTGTCCAGGCGCTTGGCCTTGATCATGTACGGCCAGGCATAGATCAGATACCCGCATAAGTTGAAGAAAAACCAGATGGTCCGCATGGCGACAACCCCTTCTCGCGATTTGGCAAAGCGGACCGCCGGGGCGGTCCGCTCTCTATTGTAGGGCCCGGGGGGCGGGGTTGTCAATCGCCGCCGGGGGCGGGATAGTTGCGGCTGACGAAATCCACCTCGTCCACGCCGTCCAGCTCGTTGAGGTAGAGCGCCAGGAAGAAGAAGTAGCCCGAGAGCAGGTTGACAAAGTCGATGAGGGCCTCGGGCGCCGCGCCGCCGGCCTGGTCATAGCGGTAGATCAGGCGCACCAGGCTCTTGCAGTCCACCCGCAGCAGATGGGCCAGGCAGGCCCGGGCGCTGCCCTGGGGCTGCACGAACCGATGGCAGCGCCCCCCGGCCAGGGCGCGCAGGGCTTCGGTGCGCGCCCGCAGGCGGTCGATCTCCGCCTGGGTCACGGTCAGCCGGGTGCGCAGGGTGGCGTTGGCGTGGTAGACCAGCTCCCCCACCCACAACAGCTCCTCGGCCAGCTCGGGCGTCTGGGCGCGCAGCAGGCCGATGGCGCTGGAGAGCCGGTCGGTGGCCAGCTCAAAATCGCACCGCAGGTCCGCCCCGTCGTCGCAGAGAAACGGGTAGGCCTCAAAGGGGCTTCGGTACATCGGAAAATCCCTCCCATCGGGTCAGGGCGCGGCGCATGTAGCCGGCCACGTCCATGTCGTACACCCGCCGCAGCAACGCGGGGGTGACCACCTCGTCCAGGGGCCCGGCGGCGGCCAGGCGGCCGTCCTTGAGGAACAGCCCCTGATCGGCCAGCTCCAGGGCGAGGTTGATGTCGTGCAGCACGCCCACCACGGTGTGCCCGGGCTGGGCGGACCAGTCCTTCAGGTAGGCGATCAGCTCGGTCTGGTATTTCAGGTCCAGGTGGTTGGTGGGCTCGTCCAGCAGGATGACGCTGGGCTGCTGGGCCAGGGCGCGGGCCAGGAACACCCGCTGCAGCTGGCCCCCCGAGAGCTCGCCGATGGGCCGGTCGGCCAGGTCCGTCAGGCCGGTGGCCGCCAGGCAGTCCGCCACCGCCGCCCGGTCCTGCCGCCTCTGCCCGGCGAACCAGCCGCCCTTGCCGTGCAGATAGCGGCCCATCGCCACGGTCTCGGCCACGCAGTAGGAGCCGAAGAACGCCCCCGACACCTGGCTCATCAGGGCGACCTTGGCGGCCAGGCGCTTTCTGCCCATGTCCTTGACGCTCCGCCCGTCGATGCGGATGTCCCCGGCAAAGGGCAGCAGCCCGGCGATGGCCCGCAGCAGGGTGGTCTTGCCGCAGCCGTTGGGGCCCAGGATGCACAGGTTTTGCCCCTCGGGCAGGGCGAAGTCCAGCCCGTGGAGCACGTCCTGCCCGTCGTAGCCGGCGCTCACGCCGATCAGCTCGATCATGCCCGCGCCCTCCCCCGCCGCTTAAAATAGATGAAGGCGAAAAACGGCGCGCCCACCAGGGCGGTCACCGCGCCCACGGGCAGCTCGATGGGCGAGAGCGCCGTGCGGGCCACCAGGTCCGCCCCGGCCATGAACGCCCCGCCGAAGAGCACCGACAGCGGCAGCACCCGCCGGTGCGCCGCGCCGAAGAAGCGCCGCACCACATGGGGGGCGATCAGGTCCACAAAGCCGATCACCCCGGTGAAGGACACCGCCGTGCCGGTCAGCAGCGCGGCGAGCACGATCAGCTTGAGCTTGACGGGCTTGGTGTCCACGCCCATGGCCCGGGCCTGCTCGTCGCCGAAGGTCATGATGTCCATCTCCCGGGTGTAGCGGCACAACAGCAGCGCGCCGACGAGCACCACCGGCAGCAGCACCGCCAGGTGGCTCCAGTTCTTGGCCGAGAAGCTGCCCATCTGCCAGAGCACCAGCTGCTGGAGCTGCTCCTTGGCCAGGGCGTTGATCAGGGTCAGGATGGCGTTGACGAACAGGGAGAAGACCATGCCCACCAGGATGATGGTCTGGTTCTCCAGGTTGCGGTCCAGGCGCATGGCAAAGGCGATGGCCGCCAGCACCGTGGCCAGGCCCGCGATAAAGCCCGCTATCGGCAGGGTGAACATGCCCGCAAAGGGCAGGGTGAACCCGGTCACCATCACCGCTGCGGCCCCCAGGCTGGCCCCCGAGGACACCCCCAGGGTGTAGGAGGAGGCCAGGGGGTTCTTCAGCACCGACTGCATCACCGTGCCGCTGGCCGCCAGCGCCCCGCCCACCAGGAAGGCCGCCAGCGCTCGGGGCAGCCGGATATCCCAAAGGATGGATGCGGTAACCGCATCCATCCCGTCAGGCAGGGGCAGGCCCCACAGCTTATGGCCGAAGATCGCAAAGATGTCCCCGGGCGCGATGCTCACCGAGCCGATGCCGATTGCCGCTAATAGCACCGCCAGGCTGAGCGCGCCCAACAGCAGGGCCTTGCTCCAGGTTTTCACGTCAAGCAATCTCCTTATACGCCTCGGGGTAGACGGCCTTGGCCATCTGCGCCAGCGCGTCGACGATGTGGTGGTTGGGCAGGGAGCTGGCGCCGTTGTCGATGTAGAACACCCTGCCGTCCTTGACGGCGGCGACGTTCTCCCAGCCCGGGCGGGCCTTGATCTCGGCCACCGCGTCGTCCAGGTAGTTGACGTTGGTCAGGATGACGTCGGGGTTGGCGGCCACGGCGTCCTCCTCGCTGACCGAGACCCAGCTGGTCTGGCCGGCCAGGACGTTCTTCGCGCCGATCAGGGTGATCATCTCGTCCAGGAACACGCCCGAGCCGAAGGAATAGATCTGCGGCGCGGCGGCGATCTCAAAGAGCACGCCGGCGGGCTGGTCGATGGTCTGGCCGATGGCGGCGATCTGATCGATCTTGCGCTGCATCTCGTCGACCAGGGCCTTGCCCTCCTGGCTCTTGCCCACGCAGTCGGCGATGAACTGTACGTCGGCCTGGACGCCCTGGATGCTGTCGCTGGAGGGGATGTTGGCCACGCACACGCCCAGCTTTTTGGACGCGGCGAAGGGATCGTCCCCGCCCACGGCGCTCAGCCCCGAGGTGAAGACCAGGTCGGGCTTGAGCGCGGCGATGGCCTCGGCGTCCGGGGCCATCATGTCAAAGGTGGGGATGCCCTCCTTCAGCCCGGTGGCGTACAGGGGCGACTGGGTGTCCACGGCGACGATCTTGTCCGCCAGGCCCAGGTCGCAGAGCACCTGGGTGGTGGCCGGGGCCATGGACACGATGGTGTTCACCTGCTCGGGCAGGGTGATGGGGTTGCCCTCGCGGTCCTTGTCGGGCTTGGCCGCCTGGGCCGGGGCGCTCTGCTCCGCCTGGGCGCTGGCCGGGGCCGACGCGCTGGGGGTGGCGGTCGCCGCGCTCTGGCTGGCGCAGCCCGCCAGGCCCAGGGCCAGCAGCAGCGCCAGGGCGGCGCTGAGGAACTTCTTGTACATACGCAATCCTACTCCTTTATCTCTGTGCGGTCTCGGAAAACAAAAAAAGCTGCATGGTTCCATGCAGCACAACCACTCCCCCGTCAGTGAGGGGAATGTTCGGGTCTGCACCTTCTTAGGCTCGAAGAAGATTCGTGCATCCTGACCCGGGCAGGTATTCTGACTTGGAGCTTGAGCGCCCTTCCCGCCTTCCCAGCTTGCGCCAGTGGCCGACCTCTCGGTCTGGGGCGGGCTCGCTCCATACAGCAGCGGCTCTGTTGAGGATTCGCACCTCATTCCCTATTAAAGCCCTCCCGGAAGAAGGGCTACCCGGCTCGTCGATGAAGTTTTCCGATCCGCCTTAAACCTAGCATACAACCCGGGCGCTGTCAAGGGAAAAGGGGCCTTGCCTCCCTTACCGAAAGCGGTTACAATAGCGGTATCAGCATGGGCCCGGACCCATGCCCAAGATAAGGAGAGGCAAGCCATGAGCAAGCAGATTCTTCTCAACCTCGACTGGCGCTTCCATCTGGGCGACGCGCCCGGGGCGGACTTCATGGGGTACGACGACCAGGCCTGGCGCAGGGTCACCCTGCCCCACGATTGGTCGGTGGAGCATCCCTTCGATCCCGCCAACGCCAGCGGCACCGGGTATCTGCCCGGCGGCACCGCCTGGTATCGACGCAGCTTCACCCTGCCCGAGCAGGCGGCGGGCATGCGCGCGCGGCTCTGCTTCGGCGGGGTGTACAAGCACAGCCAGGTGTGGGTCAACAGCAACTATCTGGGCGGCCGGGCCTCGGGCTACAGCTCCTTCAGTTTCGACGTGAGCGACTTTGTGCGGCCGGGGGAGAACGTCGTGTGCGTGCGGGTGGAGCACGAGCAGGTGGCCGACTCGCGCTGGTTCACCGGCAGCGGCATCTACCGCGACGTCACCCTGACCCTTTCGGACCCGTGCAGCTTCACCGAGCACGGCCTGTTCGCGCACACCCTGGCGGTGGACGGGAACGGGGCCCAGGTGGCGGTGGACTATGAGACCACCGGGGGCGAGGGCGCGCGCTTCGCCCTGATCGACGGGCAGGGCCGGGCGGTGGCCGAGGCCCGCGCGGACCAGGCCGCCGGTCGGGCGGTGCTCCAGCTGCCCCAGCCCCGGCTGTGGAGCCCCGATAATCCCTACCTCTATACCCTCAAGGCCGAGGCCCTGCGCGGCGGCGCGGTCACCGACGAGCGGACCGTTTCCGTGGGCGTGCGCACCTTCCGGTTCGATCCCGACCAGGGCTTCTTCCTCAACGGCGAGAACCTCAAGCTCAAGGGCGTGTGCGTCCACCACGACGCCGGCGCGCTGGGCGCGGCGGTGCCCCGGTGCGTGTGGGCCCGGCGGCTCGAGAAGCTCAAGGCCGCGGGCTGCAACGCCCTGCGCACCGCCCACAACCCGCCCGACACCCACCTGCTGGACCTGTGCGACGAGATGGGCCTGATGGTCATGGACGAGGCCTTTGACGAGTGGGAGGGCGCCAAGAACAAGTGGTGGCAGGGGCACAACGTCTATCCCCCCAAGCGCTTCGGCTACGCCGAGGACTTCCCCCAGTGGCACGAGCAGGACCTGACCGGCATGGTGCTGCGCGACCGCAACCACCCCTGCGTCATCCTCTGGAGCATCGGCAACGAGATCGACTATCCCAACGATCCCTATGTGCACCCCCTCTTCTCCGAGGTGATGGGCAACAACGACGCCAACAAGCCCGCCGCCGAGCGGCAGTACGACCCCCGCAAGCCCGACGCGGGCCGCCTGGCCGTGATCAGCCAGCGCCTGGCCGACCTGGTCAGAACCTGCGACGACACCCGGCCGGTGACCTCGGCCCTGGCCTTCCCCGAGCTGTCCAACCGCACGGGCTACGCCCAGACCCTGGACGTGGTGGGCTACAACTACAAGGAGCCCCTCTACGAGCAGGATCACGCCCAGTACCCGGCCCACGTGATCTACGGCAGCGAGAACAGCCACGCCGTGTCAGCCTGGCAGGCCGTGGCCGAGCATCCTTATATCTGCGGGCAGTTTTTGTGGACCGGCATCGACTTTCTCGGCGAGGCCCACGGCTGGCCGGTGCGCTGCTCCCAGGCGGGCATGCTGACCACCGCGGGCTTTGAGAAGCCCTTGTACTATCAGCGCAAGGCCCTGTGGACCGACGCGCCCTTCGCGCGCATCGCCGTGGGCCGGGGCAAGGGGCCGTGGGACGAGCGCTTCGCCTGGGACGGCGCGCCCGGGGAGGCGCTGTGCGTGAGCGTGTACACCAACCAGCCCGAGGCCGAGCTCTTCCTGGACGGCGCGTCCCTGGGCAAGCGCGCCGTCGGGCCCGAGCGCCGGGCCACGTGGGAGGCGCCCTACGCGCCCGGTTCTCTGCGGGCGGTGGTCCCCGGGGCCGAGGACACCCTGACCTCCGCCGGACCGGCTGCTAGCATCGCCCTGACGCCGGACAGCGCCGCCCTGCCCGCCGACGGGCAGAGCGTCTGGCAGGTGGAGATCACCCTGCTGGACGAAGAGGGCCGCGTGGCCGCGTCCAGCGACGACTGGGTCGCCGTCCAGCTGGTGGGCGACGGGCGGCTGCTGGGCCTGGAGAACGGCCTGCCCGACGATCTGACCCCCTACGCCGAGCCCTGCCGCCGGGTCAGCCAGGGCCGCCTGATCGCCTATGTGCGCGCGGGCGCGCGGCCCGGCCCCATCGCCCTGCACGCGGCCACCCGCGCCGGGCTGCGGGCCGAGATCACCCTGCAGGCGCAGTGACCGCGCACGCCAAAGCCGCCCCCCGAGTCGGGGGGCGGCTTTCTGGTGAGCGCTAAATAAAGTCGAAGGTCATGGGCGGGTCCAGCCGGGCCAGCTCGGCGGCCAGGTAGCGCCGCTGGGCCCGGCCCTCCTCGCCGCCAACGCGGTCGATCAATAAGGCGCGGAGAAACTCGTGGATGTCGTCGAGCCGCCGGCGCGCGCCAAAGAAGGCCAACGCCTCGGGGTGGGGCGCGTAGCCGGCGCGGGCGCGGTAGCGGGCCGAGAAGCCCGGCTCGTACCGCCCGAGGAAGAACAGATCGGCCTCGGGCGGGGCGACGGACAGGCCCTCCCAGTCGATGAGCATCAGGCCTTGATCCGTTTCCATCAGGTTGCCCCGGTGGATGTCCCCGTGGGTCCAGCCCATGGGCAGCCCCAACGCGCGCACCCGCGGGGCCAGCCCCCTAAGCCGCGCCAGCAGCGCCCGGGTCTTCTCCCCCGCCGCCGGGGGCACCAGGTCCCCCGGGGCCTCCCTCAGCAGGCGCTCCAAGCTGGCGGCAAAGGGCGCGTCAAAGCGCTCCCTGAGGGCCTCGGGCCCGCCGCCGGGCAGGGGGTGGGCGTGCACCGCCGCCACGATGTCGGCCAGCGCATCGAGCTGCGCCCCGGTCAGGGACGCGCGCGAGGGCGCGCGCCCGTCGATCCACCGGTATAGCAGGCAGGTGAACGCCCCGTCGCCGCAGCAGGGCGCGCCGGATGAGGTGAGCACCGGCTGGGGCACCCGGCCCGCCAGGGCCGGGCTTTGCGCCATGGCGCAGAGCGCCGGGATGTACTGGGCGATGGGCTCGGTCCAGCGGGACACGCCGGCGCGGGACAGATCATACGCCTTGAGAAAATACCGCGTCCCCGTCCGGTCGATCAGGGCGTAAGCCAGAGCCGACAGGCCCCCGGGCAGCGCGTCGATGCGCGCGACGGCCAGGCCGTAATGCCGCCCCACCAGGTCGGCCAGGGCTTGGATGTCAGGCCGCATCAGGGCGCCCCCTTCCAATAGATTACCCCTAGCATACCCCGGGCGGCGAGCTTTGTCCACAGCGGTATCCTTTTGCATCCTATCCCACCTGTTGGTGCGTACTTTACGCAAGGCGATCCAGGGCCTACAATGGGCATACGGATGTCGCGCGGCGGCGCGCGGCGAGTTGTCCACGGAGGTGTCCCATGAACCGAGCGGAAATGGTCCAAACCCTGATCGATATGCTGCTGGAGGAGATGCCCGGCTACCGCGCCCTGGCCGCGCCCAACCCGCGCGCCCTGCTGCGCGGGCTGATGAACCTGCGCCCGCCCCGCCCGCCGCGGCCGGAATTCCTGGCGCTGCAGGACGCCCTGCTGCAGGGCGAGCTGGCCGAGCGGGGCGTGGTGGACGGCGAGGCCCTGCCCACCGGGGCGGACGCGCGCCTGGCGCTCTGGCAGGGGGATATCACCCGCCTCAAAGTCGACGCCATCGTCAACGCCGCCAACAGCGCGCTGCTGGGCTGCTTCGTGCCCTGTCACGGCTGCATTGACAACGCCATTCACTCGGCGGCGGGGCTGCAGCTGCGCCAGGCCTGCGCGGAGCTGATGCGGGCCCAGGGGCGCGAGGAGCCCGCCGGCCGGGCTCAGATCACCCCGGGCTTCAACCTGCCCTGCCGCTATGTGCTGCACACCGTCGGCCCCATCGTGCAGGGCCCGCTGACCGACACACATCGGCGGCAGCTGGCCAGCTGCTACCGCGCCTGCCTGGACCTGGCCGCGCAGCGGGGGCTGGCCAGCGTGGCCTTCTGCTGCATCTCCACGGGCGAGTTCCATTTTCCCCCCGAGGCGGCGGCGGACGTCGCCATCGACACTGTGCGCGCCTACCTGGCGCGGCCGACCCGTATCAGAAAGGTGATTTTCAATGTCTTCAAGGATCGCGACCGGGCCCTCTACCGGCAACGCCTTAGCTGAGCTGGACCGCCTGCGCGGGGCGCTCGACCGGGCCGACCTGGTGGTGATCGGCGCGGGGGCGGGGCTGTCCACCGCTGCGGGGCTGACCTACGGCGGCGAGCGGTTCGAGCGGCATTTCGGGGATTTCATCGCCCGCTACCGCCTGATGGACATGTATACCGCCGGGTTCTACCCCTTCCCCTCGCCCGAGGCCTATTGGGCCTACTGGAGTCGGCACATCGACATAAACCGCTACCATCGGCCCATCGGTCCGCCCTACGAGGACCTGCTGGAGCTGATGCGGGGGCGGGATTATTTCGTCCTGACCACCAACGTGGACCACTGCTTTCAGGACGCCGGGTTCGACAAGGGACGGCTGTTCTACACCCAGGGGGATTACGGCCTGTGGCAGTGCGCCCGGGCCTGCCACGAGAGCACCTATGACAACCGGGAAACCGTGCTGCGCATGGTGGCCGAGCAGCGGGACCTGAAGGTGCCCGCGGACCTGGTGCCCCGCTGCCCGGTCTGCGGCGGGCCGATGAGCATGAACCTGCGCAGCGATGATACCTTCGTGCAGGACGCGGGCTGGTACGCCGCCTGCGACCGGTACGAGGCCTTCCTGCGGCGGACCCAGGGGCGGCGGACGCTCTACCTGGAGCTGGGCGTGGGCGGCAACACCCCGGGAATCATCAAGTTCCCCTTTTGGCAGATGACCCTGGACAATCCCAAGGCCGCCTACGCCTGCGTCAACCGGGGCGAGGCCCTGGCCCCTCGGCGGCTGGCCGACCGGGCCATCCTGGTCGACGGGGACATCGCCTGGGCGCTGGCGGCGCTGGCCGGGCGGTGAGCGACCGATCCCGCGCCCATGCCCTCGGGCATGGGCGCTTTTGGGCGTCGGCGCAAAATGTGCTTCCGCTCGGCGGCAAAAGCGTGTATGATGGCAGTAAGGTTAACGGAAAATTGAGGACGCGCCTCGGCGCGCCGCTGAGGAGCGAGGCCCGCATGCGCAAAAATGTGCTGATGCACACCAACCTGCTGGTTTGCGTCGTGATCATCCTGGGATTCGTCGCCACCGCGGTCATCAGCTACCGCTCCAACCAGGGGATTCTCCGCAAGGACGTGGAGAACGTCACCGCCCTGACCAGCGAGGGCATCTACCACCAGATCGACGCGGTCTTCATCAAGCCGGTCAACATCTCCCTGACCATGGCCAACGACAGCCTGCTCAAGCAGTTCCTCGCCGACGAGCCCAGCCGCCTGGACGACGACGCCTTCGTGGCGGACATGCGCGAGTATCTGGACGCCTACCGGGAGAAGTACGGCTACGACTCGGTGTTTTTGGCCTCGGCCCAGTCCCGGCGCTACTACCACTTCAACGGGCTGGACCGCGTGCTGCAGGCCGACGACCCGGAGAACGTCTGGTTCGATCAATTCCTTCAGTCGCAGGAGGAATACGCCCTCAACATCGACAACGACGAGGTACAGGCCGCCAGCAACGAGATCACCGTGTTCATCAACTGCCGCATCCGCGACAGCGCCGGGGAAACCATGGGCGTGGTGGGCGTGGGCTTCCGGGTCAGCCACCTGCAGGAGTTGTTCAGGAGCTACGAGGAAAAGTTCGGCGTGTCGGTCTGCCTGATCGATCGGCAGGGCACGCTGCAGATCTCCACCGACCGCACCGGCTACGAGGCCGCCGACCTGTTCGCCGACTGCTCCTACCCCGAGCTGCGCGAGGACATCCTCGCCAACCGGGGCGGCAGCCAGGCCTACTGGCACGGCTCGGCCAAGGGCAGCGGATACCTGATCAGCGCCTACGTGGAGAACCTGGGCTGGCACCTGATCGTGGAGAACGACACCGCCGCCCTGGACCGGGCCCTGACCCGCCAGCTGGTCGGCGAGGTGCTGATCGTCGTGCTGATCATCGCGGCGGTGCTGGTCATCATCACCAGCGTCATCCGCAAGTACAACCGCCGCATCATCGAGCTGACCGTCGCCCACGAGCAGGCGCGCCGGGATATGTTCCAAAAAGCCACCGAGCAGCTCTATGAGAACATCCACGAGTTCGATATCACCCACGACCGGGCCGCCAGCGAGGCCACCGAGCAGTACCTGGCCAATATGGGCGCGGACAGCTACAGCCGGGCGGTCCAGCAGATCGCCCAGCGCCAGGTGGAAGCGCCCTACCGCCAGCAATATTTGGACACCTTCTCCCGGGAGCGGGTGCTCTCGGCCTTCGCCGACGGGCGCGGCACCCTGTCCTGCGAGTTCCGCCTGCGCGCCCCGGGCGGCGGGGCGTATTTCTGGATGCGGGTGACCGCCAACCTCTTCCATTGGGATGAGGACGACTCGGTGCGCATGCTGCTCTATCAGCAGAACATCGACCAGGAAAAGAGCCGCGAGGCGTATCTGGTCGAGCAGATGCAGCGCGACAGCCTGACCGGGCTGTTCAACAAGGCCGCCACCCAGGAGCATATCCGCTCGCTGCTGGCCCAGCCGCCCAAGGGCGTGTACGCCTTCTTCATGATGGACATCGACGACTTTAAGCGCATCAACGACCGCCTGGGCCACGACGCGGGCGACCGGGTGCTCTCGGCCTTCGCCCAGACGGTGCGCAGCCAGTTCCGCCCCGGGGACGTGGTCGGGCGCATCGGCGGGGACGAGTTCGTGGCCTTCCTGCCCATGCCCGACGCGGCCAGCGTCCTTCGCAAGGCCCAGGACCTGGTGCGCGCGCTGAACCTGCGCGTCGACCTGCCGGACGGCGGCTGCGAGGTCACCTCCAGCGTCGGCGTGGCCATCTCCCCCCAGGACGGGGGCGACTTCGACCATCTCTACCGCCGGGCGGACGCCGCCCTGTACCGCACCAAGGCCCGGGGCAAGCGCGGCTACAGCCTCTACTCCGAGCCGGAAAATTGACAAGGAGGTCCCCATGGACGACCAGCAGATTCGCCAGATCATCCAGTCCGGTCGGCGCTTTATGCGCATGCCCGTCGGCGAGCAGGCCGAGGGCTTTGTCTCTGATCAGCAGCGCCGGCTGCCCCAGCCGCCCCTGTGCAAGCCGGCCATGCGCGGGCCCGAGGCGCGCACCGCGCTTGGGCGCGACTTCCAGGCCCTCAACCTGAAGGGCGACCTGGTTTCGATCCTTTCTCGGCGCAAGAGCAGCCGGGTCTACACCGGCCAACCCATGAGCCTGCTGGAGCTGTCCTTCCTGCTGTGGGCCCAGCAGGGCGTGCGCGGCCTGCGCGGGCGGACCTACGCCACCTTGCGCACCGTGCCCTGCGGCGGCGCGCGCCATGAGTTCGAGTGCTACCTCACCGCTCAGAACATCGAGGGCCTGGCAGACGGGCTGTACCACTACCTGCCCATGGAGCACGCGGTGGAGTTTTTGGGCGCGCCCGAGCAGCTGCCAAAGCGCATCGGCGAGACGGTCTGCGGCCAGCGCTGGGCCGCCCAGGCCAACGCCGTGTTCTACTACAGCATGGTGCCCTACCGCGCCGAGTGGCGCTACGGCGTCTTCGCCCACCGCACCGCGCTGATCGACGCGGGCCATATCACCGAGAACCTCTATCTGGCCTGCAGCGCCGCGGGGCTGGGCGCCTGCGCCATCGCCGCGGTGGACGCCGACGCCAGCGACGGCCTGTTCGGCCTGGACGGCGAGGAGGAGTTTATCTTCTACTGCGCCACGGCCGGCCGCGTCCGCCCGGACGACGCCGACGCGGAGCAGGCCTTCTACGCCTTTGTGGATGAGACATGATCCGCCGCCAGCCGGACAACGCCATGGCCACTCTGTCCCGGGGGATCATGCTCGAGGGCGCCTCCTGCGCGGGCAAAACCTCCACCATCTACGCCCTGAAGCGGCGCTTTGCCGCCGATGAATCCCTGGAGCGCAGCATCGTCATGCTGGGGGAGCATTATACCCAGGCCCTGAACCGAATTCGTGGCCAGCTGCGCTACCATGACCGGGAGGAGCACCTGGCCATGCTCTGCGACCGGGCGGCCATGCTCGAGCAGCTCAACGCCTGGGCCCAGTCCCTGGGGGAGCACAGCCGGCGCTCCCGGGGGCTGTACACCGTGCTGGAGCGAGCCCTGATCAACCACATTGCCCACTATCAGGACGGCTCCGATCCCCGGGTGGTTGCGCTGAGCGAGCGCTTCGCCAGCCTGGGAATCGAGGCGGTGCTGCTGGTGGTTTCCCCGGAGCGCATGGCCGAGCGGGTGCAGCTGCGCCAGACCCAGCTGCACGCCGACGCCTCCCCCGCCCGCCTGCGGCAGCTGACCGAGGCGTTCGCGCGCAGCCAGGAGAGCCTGCTCGCCGCCCTGGAGCGCACGCCCCTGCCCGGGCGGGTCATCTGCACCGACGAGATGGACTGGGACGCCTACGCCCGTCAGATGCTCTCCTGACGCGGCGGCGTTGCGGACCTGCCGGGGCTCGGATCCAAAAATGGCGCCCGCAAAGGCGCCATTTTTCGCTGCCCATCCGGGCGGATGCAAAGCCGGCGGCAGGGTTCAAGTCACAGAGTCAGCCGAAGTCCACTTGCTCCGCCGTCATGCCATAACGGACTTCATGCCAATACCGCCCCTGATGAAAAATCGTCTTCTGGATGTCGCCATATTCCCCTCAGAAAAAAGCGGGCGGCAGTATCCGCTAGTTTCCACGCTCATCACACACCTTTTGCGCGCCCCATCTGTCCACTTTCTGCGTTCTCCATACGTTCACCATACTCAATGCGGCTGATTTCACCAGACAATTCCGTACAACAAAAAAGCTGACATGCTCAAGCATGTCAGCTTTGTGTCTCCACCTATATAATGATACAAGTTACGAAATAGAAATAGGGGATGCAGGGGTGCGCAAATTTGCACCCCTTCTGCACCCCCTTGCGCACCCCATCGAAGGATTGTGCCAGATCAGAATTTTCCTTCGCAGTTCACCGCAGCTTCTTTACGATAACCCGGCATTCCTTGTCCCAGAATGCGACGCCGTACATCCAGATTTCCTTCACGCGATAGCGGCGCAGGAGCGCCGTATAGTCCTTCTCCTCGATTTGTCGAAGGGCTGCTTCGCAGGACGCTTCCAGCTTCTTTTCGTCTTTAACGTCCTTTACCTCCACCACGAAACCGATTTTCCGATCCTTGCGTTCCACGAGGACGTCGCTGCGGCCTTTGCCGGTTTCTGCATTGGACGATACTCGCCAGTTCGCGCAGGTGCTCAGCAGCGCCAGCAGGAATCCATGATAGAAGGATTCGTGGGCGTCATAGAAGCTCACCGTATCCAGCAGCCGGTCGTTCAGCGTTTCTTCAATAACTGCCGCGTTGCCTGTTTCGAAGGCGTCATACAGTCCCGTCAGTTTCCCTGTCTCGGCGCGAGTCCTCTCTCTGAACCATTCCAGCACCTGCCGCATGAAGATCTGGCGCACCTCACGATTGGGAATGCGCAATTCAAATATCCCGCCGGATGGCCTGGATGCGAGCGTCAGATAGCCTGTCATATAAAGGAGACTCCAGATATTCTCGATGCTTTTTTCAATTTCATTATGCATCAGGTTTTCATTGAGCGTTTTATAGATGGATTCTCCTGCGATCAGCCGTTCGATTTCCATCTGCGTTGTGCCGTCGCCCGCCTTTTCGATGAGGCGGCGTACCATGTCGTTCCCGCTGGTGTTGATCCAATACGCCTGTGGTTCGGACATAGGATCGCTGCGAAGATCGTAGCAATAATTGATCACATCCCACGGGCAATAGACGTTCTGACTCCCAAAACGGTAACCATCGTACCACTCGCGCATCTCGTCCCGATGGGCTTCAAAGCCGTAATCCGCCAGCATTTTGCCGACCTCTTCATCTGTAAAGCCGAAGTACTCGTCGAACTGCGCATCGGAAATGGAATGAACCTTCAGGTTGTTCAGCCCGGTAAAGATGCTCTCCTTCGACACGCGCAGGCATCCTGTCATCACCGCGAATTGCAGGAAATCGTTGGTTTTCAGTGCCTGTCCGAACAGGCTACGGATGAGCGCGACCATCTCGCGATAATAGCCGTGCTGGAACGCCTTGTCCAGTGGCACATCGTATTCATCAATCAGCAGAACTGCCTTTTGACCGTAGTGCTGAAAGAGCATCTGCGATAACAATCGCAGGCTATCCGCCATTTCTTCATACTTGCCAGACAGTATCTCCTCAAATATCTGCTTGTTCTCCGTAGAAACCTTTTCACTCGTTTTTAAGTAGTAATGTCTCGATGCCTCAGTACGAATGATGGTTTTCAGCATGATATAGGCGTCCTCAAATGTCAGCCCATCTACGCCCTTGAGCGACACGAACACCACCGGGAACTTGCCCATATACGCTTCGCATAGCGCCGTCTCTCTGGAGATCGCCAGTCCGTCGAACAGCGTTCCGTCCGCGCCGATCTCGAAAAAGGACTTCAGCATGCTCATATTCAGTGTCTTTCCGAAGCGGCGCGGGCGCGTGAAAAGGTTCACTTTGCCCCAGCTGTTCAGCAGATCGCGGATCAGGCCGGTTTTATCCACATAGTAGAAACCCTCCTTGCGGATCTCCTCGAAATTCTCAATGCCCACCGGCAGCTTTTTTCGTTCCATGCGCCAGCCTCCCTTCGCCAAGCCTTCCACGCGCTACATATCCTTATCCTATACCAGTTTCATTTTACCGCAGAAAGCCTGTTTTATCAAGCGTTTCCGTCAGATATAACCTTTTATCACAAGATGGGTTTAACTGGTCGCGGTTTTCGCTCCACAAGCAAAAAACGCCCTCCGCAACAAGCCGATCAAGCCTGCTGCCAAGGGCGTTTCAAGCGCTTTCTCTTATTATTTCTTCAGTTCTTCTAACAGATCGTCCATGCTCTTTCCACTCCCGCCCTGCGCGGATAGCAAGGCCGCGTTTTTTTCTTCTCCGCCTTCTTCGCCCCCCCCGTGCTTTCTCCAATGCGTCCCTGCGGCGCTGTGCGCGCTCTTCGGGAGAGCGTCTCAGCTTCGTTTCCCTGACCGCCTTGTTCATGACTTCAACGATCCGTTCTTTCTTCGCTTTTGCTGCTTCCAGCGCAGCTTTGCTCTTGGCAAGAGCAGCGCGACGTTCTCTGAGCGTAGCCTCGGTTTTTTCAATCAGTACCGTGCGCTCCACATTTAACTTGGTCAGCCGCTCGATCTGCTTCTCCGCCGCGGCGAGGCGTTCCTCGTGCGTAGGGTACGGCTTACGTCCCTTCGCGATATCTGAAACCGCAATCATCGGCTCGACCTGCGCGATTCCTTCTGTATTCACCGTCTTGACACTTGACATTCTGTTTGTCTTGGCGTCTGTTTTTGTACCTGCCTTCGCTTTCCCGGAATCCTTTATTCCTCGCGGCATAACCAGCCCCCTTTTTCTTATACAGTTCCATCATAGTCATCTCCTCGTGATATTGCAACGTCTGTTGCAACAGACGGGCTGTAATTATTGTGGGGGAATTCGGTGTTGGGACAGGTTGACTACTCGGCCATTGGATCCGAGACCTGTAAAA
>JBMNTT010000024.1:0-41559 GCA_050945875.1 Christensenellales bacterium
CCCCGCGGTGCTCTGTCTGGCGGTGAGCATGTGGTGCTTCATCTTCTACATCCTCATCGGTTTCTCCCTGACGGCGCTGGTGGTCTGTTCTTTCGCCAACAGCACCTTTGACCGGCTCTGACAGCCACACACATGGAATCCCCCCTCGGGGCGCATACTAGCCCTGGAAGGAGGGGGACGCCCATGCAACTGCGCAAAGCCGACGGCTCGCCTTTTACGCGCGCCGACGAACTGAAGTATGAAATCGCCCGCGACCTTGGCCTGCTGGACAAGGTCATCCAAGGGGGATGGGGCGCCCTGACCACCCGGGAATCGGGCCGGGTTGGGGGCATCCTGTCCCGCCGGATGCGGCAGGAGGAGCAAGGGAGGCGCTTGCAGGATGCAGCAAGCCTATCTGGAGGGATTTGCGGCGGTGTACGACCGCCTGATGCAGGATGTGGATTATGAGGCCTGGGCCGACCACTACGCCGCGCTTTTCAAGCGCGGCGCTTTGAACGCGGGCGAGGTGCTCGACGCCGCCTGCGGCACGGGCAATATGACCCTGCCCCTAGCCCGGCGAGGTTACCGCGTGATGGGTTGCGATCTTTCCGGGCAAATGTTATTCGCCGCCCAGGAAAAGGCCCGCGCCGCGCGGTTGCCCATCCGCTTTGTGCGCCAGAGCCTGACCCAGTTGGAGCTGCCCCATCCGGTGGACGCCATTGTCTGCGCCTGCGACGGGGTCAACTACCTGACCACGCCGGAACAGGTGCGGACCTTCTTTCAGCGGGTGCGGGCCAACCTGAAGCCCGGCGGCCTGCTCGCCTTCGACGTGTCCACCCGCTACAAGCTGGCCCAGGTGCTGGGCGGCAACTGTTTCGGCGAGGATTTGGAGGATATCGCCTATCTGTGGCGAAATAGCTACAATTCGAGGAATCACTGCGTGACGATGGATTTGTCCATTTTTATCCGAGGGGAGGGCGCGCGCTACGCGCGCTATACCGAGACGCACATCCAGCGCGGCCACCTGCAAAGCGAGCTGACCCGCTGGCTGGCCGGGAGCGGATTGACCGTGCTGGGCGTATGGGGAGAGCAGGGATTCCGGCCGCCTAAACCCCAGGACCAGCGGCTGCATATATTGGCTAAGAACGCGAAGGAGGAACTCCGTTGAAGGATCAGCGATATCGCATTTTGCTCTGCGGCGGGCAGGTGCGCGCCATGGCCGCCCAGACCACCCAGCTGGTGGAAGACGCTAGGCGGGCCCACAACCTGTCGGCAGTGGCCACCGCCGCCCTGGGGCGCGCGCTGAGCATGACCTCGCTATTGAGCCTGGAACTCAAAAATCCCCAGGACCTGGTTTCCGTGCGCATCCAGGGGGGCGGGCCCCTGGGGGGGATCGTCGCCGTGGGCATGGCCGACGGGTCGGTCAAAGGCTACGTGGAACATCCAGAGGTTGAGCTGCCGCCCCGAGCGGACGGCAAGCTGGACGTGGGCGGCGCGGTGGGCAGCGACGGCATGCTCACCGTCATCCGCGACCTGGGCATGCGGGACCCCTACACCGGCCAGGTGCGCCTGCAGAGCGGCGAGATCGGGGACGATTTCGCCTGGTACTACACCGTCAGCCAACAGCAGCCCAGCCTGGTCAGCGTCGGGGTGATGGTGCAGCCCGACTACTCGGTGGCAGCCGCAGCTGCGCTGGTGATCCAGCCCATGCCCGGCTGCCCGGAGGAGGTCTTGGATCAGCTGGAGGGCGCGAGCGGCCAGCTGGCCAACCTGAGCGCCCAGTTGACCGCCCGCCATGGCGACCTGGAAGGTCTGCTGTGTGAACTGCTGGGGCCGTTTGAGCCGGAGATCATCCCTGCGGGGGAACCGGCTTTTCGCTGCAACTGCAGCCGGGAGCGCATGACCCGCGGCCTGATCGCCCTGGGAGCCCAGGAGCTGACCGATCTGATCGAACAGGACGGGAAGGCGCTCTTGCAGTGCCACTTCTGTTACGCCCAGTACGCCTTCGACCGGGATGAACTGCTGGCCATCCTCCAACAGGCCAAGAATGTATGAAATGAGGTATAATGCGGGGTATGCGGATTTTTGAACCCAAAAAGAAAACCCATAAGGTCCTCTCCTTCCGCACGCAGTCCGACGATTACGCCCGGGTCGCCCAGCAACATCTGCAGGCAGGCCGCGTCAGCGATGCGCTGCATTACTACCGGCTGGCGCTGGAGAAAGACCCCGACAATGTGGACGACTGGATGGAGATGGCTCACCTCTACAATATGGCGGGGTATTTCGAGCGCTCCTGCGAGATGGTCTACCAAGCCGCCCGCCTGCCCGATTCGGATCAGGCCGAGTGCGCCTACGGACTGGGGCTCAACTTCTTAGGGTTGGAGCGCTATGGGTTGGCCCGGCAGATGCTCGAGAACGTGATAGAGATCGATCCCATGAGCGATGAGGCGGACGACGCCCAGGATATCCTGGACCAACTGGAGGAGCAGACCGCTGAACCCGAGCCGGTCAATGGTCCGGTGATGGTGCGGGAGGATCACGAGGCGCGCTATGAGCCCTACGATACCAAAGCCCAGAATCAGCTGCGCATGGGCAACTATCAAGGCGCGATCAAGACCCTGGAACCCATCCGCAACGACCCGCGCATCCCCATCCATATGCTCAACAACCTGTCGCTGGCCTATTGCTGTATCAACCGCATGGACGACGCCATCGCCGTGGCCCACCAGATGCTCGAGCGGGACCCCGACAGCGTCCACGCCCACAGCAATCTCATTCTCTTCTACCACACGGCCGAGCGCCCAGAGGAGGCAGAGGCCCACGTGGAGGCGCTCATGCGCCTGACGATCGAGGATGAGGATTTGCTCTTCAAGGCGGCCATGAGCCTGTGTGAGATGAACTATCACTGCCAAGCCAACGTGCTGCTCAAGCGCCTGTTGGCCTACAAGCCCTACGACCGCGCGGTGGTGCACGCCCTGGCAGTGAGCGCCTACATGACCGAGCAGGTGGACCAGGCCGAAGCGCTGTGGACCCGGCTGATCCGCATGGACCCGCTGGACACGGTTTCGGGCTACTACCGCAGCTTGGCGCGCCGAACCCTGGATGGGCATGCCCCCAAGCAGAACCTGGTATATCACAACCAGGTACCGGTAGGGGAGCTGATGCGTCGGTTGCAGGTTTTCCACGCCATGGAGCAGGCTGCGGATTATCCCGCGATGCGCGATACCCTCGAGCCCGGCGAGAGCCTGGAGGGGTTGATGCTCTGGGGGTTGGAGATGCCCGACCCGGACCTGAAGAGCGCCATCCTGCAGCTGATGGACAAGTGCGAGGGCGACTGGGTGGACCGGCGGCTGCGCCTGATCTGCCTGAGCGTCGAGCAGCCTGAATCCCTGCGCAAGGAGGCGCTGGGCATCCTCAAGCGGCGCGGCGCGCCCGAGCCCTACTGGGCGGTTCTGGGCAGCCGCCTCTCCCCGGTGACGGTCACCCAGTATGAGCCCGATCACCAGCTCAGCCCGGAGGAGCAGCGATTTGTCCAGCAGGTGGCCGCGACGGTCTCTCAGCGCTGCGGGCAGCCCTGCGCCCGGGCGGCGCTAGCGCTCTGGCAGGATTATCTGCACAGTCGCAAGGACGATAGCTTCCCCGTGCGCGACGACGCGGACGCGTGGGTGGCGGCGCTTGAGATGATGGCGCGGGAGCGCTGCGAGCTGCAGGCAGACCTGCAGGAGCTCTGCGACGCCTACCAGGTCACCCCCCGGCAGGTCTGTCAGGCCGTGGACCGCATCACCCGGGTGATGGAGGGGTTGGAGGAGGATGAGTACACCTATGGAGGGCCCGATGAAGACGATTGATTTCGACGCCAAGCTGCAGCGTTACCTAACCGAATGGATGCAGCAAAACCGCAGCCGGTATGATCAGATCGACCAGATGGAGGCCGACATCCCGGAGGCTGTGATGCAGTGGCGTGTGACGCCCGCGGCCTACCTGGGCGGTCTGTCGCCAGAGCAGTACTTCAAGACCATGGAGGACCCTCGGCAGCTGGTGGACCTGCTGGCCGCCTACGACCAGCAGCAGATCGGTACGCCCGACCTGTTGCTCGAGCGCTTGGAGGATCTCTACCCCGCTACCGAGCAAGCCCTGTGCGCCCTGGTATTGGACGAGGGGCGCAGCGAAACGCTGCGCCTGACAGCGATGAACCTGCTGATGGGACAGGCCTCGGACAAGCTCTACGGCGTCTATCTGGACTGGATTACCCAGGGCGCAGTCAGCCAGGACCTGCAGGAAGTGGCCTGCGAGGCCCTGGGACAGGGCGGCGAGGCGGTGATCGCGCCGATCCTCCAGCGGCTGGAGGGCGAGCTGACCGACGGCGCCCGGGAGCTGCTGGCGGCGGCGCTGATCGAGTTGCCCGTCACCGACGCGGCCTTTGACGCGGTTCTCAAGCTCTTTCGCCAGGGGATGCATCCCGCGCTGCTGGCGGCCTACCTGGGCGCGTCGGATCGGAATGAGGCGCTGGATGCCCTCAAAGCCCGGGCGGCGGACAGCCAGATTGGCTACCTGGATTACATCGAGGTTAAAAACGCCATCGCCATGCTGGGCGAGGAGCTCGACGACACCCGGGACTTCTCCGGCGACGCCGCCTACGAGGCCCTCAAGCAGATGAAATGAGCCGGGCGCAGCGCGCCGGAAGGAGTACAGGATGTTTCAATTGACCGCCTCGGCGGCCTTCGGTCTGGAAGGGATGGTGGCCCGGGAGCTGGAGCGCCTGGGCATGGAGCGGGTCAAGGCCCGCAACGGCGGGGTGGACTTCGTCGGCGGACCGGAGAAGATTGTGCAGGCCAATCTGCATCTGCGCTGTGCCGATCGGGTGTTTATCCACATGGGCGCTTTCGACGCGGTGACCTTTGATCAGCTCTTCGAGGGCGTCAAGGCGCTGCCCTGGGCCGATTTGCTGTCCCAGAACGCCGCCTTCCCCGTGCGCGCCCGAGCGGCGCGCAGCCAGCTGATGAGTTTGCCGGATATTCAAGCGATCAGCAAGAAGGCCATTGTCGAGTCCCTCAAAGCCCGGTATCACACCGAGTGGTTCCAGGAGGACGGGCCGACCTATCCCATCGAGGTGTCGGTGCACACCGACCATGTCACCGTGCAGGTGGACACCTCCGGTGCGGGTCTCAACCGCCGGGGCTATCGCACCCTCAACGCCGAGGCGCCCATCCGGGAGACCTTGGCCGCGGCCCTGGTCATCCTCTCGCCCTACCGGGGGCGAGGATGCTTTGTCGATCCGCTATGCGGCTCGGGCACCATCGCCATCGAGGCGGCGATGCTGGCGCTGAACATGGCCCCGGGTCTCAAGCGCGCCTTCGCTGCTGAGCGCTGGCCTCAGATACGCCGGGTGGCCTGGCTTAACGCCCGGGAGGAGGCCATCGACACCATTCGGCGCGAGCGGTTGGACATCACCGGCAGCGACATCGATCCAAAGGTGCTCGAGCTGGCGCGTTTCCACGCCCAGCAGGCCGGTCTGGCCCAGGATATCCGCTTCGTCCAGCGGGACGTCAAGGACATCCTGGCGCGGGAAAACTGTGTCATCGTCTGCAACCCGCCCTACGGCGAACGGCTGGGGGAGCAGGCCCAGGTAGAGGCCCTCTACCGGCAGATGGGCAAGGCCTTCGGCCAGATGCCCGACGCGTGGTACGGCGTCATCACCGCCAACAAGAACTTTCCCCGCTGCTTCGGCCACTACACGCCGGTCAACCGCAAGTTCTACAACGGCCGGCTGGAGTGCCACTACTACCAATATGCCCCCAGCAAGGGGCGACGCGGCCCGGTCAAACCGGACAACAAAAAAGGACAGCGCTGAGGCTGTCCTTTTGGTTACACCGACGCGGTTTACTCGCCGAGACTATCCTTCGGCAGCGGACGGGTGGAATCCCGCACCACCAGGGTGGGCTGGAGCACCACCTGCCGGCCGGGCGCGGCGTCGGCATGCTTCATAACCTTGAGCAGGTTTTCGCAAGTCAGCCGGGCGATCTCCTCCCGGGGCTGATGGATGGTGGTGATGGTCGGGTGGGTGATGCGGGTCAGGTCGATATCGTCGTAGCCCACCAGGGATATCTGATCCGGGATGGTGTAGCCCAGCACCCGGAGGGCCTGCATCACGCCGAAGGCCATCAGATCGGTCTGGGCGAAGATGCCGTCCACCTTGGGCAGAAGCTGCTGGTGCTCCATGATGGTCTGATACGCCCAGTCGCTCTGCATGGGCCCGGAGAGGATCACCGCCTCCTCGATGGGCACCTCAAACTCCCGCAGCGCCTGCTTGAAACCTGCGGTGCGCTCGACAAACTCCCGGCTCTTATCCGCCGTGGCCGTCAGGGTCATCAGGTGGCGGCAGCCGGTCTCCAGCAGGTGACGGGCCGCCAGATACCCGCCATAGGTGTTATCCGGGCAGACGCTGTCCACCGGGCAGAAGCGCTGATAGGGCGCCAGGTGGTGCATCAGCACGAAGGGCGTATCGGATTGGGAGAGGAAGTGGTAGGTGGACTCATCGATGATGCTGCCCGCCAGGATCAGCCCATCGACTTTGCCCGCCAGGATCAGCCGCTTGACATGGCTCTGGGCGTCCTGGCTGCTCTTGGTGAAAGAGACGATCACATCGTAGCCCGCCGCCTCGATCCGATCGCGCAGCTGGTGATTGAGGGTGTTGTAGTATTGACTCGTGTGGAAATCATACCGGTTGTCCGGATAGATGACGCCGATGGTGTAGTTCTTTTTGCTGCTCAGCCCCCGGGCGTTGGCGTTAAAATGGAAGCCCTGCTCCTGCGCCAGGCGCAGCACCCGTTCCTTGGTCTCCTCGGCCACCAGCGGACTATCATTCAGGCAGCGGGAAATGGTCGATTCACTCAGGCCCGCCATGCGCGCCAAGGTCTTTAGCGTAACGGCCATGCTCACCAATCCTTTCTCCTACTTCGCTCCATTTTATGATAGCAGACCCAATGATTTTGTAAAGGTCTCCGCAGGGATTTTGAGCAAAAAAAATGACATGGATTTGCAAACTAATCTTTGCAAATCAGCAGGAGGAAACATGGAATTACAGCTATTGCCAGATATTTTGAGCGTGTGCGCGCTGCCGATGGACGCAACGCCTGCAAGATGCCTGTTCTGGGCCCGGACGGACGAGGAGGTCTCCTGCGTATGCCGAGAGGAGGACGCGCCGACGGACGCGCTGGCGGTGGAGCCCGGATGGCGGGCGATGCGCATCACCGGCAGTTTGGATTTTTCCCTCGTGGGCGTCCTCGCGCCCATCGCCCAGTGCTTGGCCCAGGCGCGGGTGGGCATCTTCGCGGTGTCGACCTACCGGACCGACTATATCCTGGTCAAGCAGGCTCAGCTTGCCCAGGCCCTGGCCGCGCTCAGGGCCGATGGATACGCTATTGATGAAAAAAGCGAAAGCGCTTGACCGGCTTGAGGTCGCGGTTGACGCCGTGGCAGATTCCCAGGGCGGGCAGGGTCAGCGCGCACCAGAGCAGCGAGTAGGGCAGGCAGATCTGCCCCATGAAATTGCCGGGCATGTCCGAGTAATCCCACACGTTCAGGTTCATGCCGCGGTTGACCACCAGGCCCACCGCCAGCTCCACGGCGGTGATGATCCCCGCGCCTGCGGCGCATTTGATCGCCACGGGCTGATGGCGCATGCTGCCCAGGCAGATTTTATCGATCAGGCACAGGCAGATTCCGCCGGCCAGGAACATCGAGGGATGGGTGCGCTGGCGGGTCAGCAGCTCCAAAGACGCGTACACACTGCCGCCGATGAGAAACAGCGCGGGATATTTCTTCAATAAAAGGCCCTCCTTTGCAAACGATGGACGCTGGCTTATCTTGCGCCGCGTTCGGGGTGGCTATTCTGGCAAAAGGGCTTTTATTTTCTGCAAATACTGGGTATAATAGAACATATACCCAATTGGCCATAGGAAAGATAAACGCGTAGGAGAGGTGGCTTTCTTGGTCTTCAACATTCCCAACATTTTATCGCTCTTCCGGCTGATCCTAGTCTTCGTGTTCCCCTTTGCGTTCTTCAAGGGAAACATGCTCTGGGGGCTGTTGGTCTTTGTTGTCGCCAGCGCCACCGATTGGCTCGACGGCATGATCGCCCGCAAGACCAACAGCATCACCGACATCGGCAAGGTGCTCGATCCCTTGGCGGACAAAATGATGCTCATCATGGCGCTGGTCTGTCTGTTCATTCGCGGCAAAATCCCCACGGTGGTGCTGATCGTCATGGGCGCCAAGGAGCTGGGCATGGTTATCGGCGGCATCGTGCTCTACAGCAAGAAGATGATCATCCCGGCGATGACCGGGGGCAAGCTCGCCACGGTGACCTTTTTTGTCGGCGTGGTGCTCACCTTCCTGGGAGATTACCTCCCGTGGGTGGGGCAGGTGGCCACGATTATCCTCTATGTGGCGATGTTCATCGCTCTGGGCGCCGCGGTGCAGTACGGCCTGGTGCTGCTGCGCCGGCAGCAGGAGAAAAAGAACGCGGGCGGTTGACTTGCCGCGCGCAATGTGCCATAATAAACTGATTCTTGTGATCCGATGACGAAGAGGAGTAGGCTTTGCATCCCCTGCGAAGAGAGAGGACCCCGCGGCTGGGAGGGTCCTCGAGGCGGACGGGCCGAAGGTCGCTTCCGAGGATTCCGCGGGCGAAAGCCAGTAGTCCGCGGCGGTTCCCCCGATATCGGGAGACAGAGTGCGCGCGGCGTTCCGCGCGAACAAAGGTGGTACCACGGGCTTCCCGTCCTTTCGGATGGGGAGCCTTGATTTTTGAGGAGGAGGTCATCGCGCATGACGACCATGGACAAAGTGTATAATCCCGCGCAGGTGGAGGAGGCCCTCTACCGCGCCTGGGAGGAGAAGGGATACTTCACCCCCCAGGTCGATCCCGATAAGAAGCCCTTCTGCATCGTCATCCCCCCGCCGAACATCACCGGCCAGCTGCACATGGGCCACGCCCTGGACAACATGATGCAGGACGCCATCATCCGCTTCAAGCGCATGCAGGGCTATTCCACCCTGTGGCTGCCCGGCACCGACCACGCCTCCATCGCCACCGAGGTCAAGGTGGTGGACGCCATGGCCGAGGAAGGGCTGACCAAGGAGGCCGTGGGCCGGGAGAAGTTCTTGGAGTGCGCCTGGGACTGGAAGCGCGAGTACGGCGGGCGCATCGTGCGCCAGCTGCGCAAGCTGGGTTCCTCCTGCGACTGGAGCCGGGAACGTTTCACCATGGACGAGGGTTGCTCCAAGGCCGTGGTGGAGGTCTTTGTGCGCCTGTACGAGAAGGGCCTGATCTACCAGGGCAGCCGGATCATCAACTGGTGCCCGGACTGCAAGACCGCCCTGTCGGACACCGAGGTCGAGTACGAGCAGCAGCAGGGCAATTTCTGGCACATCCGCTATCCCTATGCCGACGGCACCGGCTTTGTCACCGTGGCGACAACCCGGCCGGAGACCATGCTGGGCGATACCGCCGTGGCCGTGCACCCCGACGACCCCCGCTATCAGGACCTGATCGGCAAAGAGGTCATTCTGCCCATCGTGAACAAGCCCATCCCCGTGGTCGCCGACACCTATGTGGACATGGAGTTTGGCACCGGCGTGGTCAAGATCACCCCGGCCCACGACCCCAACGACTTCGAGGTCGGCCTGCGGCACAACCTGTCGGTCATCCGCGTGATGGACGACGAGGGCCGCATGAACGAGGAGGCCGGCGCTTTCTGCGGGCAGGATCGCTACGAGGCCCGCAAAAACATCGTCGATCAGCTGCAGGCCGAGGGCTTGCTGGAGAAGATCGAGCCCCATGACCACAACGTCGGCGTGTGCTACCGCTGCCACACCACCGTGGAGCCCATCATCTCCAAGCAGTGGTTCGTCAAGATGAAGCCCCTGGCTGAGCCCGCCATCGAGGCGGTGCGAAACGGCGAGATTCGCTTTGTGCCCGACCGCTTCAGCAAGACCTACTTCAACTGGATGGAGAACATCCGGGATTGGTGTATCTCCCGCCAGCTCTGGTGGGGTCATCGCATTCCCGCCTGGCACTGCGCCGACTGCGGCCACACCACCGTCAGCCGCACCACGCCCGACAAGTGCGAAAAGTGCGGCTCGATCCACATCGCCCAGGATGAGGACGTGCTGGACACCTGGTTCTCCAGCGCCCTGTGGCCCTTCAGCACCCTGGGTTGGCCGGAGCAGACCGAGGCGCTCAAGTACTGGTATCCCACCAACGTGCTGGTCACCGGCTACGACATCATCACCTTCTGGGTGAGCAAGATGATTTTTTCGGGTCTGGAGTACATGGGGGAGAAACCCTTCGACACGGTGCTGATCCACGGCTTGGTGCGCGACTCTCAGGGGCGGAAGATGTCCAAGTCCCTGGGCAATGGCATCGACCCGCTGGAGGTCATCGAGAAATACGGCGCGGACTCGCTGCGCTTCTCCCTGGCCACGGGCAATTCCCCGGGCAATGATATGCGCTTCTACTGGGAGCGGGTGGAGTCCGCCCGGAACTTCGCCAACAAGATCTGGAACGCGGCCCGCTTCGTCAACATGAACCTGGATGGCAAGATGCCTGAGCAGCCAGAGGAGGCCGATCTGGAGCTGCCCGACCGCTGGATGCTGACCCGGTTCAACGCCCTGGTGGTCGAGATCACTGATAACCTGGAGAAGTTCGAGCTGGGTATGGCCGCCGGTCGCCTGTACGACTTCATCTGGAGCGAGTACTGCGACTGGTACATCGAGCTGACCAAGTCCCGCCTGCAGGAGGGCGAGGGCGCGCGCGCCAACGCCGCCAAGTGGGTGCTGCGCTATGTGCTCGAGGGCATGCTCAAACTGCTGCATCCCTTCATGCCCTTCGTCACCGAGGCCATCTATCAAAGCTTGCCCGGCGCGGGGGAGAGCATTATGATTTCCTCCTGGCCCGAGGACAACGGCATGCGTTATCCGGAGCAGGAGAAGCTCATGCAGGGCGTGATGGAACTGATCCGCGCGGTGCGCAACATCCGCTCGGAGATGAATGTCCCCGCCTCGCGCAAAGCCACCTTGCTGCTGTTGGCTGGCGAGGGGCAGCGGGAGCCCCTGATCAGCTGCCGAGAGTATTTCCTGAAGCTGGCCTCGGCCCAGGATGTGGTGATGCTGGGCGACCGCAGCGAGATTCCGCCCCAGGCGGCCTCGGCGGTCTGCCCCATGGCGGAGGCGTATCTGCCCCTGAACGAGCTGATTGACACCGCCAAGGAGCTCGAGCGCTTGGGCAAGGAGCGCAAGCGCCTGGAGGGCGAGATTGCCCGGGCGACCGCCAAGCTGAACAATCCCGGCTTTGTCAACAAGGCCCCGGAGAAGGTGGTCTGCGAGGAGCGCAGTAAGCTGGCGACCTTCGAGGATATGCTTGCCAAGCTCGTCGAGCGGGTGGAGATGCTCAACAAAATGGCCTAAGGAGGCGTTGGCCGTGGACGTTCAGCAGGCATTGGACTATATCTACAGCGCCAAAATGCACGGGGCAAAAAAGGACGGTCTGCGCAACATCACCGCGCTGATGGACTATCTGGGAAATCCCCAGCGAAGCTACCGCGCGGTGCACGTGACGGGCACCAACGGCAAGGGGTCCATCTGCGCCTATTGTCAGCGCATGCTCATGGCTGCGGGCTACAAGGTGGGGATGTTCATCTCGCCCTACATCGAGTCGTTCAACGAGCGCTTCCAGATCGATGGGGCCAACATCCCCGACGATGAGCTGATCGCCTGCGTGGAGCTGGTCAAGGCCGCGGTGGAGCGGATGGTTGCCGACGGGCGGACCCATCCCACCTGGTTTGAGATCAACACCGCCATCGGCTTTTTGTACTTCGCCCGGCAAAAAGTGGACTTTGCCGTGGTGGAGGTGGGGGTTGGCGGGCGGCTGGACTGCACCAACATCCTTCTGCCCGAGGTGTCGGTGATCGGCAGCATCAGCCTGGACCACACCAAGATACTCGGCGACACCCTGGAGAAGATCGCCTACGAGAAGGGCGGTATCATCAAGCTCGACACCCCGGCGGTCTGGGCCCCCCAGCAGCCCGAGGCCCATCGGCGGCTCGCACAGATCGCTGAGGAGCGCCATGCGCCCTGTTATCTGGCTTCTGACGCCCGGGTGATGCCCAAGAGCGATACCCTGGCGGGGCAGCGCTTCGACTGGGTCTACGGCGAGCGCCGCCTTGCGGACCTTGAGATTCGCCTGCTGGGCGCGCACCAGCTGGAGAACGCCTCCTGCGCGATCCTGGCGATGCTGGCCCTGTCCGAGCGCGGCGTCGAGATTCCGGAGGCAGCGATCCGCAGCGGGCTGACGCAGACCCGCTGGCCCGGTCGGCTGGAGATCATGCACAGCGATCCGATGGTGATGCTCGACGGGGCGCATAACCCCGGCGCGGCGCGGGTGCTGGCCCAGGCAGTGCGCCACTATTTCCCTGGGCGGCCCATCACCCTGGTGATGGGCATGATGGGGGACAAGCAGGTCGAGCCCGTTGTGGAGCTGCTCGCGCCCCTGGCTCGGCGGGTGATTGTCACCATCCCGGATACCTTCGCCGCCCGCGCGGCGTCCTTGGACAACCTGCAGGCCCTCTTCGCCCGCCACGGACAGACCGACGTCGCCCAACAGCCCGATCCCCGGCTGGCTATCGATCAGGCTATGGCTGACTGTCCCCCCGACGGGGTGGTGCTGGTGGCCGGATCGCTCTACCTGGTGGGCATCGCCCGCACCCATCTGCGCAATCGCGCCTGAGGAGGCGACCATGGAGCAGTTTAACAGCTTTTTTGAGAACGGGTTTTGGTCGGCGCTGATCACCTCGGCGCTGCTGGCCCTGGTGGCCATCCTGTTGATCCGGGTGAGCAACCGCGCCTTCAAGCGCATCATCGCCCGCAACCCCGGCAACACCACGGCGCTGACCTACACCCGCCGCATCATCTCCGTGACTGTGGGGGCCCTGGCCGCGATGGGCATCTTCATGCAGGTCACGCCGCTGCAGAGTGTCGCGCGTTCCCTGCTGGCCAGCTCGGGGGTCATCGCGGTCATTCTGGGTTTCGCGGCTCAGGAGGCCATGGGCAACTCGGCGAGTCCGCCCTGAAGCTGCGCACCCCGGTCTGGGCCAAGGATGCGGGCACGGCCTACGCGATGCTCTGCGACCTGCGCCTGCAGATCAAGAAAACCTTCGATCAGCAGGGGATCGAGATTCCCTTTCCGTACCGCACGGTGGTGCTCAAAGGGCGAGAGGGAGAGGAGCGATGAAACCGCCCATCCCCGACGCTAACCTGTTCATGATGTGCAGGCGGCTCAACCGCTCGGCGCTATCGCCCTTGCCGGCTGGATATCATCTGCGCCCCTGTCGGCCCGAGGAGCTGGATTTCTGGAAGGGAATCCATTTTGATGATCCCGAGCAGGCCTGGGCGGCCCGCGGCGAGATGACGGCCTTTTTCGATCAGGTGTACGGCTCGGACCCCGGGGCGTTTTTCCGGGCCTGCCAGTTTGTCTGCGACGCGGCGGATCGGCCCGTGGGCACCTGCTTTCTCTGGAAGGCCTACGGGCGCATCCAAACCGTGCACTGGTTCAAGGTGCTGCGCAAATGCGAGGGGCAGGGGATCGGCCGGGGACTGCTCTCGGCGGTGATGGCCGAGCTGCCCGAGGCTGAATACCCGGTCTATCTGCACACCCAGCCGTCCAGCTTCCTCGATGCGGCGGCCAGCTCCCCGGTGAGCGAGTTCTAGGCCAGCGATCAATTGGGGACAAAAAAAGAGCGCACAGGTTCCTGTGCGCTCTTGTCTTGGGCGCCTAATCCGTTAGATCGTGCGGTACAGCCCAATTACCCGGCCAAGGATGGTGGCGTTGGGCACGATGATCGGCTCCATATAGGGGTTTTCCGGCTGCAGGCGGATGTGGCCCTGCTCCTTGTAGAAGCGCTTGACCGTCGCCTCATCTTCCACCATGGCCACGACGATGTCGCCGTTCTCCGCGGTAGCCTGCTGGCGGACGACCACCAGGTCGCCGTCGAGGATGCCGGCCTCGATCATGCTCTCCCCGTGCACATGCAACACAAAGGCGGTGTCCTGGTCGCGCACGAAATCCACCGAGAGGGGAAAGCTATCCTCGATGTTCTCGATCGCCAGAATGGGCTGTCCGGCCGTGACCTTGCCCACCACCGGCACCTGCACCACGCTCTTCTTGCCGCCGGAGTAAGCCGCGTCGAGCACTTCAATGGCCCGAGGTTTGGTGGGATCCCGCCGGATATAGCCGTTGCGCTCCAAGCGCGCCAGATGCCCATGGACCGTGGAGGTGGATTTGAGGTGTACCGCCTCACAGATTTCCCGCACCGAGGGGGGATATCCCTTGGCCTGAATCTCCTCTTTAATATAGTTTAAAATCTGCTGCTGTTTTTCGCCCAGTCGCTTGCCAGCCATGCGTCCGCCTCCCTGGTCATTCAATCAAGCTCATTATAGCATAGATGGGGACCATATTTAAACATATGTTCCTAATTTTTTGCCGAAATTGCAAAAAAACTTTTGCGCACCCGGCAGATCACGGCTAAAATTGGTGCGGACAACGTAATTTTGTTGCCACAGGCATGTTCGAAAGCACCGGCCATGCGCTATAATAGAGGAGAGAGAAAGGAGGCGACTGCCTTGGCGGATCAGAAAAAGCGCAAGCCCGAGGACACCCTGCCGCGGTTTGGCCGCGCCTGCGTGCTGGAGGACGGCAAGATCTGCAACGAGTGCGGCGAGTGCCTGCTCTGCGATCTGGATCACACCAAAATCTGTGACAACTGCGGCAAATGCATCGACTCGGAAGCCGACTTCCGCGCCATCGCCATCGACCATATTGATGATCCCGACGACGAGCTGGACCAGGCGCCCGAGAGCTGGTATGGACCGGACGATCCCTTTACGGGATACGACGAGGACCAGGAGGAGGAGTGATCCCATGCGAATGGAGGATTACATCGGCCAGGAGGGCCAGATTCGCGGCGTCGAGGAGCATCGCCTGATCGGCGGCCGGGGCGACGGGATGCGCCTGTTCGAGGTGCGCAACGGCCTGGGCCTGGCCTTCACCGTCAGCGCCGACCGCTGCGCGGACATCTCCCGGCTGTCCTTCAAGGGCGACAACTATGGGTATTTTGCGCCCTGCGGCTATGTGGCCCCGGCCTATTACGACGATCAGGGCGAGGGCTTCCTCAAGAGCTTCACCGCAGGCTTTCTGACCACCTGCGGGCTGACCGCAGTGGGCGCGCCGTGCACCGACATGGGCGAGGCGCTGCCGCTGCACGGCAGCATCGGCAACACGCCCGCTGAGCGCATGAGCTGGGAGATGGAGGAGGGTCAGATTCGTCTGCGCGCGGTGATCCGGGACGGCCGCCTCTTTGCCCGCAAGCTGGCGCTCACCCGACAAATCGTCTGCTCCACGGAGAGAAACGCCTTCTCCATTGAGGACACCGTCGAAAACCAAGGCGATCAGTCCTCGCCTTTGATGCTGCTCTACCACATGAACCTGGGCTATCCGCTGCTGAGTGAACAGCTGCAGCTGCACATCCCGGCCCAGCGGGTGCTGGCGCGCAACGCCCACGCCGCTGAGGATTTGGCGCGCTGGGATCAGATGCTGCCGCCCACAGCGGGCTTCGAGGAGCAGTGCTACTATCATCAGTTTGATGGCGAGCAGGGGTTGGCGGCGGCCTACAACCCGGCGCTGGGCAAGGGACTGGCCATCCGGTTCCCCACCGAGTGCTTGGACCATTTCACCCAATGGAAGATGATGGGGGTGCGGGATTATGTGCTGGGGCTGGAGCCCGGCAACTGCCATCCCGATGGGCGGGACAAAATGCGGGCTCAAGGCAAGCTCAAAACACTGGCTCCCGGTCAGCGGCGCCGGTTCACCGTACAGGTCGAAATGATCGAAGGGGAGAGCCAGTGGGAGCAAATCCATCGATAATAAACAATAAAGCGAGCGGCAGGTCCAACAGGACCCGCCGCTTATATTTTAGTCATCTTTGCGCAGGTGCACCGCCCGGGCGGCCATGCGCCGGCGATCCTCCTGCATAGCGGCGTAGTGCTTGCGGGTGGTGTTGACATCGCTGTGCCCCAGCACGTCGGCCACCAGATAGATATCGCCGGTCTCCTGATACAGGCTGGTGCCGTAGGTGGAGCGCAGCTTGTGGGGGGTAATCTTCTTGAGCGGGGTGATCAAGCGGCTGTATTTCTTGACCATCTCCTGAACCGCGCGCACGCTCATCCGCTTGTTCTGCAGGGACAGGAACAGCGCGTCCTCATGGCCCGGCAGGGGCTTCATCCGCTTGGCGCGCTCGTCCAGATAAGCCAGCAGGGGAGCCTCCACCTCATCCCAGAAGTAGATGATCTGGCGATTGCCGCCCTTGCGGGTGACCACGAAACTGTCGTTGTTGAAGTCCAGATCGCTGACATTCAAGCCGACACACTCACTGATGCGAATCCCCGTTCCTAAAAACACGGAGATCATCGCCAGATCCCGGCTGCGGGTGTAGGCGTGATAGCGCTGCTGATGGTCGGTGAGCTGCTGGCCGGATTCGACCTCGTCGAGCAGCCGGGCGACCTCATCGGTCTCCAAGCGAATGATTTCCTTCTGATGAATGGTGGGGAAATCCACCAGCTCGGCGACGTTGCGGGTGAGCAGCTCCTGCTTATAGAAATAGCGAAAGAGGCTGCGCAGGGCGGCCAGCTTGCGGGATTTGCTGTTTTCATGGTTCTGCCGCCAGACTTCGTCCTTCTCGTAATCGTTGAGGAACTCGAGGTAGCGCTCCAGATGGACCGGGCGCACCCGGTCGAGTTCCTTGAGGGTGAAGGCTCCGGGGCCGTCCAGCTGGTCGAAGGGCTCGACAAACTCGGTCAGGTAGTAAAAAAATAGCTTCAGGTCCCGCGCGTAGCCGATTCGGGTCAGCAGCATGGTTGTCGGCTCGATGGCCGTGAAATAGCGAAAGCAGAACTCGGGCAGCTCCATCAGCAGCTCGCGCAGGGTATCGACGCGCTGCTTGTAGATCCGATCCGTGTAGGTGGCGGTGGAAGCCATGGGGCGCAAACTCCTTTCAAAGCCCAGCAAGAACGAAAACGCTTGATCCGGGCGCAAACCGATCAAATTCAACCCGATGATAGCACACCTGGGAAAAAAACGCAATACTCTGCTTAAAACTTGTCTTTTGCGCATAGTTATAGAACCCACTCTCGCCTGCTCTTCAGACACTATACACACATGGCCGCCCCCAATTTTCAATCCCGACGTTCCCTTGCAAACCACGCACATCGGCGACGATCCGTGCGTGGATGCAACCTTGCGCAGCGCCATTCGCCCCGGCAGGCTCTCCATGAAAGGACTGCAAAGAGTTTGTTTTGAGCGCATGTTGAGCATCTATCCGGATTTTCGTGATCACTTTGTTGATTTTGCGTGGATTATTCACCCTTCATCGCATGGTTATACAGCGTTTGAAATTGAGGGCTTGTAACCCCTTACGGGCATCCGCTATAATAGGCTCAAGGCAACCCACCGCCAAGAGGAGGTTTTTCGATGAGCGACACCCCGATTTATCTGGATGACACGCGCACGCCCCAGGAGCGCGCCCATGACCTAGTCAGCCGCATGACCCTTTGGGAAAAGGCCAGCCAGATGCGCTATGATGCGCCGGCCATTCCCCATCTGCATGTGCAGGCCCACAACTGGTGGAACGAGGCGCTGCACGGCGTGGCCCGCGCGGGCACGGCCACGGTCTTTCCCCAGGCTATCGCCATGGCCGCTACTTTTGACGACGCGCTGATCCATCAAGCCGCCGAGGTCATCTCTGACGAGGCTCGGGCCAAGCATCACGAGTACGATCGCCAGGGCGACCATGACATCTACAAGGGGCTGACCTACTGGAGCCCCAACATCAACATCTTCCGCGACCCGCGCTGGGGCCGTGGCCATGAGACCTACGGCGAGGACCCCTACCTCACCGGTCGAATGGGCTGCGCCTTCGTGGCGGGCTTACAGGGAGATGATCCGCACTATCTCAAGCTGGTGGCCACGGCCAAGCATTTTGCGGTGCACTCCGGCCCGGAGCACCTGCGCCATGAGTTTGACGCGCAGGTCAACGAGAAGGACCTGTGGGAGACCTATCTGCCCGCATTCCGTCGCCTGGTTAAGCAGGCGCACGTGCGCTCGGTTATGGGCGCGTACAACCGCACCAACGGCGAGCCTTGCTGCGGCAGCCATCGGCTGCTTAAGGACATTCTGCGCGATACCTGGGGCTTCGATGGCTATGTGGTCAGCGATTGCTGGGCGGTGCGCGACTTCCACACCACCCATAACGTCACCGCTTCCGCGCCGGAATCCGCCGCATTGGCCGTCAAAAACGGCTGCGACCTCAACTGCGGCAATACCTACCTGCACGTGCTCACCGCCCTGCAGGAGGGCCTGCTGACCGAGGCGGACATCGATCAGGCCGTGGAGCGGTTGTTCGTCGCCCGGATGGAACTGGGCATGTTTGATGATCCCTCCAAGGTGGCCTACACCCAGATTCCCTACGACTGTGTGGACAGCCTGGCGCATCGAGCCTTGGCGCTGAAGGTCTCGCAGAAATCCCTGGTGCTGCTCAAGAACGCCGAGGATTTGTTGCCCCTGGACACGGCCAAACTTTCGTCCATCGCCGTGATCGGCCCCAACGCCGACGATCGGCTCTGCCTGCCCGGCAACTACAACGGCACCGCATCGGAGTACATCACGCCGCTGGAGGGCATCCGCCGCCTGGTGGGCGACCAGCTGCGCATCTACTACGCCAAGGGATGCGATATCCGCAAGGATCGCTGCCAGAACGAATCTGAGTTCAAGGGCGACGGTCTGTCTGAGGCGGTCGCCGCGGCCCAGTATGCCGATGTCTCCCTGGTCTTCCTGGGCCTGAACGAGACCCTTGAGGGCGAGGACGCGGGACCGGAGTTCCCCGGGGATATCGGCGGGGGCGACAAGGCCGGCCTGCAGCTGCCCGGTTTGCAGCTGGAGCTGCTTAAGCGGGTTTGCGCCGTGGGCAAGCCGGTTGTGCTGGTGATGCTCTCGGGCTCGGCTATGGATCTGTGCTATGCCCAGGAGCACGCCAAGGCGATCGTCCAGGCGTTCTATCCCGGCGCGTGCGGCGGCCTGTCGATCGCCCAGCTGCTCTTCGGCCAAATCGCTCCGGCTGGACGGCTGCCGGTTACCTTCCCCCACTCCGACGCGGACCTGCCGCCCTTCACGGACTATGCCATGGCGGGGCGCACCTACCGCTTCCTGGACAAGGAGCCGCTATACCCCTTCGGATACGGCCTGAGCTACACCCGTTTCGCCTATGACGACCTCCAGGTCTCTGAGCGCTGCCCGTCGGGCCGGGACCTGATGGTCTCTGTGCGGGTGACCAATGTCGGTCAGCGCGAGGCCGACGAGGTGGTTCAGGCCTACTGGGAGGACCCCGCGCCCAGCGCGCCCCACTACCAGCTCTGCGGCTTCGCTCGGGTGCACCTGGCCCCCGGCCAGAGCGCGACGGTCGCGCTGCCGGTGGAGGCCCGCAGCATGGCGCGCTTCGACGAGCAGGGCCAGGCAACCATCGTGCCCGGCGCATATACCCTGCACGTGGGCGGCAGCCAGCCCGACGCCCGCAGCTGTCAGTTGACGGGCCAAGCCCCGCTGCGCAAAGCCGTGCAGATCGTCGGCCCGACAGTGACGCTGGATCGATAACCACTGCGTGAACGACGCGGACCGGGCCCCATATGGGGTCCGGTCCGTTTTTTATGTATGGCAGATCTGGCGCATACGGCCCTGCGCACCCAATCGACCCATGGCTTCGAGCAACTGACCCTCACTGACCTGGCCAAGCACCCCCAACCGGCCATCAAGCACAATCAGCAGGTGATACCGCCCCGGCCGCAGTCGGCGCATCACCTGGCCGATGGTGGCGTCCCCGGACACCGCCAGCTGATGTACAGCCGCGCCTTGATGGTCCAAGGAACGCGCACCGCCGATCAGCGCCGAGGCCGCCTGCATGGGCTGCTGACGCCATTCCCGCAACGCCGCCAGCAACAGGAAGATCGCCAGCGCCGACCAGGTCGGGTTGGCGATACCCTGGGTCAGGCCGTAGATCGCGCACCCTAATACCCCGAGCGCCAGCGTCACCCCCAGGGCGACGGTGATGTGGGTCGCCCGCGCAAAACCCAAGCCCAGGCTGAGCAGCGCCCGCAGGGCTCGGCCGCCGTCGAGCGGCAGCGCGGGCAGCAGGTTGGCCCCGGCCAGCAGCAGATTGACCGAGATGAACCGCTCCCACCACGCACAGGGAAAGACGCGATATCGATCCAGAAAGACCCATAGCATCGCCACCAGCAGACTCATGCCCGGTCCGGCCAGCGCCACCGCACACTCGCGCGCGGGATGGACGGGCAACTCCCGGTCCAGGTGCAGCGCACAGCCCAGGGGCGTGATCTCCAGCCCATAGATGGATACGCCAAGCGCCCGGGCCACCAGGGTATGCCCCAGCTCATGCAGTACCATCGCCCCGCCCAACAGCAGCAGCGCCTCCCCCTGCCCCCAGATCACCAGCGCCAGGATGAACGGCGCCAGCGTCCAATGGATGCGGATCGGCACGCCGAGAACGGCAAGGGCGGGTTTCATGGATCGAGATATTCCGTCGGATCGACGGGCACGCCATCCTTCCACAGCTCAAAGTGCACGATGGTGCCCTGCGCCGCGCCGATCACATCCCCCGCTCGCACCCGGTCGCCCACCTGGGGTAGATTCTCCTCCCGCAGGTTGTAGTACACCGTCTCGTAGCCATTTTGGTGATCGACCCGCAGGGTGGTGCCCCACTGGGGATGGGTTCCCCGGCCCGCCACCACGCCATCGGCGCTGGCGCACAGGTCGTCCCCCTCGCCGACCAGGATGTCCTGGCCGGTGCTCTGGGCGCTGCGGCCCTGCTCATCGGTGTACGCGCCGAATCCTCGCAGCACCGTGCCCTGGGTGACTGGCGACAGGCGGATATTCTGGTTGAGGCTGCTGGAGGCCAACACCGCCGCCTCCCCGGGGAAATAGTTTTCCACGAATTTGAGCAGCCCCAGGTCCTCATCCCAGTCGGGCTCCCCCTCCACCGCCACCGTCAAGCCCGAGAGCGCCTGCTGAGCCATGGGAAAGGGCAGCTGTTTGAGCAGCAGCGCCGCGGCCAGGATGCCCAAGCAGAAGACGCCCTGCACCGCCACGCGCCAGGTCCAGCCATCCAGCTGAACCTCCTCCCGCGGGACGCGCGCAGATCGACGCCGCTTGGGCGCGGGGGAAGCCTTTCGCGGCAAGTGATCCGGCCGCTCAGGCCGTTTGGGCCGGCGCGGCGGGTCCAGAGGCGCTTGCTCCTCGAGCTTAACGTATGTCAAGGGTTCCTCGGTCATCATGGGAATCCCCTCCCTTCCTCAGGAAAGGGTATGCGCCGCAACCCCGTCGCATGAACAAAAAAAGGACGTCCGAAGGGGACGTCCTCGCCGCTCACCCGATGGATGCGGTGTCGCTGAGAATATCGGCGCTCTCCAGGGCCAACCCGGCGCTCTCCCGTCGCATGGATACGTTGAGCACCAGTCCGCAGGCGATCAAGTTGGTCCACATGCTGGTGCCCCCGTAGCTCAAAAACGGCAGTGGCAGTCCGGTCACGGGCATCAGGCCGATTGTCATTCCGATGTTCTCAAAGATTTGGAACAGGAACATCGCCAGCACCCCCACGATGATCAGCTGGCCAAATTTGTCCCGCGCCCGCAGGGATTGCTGCAGCATGCGGTAGCAGAAGAGCATATACAGCGCGATCACCAACAGGCAGCCGAGAAACCCCGCGGCTTCGGCGATCACCGCGAAGATAAAGTCCGTGTGCTTGATGGGTAGGTAGCCCAGCTGGCTCATCCCGCCCTCGCGGAAAAGGCCTTTGCCGGTCATCTGGCCCGAGCCAATCGCCAGCTGCGACTGAGCCACATGGGTGGCGCTGGCGGTATCGGTGGTGATGCCCAGAAAGGAGAGCACGCGATCCCTCCGGGCGTCGTTGAACAGGAAGAACCACATCAGCGCCGCGGCGACCGCCCCCAGCCCGCCGGTTCCCAACAACAGCTTCCAGCTGGCCTTGGCCGCAAAGAGCATCACGGCCAGGATGACCACATAGATGATGGCCATGCCGATATCCGGCTGGGCCAGCACCAGCGCCGTGGGGATGGCAAAAACGATCAGGATGCGCAGCAGGTCCCGCCAGCGGGTGATCGGTCCCTGGATATTGCTCATGGTCCGGGCCAGCACCAACACCAGGGTGATCTTGCCCAGCTCCGAGGGCTGAAAGCCAAAGGAGCCAATCTCAAACCAGCCGGTCGTCCCCCGGGTGTCCGAGCCCAGCACCAAGACCGCCACCAGCATCGCCAGGGTGATCCCGTAGATCCAGCGCGCCAGCGCGCCGTAGATCTGATAATCCGCCAGCATCACAAAGGCCATGAGCACCAGCCCCGTGGCGAACCAGATGAGGTGCAGGCGCACATAATACAGTCCCATGCTCGAGAGGATGCGGCCGATTAGGCTGCTGCTGTCCATGTCGTACGGGTTGGCCGTGGCGTTTGCGATGGCCACCGCGCCAAAGAGGGTGAGCACCAGGATGGTCCCGAGGAACACCCAGTCGAAGTTTTTCAGCATCTTACGGTCCATCGGGCCTCACCTGCCTTTCTCATTGGGTCAAGGAGTTCTCCGCGGGCACCTGGTTGGTGCTGGTGACCTGCTTGCTGTCCAGATAATACTCGATAATTTCCCGGGCGGCCTGGGAGGCCCAAGAACCGGAATACCCATTGGGCACGAATACCACCACGGCGATCTCCGGCTCGTCAAAGGGCGCGAAGGCCACAAACCAGGCGTTGTCCTCCAACTGCACGGTGCTGGTTTCCGCGGTGCCGGTCTTGCCGCCCACCTGATCCTTATACTTGAAGTCCGCGAACACCGCCCCGGCCGTTCCGCCGGCCTCCTGCTGCACCGTCATGCCCATGCCTTCCTTGACGGCGTCCAGGTATTCCTGGGGGATGTCCAGCTGGTTGACCACCACCGGCTCAGTCCGCTCGAGCACCTCGCCCTCCGGACTGACCACGCTGTCCACCAGATGGCACTCGAGCACCCTGCCGCCGTTGAGCAGCGCCGCCAGATAACGCGCCACGCCGATGGGCGTCAGGGTGGTGACCGACTGGCCGATGCCCGCCACGGTGGTCTTGTTGATGTCCCAGGTAACCTCCGAGAGCTGGTCTGAAATCTGTCGGTCCAGTCGGTCCTTGTTGATCAAAGCCGCGCTCATGTCCAGCTCGTCCACCAGCACCTGGGTGATCTTGGCGTTCAGGTCATCCTGGCCGATCAGCTGCATGGCGTGCTCCGCCGCGTCGTATACCGCCTGGTCGCTGTACGAGATGCCGGCGCTCTGGGCAGTGTCCCGGATGTGCTGCATGATAGCGCTGTGGACCAGGCGCGGCAGGGCAACCTTCTGCTCGCTGATGGGCGTCTCGGGATCGTATAGCAGGTTTTGGCAGGCCATCCGGCTGGAGGCCTCCCCAGGCAGTTCCAGCCCGGTGGCGCTGTTGAGCCCCAGGGCGTCGGCCCATTTGAACAGCCCGTCAATGCCGGTGCGCGAGGCCACCTCGTAGAAGTAGTAGTTGCACGAGTCCTTCAACGCCCGGGCAAAGTTCTCGTTTTTGTGGCGATCATAATTGGGGCGGATCCAACAAGAGGGCGCCTTGCCCGTGCGGATATATTTGTCGTAGGGGCCCAAGTCATCGATGGTCTCGTCCAGGGTGACCGCACCCTCCATCAGCGCGGCGATACCCGTGGCCATCTTAAAGATTGATCCCGGGGTACCGCCGTTGATGGCCTTGTTGTACAGGGGCTTGCTGGGATCGTCCAGGATGGCCTGGAAGTCCTCGGTGGAGATGCCCTCGGCAAAGAGCGTCAGGTCATAGGAGGGATAGCTGGCCATGCCCAGCACCCGGCCGGTGTCGATGTCCAGCACCACGGCGGCGCCGGAGTTGGCGGTCTTTAGGGGGCTGCCCCGGGTCGCCTCCTGCTCGGCGTAGAGCTCGGCGTTCTCCTCCCGCTTGATGGCCTGCTGCTCATTGATGTAGATCACGTTTCGGGCCAGGGCATCCTCCAGGCGCTGCTGGAGCTGCAGGTCCAGGGTCAGCACCACATCGTTTCCGTTGGTCGGCGCGGTATAGCCCAGCTCCCGGGTGATCTTTCCCTGGGAATTGACCTCCACCACCCGCTGGCCCTGTCGGTCGGTCTGGTTGCCGTTGAGGGCATCCTCCAGCCCTTTCTCGATGCCAGTCACGCCGATGGTGGCGTCCCGCGGATACCCCTTCTGCTCCATGAACGCGTCCAGGGTGGCCTCGTCGGTCATACGGCCCAGATACCCCACGATGTGCGCGGCGGTATCCCCCTTGGGATAGACCCGAACCGAACCCTCGCTGATGGTCATGCCGGGCAGATCCAGGCTGCGCGCCTCGATCTGGGCCACGCAGGCCATGCTGACGTTCTTGGCGATGGTAACCGGCAGATAAGCCAGGTAGCTATTTAGTTGCGCCTCCTGCCACACCGCCAGCGCCTTCATGGCCATCGCCTCGGGCAGGTCGTCCGGAATATAATAGCGTTCCAGCATCGCCTCGTAGACCGCCTGAGCATCGGGGTATTTGCTCGCCGGCAGGAACATGTTCTCCCGATAGAGTTCCTCACGGCGGGCCTTCTGGGCGTCGGTCAGGTCCGCCCCCCAGTCGAAGACAATCTGGCCCGCCTCGTTGCGGGCCAGGCTGAGCCGCTGGGCCAGCTTGCCGCCTTGGGCCTCAACCAGCTCGATGGTTTGAATGATGCCCTGGGTGTAAGCGATGCGATGATCTTTCTTGTTCTTGGAGGGGTCCCGATAGAACTGGACGTCATAGCTTTTTTGATCGTAAGCCAGTGGAATCCCATTGACGTCAGTGATACGACCCCGGCTGCCGGAGATCGCGATGGTGCGGTTTTTCTTGTTCTCGCTCTTCATCGCGTAGGATGCGCCCTGAACCAGCTGTAGGTCGTACAGCTTGACCACCAGCGCGCCAAAAAGCACCAGCATGGCCAAGGCCATGGCGATGGCGCGGTACGGCCGATTCTTCCTGTCGCGTTTCTTCTCGCTCATCGCAGCTCCTTAACCCCAGAATTCCATTCGGCGGTCCCGCTGCATCCAGCGGGTTCGGGCGATACCCCGCACAACGGGGTAGCTGATCGCCATCCACAGCGCATTGCACATAGCCGTGGGCAGCAGGTCCAGCTTCACCACCGCCGCGAAACTAACGCGCATCCCTTCCACGAAGGCGTACACGCTCTGCAACAGCTCGCAGGCTGGGGCCAGCGCCAAGGCTAACGCCACTGCCAGCCATACCCGCTCCCGGTCCACCAGTCGCGCCGCGCCCAGGGTGGCCGCACAGCTGAGCAGATACCCCGCCGCCGCATGTCCCAGAAAAGGGCCCGCCAGCAGATCGACGATCATTCCCCCGCCGAGCGCCGCCCAAAACCCGCGAGCACCGCCCGCGGTCAAGGTCACGGCAATCACTAGGCAGAGCATCACATCCGGCGCGTAGGCCAGGTGCAGCGCGGGAATCAGCGCGCCCTGGATCAGGGCGGTCAGCAGCACCCCGAGGATGCGCAGAACCCATTGCATTGGCGTTCCCCCCTCAAGCGTCGTCATCAAGCCCACTGGTGTCCGGGCTTTGATATTTGAGGATCAGCACATTCTCCAGATGCTGAAAATCCACCGCCGGGGCGATGGTGACATAGCTCTGCTGGGTATCCTTCTGGTTGACGGTCTGAGCGACGGTGCCGATGACCAAGCCCTTGGGGTAGATACCGTCCAGACCGGAGGTCACCACCCGATCCCCGGGCAACACATCGGTGCCAAAGGGCAGATACAGCATACGGCACAGGTCGCTATCGTCGCCCGCGTCCAGGTTGCCGCGCACCACACCCTCGTCTCGGCTGCGGTCCACCACGCCCGCCACGGCGCTGCGGCTGTCGATCAGCGAGATCACCTCACACACTGAGGGACCGACCTGCACCACACGCCCCACCAGGCCGCCGGGCGCGACCACCGCCATGTCCTTGCACACCCCGTCCAGGGTGCCCTTGTTGAGCACGAATTGGGCATACCAGCGCCCATCGGTGCGGGAGATGACCGTGGCTGAGACCGTCTCATAGGGTTCAAAGTCCGGCTGGGCATTCAGCAAGGCCTGCAGGCGCTGGTTTTCCTGGGCAATCTGGTCGCTCTGGGCCAGCTGGGTCTCCAGTTGGGCGATGCGCCCCTCCAGCTCGGCCACCTCACCGCCCTGCCACATGCGCGAAATACCATGGCCGATCTTGGCGAAAAGGCCCGCCCCGGGCGAGAGCGCGCTGCCCGCCAGGCCCTCGCCCGGCAAAAAGCCGCCTCCCCGCAGGAAACTCCACCCGATCACGCCCGCGGCCAGCACCGAGGCCGCCAAGATATAGGGCCATACCCGACCAGAGCGGCGCCTGCGATAGCCAGCGGAACGAGGGCGCGCCTTGAAGCGGCGAAATCTCATCGGTCTGTCTCCTTACTCGTTACTCAGCGGCGTCCCATGCTCGGCCGCTCGCGCATCCACTGGGCGTTCTCCACCATCTTGCCCGCGCCCACCACCACGCAGTCCAGCGGCGAGTCCGCCGCAAAGGCGCGGATACCGGTCTGTCGGGTAATCAGCCGGTCCAATCCAGGCAACAGGGCCCCGCCGCCGGTCAGACAGATGCCCTGGGCGACGATATCCCGCGCCAGTTCTGGGGGACACTCCTCCAGCGTCCTACAGATCGCCTCCAGGATACGGGTCAGCGGTCCGGAGATGGCCTCAAGCACGTCGTCGGAGGCGATGGTCTGGGTCTTGGGCAGGCCGCTGGTCAGGTCGCGCCCGCGCACCTGCATCAGGTCCTGCCGCTCACGGGGATAGGCGGTACCGATTTCCAGCTTGATGTCCTCGGCGGTCTGCTCGCCCACGGCCAGGTTATATTCCTTTCGGAGGAACTCGACGATCTGCTCGTCCAAGGCGTTGCCACCCACCCGGAGGGAGCGGTAGCTTACAATTCCCGACAGAGAAACGATGGCCACCTCGCTGGTGCCGCCGCCGATGTCCACGACCATCGACCCCATCGCCTTCTTCACCGGCAACCCCGCGCCGATGGCCGCCGCCAGGGGCTCCTCCATGATATAGGGATCCCGCGCCCCGCCGCGGCGGGCGGCATCCTCCACCGCGCGCCGCTCCACGTCCGTCACCCCACAGGGTACGCAGATGACCACCCGCGGGCTGATGAAGCCCAGGGTCCGATGCTGGCTGAGCGCCTTTTTGATGAAATAGCGCAGCATGGCCTCGGTAGCGTCGAAATCCGCGATGACGCCGTCGCGCAGCGGGCTCACAGCGGTAATATTCCCCGGCGTGCGCCCGATCATGAGCTTGGCCTTCTCGCCGACCGCCAGAATCTCCCGCCGGGCGTCGGCGGATACCGCCACCACCGAGGGCTCCCGCAGCACGATGCCCCTTCCCGCCATATACACCAGCGTATTGGCCGTGCCCAGATCGATGCCCAGGTCCCGACCGACAAAACGATAAGCCATCCATCGTATGCTTCCTCTCATCCGCCACTGGCGCGGCGGTTTTTCATGCGTATATATTGTAGCATATTGTCAGGATTCTATCAAATCGCCCGATATGGAATGATTGCGGGCCGGACGGCCTTAGGGTATACTGGAGAAAAACCACGGGTAAAGGAGTCCGCGATGAAAACCTACGCCTTGTTGTGCCACCCCGGGCTGAATCGGGTCTATGCCCAGCAGACCGCCGCGCTGTGCGCCCAGGAGCTCTGGGCGGCCGCCGCGTCGAGCGATATCGCTCTGGTCTCGGCGGAACCAACCGAACTAGCCGGTGTGGATTACCTAACGTTTGTCTGTCAAGAGTCTCTCCGCGCCGATCAGCTGCAGGCTATCGCCCGTCTGTCCGCCTTTTTCGCTCTGTTTGAGCAACTGCCCGGGGGCGCTCTGCTGCCTGTCCGCGCCGAGAGCGGCTATGTCTTTCCGGACAACCTGGTCACCCTGCTCAAGTACAGCGGCAAGACCAATGAGCAGTTTACCCATCTGATGGTGCACTTGGGCCAGTGCGCCAGCCGCAGTCAGGAGGATGGTCGGCGCTGGCTGCTCGATCCCCTCTGCGGTAAGGGCACCACGCTGTTCACCGCCATGCGCTTTGGTATGGAGGCCGTGGGCGTCGAAACCCAGACCACCTGGGTTCAGGAAGGGCAGACCTTCCTGACCAAATACCTCGAGCGGGGTCGCTACAAGCACCAGCGCGTCCAGCAGAAGCGCTCGGATCGCAAGGGCCGCAAGATCGCCGATATCACCCACTTCAGCTACGCGCTTGACAAGGAGGCCTTTCAGCGGCAGGATCTGCGCCAGGTCCAGTTCATTCACGCCGACACCCTATTGTCCGGGGAACTGTTGCCCCGCCAGCGCTTCGATCTGTTGGTGACCGACCTGCCCTATGGCGTTCAGCACGGCAGCAAACGTCCTGGCGGCGGCAAGCCCGGGGAGATTCATCTGTCCCGCAGCGCCGTGTCCCTGGTCGAGGACGCGCTGGGCGGCTGGCTGCTCGCCCTCAAGCCAGGGGCCAGCCTGGTGCTGGCCTACAACTCCCTGACCACGCCTCGGCAGGCTTTGGAGGCCGCGATGACCCGGCATGGGCTGACGTTGGTAGATGGGCCGGGGTATCAGGGCTATGCGCACCGGGTGGATCAGTCTATTGATCGAGACTTGCTCATTGCCCGAAAGCCCGAATAAACGCTCAGCAAAAGTACAGAATTAATGTTCAAATATAGAATATATATTCACACCTCCTGAGTGTCTTAAAAAAGGTCACCGTAAACCACGGCGACCTTTTTTCGATCACGTTTTACTCAGGCGAGCTTCTTGTCGTCCCCGCTCGGTAGAATTCCGAGATCCTGGCACAACTCCTGCAGGGATTTGACCTGCAGATCTTCCGGATCAGGATTCTCAGGCTGCCACACCGCTCCGGTGTAGAAGGCCTTACCCTGGGGTAGCGGCGCGGCGGTCTCCTCCTGGGTCGGCTGGGTGTCCTCGGCGCCGCTCGCTTCGCTGGAGCCAACGACCTGACTGGCCTGCTCCTTCGCCTGGCTCAACTGCTGCTCGATCTGCCGCAGCTGTTCCATGGAAGCGCGCATCATCTCCTCGGCGGTGCGCAGCTGCAGACGGCATTGCCCCATCTGCTCCATCTGCGCGTGGATATGCCCGTCGAACGCCTGCTGACGCTGGTGAATTTCTTCCTGAGCCTGGGCTTCAATCGCCCGCGCCTGGGCCTGGGCCTTGCGTGCGGTCTCCTGTGCGGCCCGGTTGGCCTGGGCGATGATCTCATCCGCTGCCGCGCGCGCCTGGATCATGACCTTGCCCACGCTCAGCTGCTCTACCCGGAGGGCTTTGTTCTCCTCGGTCAAGTGCTGCACGCGCTGCTCGAGCTGCTCGTTCTGCTCCTGTAGCGCCTGATTTTGCTCGCCCAAGGTATCCCGATCCAGCTGCAGATCAGCGCATTGCTGCTGCAGTTCGTGCACCTGCCAGTCCAGTTTTTCCTGTTTTTCCCGGTGGTCTTGCAGTTGCCGCTCGAAATCCGCCACGGCTTGCTCCACCTGCTTCGGCCGATAACCGCCAAAAATCCGCTTCCTGAACAGACCCATCTTTACGCCTCCCCTACGCGCCCATCTTTTTGCGTGAGCATGCGCTGCTTAAGATCATAGAGTTTCTGCGACAGGTCCACCTTGTACACATGGGGGTTCTTCAGCCGCTTGTACTCATCCCAGAGCTCGCTCATCTCCTGCTTGGCATATGCCTGGATATCCCACAGACCCGGCTGCTTATAGACGCATTTGCCGTCCACAAACACCGGCACCAGCAGCTCCCGGGCGGTATAATCGCTCAAGGTCATGCGCTTCCAGGTCTCGGTGGGGTCGAAGATCGTCAACGGTTTGCTGGTATCGAGGGTCTCCTCGTCCAGGCAAATCAGATCGGCCACCATCTTGCCCTCCTCATAGAGGCGCAGTACCTTTTTATATCCAGGGTTGGTAATCTTACCCGGGTTTTCAGAAATCTTGATCTTGGGCACCAATTTATCATCGACGATCTCCGCCGCGAGCTTATATACGCCACCCAGCGCGGGCAGGTTGTTGGAGGTGATCAACTTGGTGCCCACACCCCAGGTATCGATGCAGGCGCCCTGGGCCTTCAGGTCCCAGATCAGCTCCTCGTCCAAATCATTGGAGGCCACGATCTTGGCCTTGGGATATCCGGCGTCGTCGAGCATTTTGCGGGCCTTCTTGCTCAGATAGGCCAGATCGCCCGAATCCAGGCGGATGCCCGTGGGCTCATACCCCTTGGCGCGCAGCTCGTCAAAGACTTTGATGGCGTTGGGCACGCCGCTCTTGAGGGTATCATAGGTGTCCACCAGCAACAAGCACCCTTGGGGGAACACGTTGGCATAGGCCCGGAAGGCCGTCAGCTCGTCGGGAAAGCTCATCACCCAGCTGTGGGCGTGCGTACCGGAGATCGGCACGCCGAACATCTGCCCGGTCAGCACGTTGCTGGTGGCATTGCAGCCGCCGATGATGGCCGCGCGAGCGCCATACAGGCCGGCATCGGGCCCCTGAGCCCGGCGCAGACCAAATTCCAACACCGAGTCGCCCTTGGCCGCCTGCACCACGCGGCTGGCCTTGGTGGCAATCAAGGTCTGATGGTTGACGATGTTCAAAATCGCGGTCTCCACCAGCTGCGCCTCAAGGATCGGCGCTTTGACCCGCAGCAGCGGCTCGCCCGGGAAGGCCACGGTGCCCTCAGGCATCGCGTAGATTTCGCCGGTGAAGCGCATCTGTTTGAGGTAACTGAGAAACGCCTCGTCAAAAGCATTCTGGCTGCGCAGATAGGCCAGGTCCTCATCGGAGAAATGCAGGTTGTTGATATACTCGATTACCTGCTCCAAACCGGCGACCACGGCATACCCATTATCCGTGGACTGGCGGCGGAAGAACATATCGAAGACCGCCTGATTATGATGCATGTCATGCTTGAAGTAGCCATACATCATGGTCAGTTCATAAAAATCGGTCAGCATCGTCAAGTTGCGCATCGAACGTACACCTTCTTAATGATTTTCGGGGGCGGCAGGATCGTCAGTCGGGCGCTGGGGCGCAGCGTACCCCGGCGGAACCTGCGCGCCCGGAGCGGTATAGGAGGCTGTCGGCCCGTTCGGATAGGGATTGTTCTGGCGATGGCTCCGCCCGGCCAGCAGCCCGGAGATCAGCACCAGCAACCCCGCGGCGATCAGGCCGGCGGGCAACACGAACCGGATGGCATCGGGCACATTCTGCATGGCCAACATCAGTCCGCCGACCAAAAGCAGCACCGCGCCGGCGATGATCTCGCCCTGATGACGCGCGAAGGAGCCGCCCAGCAGGCCCGACTCCAGCAACCCGACGCCCGGGGCCATGATGGCGATCGGCCAGAGCGAACTCATCCAGCCCCAACCGTTCAGCGCGCAGAACTCGAACAGGAGACCCAAGGTGAGCAGCACGCCGCCCGGAACCAGGTTACCCGAAGCGCGCCCGCCGCTGACCAGGAAAAACAGATGGAACATCATCCCCAGGCCCACCAGAATCAGCGGCCACGCGGTCGCCCAAGACAGGTGCAGAATCCCCATCTGACCCAGCAGCACCACCGCGCCGGCCAAGATGAGCATCAATCCCAACACCAGATGATTGCGATTTTTCATCAGGAGCCTCCTTTTGTTCGCTTGCCATTGCTTGCTATTATACGCCAAAAAGCGGCTCAGTTCAAGGGAAACCCAAGGCTCCAGGCCCACGACAAAGGGACGCCCTCCCGGGGCGTCCCTTTGTCGCTACAGGCGTACCATCTCGCCCACCGGCTGCCGGGCAAAATCTTCCGGGTCCGTGGAGAACACCCGGGAGATCACACCCCAACCGGGGTATACCGGCAGTACCTCCATCTCCAGGCTGCCGTGGCGGATGCGCTTAGGTTCGGGCACCGCGTCGGTCCCCATCACTTGGTCGATGGGTCGGATGGTGTAGAGCACGTCGATTCCCCCTTCTCTCCCTGCTCGATCAGCTCCCACAGGGTCTTTCGCGCGTCGGACAGGCCGCCCACCGCGTCGATAATGCCGGCCTCCACCGCCTCCTGCCCCAGCAGCACGGTGCCCACGTCGTTGGCCAGCTCACCGGTGCACATCATCAACTGGGTCAGCTTTTCCCGGGAAATGTGAGAATGGCGGCAGATGAAATCGATCACCCGGTCCTGCATACGGTCGAAATACTCATAGCTCTGGGGAACGCTGATGATCATACCATTGATGCGCACCGGGTGCACCGTCATGGTGGCGGTGGAAGTGATATACGAGAAGTTGGTGCAGGTAGCCAAAGGCACGCCGATGCTGTGGCCGCCGCCTAGCACCACTGAAACGGAGGGCTTGCTCATGCTGGCGATCATCTCTGCAATGGCCAGGCCGGCCTCCACATCCCCGCCCACAGTGTTCATCAGCACGATGAAACCCTTGATCTGGGGGTTCTCCTCGATGGCGATCAATTGAGGGATCAGATGTTCATATTTCGTGGTTTTGTTCTGGGGAGGCAGCAGCACATGGCCCTCGATCTGCCCAATGATGCTCAGGCAATGAATGGGGCTGGTGGCCTGCTGGGGCATCTGGCTGACCCCCATCTGCTCGATACTGTCGATGGCGTTGACTTTGGGGTCTTGATTATCCGGATTCTGTTCCGGGTTCTGCTCGGGTTGCGGATTTTCAGACATGCGCATGACCTCCTTTTTGCATAGCCTGCCCGTCAGGGGATTGGGCTATGCAAAAAGCGAGGGCATCATGCCCTCGCGCTGGCCCTCACGGCGTCTCCCCCGGCGCGTATCCGGTTTTTTTGCCCTTGCCGTCCTGTCGGTTAAAATTCTCCTGGTTTTTATCCATGTATCCGTCGTAGAGCTCCTGAGCGGTCATCCCCATCTTTTGGCAGGCGCTGACAAAGAAATGCAGCACGTCGACCAGCTCCTCCTTGATGGCCGCCTCATCCAGCGGCTTGGGGTTCTTCCACCACTTATAGTTGACCTCCTCGAGCACCTCCGAGAGCTCCACCATCATGGCCATGCACTCCCGCTGTACCCAAACCTCCCGACTAACCTGCGGCAGTTGCCGCTTAGCCTCCATGTACTGGTTAAATGCCAGCTGCTTGTCAAAGATTGCCTCGAGCTTGTCCATTTTGCCCCGCCTCCTCTTTCTTCTCTAGAAACCCAATTGTCCGCCCACCTGATCGATGGAAGCGGCGTTGCCCACCACCGAGAGGGCCAGCTTGTCCGTCACAAACAGCCGCTCAGCCAAGTCCATCACCCCGGATTTGGTGACCGCCGCGATGGACGCCATGACCTCATCCTCGTCCCGGGCACGGCCCAGCAGCAGATGCCCGCGGCCGATAGCGGACATGCGAGCGTTGGCGCTCTCCATGCCCAGGATGTAGCTACCGCGCATCTGCTCGAGCGCCGCGTCGAACTCCTCCTGGCTGATTCCCTCCCGCCGCAGCAAGTCCAGCTGCTCAAGCATCATCTCGGCCACCTGGGCGCTGTTGGCCGGGTTGGTGGCCGCATAGAGCATGAATACCCCGTCGTATAGATAGGTGGCCGGGTAGCTGTATACCGAATAGGCCATGCCCTTCTCCTCCCGGATGCGCTGAAACAGCCGGGAGGACATGCCCCCGCCGATGACATTGTTGAGCACCAACTGGGTGCAGAGCAGCTCCTCCTGTTGCTGGCACAGGCCGGGCAGACCAATGCACAGCTGGGTCTGCTCGGTCTCCTTGACCTTGCTGACCATGCGCCGCTCGCGGGCGGATGACGCGGGTTCGGAGGCCGTGTCGCCGCCTCGCTGCCAGTCACCGAGATAGCGATGCGCCAGCTCCAGCAAGCGCTCGCGGTCAAAATGCCCCGCTACCGCCAGCACCGTGTGCTCCGGCCGATAGCGTCGGCGCATATATCCCATCACATCCTGCTGGGAGAAGGCCGCTACGCTCTGCACCGTGCCCAGAATCGGCCTGGCCAGGGGATGATCGCCGAAGTAAGCCTCGCTGAGCAGGTCCTGCACCAAGTCCTCGGGCGTGTCCTCGGTCATAGAGATTTCCTCCAGCACCACGCCCTTCTCCCGCTCCATGTCCGCGGGGTCCAGCTTGGCGTGCAGCAGCATATCCGTCAGCATGGACAGCGCCCGCTCCAGCTGGTCATCCACCACACGCGCGTGATAGCAGGTGCACTCCTTGCTGGTAAACGCGTTGACGTTGCCGCCGATGGCGTCCATCTCGATGGCCAGGTCCCGGGCCGAGCGCCGTTGGGTCCCCTTAAAGAGCATGTGCTCGATGTAATGGGAGATGCCGCGCTCCCGCTCGGTCTCATAGATGGTGCCGGCGGCCACCCACAGACCCACCGCTACCGAGCGCAGATGCGCCATGGGTTCCGCGACGACCTTTAGGCCGTTGTCCAACTGCCATATTTCCATGGACATTCTCCTTTGTGATACACTTCTGCATCTGATTATATCCCAGGAACCATTCTTCATGCAAGGTTTAGGCTCCGGCCCGAATCTGGTCCCCCACGGGGGCAAAGCGGTATCCCTGCTGCGCCAGCTGGTCGAGCATGGTCGGCAGCGCCTGGGCAGTGTACTGGGTCGGATGCATGAGAATAAACCCGCCGTTGTGCGCCTTTTTCATCACCCGGCTGAGGATCGGGTCCACGCCCTCCTTGCGCCAGTCAATGGTGTCGATGCTCCACAGCACAGTCTTCATCCCCAATGCGTCCGCCGCGCGCAGGGTCGCGTCCCCATAGTCCCCTGATGGCGGCGCAAAGAGCGTCGGCTTCAGGCCGCAGGCCTGCTCGATGGCCGTCTGGGCGCGCTGAATCTGCTCCCGGTTGTCCTCGTAGGTTAACTGGCTGTAGGCCTTGTGCAGGTACCCGTGGCTGCCAATCTCATGGCCGGCCTCCGCGATGGTCTTGAGCAGATCGGGATTCTTATCCGCCCAGCGGCCCGATACGAAGAAGGTCGCCTTGATATCCCGCGCCTTCAGGGTTTCGAGCATCGCTGGGATGAACTCCTCCCCCCAGTCCACATTGATCTCAAGAGAGATGACCGGCTCATCGCTCGGCCCCTGCCGATACGGTTGCGGCGGTTGATCGCGAAACACGGACAGGAGCGCGTCGGGTTGGGTCACCACAACCAGCAGCCCGACCACCAGCGCTAGAATCATTAGATCGACCAAGCGGTTCATCAATTTGGTACGCATGCCTCTCACCCCCGCACCATCCTATGTCGCCTGCGGCTTGACCCATGTGCAATCCACGCCCGCGACTGCGCTATCCGGGCAGGGCAAAACAGGGGCTATTCTGTCGAAAACTTATGGGGGTTTTTAGCGAATCATGATGCACAAAGTCCAGTATGCAGCCTGATCTCTATCGAATTATCGAGAAAAAAGCAGAATCATTGTCGTCAGGTTGCACTATTGACAAATGCTGAGATAATTAATAAAGTTAATAATATTCTGGGTGAACGGGCTGGTTTATTTCAAGAATTTTCAGGCATCGATAGAGGAGGGACGAGACATGGATGAGCATATGATCATCGACCGCATCCGGACGCTTTGCGCCGATCGGGACTGGTCCATCTACCGCCTGGCCAAGGAATCCGGGATCGCGTACTCAACGCTCAACACCATGCTGATCAAAACCAATGTTCCCTCGATCAATACCTTGCTGCGCATCTGCAAAGGCTTCGGCATCACAATCTCCCAGTTTTTCTGCGTGGAAGAATCCAGCGATCTGTCAGAACTGCAGCAACAGTGCTTGGACCTGTTTACCTGCCTGGACGATTACGAGCAGCAATTGGCGCTGGTTTATCTGGCGGGCCTGGCCAAGCGCAAGCCCGTGACCAACTGACTTTCTTCCACGGAACCATCGGAGATCGGTTCCTTTTTTCATGCAAAGAGGGCCCGCGCAGCTGCGCGGGCCCTCAAACTTTGGTTGTCGATTTAGTTGCTGCGCCGACGATCGCCGCCATGGAAGGGGCGTCCGCCACCCGGGCGCCGCTCGCCAGCGGGCCGGGGAGCCGGGGGCACATAGCCCTCGGGCATGGGCAGCAGATCCTTGCGGGATAGGTTGACGCGGCCCTGAGAGTCAATCTCGATGACCTTGACCTGCACCTCGTCGCCGATATTGACCACATCCTCCACCTTGTCCACGCGCTCCCACGCCAGGCGGGAGATATGGATCATGCCGTCCTTGCCGGGCAGCAGCTCCACAAACGCGCCGAAGGGCATGATGCGCACGACCTTGCCGGTATAGACCTCGCCCACCTCGATCTCCTTGACGATGGCCTCGATCATTCCCTTGGCCTTGGCCGCGGCCGCCTCGTCGTTGGTGGCGATGTATACATGGCCGTCGTCCTCAATATCGATCTTCACGCCGGTATCGGCAATGATCTTGTTGATCATCTTGCCGCGGGGACCAATGACCTCGCTGATCTTCTCCGGGTTGATGGTCATGATGATGATCTTGGGCGCAAAGGGAGACAGGTGCTCGCGGGGCGCGGGCAGCTCCTTGAGCATCTCGCCCAGGATGTGCATACGGCCCTCATACGCCTGTTGCAGCGCGCGCTCCAGGATCGCCTTGTCGATGCCTTTGATCTTGATATCCATCTGGATGGCGGTGACGCCCTGCTCGGTGCCGGCCACCTTGAAATCCATATCGCCCAGGAAATCCTCCAGGCCCTGGATATCGGTCAGCACGGCGATATCACCGCTCTCCTCGTCCTTGATCAAGCCCATGGCCACGCCCGACACCGGACGGATCAGGGGCACGCCCGCGTCCATCAGGGCCAGGGTGCTGCCGCACACGCTGCCCATGGAGGTCGAACCGTTGGAGCTGAGCACCTCGCTGACCAGACGAATGGCGTAGGGAAACTGCTCCTCCGCGGGGATCATGGGCTCCAGCGCGCGCTCCGCCAGGGCGCCATGGCCGATCTCGCGGCGACCGGGACTGCGCACCGGGCGGGTCTCACCCACCGAGAAGGGAGGCATATTGTAGTGGTGCATATAGCGCTTGGTGACCTCATTGCTCAGGCCGTCGAGCCGCTGGACTTCGCTCATGGGGCCGATGGTCACAGCGGTCATCACCTGGGTCTGGCCGCGGGTGAACACGCCGGAACCGTGCACCCGGGGCAGCACGCCGACCTCACACCAGATGGGGCGCACCTGCTTAAGGGAGCGGCCATCAGGGCGCACGCCGTCGCGCAGGATTTTTTTGCGCACCACGGCCTTGGTCATGGCGTAGAGAATGTCGCCCACCTGGCCCTCACAGTCGGGATATTTCTCGGCGAAGGCGGCGGTGACCTCCTGCTTGACCTGCTCGGTGCGCGCCTCGCGCTCATAGCGGTCGAAGGTATCCACGCTCCAGACCACCTTGTCCATCGCGTAGGCCTCAACCTCGGCCTTGAGCTCAGGATCGATGGTATTGATGGCGACCTGCTTGGCGGGCTTACCCACCTCAGCCTTGATGCGCTCCTGAAAGGCGCAGATATCCTTGATGACCTCGTGGGCCTTGAGGATACCCTCGAGCACCGTGGCCTCGGGCACCTCGTCGCAGCCCGCCTCCACCATCATGACAGCGTCCTTGGTGCCGGACACCACCAGGTGCATCTTGGACTGCTCGCGCTGGGCCTCGTCGGGGTTGATGACCAGTTCGCCATCCACCAGGCCCACCACCACCGAGCCAGTGGGGCCGGCGAAGGGAATGCCCGAGATGCTCAGCGCCACCGAGGAGCCGATCATCGCATACACGTCCGGGGGAATCTCCATGTCTACCGACATGCAGGTCGCGATGATCTGCACATCGTTGAAAAAGCCCTTGGGGAACAGGGGACGAATCGGCCGGTCGATCATGCGGGCGGTCAGGATCGCCTTCTCCGTCGGCCGACCCTCCCGCTTGATGAACCCGCCGGGGATTTTGCCCACGGAATACAGCTTCTCCTCGAACTCGACGCTCAGGGGGAAGAAATCGATCCCGGCCCGGGGCTGCTTGGACATCGTCGCAGTCACCATCACCGCCGTGTCGCCGCAGCGAATCAGGCACGCGCCGTCGGCCTGCCCCGCATACTTGCCGATCTCCACAACCAGTTTGCGACCGGCAAGCTCCATCTCAAAGGTATTACATTCCATCGTTTGCTCTTCCTCCTCCACTACCATGCCGGTATGCGATGCTCCCCCCATACCGGTAATCTGCATCCGCTTCGGGGCAGATGCAGAAAATGGAGCGGCATTCACCCGCTCCATTTTTCATTGCGATTACTTGCGCAGGTTCAGGCTGGTGATCAGCGCGCGATAGCGCTCCACATCCAGGTTACGCAGATAAGCCTGCAGGCGGCGGCGCTGACCGACCATCTTCAGCAGACCCCGGCGGGAATGGAAATCCTTTTTGTGGATCTGCAGATGCTCGTTGAGGTGATTGATGCGCTCCGTCAGCAGCGCGATCTGCACTTCGGGGGAACCAGTGTCGCCCTCGTGGCGGGCATACTTCTCGATGATAGCCTGTTTGTTCTCCATGATAAAGACACCTCCATGTATTTGACGTGCACGCCGTGCAGCTGCGTAGAACGTTGGTGAGTCGATCAACCCAGCAAACGGTACTCGCACAGTCTATCTATTATTTTAGCACAGAATCTTCCGGGTGTAAATGATTCTTTGTAAAGAAATCCCTCGCCCGTTGGGTATCCCGCGCGATCTGTTCCATCAAGTCCTCGCGGCTGGAGAAGCGCTTTTCCCCCCGAATGCGGTCCCGGAACGCCACCTGGCAGTTCAGCCCATACAGGTCACCCTGAAAGCCCAGCAGGTGGCTCTCCACGGTGCGATGACCCCGCTCGGACACCGTGGGATTGGTGCCCACATTGGTCACCGCGCCGTACCACCGGCCCGCCACCTGCACGGAGGCGACATACACCCCGTCCGCGGGCAGCGCCCTCCCCGGGGGTGGCAGGAGGTTGGCCGTGGGAAAGCCCAGCTCGTGGCCAATGCGTCGGCCCTGGACGATGATCCCGCCGATGCGGTAATCCCTCCCCAGCATGGCGTTGGCTCGGGCCACATCCCCTTGGGCGAGCAGGCGGCGGATGGCCGTGGCGCTGACAGGCTCGCCCCGCCAGTCCACTCGGGGCACGATCGAGACGGTAAAGCCCATCCGCCTGCCCAGCTCGGTCAGCAGCGCGCCATCCCCCCGCCCTTGGCAACCGAAGTGGAAGTTGTAGCCCACGGTCACATGACCCAGGCGCAGGGCGCGCGCCAGGGTCTCCATAAACGTCTCCGGGGACTGAGCGGCCAGGTTCCGGTCAAAGGGCACCTGGATCACTTGGTTCACGCCCAACCCCTTAAACAGGGTCTCACGCTCCCCCGCCTCCAGTAGCAGCGGCGGCGCGCCCTGGGGGCGTAGCACGCTCAGCGGATGGTTGGCGAAGGTGTATACCGCGGTCTCGTATCCCCGCAGCGCGGCCACGCGCTGGTTCTCTGCGATCAGCGCGCGATGCCCCAGATGGATGCCGTCAAAGGCGCCCAGGGCAACGGCGCAGGGGCGGGTCGAGTTCGTCATGGGCAACCTCCTCCTCAGGATTCCCGGTCGATCAGCAGGGACTTGATGCGCAGCAGCCCTGCGGCGCGGTCCACCGCGCATAGGCCCCAGAACGCCCCGTCCACCTGCAATCTGGCGGTCTGCCCGTCCTCCGGCAGGGGACCTTCCAGCCATTTGAGCGGGACTTGGGTTCCGTTTCGGGCAAAACGCACCCCCTCCGGCCCCACGCGCACCGCGGGCAGATGCGTCAGGGGCATGTCCATGGGCAGCAGCAGATCCGCGAACCGCCCTTGCCGGGCCGCCTGCTCAGCCTGCTCGAGGGTGACCGCGTTGTCCAGGTTGAAGGGGCCCGACGCGCCCCGCAGCAGAAACCCCATGTGCGCCGGCACGCCCAGGGCTGCGCCGATATCCTCGCAGAGCGCGCGGATATAGGTACCCCGGCTGCACCGCACCCGCAGCAGATAGCGATTGGGCGCGACCTGCGCCGTCATCGTCAGCTCATGGATGGTGACCGGCCGCGCGGGTCGGTCCACCTCGACGCCCTGACGGGCCAACTGGTAGAGCCGCTGACCCTTGTACTTCAGCGCCGATACCATGGGCGGCACCTGCTGGATGTCCCCGCGGAAGGCAGGCAGCGCCGCCTCCAGCTGCGCCCGGCCGATCCGGCAGTCCGCTCGAGCGACGATCCGCCCCTGGGCGTCCCCGGTGTCGGTGGCGACGCCCAGGGCCAGCTCGGCGATGTAGGTTTTCTCCTTTTCTACCAGCTGGTCGAACAGCCGGGTGGCCTTGCCCAGGCAGATGGGCAGCACGCCGCAGGCCGCCGGGTCCAGGGTGCCGGTGTGCCCGGCCTTCTTCTCTCCCGCCAGGCGGCGCGCCTTGCCTACCGCCTGGTTGGAGGACATGCCTGGGGGCTTGAGCAGGTTCAGAATTCCGTTCATCGCGCCTCCCCTGCCAGCGCGATCTCAATGGCCCGACGCAGCTGCGCCTCCAGCGCCTGATAAGGCGCGTCCTTGAGGGTTAAGCCCGCGGCGCGGTTGTGTCCGCCACCGCCGAACTGCGCCGCCAGAGCGCTGGCATCCACCCGCTTGCGGGTGCGCAGGCTGACCTTCCACTGTCCCGCCGCCCGGCCCGGGCGCATCAGATAGGCCACCTCCACGCCCTCCACCGCCTGAGCCAGGTTGACCAGGCCCTCGGTGTCGCTGTCCGCCGCTCCGCAGCGCTGATAATCCGCCTCCATGAGGAGGATGCCCGCCGCCTGGCCCTGGGCGAACAGATCAATCCGCTCCAGGGCAACGCCCATTAGCTGGCTCTTGGCCAGGCTGCGGCGGCTGAAGATCCGCTCGGAAATCTCCGCCACGTCGATGCCGACTTCCAGCAGGCGCGCGGCGGCGCGATGGGTCTCGGCGGTCGTGTTGGAGAACCGGAACCCGCCCGTGTCCGTGGAGATCGCCACATATAGGCACTCGGCCATCTCCCGATCCAGGGGCACGCCCAGGGCTTCGATGACCCGGAGCATCATCACGCCCGCCGCGCCGGCAACCGGATCGACGTAGTTGTGATCTCCGTAAAGGCTGTTGCTGGCATGGTGGTCGATGACCAGCTTCGGCAAATCACACCCCTCCAGCACGGCCTTGGCGTCGAGCAGCTGCGGTGTCGCCGCGTCCACGAACACCAGCAGGTCCGCGCCGCTTACATCCGGCGGCACGATATCCTGGGCCCCGGGCAGTTCCTGATGCACCGGCGGCGCGGCGTCCCGGCAACAGACCCGGCAGGATTTGCCCAGCCGAAC
>JBMNTT010000025.1:0-39138 GCA_050945875.1 Christensenellales bacterium
GAGCTGATGGTTAAAGGTTGGCCGGTAGGGCGCCCACCAGCCCTCCGCCGCCACGCAGCCATGGCGCAGCAGCATAAAACCGTGCAGCCCCATCCCGCCACTTTCCACCGCGTCCAGAAAGGCCTCGATCCCCGCTGGGTCGACGCCCACCTCTCCAGGATGCACCCGCCGCAAATCGTTCTCCCGCATGATGAACCTCCCTCCCGCGCGCTGGCGCGGTTCGTTATGCCCAGTATACCAGGCGCAACGAAAAAAGGCCAGAACCAATCGGTTCCGGCCCGGTGTTCTTTTGTCAGATGCGCTCCAGGGCGTCCCCCCGCTCCCGCACCGTCAGAAACAGCGGGCGCTCCAGCCCGGTAGTGTTGGGGTTGTGGATGGGCAGGCGCAGCCGCCCCTCCAGATCGGTGAAGAGCATGCCATGCCCGCCGTCCTTGGCAAAGATCGGCCGCTCGCACTGGCGCCAAGGCCCGCGCACCGCGCCGCTCTGGCTGACGGCATAGCCGATGGCGTAGCCCTCCTCCCCGAAGGAGGACCAGAGCATCAGCAGCGCGCCGCTGCCGGCGCGATGGAGAAAGGGGCCGTCGGTGACGAAGTGCGCGCCGCTGCCGTCATGGCTGCGCACCCAGGGCGCGTCGGTCGCCTTGAACAGGGTGACCGGCTCCCCCGCCGCGGCGGAGAGATCGCTCGACAGGGGCATCAGGCACATGGTGCCGTCGTCCACCTGCTTCCACTCGTGGCAGAAAATCATATAGGGCTGGCCGTCCTCCACGTAGAGGGTGCCGTCCAGGCACTCCCAGTCCGCCGGGGTGACCGCGCCCTGGGACAACGGCTCGAAGGGACCCATCGGGCTGTCGGCGCGCAGCACCGCCGTGCCCCGGTAGTGCGCGGGCGACTTGAAGGACGCCAAGAGATAGTACCGGCCCTGGTAGGCGTGCATCTCCGGCGCCCAGAAATTCATGGTGCCCCAAAAGTCCTTCCCCGGCCGGAAAGCCGGAAACGGACCCTCCCAGTGCGTCAGGTCGGCGCCGGTGTACACGTCGAAACCCTCTCCCGGCCCGTCCCAGGCGTTGCGCCCGGTGGTCCCATAGAGGTAGTACACGCCGCCCTCCACGTACACATAGGGATCGCGCAGGTGAATCTGGCTGTTGTCGAGCATGATACCGCCTCCTCGTGGATTTAGGCCAGCTGCCAGGGATAGAGCAGCTGCCAGCTGAGCTTGCGCTCCATGCGCAGCCCGTGGTAGAGGTGCAGCGCCTCGCAGGTGGCGCAGAGCTTATCCATCCAGCTGACCACCCAGGCCTCGTGATAGGCGGGCTTGTGGGGGGTCAGGGGCCACATGTGCTTGAGGATGATGTCCCGCTCCGTGCCGCTGAGCCGGGCGATGCGCTCGGCGTTGCGCAGGGCGATTTTGGGATGGGTGAACCCGTGGTGCCCCTCATGGTTGCCATCGCGCCAGTTATACAGGAACAGATCGTGCAGCAGCGCGCCCCGGGCGGCGGCCTGAGCGTCCCCGCCGAAGCGGCGCACCCAGCGATAGCTCAGATAGGAAACGAAGATGCTGTGATTGAGGCAGTTGACCCCGCCATGGGCCGGAATGGCCTGCATGGCCCGGACCTCCGGCCGACTGATCAGATCCCGCACCACACGCTCATATTCTAAACGGATCAGTTTTCTCTTCAAACGACGGTTCTTGCGCATCGAAAGACTCCTTTTTTCGTACCTATCGCTTATGTTACTGGAATCGGAGAGGAAATGCAAATGGCAATTTCTTCGATTTTCGTCGATCCAGAGCTGTATACTGGCTGATCCGCTTTTCAACACCATGATAGACGGCTTTTGAAGTATTTTTGTTTCCACAGACAAGGCGTGAAAAAAATGCTTGACATTCCCCTTGCGTCAAGGTTTATGCTCATTCGTGAAAGGAGGCGCTGAACATGGGCTACACCATCGGCCGCCTGAGCGAGCTGGCAGGGATCAGCGCGCGCACCCTGCGGCATTACGACCGTATCGGCCTGCTCAAGCCCCAGCGGTTGGCCTCGGGCTACCGGGTCTATGGCCAGGACCAGGTGGACCGGCTGCAGCACATCCTTCTGCTCCGCGCCCTGGATATCCCCTGCGCCCAGATCGCGCGCATGCTGGACGCGCCGGATTTCGACCAGCGCACGGCCCTGCGGGACCATCTGCAGGCGCTGCGCGCCCGCAAGCGAGCCCTGGAGGCCGTCATCGACAACGCGGAGCGCACCCTAAAGGCATTGGAAGGAGGATACCCCATGCAGGATACAGAAAAGTTCGAGGGACTCAAGCGGCGCATGGCCGCCGAGAACGAGGCCCAGTACGGAGAGGAGCTGGCCGCGCGCTACGACGCGGATACCCTGGCGGGCAGCCGCAGCCGCTTCATGAGCCTGACTCCCCAGCAGATGGAGGAGATGAACGCCCTAGCCGCGCGCATCCAGCGGGAGCTGGAGCAGGCGGTGCGGGCGCAGAAGGACCCCGCCGGGGCCGACGGGCGGCGAATCGCGCAGCTGCACCGGCAATGGCTGGGCTACACCTGGCCCCGCTACACGCCTGAGGCCCACGCCGGCCTGGCGCAGCTCTACATGTGCGACGAGCGGTTCACCGCCCACTATGACGCGCGGGTGCCCGGCTGCGCGCGGTTCCTGTGCGACGCCATCACCGCCTACACCCAGGCATGAATCCACAAGAAAAGGACCGGCGATGCCGGTCCTTTTCTCATTCCCAGCCAACCGCGCCCTCCAGGCGCACCTGGCCGCACCCCGGCTCGATCACCCCGATCTCGTAGCAGTCGATCCGCGCCCCCAACCGGGCGCGCAGCGCCTGGGCGTCCTGCGCGCTGGCCACCATCGCCAGACCCACGCCGCAGTTGAAGGTGGCGAGCATCTCCCCGTCGGCGATGTTGCCATTGCGCTTGATGCAGGAGAAGATCGCCTGCGGCCGCAGGCTAGCCAGGTCGATTCGCGCATCCACCGATGGGGGCAGGATACGCGCCAGGTTGCCGGCGATGCCCCCGCCGGTGATGTGGGCCAGGCCGTGCACCCCCGGATGGGGCAGCAGCCCCTTGAGCAGCGGATAGTAGGCGGTATGGGGCCGCATGACGGCCTCCAGAAAGGTCTCCTCCCCCACCCGCTCCTGGAGCAGGTTGGGCATCTGATCCATCATCGCGCGCACCAGGGTGTAGCCGTTGGTGTGCAGGCCGTTGGAGGCCAGGGCCAGCACCCGATCCCCAGGGACGATGGCGCGCCCGTCGATCAAATCCGCCCGGGGCACAATCCCGGCGATGGCCGCGCAGAGGATGTAGCGCCCCGGATCGATCACCTGGGGCTGGATGGAGGTCTCCCCGCCCACCAGGGAGCAGCCGTTCTCCCGGCAGGCCGCGGCGATACCCGCCACCAGCGAGGCAATGGTATCCCGCTCGGCGCTGCCGCAGATGATGGTGTCCAGCACCGCCAGGGGCCACGCGCCCATCACGGCGATGTCGTTGACCAGATGGTTGACCAGATCATGGCAGATGCTGGTGGTGTAGCCGTACTGCACGGCCAGCTTCTGCTTGGAACCCGGTTCCTCGGCCTTGAGCACCAGCAGGGGCCGGCGCAGCTCGGGAAAGTCCAGGTCATAGAGCGAGGCGAAGGGCCCCAGGCCGTTGAGCACGCGGGGATCGTCGCCTCCGATCGAGTCGGCCATCAGGCTTTTGATGGCGTCTGTGTAGGCAATGTCCACGCCCGCGGCGCGGTAGCTCATGCCCGCTGTCTCCTCCCGGCCGGTCAGCAGCGCGTCCGTCGACACGCCCAGCAGCCGCGACAGGGACAGCAACAGCTCCAGGCTGGGGGCGCTGACGCCCTTCTCCCATTTGGAGACTGCCTGGAAGGACACCCGCAGCCGGTCGGCCACCTGCTGCTGGGTCAGCCCGGCCTGGCGGCGCAGCTTGGCGATGAATCCGCCCATCTTCTCCATATCCAGCATGATTCTCCCTCCTTCTGTCCCCAGTATAGCCCAGGGCCGAGGGCGATGCGATCGCGGATCTGTCGAGGGTGGGCGGCGGATTCAACCGGTCGTTGAGTCCATCCAGGCAAAGAGCTTGTCCCGCTCGCCCTGCGCGTCGCTCAGCCGGGCCGCCGCGCTCACCGGCAGCCAGCGCAGCACCGCCGCCGCGCTCACCCCGGCGCTCCGGCAGTAGGCCGTCAGATACCCCTCGCCCAGGCCCTCGTCCACCAGGCGGTAGAGCAGGTAGCTGCGGCACGCGTCCCCCTCGGGGCAGCCGATCGTGGCATTGGGCCAGTCGATGACCGTCAGCCGCTCGCCCTGCATCAGGACGTTGCCGCCATGGTAATCCCCATGGCAGAGGGCGTCGCCGTCGGGCAGGGCGTCCAGCTGGGCCAGCAGCCGCGCGCGCCGGACCGGGTCCAAGAGCGCGCTGCCGCGGATCTGATCCCCGAGGCGGTCGCGCTGGCGCACGGGCAGATAGGGATGTTGGGCGTGGATGCGCCGCTGCAGCGCCACCAGACGGGCAAAGCCCTCCTCCAGATGGTCGGGGTGGGCCCGCATCCAGTCGTTGAGGTTGACGCCGGCGACATAGTCCATCAGCAGCACGTCTCCCCCCTCCCGCCGCTGCACCCCCCGGGGCGCGGCCACCGGCAGGCCGCACTGGGCGGCGGCTGCGGTCAGCGCCGCCTCAAAATAGATGGCTGAGGCCGGGCAATCCGGGGCGAAGGCCTTGACCGCCAGGTCCCCTTCCCGGTAAACCCGCGCCTGCGCGCCCGCGCCGATTAGCTCCATGATGGATCCCTCCTCAAACGCGCCCAAAATCCCCGCGCGCAGATTTACAGCCCGTGGGCCAGGCTCATCACCACGATCCCCGCCAGGGTGCTGAACAGGGCCGCATGGTTGCCCTCATGCGCGCCGGAGGCGGGCAGCAGCTCCTGGAAGACGATCACCAACATCGCCCCGGCGATCAGACCCATGATCACCGCCAGCACCATGGGACTGAGCAGCGGCTGCAGCAACCAGTAGGCCAGGGCCGCCGCGATGGGGCCCAAGAGCCCCGATCCCAGGGTGGCCAGCACGCCCCAACCCCGCTTGCCCGTGGCGTAGTAGATGGGCATGGCCACCGACAGGCCCACCGGGATGTTGTGCAGCACAATGGCCACCGCCAACCCCACGCCCATGGTGGGTTCCTCATAGGCGGTCATAAAGGTAGCGATGCCCTCAGGGATGTTGTGGATCGAGATGGCCACCATGCACATCAAGCCGACGTGCAGCAGCTCCTCACGGTTGCCGTGGTGATGATGCTCCAGCTCCAGCCCGTGATGGTCGTGGTGGGGCAGCAGCCGGTGCACGCCCACCGCCAGCAGCATGCCCAACAGCAGCATGCCCACCGCCAGCAAACCGCCCGCCGACTCCCCCACGCTCTTGGCGAAGCTCTCCCGAGCCTCGGGCAGGATATCCGCCAGGCACACCGTCAGCATCACGCCGGCGGCAAAGCCCAGGGCCATGCTCAGGGTCTTTTGCACATTTTTGGCGGGTAGCAACATGCCCACGCAGCCCAGCATCATGGACAACCCCGCAAACAGGGTCACCCCAAAGGCAAATCCCAGGTTCTCAGCCAAATTCTTCAGTCCCTTTCCGCTTGGTTTCTGAACCTCTATTTTATCGCCATTATCCTGCCCTGTCAAAGGGTTCGACAAACAAAAAGCGCCGGAATTCCGGCGCTTTAAGCAATGAACAATCGTTCAATTATTTGTGCAGATTCCAGTACAGGTCGTTCCAGCGCAGCTCGTTGGCCAGGGCGTTGAGCTCGGTCTTGCCATCGATGACCACGCACTCCATGCCGGTCAGCTCGGCAAAGTCGCGCCACATCTGGGCGTCCACCGAGTAGCTCATCACGGTGTGGTGAGCGCCGCCGGCCATGATCCAGGCCTCCGCCCCGGTGATCAGGTTGGGCTCGGGGGTCCACAGCACGCGGGCCACGGGCAGCTTGGGCATGGCGCGCTCGGGGGTCTTGCAGGTGACCTCCTGCACGATCAGGCGGAAGCGTCCGCCCATGTCCACCAGGCAGGCAACCGTTGCCTTGCCGGACTTGCCGTTGAAGACCAGGCGGGCGGGGTCCTCGCGGTCGCCGATGGACAGGGGATGCACCTCGATGCGGGGCTTATCCGCGGCGATCGCCGGGTCGACCTCCAGCATGTGGGCCACCAGGATGGCCTGATTCTCCGGGTCGAGGTTGTAGGTGTAGTCCTCCATGAAGGAGGTGCCCTCGTCGACGCCCTGGGCCATGAGCTTGGCCAGGGTGACCAACACGGCGACCTTCCAGTCGCCCTCGCCGCCAAAGCCGATGCCCTTGTACATCATGCGCTGGCTGGCCAGGCCGGGCAGCTGCTTCATCTGATGCAGGATGTTGAAGTTGGTGGTGAAAGCCGAGAAGTCGCCGTCCTTGCAGAAGCGCTCCAGGGCGATCTCATACTTGGCCTGCTCCCGGATGGCCGCCACGTCCGCGGCCGGGTCGATGTCATAGAGCTGGGCGTACTCGTCCATCAGGGCGTCGACTTCCCGCTCGGTCACCTGATCGATGTAGGCCACCAGATCGCCGATGCCGTAGCCGCAGATATCCCAGCCCAGCTTGATCTGGATCTCAACCTTGTCGCCCTCGGTCACGGCCACCTCGCGCATGGTGTCGCCGAAGCGCACCATCCGCAGCGTCCGCCCGGCGGCCACCGCCGCGGCCACGCGCATGAACTTGCCCATGCGCTCGCGCACCGCGTCATCCTGCCAGTAGCCGGCGACGATCTTGCGCGGCATGCGCAGCCGCGCGCCGATGAAGCCGTACTCCCGGTCGCCGTGGGCCGACTGGTTCAGGTTCATGAAGTCCATGTCGATGCTGTCCCAGGGGATGTCCCGGTTGAACTGGGTGTGCAGGTGCAGCAGGGGCTTTTTCAGCTCCATCAGGCCGCCGATCCACATCTTGGCGGGCGAGAAGGTGTGCATCCAGGTGATTACGCCGGCGCAGCTGTCGTCCAGGTTGGCCTCGGCGCAGACCTTGCGGATGCCGTTGGGCTCGAGCACCACGGGCTTGAGCACCACCGGGCAGGGCAAGCGGTCATCCTCGTTGAAGGCCGCGACCATCTGCTTGGCGTGCTCATAGGCGGTGTCCAGCACATCCTGTCCGTAGAGATCCTGGCTGCCGGTGACAAACCAAAACGTAAAGTCCTGTAGTTTTTTCATGGGAGAATCCTCCTTTGTTCCAGCGCGCTCAGGGGCGCTTTGGTTCTATCTTACATAGGATCGTCCCGGCTTGCAAGCGGCAGGTCAGGATCGGGGACACGCCCCAGCAAACAAGTCACTTTTTCTGAACTTCCGCGCCGAGCAAGGGCCTTTGCTTCATGAATCGGTCGAATAAACCTGTCACCGATCCTGTCTCCCGCGCGGCGGACGGCTTTGCAGACGCGGCAAATTGTGATATGATACGACATCATATGAGAGGGAGTTGATCCGGTGATGAAAAAAGCGCGCGGCGCGCGGTGGCTGCCCTGGGCGGCGGTAGGGGTTTGGATGTGCGTGATCTTCGCCTTCTCCGCCCAGGACGGCGCGGCCTCCACCCACACCAGCGAGGGCTTCATGGCCTTCATGGCGCGGTTCATCCCCGCCCTGGGCGACCCGGCGGTCAGTGGCGCGGTGCGCACCTTCGGCCATTTCAGCGAGTTCACGCTGCTGGGGCTGCTGTTGGCCTGGGCAATCGTCGGCTCGGCCCCCAGCCTACCCCGGGCGCTGATTGCCCAGGGCGTGGGCATGCTCTACGCCGCCAGCGACGAGTTCCATCAGCTCTTCGTGCCCGGCCGGGCCTGCGAGCTGTCGGACTGGCTGGTGGACAGCGCGGGGGTGCTTATCGGCCTGGGGCTGTTCCTGCTGCTGCGCGCCCTTGTGCGCAGGGCCCGTTCATAAACAAAGCGGTCAGCCGTTCCGGCTGACCGCGTCGGGGCTTTCGGGCATCAGGCCCGGGCGATCAGGTCGAGAATCGCCTGCTTGGGGATGACGCCCACCGAGGAGGCCACCTGCTTGCCATCCTTGATGACCACCAGCATGGGGATGCTCATCACCTGGAACTCCATGGCCAGGGCGGGATTGGCGTCCACGTCGCACTTGCAGATCTTGACGCCCGCGGGGGCCTCATTGGCGATCTGCTCGATCACGGGGCCCAGCATGCGGCAGGGGTTGCACCAGCTAGCCCAGAAATCGATCAGGACGGTGTCGGTGGTGTTGTAAACCTCTTGCTGGAAATTGTCTTGGGTCAGATGAATCACGGACATAATCGTTTCCTCCTTTTGGAAAGTACGTTTGTATCAGGAGCGCTCCCCCGTCATCGTCTGGCGGATGATGTCCTCCATGATCGAGCGGGTCAGGCTGCCGGAGGCGTAGCCGAAGACATTGCCGTCCTTGTCGATCATGAAGGTGGTGGGAAAGGCGCTGATGCCATAGTCGGCCAACACCTGGCCGGTGGTGTCCATCACGGTGGGATAAGTGTAGCCCCCCTCGGAGAGGAACTGCGCCACCTGCTCGGCGGAACCCTCCTGGCCGGGCCGCCCGTCGGCGGAAGGATTGGCCACCCCCAGCACGATCAGCTCGCCGGTGTTGCCGCCATAGTCCTCATAGAGCTGCTGGATGTCGGGCATCTCCTGGCGGCAGGGGCCGCACCAGGTCGCCCAGAAGTTGAGAAAGACGGTCTTTCCCTTGTAGTCTGACAGGGTGTGGGGGGTTCCATATTGGTCCACCAGGGTGAAATCCGGCGCGCTGACCTTGGGCAGCGGCGTCGGGGTGGCGGCCGCGCTGGGCGAGGGGCTCACCGCGGCGGCGGCTGGCGAACTTTCCTGCGGCGCGGCGCTGTTCGGGGCGGAGACAGGCGCGCTTTCCTGCGGCGCGGCGCTGTCCGTGGTCGCCGGCGCTCCCCCGCCGAAGCGGGACAGATAGCCGGTCACACCGTTCATCCAGCCCGTGAGCATCATCACGCCCATCAGGATCATCAGCACACCGCCGACCTTGACCGTCACCCGCACCACCCGCTGATGCCTTTTGAAAAAGTCCAGCAGCGCGCCGGTGAACAGGCCGACTGCCAGGAAGGGTAACACAAAGCCCAGGGTATACACGCCGATGAGCAGGAAACCCTGCACCGCCGAGTTGGCCGAGGAGGCCATCAGCAGCACGCTGGCCAAGGCCGGACCCACGCAGGGCGTCCAGGCGAAGGAGAAGGTAAATCCCAGCACCAGCGCCACCACCGGATTCATCGCCACTTTGCCCAGGCGGAAAGGCAGCCGCCGCTCCCGCTGCAGCCAGGCCGGGCCGAACACGCCCAGCTGGAACAGACCAAAGAGGATGACCAGCACCCCGCCGATGCGGGCGAACAGGGTGCGGTTGCCGCTGAAAAACCGGCCCAGGGCGGTAAAGCCGAAACCCAGCAGGAAGAAGGCGAAGCTGACGCCCACCACGAAGCACAGGGTGTTGACCATGACCTTGCTGCGGCGGTAGTGAATCGCGCCGGTCTCATCCACCGACTGGGCGCCCCCCGCCAAATAGCCGATGTACAGCGGCACCAGGGGCAGCACACAGGGAGAGAAAAAGCTCAACAGCCCTTGGATGAAAACCGTCAGCGCGGGCACGCTGCTCTCGATCGAAAAACCCATGGCCTACCCCCTTTCCCCGCCCGGGGCGGTGAAGATCCGCCGGTCGATGGCGGCGATGGTGACGCAGGACAGGTATTCCCGGCAGCGCCCGTTGAGCTGCCCACAGACCTCATCCATGATCCCGGCCATACCCGAGGCCACCAGGCAGGGAAGATCGGTGTCCCCGCTGTGCCAGGTGAGCGAAACGCACTGAACGTCCAGGGCGTCGGCGATATGGGCCAGGGAAACGGCCTCCGGGTCGCCGATGAACTGATAGCCCCCCTCCGCGCCCTCCTTGGTGGCGATCAGGCCGGCGCGCTTGAGCTTGGCCATCACCCGGCGCACCCGAGCGGCATGGGTGCAGATATTCTCCGCCAGGGCCTCGCTGGAAACCGTGTCGCCCCGGTGATTGAGATAGACCAGCGCATGCACGGCCACGCAAAACTCGCCGTTCAAGGTGCATCCCGCCTTTCCAAACTGTGATTCTTGTTGTTTCAGTTATCAATTGTGATTATAGCGGTTACAGTTTGAGTTGTCAAGGGGGAATCGCAGAATATTCTGAATTTATTTGGCGTTTTTTCTCGCATACCCCACGGTTCCAGTTCAGGCCTCGGCTCTGCCGGCAGAGGTTCCACTTTCGCCCTGATAACGGCGCCCAATCAAAAGAGGACCGGACGGCCGGTCCTCCGCGAGGCGGCCGGGCGGCCGCTTGGTTTGGCTTATTCCTCCAACCCCTGCTCAATGTCCTGGGCGTCGAGCCACACGCTGTTGGGCTGGCAGAGCAGGCGCGCGTCGACATAGGCCTGCTGCAGGGTCAGGATGGTCTGTCCCTGGTAGTTGCCCGAGCGGGTCAGCTCCACCACCAGGGCGACATCTGCCCTGCCGTTTTCGCACAGCGACAGCGGCAGCATCAGGCTCATGACGTTGCGGGTGGGGAAAAAGCATGGAATGGCGGTTTTAAAATTCCAGCGCACCTGTTTGCGCGCCAACTCGATGGCGTCGTCCAGGCGGTTGCGCAGGCGGTTGAACAGCCGGGGGGTTTCGGCGATCAGGTTGCTGAGGGCCTCGTAGGCCGTCCGCTGAGCGGGGGTCGCGTCGAGCTGCTCAATCTGGCGGATCAGCCGCTGGGCCTCGGCGTCGCCGTGGCACTCCTCCCGCAGAAACGCGAGGGGTAAGCGCGAGGTGTTGTCCAGCAGGATATGCTCATAATCGGTGTGCAGGTCCTTATCCAGATCGAAGAGCAGGTCCTCCTTGCGCTCGAAGTAGGAGGCCGGCTGGGGCAGCGGGTTGAAGGCGTTGACCAGCCGCTTGCCCAGCCCCCGACTGGCGGCGGTGCAGAAATCGATGAACCGCCAGCCGTCGTTGCACGGCTCGAAGCAGGCGTAGATATCGTCGTAATGCTCCGTAACCAGCCCCGTGTTGAAGGCCGCGAAATCCTCCTGCTCGCTGAAGCAGATTTTGTCCTCCAGCTGCAGCCGATAGAAGGTATACTGGATATATTTTTTCAGGATGAAATAGGATTTGTCGCCCTGAAAATCCCAGGGCTCGCGGATGGCCCGCTTGGCCAGGGATTCGAGAAAAACGTGCCATTGCCCCAAGTGCGCGAACTGCTCCAGCGCCTGTCCCGGACCCTTGCCCGGCTGGGAGCGGTTGAACCCCACGAAGTTCAGATACCAGGGTTTGGCCCAGGCGCCGCCCTCGTAGTCCGACGCCCGGATCGCCGCGCAGAGCGGCTGGCCCTGAGGATCGGTCAGGCTCAGGGCAAAGCAGTAAGCGTCCTTGTACATCCAGAAGGCTTTCTGGGCCCGGGCGGCGGCGTAATCCGCCCGAAGAACGCCGACAAGCTGCTCGCTGGGGACCCCCTCGTACCCAAGGACGAAGCTGTTGAGCAGGGATAGGGATTTGGGGGGCAGGTAGACGCCCTGCTCCATCTCTAGCGGCAGGCGCTCATAGGTATCCTGGGGCGTCTGCGCCGCCTGCGCCTGCCACTGGGGCACCTCGTGGATGGCGATCAGGGTCTGGGGCACACCGTTGATCACAATCTCCTCAAAGGAGAGAAACTCACCCATACTCATCAGCAGCGGCTTCATCTTGGCGTAGCCATAGCGCTCCTTGGTGTGTCCGCCGTCGACCATGATCTTGCTGACCGCGGCCATGTGGTGCTGCTCCTCCAGGGACAGATGCGCCGTGAGCAATTGGTAGATTTCTCGGCGCTGCTGCTGGGTGGGCGGCGTCCGCTCCGGCGCGGGGGTCTCCTCCCCTCGCGCGAGGTCCGAAGGGGCGGTCGGCTCCGCTTTGGGCTGCGGCAAAGACGCCGTTGGGTTCCCCGCGTCCGAGTCCTCCGTCGGCATGGGCTCGCTGTCCAGCGGCGCGGCCTCCTCCTGGGCGACCTCCTCCCACGGGTGAAACGTCACCATGGGATGGGGGTTCTCACCGATATTGACCATCTTCAGATCGACAAACTCCGGCAAGTCCAAAAAGAGCTGCTTCATTTTGGCATAGCCGAGGCTTTTGGGATCGATGCCCGCGTCGATGAGTTTTTTCCCGATGCGCGCCAGGGGCTCGGGCTCCTCAAAAGGGCCAAGCCGCTGCACCAATCGATAAATTCTCTTTTTGTCCTCCAGGGTCATTGCCGCACTTCCTTCCATATCCCGCTGCGTCCCCATTATCTTATCACGCCGTGTTCATCGGATCAATTGCGCCTCCCTGAAAAATGGAAAACCGCTCCCCATAGGGAGCGGTCCGGTTCAAGGGTTCCCATCCAGCGCGGCGAGCAGGCGCGGGAAAACGCCTAGGCTGCGCCGCAGGATCCCCTGCATGTAGGCGATGACAATGCCATAGTTGGTGATGGGCACCCCCTGGTCCACGGCGCAGTCGGCGCGGTACTTGACCTCCCGCTCGTTGAGCATGCATCCGCCGCAGTGGATGACCAGGGCGTAGGCCGACAGGTCCTCGGGAAACTCGACGCCTGAAACGGTTCGGATCTCCAGGCGTTTACCCGTGTACCCCTTGAGCCAGCGCGGGATTTTGACCGTGCCGATGTCGTTACACTGGCGGTGGTGGGTGCATCCCTCGGCGATGAGCACCGTGTCCCCGTCCCGCAGGCGCTCCACGGCGGCCACCCCCCGCACCGCGCTGTCCAACAGGCCCTTGTAGCGGGCCATGAGGATCGAGAAGGAGGTCAGGGGGATATCCGCCGGGGTGTCGGCGGCGACCTGGGCGAAGGCCTGGCTGTCGGTGATCACCAGCGCCGGGGGCTGGGCCAAGCGGGCCAGGGCCCCGGGCAGCTCCGCCGGCTTGACCACCAGGCACATGCCGTCCGCATCCAGCACGTCCCGCAGGGTCTGCTGTTGGGGCAGAATCAGTCGGCCCTTGGGCGCGGCCTCATCGATGGGCGTGACCAGCACCACCAGGTCCGAGGGCCGAATCAGGTCGCCGACGATTTTCCTGCCGTCGTCACGTGGGGCCAGCGCGGCGATGCGCTCCTTCAAGGCATGGATGCCCTCCCCCGTCCGGGCGCTGACAAAGAGACTGCGGGCGTCGAGCTCGGGCAGGTCGGTCAGCAGATCCCGCTTGTTGTAGGCGATTAGGTAGGCGACGCCCTTGCGGTCGAACAGGTCGATCAGCTCCCGGTCGCAGGCGGCCAGGCCCTCGGCCGCGTCCACCACCAGCACCGCCACATCGGTCTTGTTGAGCACCTGGCGAGCCTTGCGCACCCGTTTCTCGCCCAAGGCGCCCTCGTCGTCAAACCCGGGCGTGTCGATGACGACCACCGGGCCCATGGGCAGCAGCTCCATGGATTTGTACACCGGATCGGTGGTGGTGCCCTTGGTGTCGGACACCACCGCCAGGTCCTGGTTGGTCACGGCGTTGACCACGCTGGACTTACCGGCGTTGCGCCGGCCAAAGAAGCCAATATGCACCCGATTGGCCGCCGGGGTTTGGTTCAGGCTCATCTGTCCGCCCTCCTTAGAAGCCCGCGCCGGCCTGAGCCGGGGGCGTGAAGATCGACTCAGCCTGGGCGTCGGTCAGGGTGACGCCAAAGACGGTCTGATAATAGTCCTGGACCTGGGCGGTCAGGTCGATGTCGGCGAACCGATCGGGATAGATGGTTTTGGCCATCCACAGCAGGGTCATGGGCGTATCGACGCCGGGGGTGTAGCTGCGGTACATGCCCAGGGGCATCTTGTGGGCCTGGCGCTGCTCCACAGCGGCGACCCCCTGCCAGTCATAGTTGCCCACGGTGTTGGCGTACAGGTCCTCGGGTTGGGCGGTGGTGAAGTTGGTGATCAGCACCTTCTCGGGATTCCACTGGTAGACCTGCTCCATGTTGACCTGCACGGCGTTGTCGCTCGTCAGCTCCTGGGCGACGTTGACCGCGCCCACCGACTCGGCCCACCACTGGCCGAAGAAGTGCGCCCCCGAGGTCATGATGGCCGACTCGCTGTACTTGAACAGAAAGAACACCCGCTGACGCTGCTCGTCCGTCAGGTCGGCCACCCGGGCCTGGATGTCGTCGTAGACCCGCTGGCTGTAGTCGGCCACCACCTGGGTCTTGTCGTTCTCGGGGAAGATCTCCCCCAGCAGGGCAATCCAGTTGTTGAGGGTCTCGATGGCGTCGTAATCCCACTTGTTCACCGAGATGGCCACGGCGTTAAAGCCCGCGCCCTTGAGCTGCTCGCCCAGCTCGGCGCTGGTGGCGTTGTAGAACACCACGTCCGGGTTCAGGGCGAGCAGCTCCTCGACGTTGACCTCGCTGCCGTTGATAAAACCGGTCTGCGCCTTTGTAATCTCCGGGTAGAGCTCGGCCAGCAGGCTGTTCTTCGCAGCGCTCATGCTGGTCTCACTCATGCCCACAATCTTCTCGGCGGAGTCGAAGAACACCGCCAGCACCGAGGGCAGCGGCAGGATGTCGCACACGGCGATGCGCTCCACCTTGCGCGGCAGGGTGACGGTGTCGCCGTTGTGGTCGACGATGGTGTGGGTGCCCTCCTGAGCCGGGGCGCTGGGCGCGCCGCCAGCGGGGGCAGCGCCCTGGGAACAGCCCAAGATCGGCAGCAGCAGCGCCGCCGCCAGCAACAGGCCTATCGCTTGGGTGAATCGCTTCATCATGTGTTTCCTCCTAAGGATCGGACCAGATTGGGAATCTGATCCCGATAGATTCTGCCCGAGAAGGCCTCGTGGGGCCAGGGATGGAACGCCGCGTCGGCCGGACAGATGGGCCGATAGAGCGGGTCGGCGATGACGTGGGCCGCGCCCGCCAGGCGGGGAATCAAGTCGGCCTCGTCCGGGGCCGCCTCGTCCCCCGGCGCCAGGAGAGCGCCCTCGGTCTGAAGGGGGCAGAGCACCCGCGCGCTCTGGCCGTAGGTCGCCTCCAGGGCCGCGGCCAGGCTGCCGGCGCTGACGCTCTCGCCGATGATCACCCAGGGGCTTTGTGCCCGCTGAGGCCGGTCGGTGTAGCTGACGCGATTCTCGCCGTCGGCGGCCGAGGCCTCCAGGTCCGCGAGCAGCCGGGCGGTAAACCGCTCGCCCGTGGGCACGCCCACCACATAGGGCGTGCCGAACCTCCGCCTCAGCGTCCGGGCGGCCTGCAGCCCGCTGTAGGAGATCACCAGGTTGACCGTGGCCTCCCCCGCCCGGGCAATGCGCTCAAGGTCGCTGCCCATGGCCCAGCAGCTGACCACCTCAGCGCCCCCCTCGGCCAGCACCGCCGCCATGTCCTCCACCGCGCCGTTGACCGAGAAATCCAGGGGCGTCGCGCCCAGCAGATTGACCGCCACCCCCGACCGCCTGGCCGGATCGGGCTCCACCATGCGCTCGGCCAGGGCGGCGAAGGCCATGCCTGCACCCGACAGGTAGGACTGCATGCCGTTGGTGGCAAAGCCGAAGGTGGGGATGCCGGTCTCCCCCTCGATCAGCGCGGCCACGGCGGCAAAATCCGTGCCCGTGATCATGGGGATCGGCGTGCCCGCCAGGGCGATGAACTTGGGATGCAACTGGTTGGCGGCGCTGACCACGTCGCCGATGAGCTTGCCGTCGTCTCCCATGATGGCCTCCATCTCGGTCAGACCCGAGAGGAACACCAGGCTGTCGGTGTCGTACCATCGGGGCTCGTCATGGGTGTTGTAGGTCGAGTTGCAGCCCGAGGCGTCGTGCATGACGGTCATGCCGCCCAGCTCGAACAGCGCCGAGCACACGCCCGACACGTCGGCGGTATAGGTTGAGATAATTCTCGCTGTCTGTCTCATACGCAGCACCTGCACCCCAGCCCTTTGATCTGAATCAGGCTGCGGGCGTCCTTCTCATGTAGATGGGCCTCCACCATCAGCTCGGCCATGCGCCGGATGCCGTCCAATCCGTAGAGGCCGCCGCCCTCGACGATGTTGACAAAATGGCCGGTTCCGGTAAAGTAGGCGGCCTTCTGGCCGATGGCCAGGGTCGGCCCGGCCTGCCGGGGGGCGACACGCATGCCCACCTGCACCGTGGGCAGGAGCATCAACCCCGGCGCATGGGCCTGGAGCCAGTCGAAGGCCGGCCGCTCCTCGGCCAGGAAACCGTCGGCGTACACCCGGGAGACCGCAAAGCCGTGTTCGATCAGCAGCCGCGCCAGGCCCAGGGGCCGGGTGGTGGCGGTGTAGTCGATGGCGACGGGCATCTGCCCGATCAGTCGGCGGGCGGCGGCCAGGGCCTGCTCCGCCTGCTCCATCAGGGGTCCGTCGTCCTGCCTGGGCAGCTCCAAGGCATCGCAGAGGGCGTCCATGTGCGCGGCGATCTCCTGGGGGTCGTAGCTCAGGGGGAGATACAAATGCCGCTGCCCCAGGCGCTCGGCCAGGGCCTCCCCGCCCGCACGGGCGACGGGGTTGTAGGAGATGTTGACGCTGCTCTGGGCCATCTGCTGATACTCGGCATAGCTGCGGCACCAGGCGATGTCGCGCACCTGCCAGCCCCCGGCGCGCAGGCAGCGAATCAGGTCGCTGCGCTCGTCGGTAGCAAAGCAGTTGCCGATGAGGTTGACGGCCCGGGGCTGCAGCGGCTGGGGCTTGAGCAGGCTGTAGAGCTGCCGACGCATGAGCTGGTCAGGGGTCAGGCCGCTCTTGCGCATGATGGGGTTCATGTAGCAGTCGGTAAAGTCCACATTCGGGAAGCGCTCTCGGAGGGTGCGGTACACCAGGGGCAGGTCGCAACCCATGAAGTGGTGGATGCAGCTGGTGTACACCAGCACCGCCGGCGGCAGGCTGGGCAGTTGCCCTAGGATATCGCTCACGCCCTCGATGATCAGCGTCTCCATATCCCCGTCGAGCACGTTCTCTTCTCGGATGGCGATGGTGGAGAAGCGCTCCGACGCGCCCATCTCCGCCGCGGTGAGCACCACGCCCCGCAGGCATCCCTCGGCGCACACGAAGATCTCGTGGGCCTGGGGGATCAGCATGCCGATGTGCACGATGTTCCAAGTTCCCCGGGCGGGCGCGGCGTACTCCAGGCCCGGGTCGAAGGGCGCGGGGAAGGCCGCCTGGCCGATGGCCACGCTGGGCGGCGCGCTGTGATCAAAAACCGGCTTTAGCATGGCGCGTCCTCCTGACAGGCCGCCAGCACCCGCTCGGCCAGGTCGCGGTAGCGGGCGGCCATCTCGCTGTCCGGGAAAGCCTCGATGACCGTGCGCTCCAGCTCCTCGGCCCGCTGCACGTCCTGGCTGCGCGGCAGGGCGCCGAGGATGCGGGTGTGTAGGTCGTCGGCCAGCTCGGCCGCCTTCTCCGCCTCCCGGGGCACCTCTCGGCAGTTGAGGATCAGCCCGCCCAGGCTGGCGTAGCCCCGGCCCTTGAAATTCTCCAGGGCCATGGCGATGTTGGCCGCGGCGTGGATGGCCATGTTCTCCCCGGAGGTGATGATCAGCACCCGGTCGGCGTACCCGCCGCGCATGGGCATGGAAAAGCCGCCGCACACCACATCCCCCAGCACGTCGTAGAAGACCACGTCAGGCCGATAGCGCTCGTAAGCGCCCTTCTCGGCCAGCTTCTCCAGGGCGGCGATGATGCCCCGCCCGGCGCAGCCCATGCCCGGGGTGGGGCCGCCCGCCTCAACGCAGACCACGCCGGCGTAGCCCGTGCGGGTCATCTCTTCCAGGGTGAAGGCGTCCTTGCGGGCGCGCACCAGGTCCAGCACCGTGGGCATGGCCTGCCCGTGGCGCAGGGTGATGGTGGAGTCGGCCTTGGGATCGCAGCCGATCTGCATCACCTTCAGCCCCCGCTCGGCCAGGGCGGCGGCCAGGTTGGATACCGTGGTGGATTTGCCGATGCCGCCCTTTCCGTATACCGCAATCTTGATCATGGCGCTGTCTCCTCCGTCTGTCGATAGTCCCCCCGGCCGGAGGCCAGGGTGTAGCCGATCTCGGCCATCTGCCGGGCCAACAGGTCCAACCCTTCCCGGGCGTCCACGCCGGTGCCGGCCTTGTGGTCGTAGAGCATATATTTCTCGCGCACCGCCAGGGGCGACAGGTTGGGCATGATGACGTTGGCCCCGGCCAGCACCCCGCGCTGCCGCCCGTCCCCGCGCACGGTGCCCAGGGCGGTGGTCGCCGGCAGCAGCACATCCGGCAGCAGCAGGCGGCACAGGCTCAGCAGAAACAGGGTGGTCTCAGCGCTGCCGGCCGGCTCGTCCCGAAAGGGTGTGTCCTGATGCGGGATGAACGGGCCGATGCCCACCATCTGGGGCTGGAACGCCGCCAGAAACTGCATCTCCCGGGCCAGGTGCTCCGGGGTCTGCCCCGGCGCGCCCACCATGAAGCCGCATCCGGTCTGATAACCGATGCGCTTGAGGGCCTCCAGGCAGTCCATCCGGCGCTGCCAGGACAGCTCCGGCGGGTGCAGCAACCGATAGTGCGCCGGGTCGGCGGTCTCGTGGCGCAGCAGGTAGCGGTCCGCCCCGGCCTGATAGAGGCATCGGTAGGAGGCCTCGCTGCGCTCGCCGATGGACAGGGTGATGGCGCAGTCGGGATAGCGCGCCCGGATGGCGGCGATGATTTGCGCCATGCGCGCGTCGGTGAAAAAGCCGTCCTCCCCGCCCTGGAGCACGAAGGTGCGGTAGCCCAGCTCGTAGCCCTCCTGGCAGCAGGACAGGATCTCCCGCTGGGTCAGTCGGTAGCGGGCCAGCCGGCGGTTGTCCCGCCGAATGCCGCAGTACAGGCAGTTGTTCTGGCAGATGTTGGTGAACTCGATGATCCCCCGGAAGAAGATGCGCTTACCGAAGCGGCGCTGTGCCTGCGCCCGGGCCAGCTCGGCGGCGTAGGCCTGGTCCGCCTCGGTGAAGGTCGCCAGCAGGGCGGTCCAGTCCTCGCTTTTCAGGGCCCGCTCCCGGGCCAGGGTGTCGATGCGCTCACGGTTATTCATGGTTTCCCTCCTCCCCCGCCTGGGCATAGGTTGCTTTGACGCTCACCCCGGGCAGCCTGCCCAGCGCGCTGGAGAGGGTCCGCACGGCGTCCTCGGGCGCGTCCAGGGTGACGTTGATGATGTGCACGCCGCCGTCGGGGTAGGGCATGCCCATGCGCCCGACGATGTAGCGCTTGTACTGATGCAGCAGGGCGTTGATCTGCCCCGCCCGCTGGCGATCCGAGGTGATGATGGCCAGCACCGCGATGCGCCGCCGCGTCTGCCCGCGCGCGGCGCTAAGGGCCTGCGCCGGGTCGCTGTGCACCCGCAGGGGGATGACGTCCTCCACAATGTTGCCCGGGGTCTCGACCCGGCCGATGACCGCCTCCACCCCGAAGGCGCGGCGGATATTGTCCTGCGTGACCACCTGGCGCGTGTCGCCGAACAGGGCGTTCCCCGCCGCGTCCAGCAGCAGCGCCCGGTTGGCCCGCTGCAGGGCGTGGGCTGGATAATGGGTGTTGAAGATGCAGGTCATGCCGTCGGCCGCCAGGCGACTCATGGTGTCCAGCACCAGCAGCTGATTTTTGAAATCCAGGTTGCTCTCGGGCTCGTCCAGGATCAGGATACGGGGCTGAGCGGCCAGCGCCCGGGCGATGAGCACCATCTGCAGCTCGCCGCCGCTGATCTGGTTGCACCGCTTGCCCAGCAGCTTGGTCAGGTGCAGCTGATCCAGGAGGGTCCGCACCCGGTCCACGTCCCCCTGGCGCGGCTGGGAGAGCATGCCGTAATGGCTGCCGCAGCCCAAGAGCACCATCTCCTCGACGGTATAGCCGATGGCCGCGCCCTTGGCCTGGGGCACATAGGCCAGACTCCGCCACAGCTGCCGCTGGCTCAGGGTGCGGATGTCCTGCCCGTCGAGCAGGCTGCGCCCCGCCCGCCAACGCAGAAAGCCCATCATGCAGCGCAGCAGGGTGGTCTTGCCCGCCCCGTTGGGGCCAAGGATGGCCACTAAATCCCCGGGCTGGGCGGAAAAGCTGATGTCTTGCAGCACCGGCCGGGCATGCCTGCCGGCGTAGGCGAAGCTGCCCCGCTCCACCGTCAACGTCATAGCTGCCACCCCCCGCTGCGGCGCATCAGAAGGATGAAAAAGGGCGCGCCGATGACAGCCGTCAGCACCGAGATAGGGATCTCCGCCGCCGAGGCGCTGCGGGCGATGGTATCCACCACCACCATGAACGCCGCGCCGATGCTGATGGAGGCCGGGATCAGGGCCAGGTGATTGTTGCCGAACTTCATCCGGCAGATGTGAGGCACCAACAGCCCCACCCACCCCACCTGCCCGCACATGGACACGCAGGAGGCGGTGATGGCCGTGGCGCACAGCACCGTCACCGTGCGCAGCAGGCCGATGTTGGTGCCCGAGGCCCGGGCCTCGTCGTCGCTCAGGGGCAGGATGTTCAGCCGCCAACGCAGCAGGAACAGTACGACCACGCCGGCCACGATCAGCGGCGCGCCCAGCAGCAGCGAGTCATACCCCGCGCTGTTGAGGCTGCCCATCAGCCAGTAGGTGATGGCGGGTAGCTGGCTCTCGGTGTCGGCGGCAAACTTGACCAGCGACACCAGCGCCGAGAAGAGCGAACCGATCATGATACCCGCGAGCACGACGGTGTTGTTGCCGCGCCCCCTGCCGGCGCAGGACAGATGGGTCAGGGCCACCGCCCCAATGCCCAGCAGCAGCGCCAGGGCCTGCACCCCCAGCAGGTGCAGCCCCAGCAGCAGGCCCAGGGCCGCGCCAAAGCTCGCCCCCGAGGCCACGCCCAGGGTGTCCGGCGTGGCCAGGGGGTTGGAGAACAGGCTCTGGAACGCGCAGCCCGCAACCGACAGCCCCGCCCCCACAAGCAGCGCCAACAGGATGCGCGGCATGCGGATGGTCCACAGCACGATCTCGGTCTGTCGGTCCAGCCCCGGCCCGCCGGCCAGCTTGGCCCAGAGCGAGCGGAACACCTCCCCGGGGGCGACGCTCATCCTGCCGATGGCCAGGGCGGCCAGCAGCGCCGCCACCGGCAGCAGGATCAGCACGATCCGCGCCGGCCAGGACAGCGCGCCCACCCGCGCCCGACGCGTCGCCGCGCGCCCGCGCGTCAGCGGCGCGTCGGCTCCTTCCCGGCCGCTCATGCCTCGGCCACGACATTGGAGTAGGCCGCCTTGGCGCTGATGCCCGGCAGCCGACCGATCTTGCCCGACAGGGCGCTGATGGCGTCCTGGGGCGCGTCCACAGCGATGCTGATGATGTTGATCCCCCGCTTGCGATAGGGGATGCCCATGCGCCCCACCACATACTGGCTGTACTCATGCAGGATCTGGTTGAGCTGTTCCACCGCGCCCTCGTTCTCCACAATGATGCCGATCACGGCCACCCGCGTTTGCATAAGCGATCCTCCCTCAATAAAAAAAGTCACCGCACCCGAACCGATGCAGTGACTTTTGTGTGCATAGCGAACCAAGCGAAATTATGCGCAGGTCAGAAACTGTATCTTCCATCTCAAAACGCGTTTTCGATGTCAGGGTACAGGCTCAGTATAGTCCTCCTCATCACCGCTGTCAAGCGGCGCGTACCCGCCTCACCGGGTCGGCATCCGAAAACCCGCCAGCGCCTGGTTGAGGAAGGCGTTGAAGGGCCGCATCTTCAAAAACAGCGCCGTCGCCTGGCTGACGAAATCCGCCTCCAGCAGCTGCCGGTCCGGGATGCTCTTCTCCAGATACCAGCTCTTGTGCCGCAGATACCGCCCCTGGGGATGGTCGGGAGCATAGCCCTTGGGCAGGTTCTTCAGCGCCGTTCCCTCCACCATGAACTCGGCGGCAAAGTCGTCGGCGGCGAGGATGGCGGCCCACTGTTCGCCGTGGGCGGCGATCGCATCGCGCACCCGTGTGGTGGCGTCGGTAAACATGTCCGCAAACAGCCCACCGCCCAGAAAGGACCGATCACCAGGGCGAATCATCAGATAGTAGCCCACCGGGATGGGCAGCTTGCCCTGCGGACCTATATGCGCGCGGAAGGAGGGGTTGTAGGGCGATTTGTCATGGCTGAAGCGGGTGTCCCGCATCAGCTTGAAGGTCAAGCTTTTGGGCTCGGCCAGGGGGATGGCGTCGTCAACCGCGCTGAGGGCCCGGTTGAGTTGCCCGACCAGCGCCTCAAAGTCCGCGCTGGCCTGCTGATAGTCGGCCTTATGCGCATGGAACCAGTCCCGGTCGTTATTGCGCTCCAGCTCGGAGAGAAAGTCCAGCATCCGCTGCATGCTCATGGCGACACCTCCCCCATGTTGACCACCTTGGCAAAGCTCGGCGAGCCGATCAGCTCGCGCACCCAGCGCTCCACGTCCCGCGGAGCGCGGTAAGCCGGGAAATCCGCGAACACCTGGGAGCGCGCGTCGAGCTGCTCCATGGCCTCGGTGCAGTCGACGATCTCCTCATAGCGGCAGGGCTCCATGGATGAGAAGTCCAGCTGCTGCGGATCAAGCCGGTGGGTGGCCACCGCGTAGTGGATGCGCCGCTGGCAGGCGCAGCCGCCCGTGCCGCTCAGCCCGCAGTACTGCGCCAGGAAGGCAGCCATGCGCTTGCGCACGCGCGAGAGGCGCTGGCGGTAGGCCTCGGGGGTGATCTGCAGAATCTGCGCGGCGATGCGGCTATCCAGGCGGAACATGGTGCCCAGGATGTAGACGCAGCGGCTGTCCGCGTCCAGGCACTGGAGCATCACATTGCTGCAGGAGAGCTTCAGCTCCCGGGAGAGCAGCTCGTGGTCCACGCCGCCGCTCATGTCGGGCACATCCCGCTCCCGGCCCGAAGCGATGTCCTCGCCGTAGGCCTCCAAACTCAGGGGCCGCTGGGCGAACATTCCCTTGCGGTAGCTGCGCAGGTGATTGGCGGCAATGCGGAACACCCATGTGCTCAGGGCGCTCTCCCGCCGAAAGGCGGACAGGTTCGTCATGACCTTGATCAAAATCTCCTGGGTCGCGTCCTCGGCGTCGGGCACCGTGCCCAGCATGCGCAGGGACAGGTTGAACACCATGTCCTGCACGCTGGCTATCAGCGCGGCGAGCGCCTCCCGATCGCCGGCGATCGCCCGGTCGATCCACTCATTTTCTTCGTCGATAGGCTTCATTTTTGCACCTCCTATTCCGTTAGACGCGAAAAATATCACCGTGTGGCAGGGTCTCCAAATATTTCCAGGTATTAATCACCCTGTCAAGAGCGAATGGAAAACAAAAGAGCACCAATCGAACCGATTGATGCTCTTTTGTTGACCGGTCTAATCTGGCGCTTAGGCCAACATTTCCTGCTTGCGGGCCAGTATCTGCTCCACGAGGGCGCAGGCGGGACAGTCGCAGTACCGCGCGCCGGCGGCCTTGATCTGCTCGGCATGAGCGGCGATATTCGCCGCGGCTTGAGTCCCGAAGACCGCCGCGCCCTGCTCAGATTTGGCAAAGCCGATCAGCCCGTCGATGGGCATGATGTCCTCCTCCAGCTCCGCCAGGTAGGCCTGAGTCTCGGCCTTTTCCGCGTCGGTGCCCGCCGCGTCCAGCCACCGCTGGGCGGCCTGCTTAGCCTCGGCGCTGCAGGTCTCCGTCTCGATCAAGCTGCGCGTCTTCTCAACGATGTCGTCACGTACCTTCTGATCCATGATCCGCACACCAGCTTTCTTTAGATCTAGCTCCATTCTACCACGCCGACGATCCCAATACAAGAAGCAAACCCTGCGACAGTATCCGCTGCCGCAGGGTTTTTGGCGCGCCTGGCGCGATTCGAACGCGCGGCGTTTCGCTTAGGAGGCGAACCCTCTATCCGACTGAGGTACAGGCGCACGACCGCCCGCGATGGAGCGGCAAGGATTAGTATGCCATGGCGCGGTGCGGCTGTCAAGTTCCGTCGGGCGAGGCCTTGATGGTGACGGAAATCTGCTGGGGCGATACCGCCATACCCTCGCCGATCAAGTCTTTGGGCAGGCGATAGCTGACCTCCACCTGGTGCGTGCCCACCTCCAGGCCCGACAGGTCCATGTAGAGCACCGGCGGGGTGGCGTCGAGCAGGGCCAGCTGGTCCTTGGCAACCTTGAGGGTGATCTGTCCCTTGGGCAGGGCGCTGACATAGTACTCGCTCTTCAGGCCGCTGGTGGTGATCTCCAGATCGTTGTAGGTGCGGTCGACCAGCTCCGGACCAATCTGGACCGTCACGGTCACCTCGCTGACCCCCACCGCCTGGACGCCCTCGGGCAGCTTGAGCGGCTGGAAGTAGGTCTTGGACTCCTTGCTGCCGCGCACATCGATGCTCTCGATGGATACGCTCTCCAGGGTGCTGAGGATGTCCTCCGGCCCAGCGACGCGCACAGTCTCGGGTTTGACGGTGACGCTCTTGACCTCGTACCCTGTGGGCAAATCCTGGGTGCCCAGCACCGCGTCCTCGATGTTGACCGGGACCTCCTTGACGCCCAGGACATCCATATGGATGTTGACCTTGGTCGCCGAGACTGTCAGGTTCTCGCTCTGCACAGGCTGACCATCGTCATCGAGCAGGACGTAGGCATAGGAGGCGGTCACCGAGTTTTTGAGCCCATCGATCTGCAGCGTCACCTGGGCCTTGGCGATGCGCTCCACCACGCTCTCTGGGCCTGAGACCTCGATGGTCTCCATATCGGACTGGGGACCGGCGGACCAATAGCCCTCGGCCAGGCGGCCCTGGGTTTCCACCGACACCGGCACCTGGTGGGTCAGCTTCTTCTCCACATCCACCTCGATGCGCTGGGGGGACAAGGTGTAGGTCCAGCTAGCCGGCCCGCGCACATTGATGGGCAGGGAGTGGTGTCCAGGCGCCTTGATCTGGCTCAAATCCACCTCCACCGAGATATTGTCGGTGCTGATGCGGCTGAGCTGGTCCATATGGGCCTCCACTCGGATGTTGGTCGTGACCGCGTCATCGCCCAGAATGTCCTGGAGCATGACCAGCTCCTGCTCGTCCAGATACCCGGCGTTGAGCACGGTCACTGGGACATTGTTGAGGTTCTTGATTCGCAGGGGATTGCTCTGGATCACCGCGTAGCTCCAGAAAATGACCGCAAAGACCAGCGACAGCAGCTTCAACGGCCAATTGTGCTTCAGGCGGCCCCACCAGTAGCTGAAGAATTTACGCATCCTTCTTCCTCCCCTTCTTGATCAGGTTGCGCAAGCGGGAAGGCTTGGGCTCGGAGCCGTACAGACCCCAGAGGATCTCGCGCAGGGCGTTGGAATCCAGCCCCCGGCGCAGCGCGCCGTCCTTGGCCACGGATACCTGGCCGGTTTCCTCGGACACGACGATGGTGACCGCGTCGGACACCTCGGTCACGCCGATGGCCGCGCGGTGGCGGGTGCCGGTCTCCTGGGGCAGGCTGGGGTTGTCGGTCAGCGGCAGGAAGCAGCCCGAGGCCACGATCCGATCGCCGATGATCACCGTCGCGCCGTCGTGCAGCGGCGTGTTGGGCACAAAGATATTCTCAATCAGCTGCGAGGAGATCAGACCATCCACCGGGGTGCCGCTGGCGATGATCTCGCCGATGGAGGTCTTCTGCACGAAGACCAGCAGTGCGCCGATCTTGTTCTTGGACATGTTGAACACCGCGCGGGTGATCTCGTTGGGGATCCAGTTCATATCCCGGCCCCATTCATGATGCCCCTTGACGCCGTCAAAAATGCGGCTGCGCCCCAGCCGCTCCAGAGCGGCGCGCAGCTCGGGCTGGAAAAGCACCACCAACACCACCGCGCCGGCGGCCAGGATGCTGTTGAGGATAAAGTTGATGGTCTGCAGACGCATCATGCCGCTGAGCCAGTCGGCCAGCAGCACCAGGGCCACGCCTTTGAGCACCTGGTTGGCCCGGGTGGACTTGGTCAGCTTGAGCAGCTGATAGATGAAAACCGACACCAGAAGAATATCCACCGCGTCCCACACGGTGAACTCCATAAAGCTGGCGCCCAGCTCGTTGGTAATATAGCTCCACAACTGATTCAGGTCAAGGCCCCCCTCGTGTCCGATCTATGCCCTTGTCGGCGCGGCTGCGCACAGCCGGTCGCGCGCTGCGAATTCATGTTTTCATTATACCGCATCGCGCGGTCGATTTGAAGGGTTGCGCCAAAAAGAAAGGGTTCTTTAACAGACCGGCACAGGCTGACACACAACCGCAATGGTTAGCTCAAGAGCGCTTGGGCTCGCTCGGACACCGCCAGCACGAAGCAATCACCCGAGTAGAAGGCCATGGGATACACATCCGACAGGGAGACGACGTCCGCGCCAAACTCGCTGACCTCGTAGCTGGAGACATAGAGATAGTCCGCGCCGATCTGCGCGACCAGCTGCTCGTAGCCCGGCTGCTGCTGATATACCGCGCGGACTTGATCGCGCCGCTGCTGGGTGTCGATGCCATGGAAGAACAGGTAGGTGTTGGTGCCGCAGTATACGGTTCGCCCCGTCAAGGTGGATACCGCGTTGTTGTGGTTGCCGCCGGTGAGAAACAGCGCGTCTCTGGGGGTGTTTTGGGCGATATAGTCCGCCGCGCGCACCGCGTCGGCCGAGAAGAGCTGATACTGGCTGACCGCCTCGCGGGCCAGGCTCAAGCTGCCCGAGGAGAACAGCAACAGCGCGGCGATCACCGCCAGGGCGCGCTTGCCCCGCATGCGACCCAGCTTGCGCCACAGGGCCAGCAGGTAGCTGGCCAGCAGCATGACCACGAAGGCGTAGGCGATCCACAGCAGCTTGTTGTTATCGTAGCTGTTGGGTTGAAAGAGCCAGAACTCCGCCACCAGCCACACCAGCGCCGGCCCGGCCAACACCGCGCCGAAGCGCCGCCGACCCCACAGCAGCGCCGGGATCAGCAACAGCGCCGCCAGGCCCAGGTTCTTGATGTAGAACCACAGGTAGGGGTCCTGCTGATTGACCCAGTTAAAGTGGAACTTGACAAAGCTCTCCGCCTGGCCGAAGGTCCAGAAAAACAGTTGCGGCAGGGAGAGCGCCAGGGCGGGCACGCCAAAGAACAGCCACCGGCGCACCCAACCGCCCCAGGCCGCCTTTGGCTTGCCCCAGGGCGCATAGCTCGCCGCCCAGCCCAGGGCGATCAGCCCTACCGCCATGTAGGAGTGGGTGTGGATCATGGGCATCGCGCCCATCAGCAGGCCGGCCATCAGCATGCGCCCCTGCCGGTGGCCGCGCACCCCCTCGTGCAGCCATTGCAGCGCCAGGAAGGCCAGCGTCCAGCCAGCCAGCAGCGTGCGCTGGGGCACCAGCAGGTCGCAGATTGGGTTGACCCAGCGGATGTTCTGCTCGGTCAGGTTGGTGGGCGTGGTGTAGAAGCCCGAGAAGATGCGGGTGAACGCCTCAGGATCGGCCTTGGCGCCGTCGAGGAAATACCACAGTCCGAACCCCCCGCCCACCAGGAAAATCGCCAGCGCCAACAGCGCCGCCCGCCACGAGCCGCACACCTGCCGAGCCAGGCGGGCCACCCCGACGCCCACCAGGGCGCCCATGAGCGCCCCGGGCACGATGAAGGCCCAGCGCAGGCTCATCCCCCAGAGCATCAGGCTGGCGGTCAGGGTGTCAGCCAGGAAGGGATAGCTCAACCGCGCGCCGGGATAGATCGAGTACTCCGGGGGAAACTGGCCGGTGACCGCCAGGTTCGAGGAGATGCCCAGGTGCAGGCACAGATCGCCGAAGGTCGATTGTCCACACATCAGCGCGCCCTCCTGGGGCAGCAGCACATGGGTGACCAGCAGCGCGCCGACGATGACCCCCAGGGGCACGCCCGCCACCAGCAGCAGCGTGTCCTCCCGGGTCCATGCCGGGGGCTTGAGCGCCAGCGCTCCCCGCCGCTGGGCCCACGCCATCGCCCCGGCGGCGATCAACGCGAAGCTGACCAGCGCGGCGGCCTGGGCCGCGAAGCCGAACCCCCAGGCGAAGGCCCACAGGCAGGGCAGCCACATCAGCGCCGTCAGCCCCAGCACGCAGCCCGCGTACACCCGGCTGACCGCGCCCCAACGGGGAAAAAGGCATGACGCAAGCGCCATGCCCATAGCCAGATAGGCCAGTAAAACCACGATTGCCAGCAATGAAGCGACTCCTTTGGGTTTATTTCTTCAGCAGCTGGGTCAATACCGCCACGCATGCCTCCACGTCGCCCTCGTCCACGGTCTCCACCGCCGAGTGGATATACCGGCAGGGAATGGACAGCACGCCCGAGGGGATGCCGTCGCGCACCAGCATGATGGCCGAGGAATCGGTCCCGCCCGCGGTGAGCACCTCCATCTGGTAGGGCGCGCCCGCGGCCTCGGCCGCGTCGATCAGCTTCTGCTTGATGTGGGGATGGCAGATCAGCGAGGAATCCTTGACCTTGATAGCCGCGCCCTTGCCCAGACTGACCGCCATGGGCGCTGCCCCGGGCACATCGCCGGTGGCGGTCACATCCAGGGCTACCGCCCAGTCCGGCTCGATGCCGTAGGCCGCGACCCCCGCGCCCCGGCAGCCCACTTCCTCCTGCACGGTGAAGACCGCGTGCACCTCACAGCCCAGGGGTAGATCCTTCAGCCGCTTGAGGGCCTCGATCACCACATAGCAGCCCACGCGGTTGTCCATGGCCCCACAGGTCATGCGGCTGCCGGTCTGCTGGTAGAAGAAGGCGGGCACCGCCAAATCCCCGATGGCGACCAGCTGCTCGGCCTGCTCCTTGCTGGCCGCGCCGATATCGATGAACAGGTCGTTGAAGCTCAGCTTGGAGGGCTCGATGGATTTGCCCGTGCGTCCGATGACGCCGCGCACGCCGTTTAGGAAGCACACCGGCCGGTTGACCAGGGTCAGCGGGCTATGGCCGCCCACCGCCGCGAAGTGCACAAAGCCCTCCTTGTCGATGAAGGTGACCAGAAAACCAATCTGATCCATGTGGGCCGCCAGCATCACCCGGGGACCCTCGCCCTTGCGCACGGCGATCAGGTTGCCCAAGGCGTCGGTGCGGGTCTCATCCACGTAAGGTTTGACAGCCTCCTCGATCACCTCTCGGATGCCGCCCTCATATCCCGAAGGCCCCTGAGCCAGACAGAGTTTCTCCAATAGTGTGTTCATGGCGCTTCTCCTTAATCCTTCAAAATGTCCAACGCCGCCGCGTCGTTGAGGAACTGGTCCAAAATCCCCTGGGCGGCCTCAAAATCGCTCAGCTTGCACAGGCTGACCGGCGAGTGGATGTTGTAACAAGGCACGGCCATCACCAGCGTGGGCACCCCCGCCCCGGACAGGGCGATGGAGCCGCCGTCAGTGCCGCCGAAGGCCGACTGCTTGATCTGGTAGGGCAGCCCGGTCTTCTCCGCCGAGGCCAACAGCGCGGCGCGCAGCTCCGGGTGGGTCAGCACCGAGCGGTCCATGACTGTCACCACCGGGCCCGCGCCCATGCGGGCGCTGCGCTTGTGGGGTTCGACCCCGCCGAAATCCGCGCAGGTGGTGCCCTCCAGGGCCATGCCGCACACCGGGGCGATGCGCCGCGCGGCGACCTTGGAGCCCCGGCAGCCCACCTCCTCCTGGGTGGTAAAGGCCACCGTCAGGGTGTAGGGCCGGCGGGTCTTGAGGGCCTCGAAGGCCAGCGCGCAGCCCACCCGGTCGTCCAGGGCGCGGCTCATGATGTACGCCCCGTCGCCGATGCGCTGATACGGGCTGAAAAAGCTGACATAGTCGCCCAGGTGTACCCGGGTCTGGGCGGCGGCCTTGTCGGGCGCGCCGATATCGATGTAGAGCTGGTCGAGCTTCAGGGCGATCTTGCGCTCGGCCGGCGTGGTCATGTGGATGGCCTTGGCGCCGATGACACCGGGCACCTTGTCCTCCCCCACCAACACGCGCTTGCTCACCAGCACCCGGGGATCGACCGAGCCGATGTTTTTGAATTTGATCAGGCCGTTGTCGGTGATGCCCGTCACGATCAGGCCGACCTCGTCCATGTGGGCGGCCAGCATCAGGGTTTTGTCGGTGTGGGCGCCCTTGACCGAGGCGATGACGTTGCCCAGGGCATCTATGGCGACCTCATCGGCGATGCCCTTGAGGCTGTCAATCAGCAGGCGGCGCACCTCGCCCTCGTCGCCGGACACGCCCCGGCAGGCCAGCAATTGCTCTAGAAACATACCCACTGCCTCCAATCCTCGCTCAACTCGGCCGCGCTCAGGGCCAGCAGCCGACCGCCCTCAAAGAGGGTGTCCAGGTTGATGGTCTCAACCGTGGTGTGCATATAGCGCAGCGGCAGGCTGATCAGCGCCACGGGGATGCCCTCGCCGGCCACCTGCATGGCGTTGGCGTCGGTGCCCGTGGGCGAGTTGGCCACCTCGATCTCCACCGGGATGTGGTTGCGCTCGGCCACCTGGAGCACGCCCTTGGTCAGGGTCGGATGCAGGTTGGGGCCCACGGCGACGGCCACCTTGTCCAGCGAGCAGGTGTCCTCGCTGGGCGCGTCGGGCGTGTCGCCGTGGCACACGTCGATGGCGATACCCCAGTCGGGCTTGACGCGCCCGGAGGACAGCGCGCCGCCCTTCAGGCCGATCTCCTCCTGCACCGTGGCGCAGAAGACCACCTTGCCGGCGAACTTGCGGCCCTTGAGCTCCCGCATGGCCGCGAGCATCATGGCCACGCCCGCCCGGTCGTCCAGGGTTTTGCCGGCCATGCGGTTGCCCATTAGCCGCACCGGCGGGGCGTCGAAGGTGATGATGTCGCCCACCGAGATGATCTGCTGGGCGGTTTGTTGATCCAGGCCGATGGCGATGCGCATCTCATCCTGATCATAAGCCTGGTCGGCGTCCCCCGCCGCCAGCAGGTGAGGCGGCAGGCAGGTGACCACGCCCTTGACCGGGCGCTTACCCTGGATAATCACCGGGCAGGCCGGCAGGATGCGGGGGTCCACTCCCCGCTGATGGAAGCGGACGAAGCCCTCCTCGTCGATGTCGGAGACCATCATGCCGATCTCGTCCATGTGGGCGCAGATCAGCACCGTCGGCCCCTCCTGATCGCCCTGCATGGTGGCGTACACGTTAAAAAAGGCGTCGGTCTCCACCTGGTCGGTGAAGGACAAAAACGCCTCGCGGATACAGGCCGCGACCCGCTGCTCATAGCCAGAATATCCCGGCACCGCCGTGATATGCTGCAGCCAGGAAGTGATCGCCTCAGCGTCCATGGGTGTTCTCAAGAGACAGTTTCCCCCTTTCGCCCCCGAGGGGGCTTGTGCGATGGATTCATTATACCACCGCCCCCCGCGCTTGAAAACCATGCGCTTTCTAATTTTACAGTTTGGTGATATACTATATCCTAAACCAGCGCAGAAAGGAGCGGTTCAGATGCTGATCCGAGATATGACCCCCCAGGATATGGAGGCCTATTGGCTGATGGTGGACGCGTTTTACCATGAGGACCACCTCATGTTCGCCCAGGAGCGGGAGACCTTCGAGAAAAACGCGAGGCGCGCCCTGGAGGGAGACGACCGGCTGCGCATGTGCGTGATCGAGCAGGAGGGCCAGATCGCCGGCTACGTCATCCTCACCCTCTACTGGAGCTGCGAGGTGGGCGGCGATGTGGTGCTGCTGGACGAAATCTTCATCCAGCCCGCCTTCCGCGGGTTGGGCCTAGGCACCCGGGTTATCGAGTGGATGGTCAAAACCTACGCGGGTAAGGCCGTATGCGCCAAGCTGGAAACCAGCCCGGAGAACGACCGGGCCCGGGCGCTCTACACCCGGATGGGTTTCGCCCCCGTGCGCTACTCGACAATGTACCGCCTGATCTGAGGCATCATAAAGAGGCGCTGGCCGATTGGCCAGCGCCTCTTTTGCGGTTTACTTCTGGACCACGGCCTGGGCCGCGGGACTGGCCCGGCCCTCCAGGTCCGGCGGACGGCGCTCAATGGCCGCCATGCCGATCTCCAGGTCCTCCTGGGCCTCCCGGGGCGTCATGCATCCCACCACCACCATGTCGCGCTCGCGCAAGGTGCTGTAGGAGAAGGTGATGCCCACGAAGGGACTGCACCGGCCCGCCGCCATGGGCTTGATGGCCATGACCGGCTTTTTGGCGTTCCAGATGATCTTGTGTACCGACTCGATCTCCACCTGCATCAAGAAGCCCATGCAGTTGTACAGCTGGATGTAGGTCTGCACATCGTACTCGTTCTCGTCGGAGTAGAGGATCATCTCGGGCATGTGGGCCGACAGGCCGGGGATCATGCCGTTGTCGCGGATCATGGACAGGTACTCGGGCAGACGGTCGATGATGCGCTTGTTCTTGTTAACCAGTTGTTCAGCCGAGGCATGATGGATCAGGCAGAAATCCGCGCCCTTGCGCTTGCAATCGGCGATTTTCTCCGCCGCGGCCTGGCGGGCCTGGGGATTGTCGCTCACGTCGAACTCCGGGGTGTCAATGCGGATGAAACCCTTGCCCACCCGGTCCTCCGCCATCTTCAGGCCGTCGAGCATGGGCTGGTTGACATTCAGGGGACCCATCACCGCGTCCACGCCGGCATTGAGAAAAACCTCGGCGATCTCCGCGACTGCGTGGGCGTTGCCGTTGCGGTGGCGGATCATCGCGTCCGCCGCGCTGGACGTGTGGGAATAACCCAGCATCCAATTGGTACCCATGATCATGCGGGGCATGGATACCCCTTCAATTTGCGTTCTTGGAAATTGGATGTCGCTCATCTTGGCGCCTCCTTTGGTCGGCTAAGTTCGTCATAGCCATTCATTCACACCATACCACGGCCGGGGTCGCTTGTCAATTCCTCAGCGGGCCGATCGGCCGACCCTTTTGCAGGCCTCGCGCCCAGTCATGGCAGAACAGGTGCAGGCCCTCGCGCACCCATCCGCCCTCGGGCTGCAGGCAGAAGAGCATATAGCTGCCCAGCCGCGCCAGCGCCATACCACAACTGGCCTGATAGCGGTCCATGGCCCCGTAGGCCTCCAGCAACGCCTCGGCCGCCTCGGGATTGGTGATGCCCGCCAGCACGCAGCCCACATCGTAGGCCGCAAAGCCCCAGCCGGTCATGCTCCAATCGATCAGCGCGGGCCCGCGCTCGGTCAACAGGATGTTGGCCACCGTGGCATCCCCGTGGATCAGCTGTAAGGGCGCGCCCTCCAAGGTGCGCAGCGCCCGCTCGAGGGTGCGCGCCACGGCTTTGAGGTCCCCGGGGTCCACCCGGTCCTGCTGGGCGGCCTGCTCCAATCGCGTCATCCCCCGCTCAAAATGCGCCCGGTCCCATCGGGGACGGACGAAGCCCCCCGGCGGGGCGTAGGCCGCTAGGGCGCGATGCACCTGCTCAAGCATTACCCCGGCCGCGCCCGCCGCTCCGGGGAAATTCAGCGGCGGGTGGGCGCCCTTGAGGAAACGCACCGCGCTGCAACAGACGCCGTCCACCTGGATGGGCGGCGCCACCGGCAGCGGCACCTGGATCCCCTGCTCGGCCAGGTATTCCATCAGCTGCATCTCGCTGCACAGGGCGGCTAAATCAGCCTCCTCGCACCAGGGCACGGGCTCATGGGCCTTGATCAGGACCTCCTCCGTCCGCCAGACGGCGCTGCGGGCGGCCATGCGCCGGGGCGTCCCCTCCAGGCCCAAGGCGCACAGCGCGTGTGCAGCCCAGGCGTTCTCCAACATCGACTCTTCCTCCCATAGGCAAACAGACAGCCGAAGAAGGCTTGCTCTTCGACTGTCTGTTTATAGATGGTGTTCTATTCAACGGGGCTGCCACTTTTTCCTGCTGCGGGGCGCGCCAAATACTTCCATGGCGACGATCGCCTCGCGCAGGCGGGCCGCGTCGTACACCGGGGCCGCGGCCGCCGGGGCGACCGACGAGAGATGGTCGCTGGGTCGAACCGGCCGGCCCTGGGGCGTCGCGGGACCCATCTGGCTGGGCACGCCCACCCCCTCGGTGCTCTGGGGCAGGTGCGCGTCGGGCGCGCAGTCCCCCTCCTCCAGCGACCCCGTGCCCTGATAGTGCCGCTCCTGAGCCCAGCGGGCCGCGTCGGTGGCGGCGTTCTGCGCCGGGGAGAAGGGCTGTTTGGCCATGCGATGGGTCATGGTCGGCGGCGGCTGGGGCACCGTCGGGCGCATCGGAGCCGCGGGCGCAGACATTTGGGCTGCCTGCCGCTGCCGCTGGGCCGCCTGCAGTCGCTCCTTCAAGGCCTGCTGCTGGGCAGCATCCAGCTTCTGCCCGCTGGGGGCCGCGCCGCCCTGATGCGCGTCCAGGTATTGGTTGGCCTGCCGCTGGCGAGCCAGCTGCTGGGCGCGCTGCTGCTGCGCCTGTTGTTGGTTCTTCTTGGCGGAACTGATGATGATGATCACCACAACCGCGAGGATGACAAAAGCTTGCATATCCTTACATCACATCCTTCGGCGTCATCCTCGGGGATCAACCCTGAGGATTGCCCTTAGAGCCCTGCTCAGGCTGTCCGCCCTTGCCGATGCTGTCGCGCATGGTGGTGTCGGCAATGAGGTTCTGCATGTTGTAGTAGTCCATCACGCCCAGCTTGCCCTCGCGCAGCGCGGACGCCATGGCCTTGGGCACCTCGGCCTCGGCCTCGACGACCTTGGCGCGCATCTCCTGCACCGCGGCCTTCATCTCCTGCTCGTGGGCGACGGCCATGGCGCGGCGCTCCTCCGCCTTGGCCTGGGCGATGCGCCGGTCGGCCTCGGCCTGATCCATCTGCAGCTGCGCGCCGATGTTGCGGCCCACATCCACATCCGCGATGTCGATGGACAAAATCTCAAAGGCGGTGCCCGAATCCAAACCCTTGCTCAGCACGGTGCGGGAGATCATATCCGGGTTCTCCAGCACGGCCTTGTGGGAGTCGGAGGAGCCGACGGTGGTGACGATGCCCTCGCCGACACGGGCGATGATGGTCTCCTCGCCGGCGCCGCCAACCAGGCGATCGATGTTGGCGCGCACAGTTACCCGCGCCTTGGCCCGCAGCTCAATACCATCCTTGGCGATGGCCGCGACCACCGGGGTCTCGATGACCTTGGGGTTGACGGACATCTGCACGGCGGTGAGCACGTCGCGACCGGCCAGGTCAATGGCGGCGGCCCGCTCAAACACCAGGGGGATATCCGCGCGCTGGGCGGCGATCAGGGCGTTGACCACGCGGTCAACGTTACCGCCGGCCAGGTAGTGGGCCTCCAACTTGTTGATCGCCACATCCAGGCCAGCCTTGGAGGCCTTGATCATGGGGTTGATGATCCTGGAGGGGGTGACGCGGCGGATGCGCATACCCACCAGCTGGAAGATTCCCACCCGCACGCCCGCGGCCATGGCGGAAATCCACAGCCCCACCGGGACGAAGGTGAAGAAAATCGCCAGGAAAACGATCACCAGCACGATGACGATCAATGCGGTGATGACAGAGGCCAATTCCATGTACAGTACACTTCCTTTCTTTCTCTAGCCTCAGGCTTGCGCCTGCTTGACTACGATCCGGTTGCCCGTGATCTGGGCGACCTGGATGGGCACGCCCTTGTCCAAGAACTCGCCCTCAGTGACCACGTCCACCCGCACGCCGTCGATCAGCGCCGTGCCGGCCGGGCGCAGCAGGGTCAGGGTCTCGCCCGTTTTGCCGAGCATGGTAGAGTAGTCCTCGGCGCTATGCCAATCCCCGCCGCCGCTCTTAAGCACGATGGCCGAGCGGCTGATCCGGCCCTTCTTGAAGGAACGGACCACGCCGATGAACACCGCGATGCCGATCAGCAACACCACCGCCATGAGCAGCAGGCCCTGGATCACATCCCGCGCGCCGCAGATGACGCCCAGAATCAGCAGCACCATGCCCAGCACGCCGGGTACGCCCACGCCGGGGGTGAACAACTCCACCACGAACAGCAGGCAGGCAAAGAACCAGCAGATGATCAGCGGCCACTCCACACCCAGCAGGTTAGCCAATTCGTTGAGCATCTCCACACGATTCACCCTTTCCATCATTTCTTTCTGGGTTCATTGGTAGTATACCATTTTCAGAAGAAAAATGCACCGCTCCCCAGCCGCCCTGGGAGGCGAATTTCGATCCGCAGGGGAACTGGGGTGCGCCGGGGATTGCCAGGGTCCTTCGGGCGAGCCCAGGATACGCCGGGCGAGGCCGGGCAAACCGCAGAAAAGGATTTGCGGATTGACTGGTTTGAGTCCACCCAAAGGGGGGTGCAGCGCGTTGCGCTTTTTTGTTATGCGAAAAAGGCGGCCCCTACGGCCGCCTTTTATGGATGGGGCGATCACCAGACCAGCCGAACCGCGGCGATGCCCTGGGGGGCGATCATGAGCGTCACCTCGCCGCTCTCCACGGACAGCACCTCGCCGTCGCGCTCGTTGGTGTCGCACCGCCACGCTTCCCGGGGCGCACGGTGGAAGGACACGCGGCCGACAGCCGCCTCGATCCCGGCGTTGTACAGCCGCAGAACGATCCCCCGACCGTCCTCGGCGGTCTTGATCGCCGACACGCACAGATTCTCCCCGTTGATGCGGCAGAGGCTGGCGCGTGTCGGCAGATCGCCCGGGTGGGGCCGCACGTTGACCGCCGGGCAGGGATGGGCAAAGGCGGCGCTCAGGACCGCGCAGGCCTCCCGGGTGGACTCAACCACGGCGGCGACGCCCACGCGGAAATGATGGACGCCCTCCTCCGGGTAAGGATCAGGGGCGGAAGTGCCCCGGATCAGGGCCAGATCGAGCTGGCGCGGGCCGTTGCGGAAGCCGTACTTGCTGTCGCTCATCAGCATCAGCGACGGGCCGCCCTCCCCCGCCCGGGCCAGGGAGAAGCTGCGGCAGGGCACATCGTGGGGCAGCGCGCCCCGCTCGATAACGCCCATGGGGATATCGTTGATGAAGGACGCAGCCGTATACCCAAAGGGCGCGGCGAAGGACAGCTGCGGGGTGATCGTCTGGGTGCCCAGCTCATGGAAATCCGCCTCCACCTGGAAGCTCAGCGCGCACGCATGGGCCGCCAGGGACACCACCACCTTCAGGCTCGAGGCGCGAAAGCGCAGCAGATAGGTCACCGACTGTACCAGCGGCCCCCGCTCCACCCGCTCGACGCACACCGATTCATTCTGGTTCAGGTCCAGCGCGCGGGTGACCGGCCCGACGGTCCAGGCCGAGGAGCCCGCCTGGGTGCGCTCCTCCAGCAGCCGGAAGAAGCACGACGGCGTATCGATCAGCTCCCGCCCGGCGCCCTGCTCGATCAGGGAGACGCATTTCATCGTCTGCCGGTCAAACTGGGCGCGGATGCATTCGTTCTCCAGCACGATGGGCGCGTCGCTGGTCTGATCGGTGCGGTCCGCGGCAAAGGGCGTAAAGGGGATGTTGACCGCCGGGGCCTCGCCGATGACGTAGGTGGCGTATCCCAGGGGCGGCAGCTGCGCATCGATAACGATGTCGGTATAGTGATGCCCCCAGTAATGCTCGCCCGAAGAGAGCACCTGCACGGCGGCGGACTGGCCCTCGGCGGTGCGGGCGGTCATGCGCGCCGTGTCCCCCGGCCAATCCCAGACCGTCACCTTGACCGGCTCGGCGCGGGCGAACGCCGTGGTGTTAAACAGGGTGAAGGCGCGCTCCTTGCCGCTGGCCCGGCTGGCGTTGGTGAAGCGGAAGGCGGAGGCCTCGTCAAAGGCGAAACCCACGCCCCCGCCCTCTGCAGTTGAACGTTGATCCGGTTGCGCGGACAGGGACGCGGTGTCGATGCGCTGGGCAATCCGCCCCATGGCGTAGCCGGCGTTGGCGTTGGCCGCGGCCAAGCTGCGCTGGAAGCCGCCCAGGGCGTACTCCCGGGTCTCGATGACGCCGCTGCCCGGCAGGATGTCGTGGAAATGGTTGAACAGCACCGGCTCCCAGGCCTCGGTGAAGGCGGCGGACAGGTCCCGCCCGCCCAGAACACGGGCCGCCGCGCCCAGGGCCTCGGCGTCGTAGAGCCGGTCCTCGGCGATGCGGTTGGCCATCTTGATGCGGGACTGGGAGGTGTAGCAGCCCATGAAGATATAGTTCTGCTCCCCCTGCAGCACTGGGTAAGCCGGGTTGGGTCGATCGATGCGCGAGAAAAACTCGTGGAAGGTGCCAAATCGGATCTCGGGCATCACCGGCCAGGTCGCCATGTCCTGCAGCCGCTCCAGGTCGCGCCGGGTCGGTCCGCCTCCGTGGTCGCCCACGCCGTAGACCTTCAGCAGACAGTCCACATCGTAGCGCTGGCAGAACTCCGGAACAATCTCAGCCATGCGTGGATGGATCTCGCTGTTGTACCAGTCCGGCTCGCGGTAGACCAGCAGCTCCGCCCCCGAGGGCGACTGCCAGCGGTAGATGCAGTGGTCCCGATTGCCCCGGCAATGATAATAGTATTTCACCCCGCCCGCCGCGCAGATTTCCGGCACGTTGGCCGAGTGGCCAAAGGTATCGGGCTCAAAGTCGATGTTCAGCGACTCGGGCGCGACCGGCAGCAGGCTGGACAGATAGCGCTTGGTGTTGAGGATATGCCGGCTGAGGGATTCCCCCGAGGGCATGTTCTTGTCCGGCTCGGTCCAGGTGGAGGCCGTGACCTCCCAGCGCCCCTCGAGCACCCGCCGGCGGATGTCCTCCAGCAGCCAGGGGGCGTACTGCTCGACAATCCGGTATACCGAGGCCTGGGACTGGGCGAAGGTGAACTGCGGGTACTCGTCCATCAGGTCCAGCATGGTGCGGAAGGTGTCGATGGTCACCGCCGCGGTCTCATGGAAACCCCACATCCAGTTCATGTCGATGTGGGCGTGGGCGACGCACAGCAGCGTCAGCGACTTGGCGGCCTCGCCCAGGGGCAGCAGCTCGCCCTCGGCTCGCCGGGCGGTCTCGTCGGTAATGACCCCGTCCCGAGCGATGGCCTCCGTCAGACGGTCCAGGGTACCCTCGATCAGCGGATCGAACCGGCCCCGCCGCACCGCGGAGAGCTTGGCGGCGTAGGTCAGCTCCGCCAGGATGCGGTCCGCCCAGTAGGACGTCCCTTGCCGCCCGTTGGCGGCGGTCAATTTCTCCCAGAGCGCCATGTGACAAATCCCCTTTCTGTCTGTGGTGGGCGACGCGAGTCGCCCAGGGTTCTGTCGAT
>JBMNTT010000026.1:0-37685 GCA_050945875.1 Christensenellales bacterium
GCACCAGCTGGCCGTCGCGCTCGATATTGGCATAGTCGGGCCGGATGTCCATCAGCTGGGCGATGGATCGACGCGAGCGCCCCACCGCATAGCTTTGAAACAGCTCGCCCACCTGGTAAAAGAGCATGACCGCGATGGCTTCCGGGTATTCCCCCAGGCACAGCGCGCCCACCGTCGCCAGCGCCATGAGGAAGTTCTCATCGAAGACCTGGCCGCGGGCAATGTTGCGGATGGCCCGCCAGAGCACGTCCCATCCGATCAGCCCATAGGGCACCAGAAAAATCGCCAGCCGGAGGATGCCCTCGCTGGGGATGATCAGCGCCGCCACGAACAGCGCCGCGCTGACCAAAATCCGCACCATCATCCGCTTTTGTTTGCGCGTCATCTCTTTTCACCTACTCATCCCATATTGTTGGTCAACGCAGAATCGTGCAATCGGGCTCGACCTTTTTGCAGGCGGACACCACCGCCTTAAAAACCGCCTCATAGCGATCGTCCTCGGCCTCGAGCACCAGCTTCTGGGTCATGAAGCTGACCGAGGCGTCCTTGACGCCGTCGATCTTTCGGATGGCGTTCTCCATCTTCGCCGCGCAGTTGGCGCAGTCCAGGTCCTCCAAGCGATAGGTCTTGCGCATGGTTGTCTCCTCCTTTTACTCCTCAATGTGTTCCAGGCCCATCTTGATCAGGGTATGCACATGGTCGTCGGCCAGGGAGTACATCACGGTCTTCCCTTCCCGGCGGTACTTGACCAGTTTGCTCTGCTTGAGTGTGCGCAGATGGTGGGAGATCAGCGATTGACTCATCTCCAGCAGCTGGGCGATATCGCACACGCACATCTCCGCCTCATAGAGCACGCAGAGAATCTTGATCCGGGTGGAATCCCCGAAAATCCGAAACAGCTCCGCCAGGTCATAGAGCAGTTCATCGTCGGGCAATTTGTTGTTGACCGAGGCCACCAGCTGATCGTGCACCTCCGTTGCGTCGCAGTGCTCCACCACGACCTCATGCTCATGGGACATTCCGCTTACCCCTTTCATTCAAACATCCGTTCATATGTTATTATAGTTCAGATTTTCAGGTTGTCAAGGGCCTTTTTACAGCTTTTGAGAATTTCGCCAAGTTATGCGCCGCATCTTGCCACAATGGCGGGGACGACCTGCGAGCGCGGTCCTTGGGCGAGCCGACGCGCACCGCCGGGCCAGCGACCCGCTCACAGAAAAAGGAGGACGCTCTGCGCCCCCCTTTTCGCCGGATGTACGCCAGCGCCGCGTCGGGTCATCGGTTGGATAAAAGCCGCTTACAGACCGCCCGAACGGTGCAGGTCAGCGCCAGCACCAGCGCGGCGACGATCAAGGGATGCCACGGCATGGGGGTCCTCCTCTCTGGAAAAAGCACCGCTGAGCACCCAGCGGGGCATGTCGGTTGAAGCGGCCGGCTCTGGCGCGCGGCTTCGGCGGTCGGTCACTTTTTCGGGCACTGGCCCGCGTGGGGGCAGCCGGCGCAGGCGCTGCCGCAGCAAGACTTGCCATGCCGACGGTCGTGGATCAGTTTCAGCGCCACCGCGACGACGGCGGTCAGCACCGCCAGCCCGATCAGGATGGTTGGGATGTTCAGATCCATGCAATCGCCTCCTAGATGGGATGAGGGGTCAAGCTTTATACGCGCCGTTCAGCTTCATCTTTAGGTGCTGGGATTCGTGGTAGGGACGCAGCAGCAGCAACAGCAGCCCAGCCAGGATGATCAGCGCCGCCACCGTGCCCACGGTGAACCCTCCGCCGGTGAACAGGCTGCCCAGCTGGAAGACGATCAGGCTCATGGCGTAGGCGAACAGCGTCTGATAGCCCACCGCGAAGAGGGTCCATTTTCCGTTGGCCATCTCCCGCTTGATCGCGCCGATGGCCGCAAAGCAGGGCGCGCACAGCAGGTTGAAAACCATGAACGAGTAAGCCGACAGGGCGGTGAAGTGTACCGCGATGGCGCTCAGCTCGCCGAAGGCCCCCTGCTCCACCAGCTCCATGGCGTCGCCCGCCACCCCATAGAGCACGCCAAACACGCCGACGACCTCCTCCTTGGCGACCAAGCCCATGATGGTGGCCACCGAGCTCTGCCAGTTGCCAAAGCCCAGGGGGGCGAAGATCGGCGCGACGAACCCGCCCAGCGCCGCCAGCAGGCTGGCGTCCATCTGTTCGACCATCTGGAAACGGCCGTCCGCCACGCCGAAGGAGGACAGGAACCAGATCAGCACGCTCGAGAGCAGGATGACCGTGCCGGCGCGCTTGATGAAGGACCAGCCGCGCTCCCACATGCTGCGCAGCACCGCGCCCAACGTGGGCAGGTGGTAGGCGGGCAGCTCCATCACGAAGGGCGCGGGATCGCCGGCGAACATGCGGGTCTTCTTCAGCAGGATGCCCGAGATGACGATGGCGGCCACGCCGATGAAGTAGGCGCTGGGCGCTACCCACCAGGCGCCGCCGAAGATCGCCCCGGCGATCAGGGCGATGATGGGCATCTTCGCGCCGCAGGGAATGAAGGTTGTGGTCATGATGGTCATCTTTCGGTCGCGGTCGTTCTCAATGGTCCGCGAGGCCATAATACCCGGCACGCCGCATCCAGAACCGATCAGCATCGGGATGAAGCTCTTGCCCGACAGGCCGAACTTACGGAAGATGCGGTCCATGATGAAGGCGACACGGGCCATGTAGCCGCACTCCTCCAGCAGGGCCAGCATGACAAACAGCACCAGCATCTGGGGCACAAAGCCCAGCACCGCGCCGACGCCGCCGATGATGCCGCCGACAATCAGGCTGGTCAGCCAGTCGGCCACGCCCAGGCCGGTCAGCCAGCCCTCCACCGCGGGGCTGATCCACTCGCCAAAGAGCGTGTCGTTGGTGAAGCCGGTGAGCAGGTCGCCCACGGTGGTCACGGAGATATAGTAGACCACGAACATCACCAGCGCGAAGATCGGCAGGGCCAGGACGCGGTTGGTGACGATTCGGTCGATCCGATCCGACGTCGAGAGATGATCCTTCTGGGGCTTTTTGTGCATGCAGGCGCGCACCAGCTTGCTGATGAAGGCGTAGCGCTCATTGGTGATGATACTCTCGGCGTCATCGTCGAGCTCCCGCTCGCAGTCGGCCACGCAGGCCTCGATGGCCTTTAAGGTGTCCTGCGGTAGGTTGATCTGCGCCATAACCTTCTCATCCCGCTCAAATAGCTTGATGGCAAACCAGCGAAGCTGGATGGGGTCGACCTGGTTCTTGATCCGATCCTCGATGTGGGCGACGGCGTGCTCCACAGTCCCCCGGAAGACATGCGGCGGCTCGCCGGCGCGCCGGGCGGCGGCCAGCGCGGCTGCGGCCTCGGCGACCTGTCGGGACCCCTCGCCCCTGATGGCCGAGGTCTCGATCACCTGGCAGCCCAGCGCGCTGCCCAGCTTGGCCGCGTCGATCCGGTCGCCCCGCTTGCGCACCACATCCATCATGTTCAGCGCGATGACCACCGGGATGCCCAGCTCGATCAGCTGGGTGGTCAGATAGAGGTTGCGCTCCAGGTTGGAGCCGTCGACAATGTTGATGATCGCGTCGGGCTTTTCCTGGATCAGGTAGTTTCGGGTGACCACCTCCTCCAGGGTGTAGGGCGAGAGCGAATAGATGCCCGGCAGGTCCTGGATGATGATCTCGCCTCCGCCCTTGAGGCGGCCTTCCTTTTTCTCCACCGTGACCCCGGGCCAGTTGCCCACATACTGGTTGCTGCCCGTCAGGTCGTTGAACATGGTTGTCTTGCCGGAATTCGGGTTGCCGGCAAGGGCGATGCTGATCGCCATCGCAATTCCCCCTCCTATAGTTAGTTTCTTCTAACCTCTTGCCTCAAAAAAATCAGCCACCTCGATCATCGCGCAATCCGCCCTGCGCAGGGACACCTCGTAGCCGCGCACGTTGACCTCCACCGGGTCGCCCAGCGGCGCGACCTTGCGGACATACACCCGCGCGCCCTTGGTGACGCCCATGTCCATGATGCGGCGCTTGACCGCGCCCTCCCCATGGAGTTTGACCACGGTGACCGTGTCGCCGATCTTCGCCTCTCTCAGGGTCCTCATCTTCCTTCGCCTCCTTCGATCATGATCCGGTTGGCCATGCCTCGGTCCAGCGCCACCCGGGTGTCCTTGACGCTGAGGATCAGGTTGCCGGCGATCCGGGACAGCACCGTCACCCCCTCGCCAACCACGAATCCCATCGTTGCTAGATGCTGCCGGGTCTCGTCCCTCCCTGTGATCCCGGTGATGTAATGCAGCTCGCCGGGCTTTGCCATCGTCAGGGGCATCATCGATCCTCCCTCCCATTGTTGGTTGTCGTAAGCTTCATCCGTCAAAACGATGTTAGCTAAAACTAACTATATTGAGTTTACTATGACTAACTTTCTTTGTCAAGTCCTCCCTCAAAAAAGTTGCAATGGCGGTTCGTTGTTGCTAAGATGGGGATACTCCCGATGGAAGGAGGATGGGAATGCAGCTACATGAGTCCGCGGAGAATTATCTGGAGGCCATCTTGGTGCTGGAGCAGACCCAGAACCAGGTGCGCTCCATCGATGTGGTCAACCATTTGGGGTTCAGCAAGCCCAGCGTGTCTGTTGCGATGAAGCGCCTGCGCGAAGACGGGTATGTTCAGATGGACGGGCAGGGATTTTTGGCGCTGACCGCCCAGGGCCGGGCGATCGCGGAGATTATCTATGAGCGGCACCGGGTGATCGCCGAGATTCTGATCGGCCTGGGGGTGGACGAGCAGACCGCCTACGCCGACGCTTGCAAGATCGAGCACGACATCAGCCAGGAAAGCTTCCAAAAGATGAAAACCCATTACCTGGCGCACCGCGACAAGTAATGGGCAATCAAAAAGGTGCGTTCGTCGGGACGCACCTTTTTTATTGGGTCTCAGGGCTCAGCGTCGGCCCCGCGGCTTCTTTTTCGGCGCGAGCTCGTCCTCCAGCTGGCGAATCTGCTCGTTCAGCTGGCGAAATTGGGTTTCCAGTGCCTCCACATCCTTGTCGCGCCGGGGCAGGGACAGGTCGCTGAGCACCTGGTCCCGCTTGAGGCGCAGCAGGGTCAGCTCGTTGGCGCGGCTGGCCGTGGGCTGGGCCTTGAGACTGGGGTCCTCCAGGCGGCCAGCGTCAAAGCGCAACTGCCGGGCGCAGACCGCCTCGCGCAGCATGCGGTCATGGCTGACCAGCAGCACCGTGCCCGGGTAAGCGCCCAGCGCCTCCTGCAGCGCCTGGGTGGCGAAGATATCCAGATAGTTGGTGGGCTCATCCAGGATCAGCAAGTTGGCCTGGGAGAGATAGACCTTGGCCAGCGCCACCTTGACCCGCTCGCCCCCGCTGAGCACCTTGACCTTCTTAAACACCTCGTCCGCGGGGATCCACAGTCGGGCCATAACCAGGCGGATGAAGTTCTGCTCGTGGGGGCTGGTGCGCTGAACATTCTCCAGGGCCGTGGCCTCGGGGTCCAGGATGTCCAGGTTCTGGGCGAAGTAGCCGATGCGTACCCCTGGGGCCAGGGTTACGCCCGCCCCGCCGGAGACAATGTGCTCCAGAAGGGTGCTCTTGCCGCAGCCGTTGGGACCAGCGATGGCCAGCTTCTCCCCGCGCCTGAGGCTGAACCCGCCCGCCTCCAGCAGGGTGTGCCCGCCCCGGACCAGGCGCACGCCCTCCACCCGCAGGGGCGTCGCCGAAACCGGCTGCTCCACCCGCTGCAGGTCCATGTAGATGCCCGCGCGCTCCCGGGGCTTCTCGTGCACCTCGAGCTTCTCCACCCGGGTGCGCAGGGCCTTGGCCTTCTGGGCAACCTGCTTGCTCTTGCCTCGGTAGAAATCGTTCTGGCTCATGTTGTTGAACTTGGCGGCCCGCTGGGCCTGATCGCTGGCGGCGGCCATCAGCTGCTGGCGCTTCTGGGTGTAGCTCTGGTAGGCCTCCCACTGTTGCTCCCGCTCCAGTTCCTTCTGTCGCCAATAATCCGAGAATCCCCCGGCATAGACCCGGATTTTTCCGCCGTCGAGCTCGAGCACTTGGGTGCACACCGCGTCCATCAGCGCCCGGTCGTGGCTGATGAGCACCACTGCGCCGGGATAGCCCGCCAGGGCGCGCTCCACCTGGTCGATGCCCGCCTCGTCGAGGTTGCTGGTGGGCTCGTCGGCAAAGAGCAGGTCCGCGCCCTGGGCCAGGGCCCCGGCGATGCGCGCGCGCATGCGCTCCCCGCCGCTCTTGCCCCCGCCCACGGCCCAGTCCGCCGCTTGACGGGTCTCCAACCCGTCCTGACCCTCGCCCATCTGCTCGATCACCGCCAGGGTGCCGCTGTGGATGACCTCCCCGGCGTCGGGCGCCAGCAGCCCCGCCAACACATGGATCAGCGTGGTCTTGCCCGCGCCGTTGACGCCCACCAGGCCGATGCGGTCGCCGGTGTAGATGGATAACTGATCCAAGGCAAAGATTTCCCGCTCGCCGATGGCATAGGAAATGTTTTTCGCCTGCAACAATAACAAAAAAATCCCTCCTGATAGGGCGCACCTGTCAGGAGGGATTCCGCATGACACGCAAACAAGAATCCTCGATGCTATGCATTTTTCAGGCAGAGAAAATTCTCCGCCCCGGCGGCATGCCCGCTGACAGTGCGCTGTTTAGTTGTCCGCATTCACTGTCGTTCTGTACACGCCCTCATACCGCCTTTCATAAGATAGGCCCACTATACCACAAGTTTACCCCTCTAGCAAGGGAAAGATGCTCTCCACGGTGTTGTCCATCATTGCCAACACCATGGGCTGGGCCTTGGTGAAGCGATTCTCGATGGGGAACGCCTCGGTGTCCAGCCGCGTCAGCTCGCCGTGGCGCTGCACCACCGCCAGGGTGTAGGGTTGGGCGACATGGCTGCAGCCCGCCACGGCCGAGCCGTTGGCCCCCTGCTTTTTCATGTCCAGCAGGCGGTTGCCCTTGCCGCCCCGGCCCTGGATGGGCAGATCGACCATCAGCACCCGCTTGCCATAACCCCGGTCGGTCATGACGACCAGCTCGCCCTCCTGGGGCGTCTGCCGGGCGAAGGCCACCGTGTCCTCCAGCCCCAGCGCGATGCCCTTAACGCCGCCGGCGCTGCGGCCCTGCACCGGGATATCGGCGCTGTCAAAGCAGATGGCGAAGCTCTTAGCGCTGACCAGCACCGCCGGCTGGCCCTCGGCGAAGACCTGGGCGTGGACGATGCGATCTTCCCCCTTCAGACCCATGGCCAGGATCTTGGTGCGGTTGGTGACAAAATCCGTCATCTTGGCCCGTTTGACCATGCCGCTGCGGGTGAAGAAAATTAGGGTGCCCTGCTCATTCATCTCGGTCATGGGCCATAAGCCCACCAGCCTCTCCCGGGGATCGAAGCCTGGGATGATCTGCGCCAGGGCCTGGCCGCGCTCGCGCCCCTTGGTCTCGGCGATGCCGTCCACCGCGAACTGATAGCAGTTGCCCAGGTGGGTGACCGCCATGAGCTTATTGTTGCTCTTGATCGACAGGGCGTACTGAGCGCACTCCAGAGGCTTGAGGTCCCCCTCCTCCCGCTTAGGGGGCTTGGCGTAGCGCTTGACGAAGCCGCCCCGGGTGAAAGTGAGGTACACGTCCTCCACCACCGAGAAGATCGCCTCGGGCACCTCGGCCTTGGCCTCATCCTCAATATGGGTGCGCCGAGGGTCGGCGAAGCGCTCCTTGATCTCCAATAGTTCCCTGCGGATGACCCCCAGCAGCTTGCACTCGCTCTTGAGGATGGCCTGCAGACCCTCCATGGTCTTGAGCAGCTGCTGGTACTCCTTCTGCAGGTTCAAGATTTCAAGGCCGGTCAGCCGCTGCAGGCGCATGTCCAAGATGGCCTGGGCCTGCTCCTCGTCCAGGGAGAAGGCCTCCATCAAGCCCTCCCGCGCTTGGCGGGGATTCTGGCTGCCGCGGATGATGGCGATGGCCCGGTCCAGATCGTCCAGGGCGCGGATCAGCCCCTCCAAGATGTGGGCGCGCTTGCGGGCGGCCTCCAGGTCGAACTGGGTGCGTCGGGTGACCACCTGCTTTTGGTAGTCCAGATAGTAGCGCAGCACGGCCATCAAGCCCAGGGTCTGGGGTTTGCCGCCGGCGATGGCCACCATGTTGACGCCGAAAGTGACCTGCAGATCGGAATATTTGTAGAGATACTGCAGCACCTTGTCGGCGTCGGCGTCGCGCTTGAGCTCCACCACCGCGCGCATGCCCGTGCGGTCGGACTCGTCGCGGATGTCGCTGATGGCGCTGAGCACACCCTTCTTCTCCTCGCTCAGGCGCAGAATCTTTTCCAGCATCGCGGCCTTGTTGACCTGGTAGGGCAGCTCGTGCACAACGATGAGCTTTCTGCCCGCGGGGCCGGGCTCGATGGTGCACTTCGCACGCACCGTCAGCTTGCCCCGGCCGGTCTGATAGGCCTTCTTGATCTCCTCCCGGCCCATGATCAGCCCGCCGGTGGGGAAATCCGGCCCGGGCAGGGCCTGCATGGCCTGCTCCAGGGTGAGCTTGGGGTTGTCAATCAGCGCCACCACCGCGTCCACGGCCTCCCCCAGGTTGTGGGGTGGGATGTTGGTGGCCAGGCCCACGGCGATGCCCGAGGAGCCGTTGACCAGCAGGTTGGGGTAGCGGCTGGGCAGGGTATCGGGCTCCTTGAGGGTGTCGTCGAAGTTCAGGGAGTAGTTGACGGTGTCCTTGTCCAGGTCGCGCAGCATCTCAAGGGCCAAGGGGGCCATGCGCGCCTCGGTGTAGCGCATCGCCGCCGGGGAGTCCCCGTCCACCGAGCCGAAGTTGCCCTGACCGTCCACCAGCATGGCCCGCATAGAGAAATCCTGGGCCATGCGCGCCATGGCGTCGTAGATCGAGGTGTCGCCGTGGGGGTGGTACTTGCCCATGCAGTCGCCCACGATGCGCGCGCTCTTGCGGTAGGGTCGGTCGGGCAGCACATTCATCTCCATCATGGTAAAGAGAATGCGTCGCTGCACAGGCTTGAGGCCGTCCTCCACCCGGGGCAGCGCCCGCTCGAGGATGACATACTCTGCAAACGGGATCATCGAGGAGTGGACAACCTCCTCCATGGACTGGGTGATGATGTTGTGATCCGCCGCGATAGGCGCGTCCTGCTTCTTCTTGGCCATCAGTCAGCCCTCCCCTGGAAGGAATCCACCTTGTTGAAGTTGGCGTACTCGTTGATATAATTGCGCCGGGGCTCGACCTTGTCGCCCATCAGAATGGTGACGATGCGATCCGCCTCGGCCGCGTCCTCCAGGTTGACCTGGATGAGCGAGCGGTTGGCGGGGTTCATGGTGGTCTCCCACAGCTGCTCGGGGTTCATCTCCCCCAGCCCCTTGTAGCGCTGCACCGCGTACCCCCGGCCCAGCTTCTTCGAGCAGGCCGCCAGCTGGGCGTCGTCGTAGGCGTAGAGCACCTTGCCGCCCTTGCTGACCTTGTACAGCGGCGGTCGGCCGATATACACATGGCCTTGGGCCAGCAGCTCGCGCATGTAGCGGAAGAAGAAGGTCAGCAGGATCGCCCGGATGTGCGCGCCGTCCTGGTCGGCGTCGGAGAGGATGATGACCTTGTGATATTTCAGCGGCGCCAGGTCGAAGTCGTGATCGATGCCGGTGCCCAGGGCGGTGATGATCGAGCGGAACTCCTCGTTCTCCAGCACCTGTTTGAGCTGCTTCTTCTCGGCGTTCAGAGGTTTGCCCCGCAGCGGCAGGATGGCCTGGAACCGCCGGTCCCGGGCCTGCTTGGCGCTGCCGCCGGCGCTGTCGCCCTCGACGATGAACAGCTCGTTCATCTCCGGCGTGCGGCCGGTGCAGGCCGACAGTTTGCCCACCAGGGGCGCGCCCTCCAGGGAGTTCTTCTTGCGGGTTAAGTCCTTGGCCTTGCGCGCCGCGTCGCGCACCTTAGCGGCCTGAACGGCCTTGGCGATCATGGCCTCCCCCACCTGCTGGTGCTTCAGGTCGGCCAGATAATTTTGCAGTTGCTCGCCGACAATGGCCTCCACGGCGATGCGCGCCTCGTTGTTGCCCAGGCGGGTCTTGGTCTGCCCCTCGAACTGGACGTTGCGCATGGCCAGGGCGATGACCGCGGTCATGCCCTCGCGGTAGTCCTCGCCCGAGAGGTTAGCGTCCTTCTCCTTCAACGCGCCGATGGAGCGAGCGTAGTCGTTCATCACCTTGGTCAGGGCGGTCTTGAACCCGGTCTCGTGGGTGCCGCCCTCGGTCGTGGGGATGTTGTTGACATAGCTGAATAGATTCTCGGTGTACCCGTCGGTAAACTGGATGGCCACCTTGACCAGCAGGTCGTCCCGGCTGCCCTCGAAGTAGATGGGCTTGTCGAACAGGACGTTCCTGTCCTGGTTGAGGTAACGCACGAAGTCCGACAGGCCGCCCTCGTAGTGGAACTCGCTGGTGCGCTCGGCCCCCTCGGGCAAGCCCTTGCGCTCGTCGGTGAAGACGATGTGCGCCCCCTTGTTGAGGAAGGCCAGCTCCCGCAGCCGGCGGGTCACCAGCTCCCGGCTCATCTCGATGCCGTCGAAGATCGTCGCGTCGGGCAGAAAGTGCACCCGGGTGCCCTTCTTCCAGGTCTTTCCCATCTCCTTGAGCGGGCTGTCCACCTTGCCGGCGGCCACCTTGCCCTGCTTGGGATCATACTGGCTGGTAAAACGAATGAAATAGCTCTTGCCGCCCTGGAAAACCTCGACCTCCATGTAGCTCGACAGCGCGTTGACCACCGAGGCGCCCACCCCGTGCAGGCCGCCGGAGTAGGCGTACTGCTCATTGTCAAATTTGCCGCCGGCATGCAGCTGGGTGTAGACCAGTTCCACGCCGGTCACGCCCATCTGCTTGTTGATGCCCACGGGAACGCCCCGGCCGTTGTCCTCGACGGTGACGGAGTTGTCCGCGTGCAGGGTTACCTTGACGGTGTCGCCGTAGCCGTTGGCCACCTCGTCCATGGCGTTGTCCACGATCTCCCAGAGCATGTGGTGCAGGCCCCGGCTGCCCGTGGAGCCGATATACATGCCCGGCCGCATGCGCACCGCGTCCAGACCCTCCAAAACCTTGATATCATCGGCATCGTAATGCTTTGCCATCAAAACCCTCCCGGAAGGCATAATCCAAAATCATCCTTTCTATTATACAAGCTTGTCCGGTTTTGCGCAAATCCAGTCCCTCCCCTGCCTGGACAAGCTGCCCAAAAATCTTAACGGAATCTATCCACTTCATCCTAAATCTTAACAAGTCCCTTGTACTTTTTTGAAATTCATCGCATAATGGGAGCGCATATATGACGAGAGGAGAAAAACCATGAATGTGGTGATCGTGGGGGACGGCAAGGTGGGCTACGCCCTGGCCGAGCAGCTCTCCCAGGAAGGACATGACCTGGTGGTCATCGACAACAAGTCCCAGGCGCTCAATCAAGCGATCAATGTGCTCGACGTCATCTGCGTGGAGGGCAACGGGGCCAGCATGGCCGTGCAGCAGGAGGCCGGCGTGGATAAGGCCGACCTGCTCATCGCCGCCACTTCCGCCGATGAAATGAATATCCTCTGCTGTATGGTGGCCAAGAAGCTGGGCTGCCGCCACACCATCGCCCGGGTGCGCAACCCCGAATACCGCGATCAGCTGCGCGTGATGAAGAATGACCTGGGCCTGAGCATGGTGATCAATCCCGAGCTGGCCGCCGCGGCGGAGATTTCGCGCATCCTGCGCTTCCCCGCAGCCACCCAGGTGGATTCCTTCGCCCGTGGTACGGTCGAGCTGGTCACCTTCCGCATCGGTCGGGACAATCCCCTGATCGGCCAGCCGCTCTCCTCGCTCTATCAAAACTATCAGCTCAACCTGCTGATCTGCGCGGTTCAGCGGGGCGACGAGGTCTATATTCCCGGGGGCGATTTCGTGCTCCAGGAGAGCGACCGGGTCAGCGTCACGGGCAGCCCCGCTAAGGTCAGCGCCTTCTTCAAGCAGATCGGTTTGACCCAGGGCCGCATCCGTAACGTCATGATCGTGGGCGGCAGCCGCATCGGCTACTACCTCACCCGCCAGCTGCTGGACATGGGCATCCGGGTGACCATCATCGAGCAGGACCCCGAGCGCTGCGAATACCTCAACGACATGTTGCCCAAGGCCACGATCATCCAGGGCGACGGCACCGATGAGGAGTTGCTCAAAGAGGAAGGCCTGGATCAGACCGACGCCTTTATCGCCCTGACCGGCATGGACGAGGAGAACATCATCATCTCCATGTACGCCAGCAGCTACCATCCCCAGAAGGTGATCACGAAGATCAACCGCCTGACCTTTATGGACGTGCTGACCCAGGCGGGCATCGACAGCATCATCTCGCCGAAAAACATCACCGCCAACCAGATCATTCGCTATGTGCGGGCGATGCAAAACTCCCTGGGCAGCAGCAACATCGAGACCCTGCACCGCATGGTCAACAACCGCGTGGAAGCCCTGGAGCTGCGCATCCGCCAGCCCCGACCGTTTTTGGACAAACCCCTGCGGGAGCTGAAGCTGAAGAAGAATCTGCTGATTGCCTGCATCCTGCGCAAGGGCAAAGTCATCGTCCCCCATGGAAACGATTGCCTCATGCTGGATGACACAGTGATCATCGTGACCACCAATGTCCGCCTGGACGATATCAACGACATCATAAGGTAAAGGGATCGCGCTATGAACTATGCCATGATCGTCTACACCCTGGGGCAGATTCTCGGCGCCGAGGGGCTGCTGATGGTGCCCTCGCTGATTGTCAGCCTGTACTACGGCGACCCCACGTGGTCGAGTTTTCTGGTGACCATCGCGTTTTTGTTGATGCTGTGCCTGTTCGCCCGGTTCTTCAAGCCGAAGAACCGGGTCATCTACGCTCGGGAAGGCTTTGTCATCGTCGCGCTCTCCTGGCTGGTGATGTCCCTGTTTGGGGCGCTGCCCTTCTTCCTCAGCCATGAGATACCCTCGCTGGTGGACGCGTTCTTTGAGACCGTCTCGGGTTTCACCACAACCGGCGCGAGCATCCTGACCAATGTGGAAGCCATGAGCCGAGGGCTTCTGTTTTGGCGCAGCTTCACCCACTGGATCGGCGGCATGGGCGTGCTGGTATTCGTGCTGGCCATCATCCCCCTGGCGGGCGAGCGCTCCATGCATCTGATGCGCGCGGAGGTGCCCGGCCCGACGGTGGGCAAGCTGGTGCCCAAGCTGCGCAGCACGGCCATGATCCTCTACAGCATCTACCTCGCCCTGACCATCGTGGAGATTCTCCTGCTCAAGTTGGGCGGCCTGCCCTGGTTCGACTGCCTGGTGAACAGCTTTGGCACCGCGGGCACCGGCGGTTTCGGCATCTACAACGCCTCCATCGCCCACTACCAGAGCGGCTACATCGACGCGGTTATCACGATCTTCATGCTGGTGTTCTCGGTCAACTTCAGCATCTACCATCTGCTGTTGCTGCGGCATTTCTCCCAGGCCTTCCACAACAGCGAGCTGCGAACCTTTCTGGGCATTGTGGGCGGGGCGATGCTGCTGATCAGCCTGAACATCATGCCCCTGTACGAAAATAACTTTGGCATGGCCTTCCGCTACGCGTCCTTCCAGGTCAGCTCCATCATCTCCACCACCGGCTTTGCCACGGCGGATTTTTCCCAGTGGCCGGAGCTGTCCAAGATGATCCTGCTGCTGTTGATGATCGTAGGCGCCTGCGCCGGGTCCACCGGCGGCGGTATCAAGGTTGCCCGGTTGATCATCATGGGCAAGGGCATCCGCAGCGAGGTGCGCCGCATGCTCCATCCCCGGATGGTCAACCATATCAAGATGGACGGCAAGCCCGTCAAGAACGAGACCGTGCACAACGTGCTGGTGTTCTTCGTGGCCTACGGCTTGATTCTGGGCGTGTCGCTGCTGATCCTGTCGCTGGACAACAACAGTTTGGAGACCACCCTGTCGGCCGAGCTGGCCTGCCTGAACAACATCGGCCCGGGGCTGGACCTGGTCGGCCCGGTGGGCAACTATGCCCATTTCTCCGACCTGGCCAAGATCACCCTGAGCCTGAACATGCTGCTGGGCCGGCTGGAAATCTTTCCCCTGGTGCTGCTGTTCGCGCCCTCGACCTGGCGGCGGCGATAAAGCGATTTTCTCCTTGCAATTTGTGCCAAAGCCAGTATAATAAGGGAGAAAAGGGAGTAGCTTGCATCCGTTGGATGTGGCGTAGCGTCGACAATGCACGGCCTTCGGCCCGCGCTATGCGTTTAAAAAGCAAGACTTTTATTGTATGGGGTATGCTATACAATAAAAGTCTTTTTTCATAAAGGAAAAGACCATACAAAAGGAGAGAAAGCTGCATGGAGTTTTTCATGGACTTTTTCAGTCTCCCCTCTTGGCAGCAGCTGGTGATGATGGTCATCGGCGGCGTGCTGATCTTTCTGGCGATCCGCCACAACATGGAGCCCGCCCTTCTGTTGCCCATCGGCTTTGGGGCGATCCTGGTCAACTTACCCCTGTCCGGCGCGGTCACCCAGGTGATCGACGAGGTGACCGAGGTCGGCGCGCTGGACGTGCTGTTCAACGCCGGGATCGCCAACGAGCTCTTCCCGCTGCTGCTGTTCATCGGCATCGGCGCGATGATCGACTTCGGGCCTTTGCTGAGCAACCCCAAGATGCTGCTCTTCGGCGCGGCCGCGCAGTTCGGCATCTTCTTCACGCTGAGCATGGCGGCGCTGCTGGGCTTCGACCTGAAGGATGCGGCCTCCATCGCGATCATTGGCGCGGCCGACGGCCCGACATCGATCTTCGTAGCCAACTACTTCCACAGCAACTATGTCGGCGCCATCATCGTGGCCGCCTACTCCTACATGGCCCTGGTGCCCATCGTGCAGCCGCCGGTCATTCGCCTGATCACCACCAAGAAAGAGCGGATGATCCGCATGCCCTATGAGCCCAAGGAGATCTCCAAGACCACCCGCATCCTCTTTCCCATCGTGGTGACCATCATCGCCGGCCTGGTGGCGCCTCGCTCGGTGGCCCTGATCGGCTTTCTGATGTTTGGCAACCTGATCCGGGAGTGCGGCGTGCTGGGTTCGCTCTCCGAGAGCGCCCAGAAAGAGCTGGCCAACCTGATCACCCTGCTGTTGGGCATCACCGTTGCCGCGCGCATGCAGGCCGACGCCTTCCTCACCTGGGAGACCCTAATGATCCTGGGGTTGGGTCTGGTGGCCTTCATCTTCGACACCGTGGGCGGCGTGCTCTTTGCCAAGGTGCTCAACCTGTTCAGCAAGAAGAAGGTCAATCCCATGATCGGCGCGGCGGGCATCTCCGCCTTCCCCATGTCCTCCCGAGTGGTTCACAAGATGGGCCTGAAGGAAGACCCGCAGAACTTCCTGTTGATGCACGCGGCGGGCGCCAACGTCAGCGGACAGATCGCCTCGGTCATCGCGGGCGGCCTGATCATCAAACTCATCGCCGGCTAAAGGAGGGCTTTGTATGTTCAACGTTGAGAACTTCCTGCTCACCCTGCCCATGATGGGCTGGGGTATGCTGGGCATCTTTGTGGTGACGCTGCTGATCTATCTGTGTATCGTGCTGCTCAACCGCTTATCCCGCAAAAAATCCTGACCCGAGCTGAAAAGGCCCTCCCACCCGGGAGGGCCTTTTGCTGTGCCCGGTGGGCCGCCGGACGGCTCTTCGAGGGGTTTGCAACGGCGCCTTGAACAAAAAGCGGACAGCCCTTTGGGCTGTCCGCTCGGGTTTCCACCGTCCGATTACACGTACTTTTTGCGGGGCTGATAGTGGGTATGCAGCAGGTGATGGGCCTTCTCGCTGTTGGGCTCGCCCAGATAGTCCGCATACAGTTTCTGGATGGAGGGATTCTCATGGCTCTTGCGCAGGGCCTTGCCCGCATCCTCGGCGTAGAGGGCCTTGGCGCGCTCCACGCGCACATCCACGCCCATCTTCACCCGGGAGGAAACGATGGGCTGGCCGCCGCCATTGACGCAGCCGCCGGGGCAACCCATGATCTCGATGAAGTCGTACTGGGCCTCACCCGCACGGACCTTCTCCAGCAGGGTCTTGGCGTTGCCGGTCCCGCTGGCCACCGCCACGCGCACCAGGCGATCGCCCACCTGGACGGAGGCCTCCTTGATGCCCTCGACGCCGCGCACCGCGGTGAAGTCCACACTCTCCAGGGTCTCGCCGGTGACGACCTCGTAGACGGTCCGCAGGGCCGCCTCCATCACGCCGCCGGTGGCGCCGAAGATATCCGCCGCGCCGGTGGAGTCGCCCAGCATGTCGTCGAAGGACTCCTCAGGCAGGCGCACGAAATCGATACCCGCGGTCTTGATCATGCGAGCCAGCTCGCGGGTCGTGATGACCACGTCCACATCGGGATAGCCGTTGGCCGCCAGCTCGTCGCGGGCCGCCTCGAACTTCTTGGCCGTGCAGGGCATGACCGAAACCACGGCCACATCCTTGGGGTCCAGGTTGTTCTTCTCGGCGTAGTAGCTCTTGATGATCGCGCCCAGCATCTCGTGGGGCGACTTGCAGGAGGACAGGTTCTCCAGGAAATCCGGGAAGTAGTGCTCGCAGTACTTGATCCAGCCCGGGCTGCAGGAGGTGATCATGGGCAGCACGCCGTTGTTCTGCAGGCGGCCCAGGAACTCGGTGCCCTCCTCCATGATGGTCAGGTCAGCGCCAAAGTTGGTGTCAAACACCTTGTCAAAGCCCAGCATACGCAGGGCGGCGGCCATCTTGCCGGTCACGGGCGTGCCCATGGGCAGGCCGAACTCCTCGCCCAGAGCGGCGCGCACCGCGGGAGCGGGCTGCACCACCACGTGCTTGGTGGGGTCCTTGAGTAGAGCCCACACGTCGGCGGTCTGATCCTTCTCGGTCAGCGCGCCAACCGGGCAGGAGATGATGCACTGGCCGCAGTTGATGCAGGGCACATCCGCCAGGCTCTTGCCATAGACCGGCTCCACCGTGGTCTTGAAACCGCGCTCGGTCGCGCCGATGACGCCGATCTTCTGCACGTCATGGCAGGCCGCGATACAGCGACGGCACAGGATGCACTTGTTGGGGTCGCGCACCACCGAGGGGCTCAGCATATCCATGGGCTTCTCCAGGCGCTCGCCCTCATAGTGCAGGTCGCGGATGCCCAGCTCCTCCGCCATGGTCTGCAGCTCGCAGTTGGTGTTGCGCGGGCAGGTCAGGCAGCTGCGCTCGTGGTTAGAGAGCAGCAGCTCCAGGTTAACCCGGCGGGCGTCCCGAATCTGGGGGGTGTTGGTCTTAACGACCATCCCCTCCGTGGCGGGCAGCACGCAGGCAGCCTGCAGGGAGCGCGCGCCGGTATCCACCAGGCACATCCGGCAGGCGCCGATGGCGCTGACATCCTTGAGATAGCACAGGGTCGGAATATTGATATTGGCAGCATAGGCAGCGTCTAGAACCGTAGAGCCCTGAGGCACCTGCACCTTGACGCCGTCAACGGTTAAGGTAATCATTTCCATAATTCTTATCTCACTCCCTCTGGCCTCTGGTTATTTCTTGGAGATGGCCCCAAACTTACAGGTCTCCATACAGACGCCGCACTTGATGCACTTGGTGGTATCGATGGTATAGGGGTTCTTCACCTGGCCGGAGATCGCGCCCACCGGGCACTTGCGCGAGCACAGGCTGCAGCCCTTGCACTTGGCCGGATCGATGGTATAGGAGAGCAGCGCCGTGCATACGCCCGCAGGGCAGCGCTTCTCGTTGATGTGCGCCTCATACTCGTCGCGGAAGTACTTGATGGTGGAGAGCACGGGGTTGGGAGCGGACTGGCCCAGAGCGCACAGCGAGGAGGTCTTGATGTTCATGGCCAGGTTCTCCAGCCGCTCGATGTCGCCGGGCTTACCGCGACCCTCGGTGATGTCGGTGAGGATCTCCAGCATCCGATGGGTGCCCACCCGGCAGGGGGTGCACTTGCCGCAGCTCTCGTCAACCGTAAAGGAGAGGAAGAACTTGGCGATGTCCACCATGCAGTTGTCCTCATCCATGACAATCATACCGCCGGAGCCCATCATCGAACCGATGGACAGCAGGGAGTCGTAATCGATGGAGATGTCCATCAGCGAGGCGGGAATACAGCCGCCCGAAGGGCCGCCGGTCTGGGCCGCCTTGAAGGCCTTGCCGCCCGGGATACCGCCGCCGATGTCGTAGATGATCTCGCGCAGGGTGGTGCCCATGGGGATCTCCACCAGGCCGGTGTTGTTGATCTTGCCGCCCAAGGCGAACACCTTGGTTCCCTTGCTCTTCTCGGTGCCCATGGAGGCGAACCAATCCGCGCCCTTGAGGATGATCTGGGGGATGTTGGCGTAGGTCTCCACGTTGTTGAGCAGGGTGGGCTTGCCGAACAGACCCTTGTTGGCCGGATACGGCGGACGGGGACGGGGCTCGCCGCGATGGCCCTCGATGGAGGTCATCAGCGCGGTCTCCTCGCCGCAGACGAACGCGCCGCTGCCCAGGCGCACGTCGATATCAAAGCAGAAATCCGTACCGAAAATGTTTTGGCCCAGCAGACCATACTCACGGGCCTGCTTGATGGCGATCTGCAGGCGCTTGACCGCGATAGGATACTCCGCGCGCACGTAGATGTAGCCCTGATCCGCGCCGATGGTGTAGCCGGCGATGGCCATGGCCTCCAGCACCGCGTGGGGATCGCCCTCAAGCACCGAGCGATCCATGAACGCGCCGGGGTCGCCCTCATCCGCGTTACAGAGCACATACTTCTTATCGCCCACGGCCTTTTTGGTCAGCTCCCACTTGGTGCCGGTGGGGAAGCCCGCGCCGCCGCGGCCGCGCAGGCCCGATTTCTTCATCTCCTCGACGACCTGATCAGGGGTCATCTCGGTGAGCGCCTTGCCCAGAGCGGCATAGCCGTCGAAGGCGATGTACTCCTCGATATTCTCCGGGTCGATGACGCCGCAGTTGCGCAGCGCAACGCGCTTCTGCTTCTTGTAGAAGTCCACCTCGTCCAGGCTCTTGACGGTCTCGGAGGCCTTGTCCAGGCTGCCGTCGTAGAGCAGATGGTTGACGATGCGGCCCTTGACGATGTGCTCCTCAACGATCTCATCGACATCCGAAACCTTGACGCGGCTGTAGAAGGAACCCTCGGGGTAAACGATGACCACAGGGCCGGCGGCGCACAATCCGAAACAACCCGTGCGCACCACCTGCACCTCTTTGTCCAACCCCTTCTCCTTGAGCAGCTGCTCAAAGCGGTCAATAATCTCCAGGGATCCCGAAGACGTACAACCGGTGCCCCCACAGCACAGGATATGGGAACGGTAAAAGTTCATAGCCTATACCCTCCTAGTTATTCTGCCGGTTTACCGGTGTTTACTCGGCCGCGCCGATGGTGTACTCATCGACCGGATGGCCGTTGACGATGTGCTCGGCAAAGATGCGCGCCACCTTCTCGGGGTTGACCCGGACGTAGGTGACCTTCTCCTCGCCGGGCTTGAGGACCTCCATGATCGGCTCCAGGCGGCACATGCCGATGCAGCCGGTCTGGGAGACCACCACATGCTTCAGGTCGCGCTTTTGGACCTCGTCCATGCAAGCTAAGAGAACCGGACGGGCGCCAGCGGCGATCCCGCAGGTCGCCATGCCGACGACGACGCGGGTACCGTCATGATCCTTGCGCAGGTTGACATTGTCAATCGCGCGATTGCGAATCGCCTGCAGCTCTTGCAACGATTTCATGTTCTGCACCTCCATAAAATTTTGACAGGGAAGGCTCAGCGCAGCGGCGCGCATCCTTCCACCAAATTCTCCCGTATCCATCCCGCCACCTCGGGATCGTTGAGGGCGACCTCAGCCCCCAAAATCTCGCGGATCTGCCGGGTGTCCAAGCAGAAGACTTCCTCGGGGCAGCATACCCGGAAACAAAAATCCAGCTGTGGGTTGCACACGATCAGGGTCAGCATGCTCCCGGCCACATCCCCCAAGGGTGGACAATCGATATTGCCAGGGCGAAAGAGCGCCTCCACCCGGGTCCCCACCCCCACCGTCGAGGTCAGGGTCAGGCTCCCGCCCGTCTGCTCGCAGCCCTCCTTGAGCAACGGGATTCCCAGACCCACCTTGCGGGTCGTGCGGGTGGTGTAAAAGGGGTCCACCACGCGCTCGAGGGTTTCCGGGCTCATGCCCTTGCCGTCGTCGGCGATGATCATCCACAGCTCGTCGCGCGCTCGGTCCAGGCGAAGGGTGATCTCCACCAGGGTCGCGCCGGCGGCCACGGAGTTCTCCGCGATATCCAGCAGGTTCATGGAAATTTCTTTCATGCCCGCGCTCCTTCCGACCGGATCAGCCTTGCTGGCGGTACTTCTCCAAGATGCCAGGGATATCGTCCGGGGTCAGACGGCCATAGACGTCGTCGTTGACCATCATCACCGGCGCCAGGCCGCAGCAGCCCAAGCAACGGGTATCCACCATGGTGAACAGGCCGTCGTCGGTGGTGGTGCCGGAAGGCACGCCCAGCTCCTCCAGCAGACGGGTGTGCACCTGGTTGGCGCCCTTGACATAGCAGGCGGTACCCATGCACAGGCCCACCTTGTACTTGCCCAGGGGCTTGAGGCCAAACTGGGAGTAGAAGGTCGCCACGCCGTACACATCGGTCATGGGGATGCCCAGGCTCTCGGCGATTTTGTCCATCGCCTCCATGGGCAGATAGCCGAATAGATCCTGCGTCTGCTGCATGATGGGCATCAAAGGACCTTCCTGATCCTTATGCGCATCGATGATCTGCTGCAGCTGCTCGAATTTGTCCTTCATCTCATTGGACATGTCTTCAACAACCTCCTCGTGATTGATATTTTTTTATCAATCCAAACACCCAATATTCTAGCATAAGCCGCTTCATTTTGCATCAAAAATTGTCGTTTTCAGCGGTCAATTCTTCAAAAAATCCGCCTTTTCCCGGCTGATTTTCCCATATTTACTAGCAGGCTGGCAGGAACCTTGCCGGTCCATGTCTCTGCGGGGATGCTTTCTGAATATTCCACCAGGACGACAGGGATGCGGAACTCGGATGCTGGATTCAGGATCAGGGGTCACCCCTTAGCGCGGGCAAACAGATCCACCAGCGCCGGGGCGGAGACCTCGTCCACCTCCAAAAAGCTCTCCCGCTCGAGGATATCCTCAAGCTGGTGCGCGTCGGAGTTGTGCAGCACGCGGTACTGGTCGAGCTTGACATAGGCGGGCACCGGCGCGCGCGCAAACACCTCCACGGTGTTTAGGTGCATCTGCGGCGGGATGAAGCCCAAAATGTCCAGCCAGCTGTTGGCGTGCTTGTTGATATGCGCGGGCACCATCACCCCGCCGTGCGCCAGGGCCAGGGCCTGAATCTGCTCGGCTGAGAGCTGCACCGCGCCGAGCAGCATGCGCTCCTCCAGGCCGAGCTGCTGATCCTCCGCGTCCATCAACACCTGCAGGCCGAAGATTTCCGCCCGATTTTTCACATCCGGCAGGTGCGCGTAGATTTCCCGCCCGAAGGCCTCCAGCGGGCTCAGGGACGGGAAGTAGCACAGCAGATGCACCTCCTCGCGGCTGGTCACCTCCATCGCCGGCAGCAGGGTCACGCCAAAGCGCGCGCAGGCGGTGGAGATCGCCCGGGCGTTGCCGCAAGCGTTGTGATCAGCCACAGCGATCACATCCAGCCCTTTGATCGAGGCCATGGCCGCGATGTTGTAGGGCGTCATGCTCTCATCGCCGCAGGGCGACAGGCAGGAGTGCATGTGCAGATCGACCGCGATGCGCATCGCGCTTCACCCCTTGCCCGCCGAGGCGATACCCGCCGCCGCCATGCGGCCGCAGACCTCATAGGCGGTCAGCGGGGTGGAGATCAGGGCAATGCCCTCCTCGTTGGCCTTGTCCACGATGTCGGGCTCCACCTCGATGCCCTCGGGCACGATGATGCAGGCGAACTCCAACAGCGTGGCCACGGCCACGACATTCTGATGGGTCTGCACCGTCACCCAGGCGGTGCCCTTCTGACCCCGGGCCATGACCCAGCTGAGCAGGTCGCAGCTGTAGCCATAGTCCACCTCCAGCTCCTCCCCTAACCCGTTGAGGGACTTGCCCTGGATCAGGGCCGCGAGCGTTGCAACATTCATGAGGGATCCTCCTTTTTCGCGTGGCTGCCCAGGTGCACATTGGACACGTCCACCATATCCTGGGCCAGTTGCTGAATCCGTTCCTTCAACTTAAAGATGCAGTCCATCTCCACGGCAAAGCCGCGAACGATATCCTCGGCCAGAGCCCGGCAGGTCGGCGCGCCGCAGGAACCGCAGTCCAACCCGGGCAGACGTTTCTCGATCATCTCCATCTGCTCCATCTTGCGGATGGCTTCGCCCATATCCTGGTCGAGCATCATCACATCCTGGGCGGTAATGGGCGCGCTGTAGCCGACCTCAATGCCCTGCAGCTCGCGCTCCATCTCGGCGGGCTCGGGGCGCTTTTGGGGCAGCTTTTCCACCAGCTTACGGATGCGGTCCTTGGCGACGAAACCATTTTCAAACACCAGGGGGCCGCTGACGCAGCCGCCCACGCAGGCCAGACCCTCGAAGAACGCCAGACCATTGAGCTTGTTGTTCTCGATCTCGTCGAGCACGCGGATGACGTTCTCGATGCCGTCCACCGCTAGATAATTGTCACAACCCGAGGCCGCGCTCTCCCCGCCGGAGTTGGCCCAGCCCACGCCGTAGGCGCTGGCTTGATGCAGGGGTTTGAGATGGGGGTGTTTGAGATAGCTGGACAGCTGCCCGTACACCTCCAGGATCGAGATCGCCCCGTCCACGGCCGACTTCTCCGCGCCGATGGGGTTGCGAATGGCCGTCATCTTGGCGGCGCACGGGGTGATAAAGAAGGCGCCAATCTGCTCCTCGGGCACTTGGTGCTCCCGGGCAAAGTTGCGCTTGGCAACCCGCGCGGCCACCTCCACCGGCGCGTGCACGTCCACGATGTTGTCCACCAACTCGGGGAACCGATCCCGGATCAGCCGAACGATCGCCGGGCAGGCCGAAGAGATCAGCGGCCGGGGCGCCAAGGGGTCCTTCAGGCGCTTGCTGATCTCATAGCTGACCAGGTCCGCGCCCCGGGCGACCTCGTACACATCGTCAAAGCCGATCTCCATCAGCCCCGAGAGCACCGAGTCAATGCTGGCGAGGTTCTTGAACTGCCCGTAGAGAGTCGGCGCGGGCAGAGCGATCTTGTAGGGATATCGATGGATCATGTCCAGGGGGTCCGTCGCGGCCTCCTTGGCATGATGGGGACAGATGCGGATGCACTCGCCGCAGTCGATACACCGCTCCTTGATGATCTTGGCTTTGCCATCCCACACGCGGATCGCCTCGGTGGGGCAGCGCTTCAGGCAGTTGGTGCACCCCATACAGCGCTCCTTGTTCAGGGTCACGGAGTGATAGTAAACGCGCCGCTGGGAGACCGCCTCCTCCTTGGAATGGGTATCCATGCCGTATCCTCCATGTGTTTATCATTGGTGCGCTAGGACAGACGGATGGTCATGGTGATGGTCGTGCCCACCCCCACCTGGCTGTCGATGGTGAAATCGTCCACAAACCGCCGCATGTTGGGCAGGCCCATGCCCGCGCCGAAACCCATCATCCGCACCGAGTCCGGCGCGGTCGAATAACCCTCCTGCATGGCCAGATCCACATCGGGAATCCCCGGGCCCCGATCCTTGGAGATGATGCGGATGCTGGCGGGCGACACCTCGAAGATCAGCTCGCCCCCCAGGGAATGGATCACCAGGTTCATTTCCGCCTCGTAGGACGCCACGGACACCCGGCGCACCAGGCTGCCCGCCACGCCGAGCTTGCGCAGGATGGCCTTCATTTTGCTGGAGGCCTCGCCAGCGGTGGCAAAATCGCCCGCCTCGACGGGGAAGGTCTCGGTGTAGGTCATCTCAGCCATTGTTCAATCCCATCCCTCCAGGCAAACCAGCCCCATAAAGTATGCCGCAGGCGACATAGAGGGTTTGTTTGGTGGTCAGGATGGCGATGTTCTTCTTCGCTGCCATATCCAATATATCCTGACCTGGCACCTTGCCCCGCACAAACACCACCGCCGCGATGTCCAGCATCTCCGCCGTGCGCACCACATGGGCGTTGTTCAGCCCGGTCAGCAGCAGCATCCGCTCGGTGTCATGGGCCAGTACGTCGCTCATCAGGTCCGCGCCGCAGGCGGACAGGATATCCTCCTGGAGCAAATCCTGCCCGGTCAGAACGTTGGCCTGAAGCAATTGGGCAATCCGGTCAATGGTCATCCGTGCACACTTCCTTTCGTCCTCACAGTGACCGCTACGCGCCGAACTCGCGCAGCAGCTGCTGATAGCCGATCACTGCATCAAGATAAGTATACTTGATTCCGACAAAAAAAGCGATACCAGTTTGGCCATTGGTCTGCCCATTGCCGGCCTTAAGCGCATCCAACTGCGCGCCCACAGAGGCGAGCAGGCTTTGCAGGCGGGTCAACAGCGCATTGCTGCCCGAGGCCTCGCAGATGGGGTCCAGGGTGGTGCTCAGGCCGGTCAGCTCCGCGCGGATGCGGGCCAACTCCCCCGCCCCCTGATCCACCTGGTCCTCCACGCTCACCGACAGCGCGCCCAGGCGGGTCAGCAGCGACTCATAGGTCTCAAAGAGGGACTGTAGCTGCTTAGCGTAGTCCTCCCGGGCGGTGATCTTGACCCGAATCGGGTCGATGGCGATGGTATACAGCTCGGCCTCCACCCCCTCGGCCTTGAGCTGCTCGATGACCCGCTCGGCGTCAGCCTGCTGGGGATAGCCTGCCAGCAACACGCGGAATTGCTTGTCCTGCCGCAGAACATAGCCGGCCCCACCCCGCTGGGACAGGGCAAGGGCTTGGGTGGCGGCGTTGTCGCTCTGCTCATACACGCCGCACTGCAGCGCGTAGACCGTCAGGCCCTGGGTTTCCAGCGTTACCTGCACGGTCGGCGCGGCGGGGGCGGCACTCTGGGCGGGGGGCGCGGCGGACGCGGCCGTGGGCGCGGGCTCGGCATAGCCCGCCATGGGCACGATGATCTTGTTGGCAATCACGTTGCCCAGATAGGCGATCACGAGAATCAGCGTCGTCAGGCACGCCGCCAGCAACATGGTGTTGCGCCGGGGCGCGCCGGAACGAACCGGACGGCGAGAATGGATCGTGCGCATCGTGGAGGACCTCCTTTGTGTACCCGTTGAGCCTATGTGTGCCCTCAGGCAACTATGCCAACGCGCGGCATCTATGCTATACTGGAGCTACGACACGAAGGAGGGCGAAGGCTTTGAAATATCATCTGGATACCATCCCGGTCTGGGAAGCCATGGAGCACCCCGGCGAGTGCCCCCTGTGCCAGGTGCGCGATAAGATCGAGGGGGAGTACATCTCGGTATTTTTAGGCGGGGCGCTGATGGACCCGGACATCCGTGTGGAGACCAACGCCAAGGGCTTTTGTCCCGCCCATTTTCAGATGCTCTACGACGGCGGCAACCGCCTGGGTCTGGGTCTGATGAGCCATACCCGCCTGATCGAGCTGCGGGAGACCATCGCCCAGGATGCCGAACAGTTGGCCCGAGCCATCCACGCCGATCAGGGCCGCTCCCTGGCGCAGCGGGCCGGCGACACCCTCAAGGGCGGCGGGCAGACCGCCAAAGCCCTGCGCAGGGCGCAGGAGCGCCTGGCCGACAAACACCACTGCGCGATCTGCGAGCGTATGGAGCAGAACATGGCGCGGTATCTGTTCACCTTCCTGCACTTATACAAGACCGAGCCCCGGTTCGTGGAGGCCATGCGGGGCAGCAACGGGTTCTGCATTCCCCACTATCAGCAGCTGCTGGCCGCGGCCGGCGAGCAGCTCTCCGGCAAGGTGCAGCGCGCCTTTTTGCTGGACCTGACCGAGCTGCAGGTCGCGCAGCTGGAGCGGCTGGAGGGCGAAATCAAGTGGTTCACCGAAAAGTTTGATCATCGCAACGCCGACGCGCCCTGGGGCACCTCGCGGGATGCGCTGCAGCGCAGCTTCAAAAAACTGGTCGGCCGGTCGCCCGAGAGGGAGTCTAACAAGAAAAACTGACATGTAGTTGAACGGAGGCACGCCATGCGGCAGATCGTCATCTTCACCATGGGCACGCGGGGCGATGTCCAGCCCTACATCTATCTGGCCCAGGCGTTGATCCGCGCGGGGTACGGTGTGGCCATCGGCACCCATCCCTGCTGGGAGCGCCTGGTCGCCGACGCGGGCGTATCCTTCCTACCCATCGGGCCGGACGTGGATATCCAGCGCGAGGCGGCGGTCATTCGGGGGAGAAGCAAAAAACCCATGATCAGCATGCTGCGAACCATGAACTTCGTCTTCAAAATCATCCAGAGCGCCTCGCCGGATATCCAGGCGGCCTGTCGCGGCCAGGACCTGGTGATCGTCTCCCACAGCCAGATGGGCGCGACGGAGGCCGAGGCGTTGGGCGTGCCCATCGTCAACGTCACCCTTCAGGTCGAGATGCTCCCCCAGCCCGCCAAGCCCAAGACGCTGGGCGACCGCCTGTTTGCCGCGCTGGTCAATCCGCAGATGGTTCGGCCCTACAACAAGATTCGGCGGCGATACCAGCTGCCCCGGGTCAAATCCATGGACCAGGTTTTGTCCCCGACGCTCAACCTGATCCCCATCAGCCGCTATGTGGTCGAGCCAAGTCCCTATTGGGGGGTGCAAAACCACGTCGTGGGCTATTGGTTCGACGACTCAAGCGATTATCAGCCCGACGACGCGCTGGCGGCCTTCCTGCGCGCCGGCGATCCGCCGCTGATCCTCGCGTTGGGGGCGATGTCCTTTGAGAGCGCCCAGGAGCGGGATAAGCTCGACCTGTTCGTGCGGGCCTTTGAGCAGACCGGGATGCGGGCGCTCATCCAGGGCTTCAACAAAACCCTGGAGGGCTACCCCCTGCCCGCGTCCATGATGCGCGTGGGCTCGGTTCCTCACAGCTGGCTGTTCCAACAGGGGTACGCGGTCCTGCACCACTGCGGCTTTGGCACCAGCGCCGCGGCGATGCTCTGCGCGATCCCCTCGATCCCCATCCCCCACGTGCTCGATCAGTTCGCCTTCGCCCAGCGGATCGAATCCCTGGGGGTGGGCGTTGCCCCCATCAAGGCCAGCGAGTTGAGCCAGGCGCGGGTGGTCGCCGCCATCCAGGCGCTCAAGGCGCGCTATCCCGAGCTGCGCCAGCGCGCCCAGCTCCTCGCGGGGAAGATGCGGGCCGAGGATGGCCTGCGGCAGGCGGTCCGTCTGATTCAGGGGGTCGTCGGCCCGGCGTGAGCCGTGCGGCATCTGCGGCTGACGCGCCCGGGCGGGCGCCCTCTTGCCATGGGCCGGTTGACCGCGATCGAAGGCGGGTTGCTTGACGCGCCCGCGCCTCCCCTCTATACTCAAGGACAGAATCTCAATAAGGAGCCGAAAACCATGAAATTATTGCTCGTCCGCCACGGGGAGCCCAGCTATGACGCCGTCACCGAGCGGGGGTATATCGGCCATGGCCGGGACCTCGCCGCCCTGACCGCCGCGGGCGTGGCGCAGGCTGAGCGCGCCAGCCGCGATCCCCGCCTGGCCGGGGCCCAACTGATCCTGGCCTCGCCCTACACCCGGGCGCTACAGACCGCTGCGGTGATCCAGCGCAACCTACAGCTGCCCCTGTGGGTGGAGACCGACCTGCACGAGTGGATGCCCGACTGCACCTACCAGTATGGGCGGGCCCAGGACTCCTTCGACGCGCTGGGCGAGCTGCAGGCCCACGGGGGCGTGTGGGACGCCTCCTGTCGCTATCGCTGGGAGGAGCCGCGCCAGGTTGCCCAGCGGGCTTACGCCTGCCTGGCCCCCTATGCCCAGCGATATGAAAAGATTATCGCCGTCACCCACGGCATGGTGATCTGCCAGTTTCCAGGCGCGCCCCGGGACGTGCCCTACTGCGGCATCCTTGAGGTGGACTTTGACGCCTCCCTGCAGTGGCCGGGATATCCGCCCGCCCCGTAAGGACGCAAAAAACCGCCCGGTACATTTGTACCGGGCGGTTTTGCCTGATCGGCAGTTTTACGCGTCCACCACGTTGCCCTGGTCGATGCCCTCCTGGGCCTCCAGGTCCACCGCGGAGGCGTTCTGGCGGGACTGGACCGTGATGCCCTTGGTGCGCCACTTGCCCCGCTTGTAGCAGAAGGCGGTGATCACCGCGCCGAGCACCCAGCTGACCAGCAGCGAGATGAACAGCGACTCGGGCGCGCCGTTGGGGCTGATCTCCGAGCGCGTCAGGTAGGCCAGACCGTAGGCAATGGGCACCCGGATGACCACCGTGGTGATCAGCGAGATCCACATGGGGGTCATGGTGTCGCCCGCCCCGCGCATCACACCCGAGAGAATCTGCGTGACCGCCATGGCGATATAGCCGACGCCCAGGATGTACATCATGCGCACACCCATGTCGACGACCTCCTGGGTGTTGGTGAACAGACTCATCAGGGGCCGGCCGAAGATCAGGATCAGCGCGACCATCACCGCGGAGACCAGCAAGCCCATCTTCAAGCCGTCCTTGGTGCCCTGCTCCACCCGGTCCAGCAGACCCGCGCCGATATTCTGGCCGGCGAAGGTCGTCATGGCCATGCCGAAGGTGAAGTTGGGCATCATGGCGAAGCCGTCCACGCGCATGACCATGGTGGACACGGCGATGACCAGGGTGCCCAGGCTGTTGGTCAGGGACTGCACCACGATGGCCGCCATGGAGAAGATGGCCTGAGCCAAGCCCGAGGGCAGCCCCAGCCGCACCACCTGGCCCACCAGCCGTCCCTCGGGCCTGAGGGTACGCCAGGTGATGTCCAGGGTTTCGCGCATATGCAGCAGGCGGATCATGCACAGGATGCCCGAGACGATCTGGGAGATAATGGTCGCCCAGGCCACGCCGGGCACGCCCCATTTGAAGCCCGCCACGAACAGCAGGTCCAGCACAATGTTCATCCCGCAGGCCACCAGCAGGAACACCAGCGGCATCACCGAGTCGCCCAGGCCGCGCAGAATACCCGAGAGGATATTGTAGTAGGCCGCGCCCAGGATTCCCAGGAAGATGATCGTCAGATAGGCGCAGGCGCCGTCGTAGATGTCCGCCGGGGTATTGAGCATGGACATCATCGGCTGGGTCAGCAGCGGCCCGACCACCATGATGAAGATGCCCGCCAGGAAAGTCAGCGTGATGGCGGTGCCCACGGTTTTGGACAGCTCCTCGCGCTGCTTAGCCCCAAAGTATTGCGAGACCATAATACCCGCGCCGGTGGAAATGCCCATAAACAGCACCAGCAGCAGGTTCATCAGCGGTCCGCTGGCGCCCACCGCGGCCAGCGCCGTGTCGCCCACATATTTGCCCACCACGATGGAATCCACCGTATTGTACAGCTGCTGAGCCAGGTTGCCGATCAACAGCGGGACCGAAAAGGTCACCAACGCGCGCCAGGGATGACCAACCGTCATATCCTGAGCGCCAAAATACCGGGATAGTTTACCAGCCATGTACACACTCCTTTTCTCCGCTCATACCCCCGCGCCCTCCAGGTTCTCCAGCATGCGCTGGAGAACCCGCCGCAGATCGCGCCGCTCATGCTCCGTCAGTCCCGCCAGCAGCTGCCGGTCGCTCTCCAGGATCACGCCGCCCACCTTCTCATCCGCCACCCGGCCGTAGTCGGTGATCTCGATGCGGTAGCTGCGCGCGTCCTTCGCGTCCCGTCGGCGCACCAGCAGCCCTTTCTCCTCCATATTGCGCATCAGGCTGGTCACCGAGGGATTGCTGATGTGCATCAGCTCCTCGATCGCCCGCTGGTTGATGCAGGTTCCCTCATGGTCGTGGAGGAACTTGAGTACAATCGCCTGCGGCATTGTCAGCTCCAGCTGTTTGAGCCGTCGGTTGGCGGCTTGGTAAAAGCCATGATCCAGCCGATGGATTACGCCGCTGATCAGATCGCCATCCGCTGCGTCGGAAGGATCGGTATGAGTCATCTCTCTACTCCTACAAGATTATATAGAACTCTATATACACTACGCCCTCATTTGCGAAAAGTCAAGATTATTTTGCCACAAAAAAGCAGCTATTTTCGCTCACGACAGCAGCAAGCCTGCGCCCAACAATACCGCCAACCCCACCGCATTGGCCGCCAGGAACCAGGCCACATATCGCGCCGGCCGCGCCTGGGGGCTGCGCAGATAGATCTTCAGCGAGATCAGGCTGGCCATGGAGGCGATGGGCGTTCCCAGGCCGCCGATGTTCGTGCCCATGACCAGACCGCGCCAGTCCTGGGTGAAATTGGCCAGCAACACCGCCGCGGGCACGTTGCTGATGACCTGGCTGGCGGCGACGGCGGGCAGCATCGCCCCGCCGGAGAGCATCCGCGCCAGGAATTCTCGCACCGCGCCGATCTGTCCGAGGTTGCCCACGAAGATGAAGAAGCACACAAAGGTCGCCAGCAGGCTGTAGTCCACCCGCCCCAGCAGCCGCCAGTCGCACACGAGCACCCCGGCGATGACGATCAGAAATAGCGCCGCCTCCGGCAATAGATGAAAGACCGACAGCAGGCACAGCCCGAATAGCGCGCCATAGGCGGCCAGCTTGCGCGGCGCGGTCAAGCGCTCGCGCTGAGCAAAATGAACCTGTAGCACCTCGCCGGGCACACACACGCAGGCCAGACACAGCCCCAGCAAGCTGATCCCCAGCAAGGGCAGCACCGCCCGCAAAAACGGGCCCATCTGCAGGGCGTACTTGGCGTAGAGAAACAGATTTTGCGGGTTGCCCACCGGGGTGGCCATGCTGCCCAGGTTGGCCGCCAGGGTCTGCAGCACCACCGCGGGAATCAGGTAGCGCTGCCGGTCAATGAGGCTTAAAATCAAAATCGTGAAGGGTACGAAGGTGATCAGCGCCACGTCGTTGGTCACCAGCATGGCGCTAAAAAAGGGCAGCAATACCAACAGCAACAGCAGCAGGCGCAGGTTCTTGCGGCCCGCCAGCAGCCGCTGGGCCAGCACGGCAAACAACCCGCAGGCCTGAAAACCCGCCACCACCGCCATCAGGCAGAACAGCAGGATCAGCACCCGCAGGTCTATATACGCGGCATAGGCCACCGAGGGCGGCACGAAAAACATCGAGACCCCCGCGGCCACCGCCGCGCAGCACAGCAAGGCCTCGCCCCGAACCCACGCGGCCAGGGCTTTGGCGCGCGCGCCCATCAGCCCAACTCGCCGGGCTCGACAACCCGGCTCCAGAGCGGGCGCAGACCCTTAAACCCTTCGCCCGCGCAAGTTTGATCGGTTGGAAGTTTCTCTGATACCAAGGGCTGCATGTCCCTTCCTCCTCACATAACGCAAAAAAGCGGCCCCCGCTCGTCAAACCCGATGGGTCTGAACCAGCTGAGAGCCGACGGGGCGGGGATGATCCACCCCGGTTCGAGCGATGCTCTGGGCCCGCACCGCCATACACGCAAAGACCATTGCCAGCACGCACAGCGCCATCCCGATGCCCACGAGCACCCGGCGCAACCGGAACCCAACCATATGCCAACAGCCTGCCTTTCCTCCTTGCGCCCCCGGCGCATTCTCGCACTATACCATCGAAAACAGGCAGTGTCAAGAGGCGCCGTTCAGAAGGATGAACGGTCGGTCCTGGATGAGGGGCAGGAAGGTTTCCCGGCTCCAGCGGTCGATGTGGTCGCCGTAATCCGGCCAGGTGGCGCACATGTCGCCGTGGGTAGCCATGAACAGCAGGATACTCAGGGCGAAGTAGGGCTCGGCCCGGCGAGGGTCCACCCGGTCGCCGCGCTCCTCGTAGCCCTGAACGATCGCCTCCCGCGCGGCGGGGTCGCCATGTTGGGTCAAGAGGAACCCCAGGTCCATGATCCACGGGCCGTAGCCCGACAGGCCAAAATCGATGGGGACCAGGCCCCGCTCGGTCAAGAGGAGATTGGAGGAAGACAGGTCCGCGTGCACCAGCTGCGCTGGCTCCGCCTGAACCCGCTCGGCGATGACCTCCACCGCCCTGCGCAGGGTTTCCATCTGCTCAGGGGAAATGCGCCCCAGCGCTGAATCCGCCTCGAGCCGCCGTCCCACACCCCGCACCAACGCCGCGTCGTAGCGATAGCGGGGCAAGCTCTCGCCCAGCGCGGCCATGGCCGCGTGCATCCGGGCGAGCATGCCGCCCAACCGGCGGTAGGTCTGCATGTCGGGCGGGCGCTGCTCCAGGGTCTGGCCGGGCAGCCAGGTCAGCGCCGTGGCCGTCGCCCCCTCCAGGTCGGTAACCAACGCGCCGACTCGGTTGGTCAGCGGCCGCTGGAGCGGCATCTCCCGGCTCAGGGCGGCCACAAGGGCCATCTCCCCGGCGATCAGTCGCTTGGGATCCATCCCCCGCTCCAGCACGCCCAGGGAGAATCCCTCTCGCCGCTGATGGATGCGCAGTAGCACGTCGCTCCGCGGGCTGCGGACGCGGTAGGTGCGGTTCTCGTTGTGCCGAATCAGCTCGGCCCGGCCCTTAAGACCGTAGGCCGCCAGCGCCTGCTCCAACAGCGCGTCTTGCATGGTCCCCCCTCCATTCTCCACACAAGTACGGGACGCGCCACCGAGAGCGCCCTCGTGGAAAGCGGCTCATTTTATCATCATCCTGGGCCCTAGTCAAGCGCAATCCGCCCGCAACGATCCGCCCGCAGCTTTGCGGGCGGATCGGGGCTCACGCCAGGCGGGCGGCCACCTGCGCCGCCAGTTGTGCGGGCGCGTCGGCCAGGGGAACCCGCTGGCTGAAGGTGTGGTCGCGGCTGATCACCTCCGCGGCATCGTCCTTGAGGTTGCGGGGGCTGAGGATGACCCGCAGCGGCACGCCCAGCAGGTCGGCGTCGGAGAACATCACCCCCGCCGACACCGCCCGGTCGTCCAGCAGCACCTCCAGGCCCTGGCGCTGGAGCGCGTCGTACAGGGCGCGGGCTTGGGTCAGAACATCGGGCTGATCGGCCCGCAGGGCGCAGATGTGCACCTGCCAGGGGGCGACCGCCATGGGCCAGATCGGGCCGCACGCGTCATGCCGGGCCTCGCAGATCGAGGCGGCCAGCCGACCGACGCCGATGCCGTAGCAGCCCATCAGCGGCACCTGGATCCGACCCTGCTCATCGGTGTAGGTCATGCCCATAGGCCGGGTGTATCGATCGCCGAGCTGGAAGATGTTGCCCACCTCGATGCCCCGGGTCAGGGTCAGGCTGGGCCGACCGCACCGGGGACAGATGCCGCTCTCTCGGGCCTTAGCCAGATCATGGTAAATCACCTCGCCGACATCCCGGGCCAGGTTGACCCCGGTGAGATGGGCATCCTCCTGGTTGGCGCCGCAGACCATGGAGGCGACGCCCTGAAGGGACGCGTCGAACAGCGCCCGCGCCCCGGTCAGCCCCACCGGCCCGATGAACCCCGCGTGCAACCCGCTGTTTTCCAGCTGTGCAGGGCTGATCTCCTCCCCCAACAGATTGCGAACCTTGGTCTCGTTGACCTGTAGATCGCCCCGCAGGAACACCACCACGGCCTCTCCGGACGCCGTTCGATAGGCCACCGCCTTGCAGGTGCGCTCAAGGGGCACGGCCAGAAAGTCGCTCAACTGATCCAAGGTCTTGACTTGGGGCGTATCCACCCGCCGCAGGGGCTGCTGCTCCCCGGCCGCGTTGACCACCCGGCAGGGCGCGGCCTCCAGGTTGGCGCGATAGCCGCAATCGCACAGGGCCAGGGTATCCTCCCCCGCGGCGGCGGGCAGCATGTACTCATGGGACACGCTGCCGCCCATCATGCCCGAGTCCCCCGCCACGTCGATGACCTCGGGCAACCCTATCCGGGTGAAGATGCGGTGGTAGGCGTCGAAAACCCGCCGATAGGTGCGCTCCAGGTCCTCCTGGCTGGTGTGGAAGGAGTAGGCGTCCTTCATGGTGAACTCCCGCACCCGGATCAGCCCGCCTCGGCTACGGGGCTCGTCGCGGAACTTGGTCTGGATCTGGTAAATCAGCGCGGGATACTGGCTGTAGGTCTCCAGGGCGTCGCGCATCAGTTGAACCGCCGCCTCCTCGTGGGTCATGCCCAGCACCAGAGGCTGGCCGTTGCGATCGGTCAATCGCATCAGTTCGCTGCCGACATGCGCATATCGGCCGGACTGCTCCCACAGCGACGCGGGCATGGTCACCGGAAAGAGTACCTCCTGGGCGCCGACGGCCTCCATCTCCTGGCGGATGAGCCCCTCGATCTTGCGGGTGATCCGCTTGGCCGGAGTGAGCAGGGTGTAGATGCCGTTGCCCACGGGCTTGATGTATCCGCCTCGGAGCATGAAGGCATGGCTGGCGATCTGGCACTCGCTGGGGGTCTCCCGATAACGCTTGCCGATCAGGGTACGCATGAGCATCACAGTTTCCTCCTCCCAATAGAAAAACGCCATGCAGCAGTGCATGGCGTTTTGATCCATCCCCTGCGGCGCAGCCCCAAAAACACTTGCGCCGGTGGGCACAAATGCGCTATCTAGGGCACGGCAGGTGCAACAAAGACAAGGCGATTCCTCCTTGGATGAATTGGACCCATTGTAACACGTCCTTAGCCAGCGCGCAAGGGTCAAGCCGAGCGGCGGCGCTTGCGCTGCCGCCACTTATTCTGCGGCCACTTAAGCCACCCCGCCACGACCTGGGACAGGGCTATCAGCCCCCGCAGCACCGGGTAGGCGGCCAGCATCAGGCCGATGAGCACCAAGGTGCTGCGCCAGCCCAGGGGCGTCAGGGAGAACAGCGGCGCCAGGCAGCACATCGCCAGCGTCAGCCCCGCGGCCATGGTCACCAGCAGCAGCGCGCGTTTCCAGTTCAGCGGCAGGCAGACATGGTAGAGCACCAGCAGCCCCACGAACGCCAGGATCGCCACCGACAGGGTCGAGCGCAGCGCCTCGGATAGGTTGAACACCGCGCCGCAGACCTGCACCGCCACCAACATGATCAGATCCGTCAGCCCGCCGGGGAATGCCTTGAGCAGCACATTTCGCATAAATCGGCCGGTAATACGGCTGCTGTTGGGCTCCAGCGCCAGAAACATCGAGGGCGCGCCGATGGTCAGCGCGCTGATCAGCGACAGCTGCAGCGGGATCACCGGATAGGAGAAGGTCGCAAACAGGGTGATGAAAGCCATGAAGAAGGAAAAGATGTTCTTCACCAGGAACAGGGAGGCGGCGCGCTGGATATTATTGATGACCCGCCGGCCCTCCATGACGATCTGGGGCATGGCCGAGAAATCCGACTCCAGCAGCACCAACTGGGCGGCCTGAAAGGCGGCGTCGCTGCCCGAGGCCATGGCGATGCCGCAGTCGGCGTCCTTCAAAGCCAGCACGTCGTTGACGCCGTCGCCGGTCATGGCCACGGTGTGCCCCGCCCGCTTGAGCGCCCGGATCAGCTGGCGCTTCTGGTCGGGCGTCACCCGGCCGAAGACCGTGTAGGCCGTGGCCGCCCGGGCCAGCTTCGCCTCGTCGGTCAAGGTGGTGGCATCCACATAGCGCTCGGCCTGGGCGATGCCCGCGCGCTGGGCCACCTGGGAGACCGTCAAAGGATTGTCCCCGGAGATGACCTTGATCTGCACCCCCTGCTCGGCAAAGTAGCGGAAGGTCTCCGGCGCTTCGGGGCGGATACGGTTGGCCAGCAGCACCAGCGCCAGGGGGAGCGCCTTCTCCGGCTTTTGGCGGGTCAGGGGCGCGTCGGTGTGGGCTAGCAGCAGCACCCGCTCGCCCTGCCGCTGCCGCGCCTCGGCCTGGGCCAGCACCGGATGGCCCGGCGGCAGCAGGATATCCGGCGCGCCCACCACGAAGCTGCCCTGCTCGGCGAAGGTCACCCCGCTCCACTTGGTCTGGGAGGAGAAGGGAATCGCGCAGCGCGCCTGCCACGGCACCGCCTGGCAGAACCGCTCGGCCAGGGCCTCGGCCGTGGCATTGTCCCGGTCCATCGCCCCGTAGAAGGCGGAGAGGATGGTCTCGATCTGGTCGGGGCTACAGGCCGGGTGCAGGCCGATCACACCGCTGACCTGCATGCCCGGCTCGGTGATGGTGCCGGTCTTGTCCACGCACAGCACGTCCACCCGCGCCAGGGTCTCGATACAGTTCATCTCGTGCACCAGGGTCTTGCGCCGGGCCAAGCGGATGACGCTCAGCGCCAGGGCGACGCTGGTGAGCAGATATAGCCCCTCGGGGATCATCCCGATCAGCGCCGCCACCGTCGCCACCACCGACTCGTGCAGGTCCATCTGCAGCACAACGTGCTGGCGGTAGAACAGGTATAAGCCGATGGGGATGATGCCGATGCCGATGAAACGGATCAGCCGCTGCAGGGAGGTCATCATCTCCGAGCGGCGATGCTTGACGTTGCCTTTGGCCTCCAAGGTCAACTTGGCGGCGTAGGATTCCGCGCCGACCTTGTCCAGCTGCGCCCGGCAATTGCCCGAAACCACAAAACTGCCCGAGAGCAGCGTATCCCCCGGACCCTTGTCCACCGCGTCGGCCTCGCCGGTGACCAGGGACTCGTTGACCTGCACCCGCCCGGACAGCAGCACCGCGTCGGCGCAGATTTGGTTGCCCGCGGCGAAACAGACCACGTCCGAGTGCACCAGCTCGTCGGTGGCGATCTCCTGGACGACCCCCTCCCGCACCACAGTCGCCCGGGGCGAGGAGAGCACCGTCAGCTTGTCGATGGTCATTTTGGATCGAATCTGTTGGACAATGCCGATCAGGGTGTTGGCCATGGCGATGATGAGAAAGAGCATATTTTTATAGGACTCCACCATCACCAGCAGCGCCGCCAACACGACGAAAATCAGGTTGAAAAAGGTGAATACGTTGGCGCAGATGATCTGCCCGATGGACTGCGTCGGCGCCTCCACGGCCTCATTGATCCGCCCGGCCTGTCGCTGGGCAGCCACCTGCGCCTGGCTCAGGCCCACATCGGGGTCCACGGGCAGGCGTCTGAGCGGCGCGCTCTGGCTGTCGGGCTGCTGAGTTCGTAACGGCTTCATCGATCGATCATCCTCCGCCCTTCGGGCTCGTTTATCCTACGTATCCTGTTAACGCTGCAGGGGACAATTCGTTTCGCCTGAGCACAAGCTCATCCGCGCCCGCCTTCCATCGCCAGTAGGCGCTGTTTGAGCGCCAGGCCGCCTGCGTATCCGGTCAGCTTGCCGCCCGCGCCTACCACCCGGTGGCATGGCAGCAAGATCGGCGTTGGGTTGTGGCCGACGGCCCGGCCCACAGCTCGGCAGGCGCGTGGATTGCCGATGGCCTCGGCCAGCTGGCTGTAGGTCCGCGTTTTTCCATAGTCCACGGCGCGCAGCTCGTTCCATACCCGCTCTTGAAAGTCGGTGCCTTCCGGGGCCAGGGGCAGGTCAAATCTTCGCCGGTTCCCAGCCAGGTACTCGCGCAGCTGCCCCGCCGCCCGATCGAGCAGCTCGGTGCGCTCGGGATAGAGCGACATGGGCCGCGCCGTGCCGCCGAAAAACAGGTGGGTGACCGCCCCGCCGCGCTCGGCGATGCCCACCCGGCCGATATCCGTATCGTA
>JBMNTT010000027.1:0-36831 GCA_050945875.1 Christensenellales bacterium
GATGTTCTCGACGCCATCGGCGTAGATGCTCAGCACCTCCGGCGGCAGCACATAGGGGGAGAAACCGTAGGGGTTATCCTTGCGGCCGTGGGCGGGCAGCACCTTACGCACCCGGGGCGCCAGGTCCGCCAGGCGGCGCAGGGTGCGGGCGTAAACGCTCAGGCTGGTGGAGGAGGACAACTGCCCCCAGACCTGCCAGGTGAGCACCAAATCCCCGGTGAAGAGCAGGCCGTTGGCCTCGTCGAACAGGCTGATGCTGCCCACGGTGTGCCCGGGGGTCTCCAGCACCCGCAGCCGCACGCCGCCCAGGTCGATCACGTCCCCGTCGTACAGGGGCAGGGTGTGGGCGCAGGGGCCGGGATGCCAGGCCTCCAGGTCCAACCCCTGGGTCATGGGAATCTGGAAAAAGTTCTCGGCGCAGCGCTGTTTGTCGGTGTACAGGCAGCTGCCCGCCGGTTCGTCCATCGCCCCCAGGTAGACCCGGTCGAACTGGTTGTTGCCGCTGGCGTGGTCTCCATGGGCGTGGGTGTTGACCACCACCAGGGGCAGGCCGGGACAGAGGGACTCGGCGATTTTGGGCAGGTCCTCCAGGCCGAAGCCCGTGTCCAGCAGCAGCGCGCGCTCCCGGCCCCGATAGAGGAACAGGGTGGTCTTCTCCACCTCGTCGAGCGCCCAGAGGTTATCTTGCAGTTGGTGAATTGTGATCCACTTCATTTGGCGGCCCCCTTGCGAGTTGCTAACTCGAGTATACGGCGGTTTTCCCGGCGCGGTCAAGAGATAATGGACAAAACCAGCGGCATAGACTCCTCTGGGAGGTGGAAGCCGATGATACCCGTTGACATGATCGCTCAGCTGCTGCGGCAGGTCTTTTTTCTGTGGGGACATGTGTCCAACCAGCAGTCCTTTCCCCAGCCGTTGACCCAGCAGGAGGAGCGGGAGCTGCTGGCCCGGCACTTCAAGGGGGACCCAGCCGCGCGGCAGACCCTGATCGAGCGCAACCTGCGCCTGGTGGCCCACATCGCCAAGAAATATCACGGCAAGGACGTCGATCAGGACGATCTGATCAGCATCGGGTCTATCGGCCTGATCAAGGCGGTCAACACCTATAGCCCGGACCGAGGCACCGCCCTGGCCACCTATGCGGCCAAGTGCATCGAAAATGAGATCCTCATGACCCTGCGCGCCTCGAAAAAGCGCCGGGGGGAGACCTCGCTGCAGGACCCCATCGGCACCGACCGGGAGGGCAACGAGATTTCCCTGATGGATATCCTGGGCGTGCAGGGCGACCCCACCGGCGACGAGGCCCAGCTGCGCGGCCAGGTCGAGCAGCTCTACCGCATGCTCGAGGCCACCCTGAGCGACCGGGAGTATCTGGTGCTGCTGTGGCGCTATGGCCTGCGCGGCAGCGAGCCCATGACCCAGCGGGATGTCGCCTGCAAGCTGGGTATCTCCCGCAGCTATGTCAGTCGGATCGAGAAGAAGGCGCTGGAGAAACTGGAGAAGGCGATGCGCCAACATGCGTAGACCAAATATGTAAACTTATTATGATTTCTATCCCATTTTCGGCAATTTATGGTATACTAAATACAAAATTGTCGATAGGGGATGCCGTTCGGTGAACCAATTGAGTTATATCGCCCATCGCCGGGAAGAAGATGGGCAAGAGCAGTCTGTCTATGATCACCTCAGAGGGGTGGCGGGGCTGGCGGAACAGTTTGCCGCGCCCTTTGGCGCGGGGCAACAGGCCAAATGGATGGGGTGGGCCCACGATATTGGGAAATACTCCCGCCAGTTTCAGCGAAGAATTCGAGAAAACGGGCCGAAGGTGGATCATGCTACCGCTGGCGCGAAGGAATTGATGGCGCTGGGGATGCCGTGGGCGGCGCTGGGATGCGCTGGCCACCATGGCGGGATTCCAGATGGCGGCGGTCCGGGTGATGGCGTGGACATGCCGACCTTGATGGGGCGGTACAAGCGTCAGGTGCCTGAATACGCCGCCTATGCCCAAGAGGTCACGCTTGCCAAGGTACAGCCCCCGCCGTTCTCCGGTCCATTTGAGGCGACCTTTGTCGTGCGCATGCTCTACTCCTGCTTGGTGGACGCGGATTATCTGGACACCGAGATGTTCATGAAAAACGGGCAGGTGCACCGGGGTGGGTATGACGCGCTGGGCGTGATGTTGGAGCGATTGCGCGCGCACGTCGCCGATTTCAAACCGCCCCAAAATGAACTCAACGCCATGCGCTGCAGGATCTTGGATGCGTGCGTCGGCGCGGCCGCAGCTGCGCCGGGGATCAAGACCCTGACCGTTCCCACCGGGGGCGGTAAGACGATCTCGTCCCTCGCCTACGCCCTGGAGCATGCGGTGCGCTACAATCGTTCCCGTATCATCTATGTGATCCCTTACACCTCGATCATCGAACAGACCGCGGATGTCTTTCGTACCATTGTTGGAGCGAACAATGTCGTGGAGCACCACGCCAACGTGGACTTTGATCCCAAAGGCGATGACGATCGGGATATGGAACGGTTGCGGCTGAGCACAGAGAATTGGGACGCGCCGCTGATCGTCACCACCAACGTACAGTTTTTTGAATCTCTGTATGCAAACAAACCTTCCCGATGCCGCAAGCTGCATAATTTAGCCGATAGCGTCATCATTTTTGACGAGGCGCAGATGCTGCCCCTTCCCTATCTCAAACCCTGTTTAAAGGCGATCGAGGTTTTGGTTCGTCGCTACGGGGTCACGGCGGTCCTCTGCACCGCCACGCAACCTTCCCTCGAAAAATTCTTTGGCGATCTGCTCGTGCAGGAGCTCTGCCCGGATACCGGAGCGCTCTATACTTTTTTCCGGCGGACAAGCCTGCGCAGCATCGGTAGGTGTACCCTGGATGAGTTAGCGGAGCGGATCGCCCAACAAAACCAGGCGCTGGCGATCGTCAACACCCGGGTTCAGGCGAGGACGCTCTATGAGGCGCTGCCCCAGGAGGGCCGGTTCCACCTGTCCACGATGATGACCCCAACCGACCGTCGAAGGGTTTTGGCGGTGATCCGGAAGCGTTTGTTGGATCCGAGCCATCCGTGCTGCCGGGTGGCGGCCACCTCGCTGGTGGAGGCGGGGGTGGACGTGGATTTCCCCGCGGTGTTTCGGGCTGAGGCGGGACTGGACAGCATCCTGCAGGCGGCGGGCCGCTGTAATCGGGAAGGCAGACGCTCCGCCCAGGAAAGCCTTGTATCGGTTTTTCAATTAGACAGACCGCCCCATGGCATCGCCCAAAACGTGGCCATGTATCGGGAGATCGCCCGGGTGTATGACGACCTGGCCGCACCGGAGGCCATAAGAGCCTACTTTGATCGATTGCACGATCTGCGGGGAGATACTCTGGACCAGAAACGCTTGATCGACGCGATGGAGCGGGGGAGGATGGGGAACCACATGCCCTTCGCCAGTGTCGCCAAGGATTGCAAATTGATTGAGCAGGACACCCGGAGCATCCTCATCCCGATAGACGAGACCTCCCGGGCTTATGCAGATGTGCTGCGGCGAGGGCAGCCCGATCGCGCGCTGATGCGCAGCGCGGGCGCTTACATGGTCAGCGTCTATCCCAACCAGCTCGACGCGCTCCTGGCCCACAGCAAGGTGGAGATGATCAGCGATGATCTGGCGATCTTGACGGACCTGTCATCCTATGATCCCGATTTGGGGCTGGCGATCCCCGAGGGCTTTGGGATGGCGATTTTCGAGTAAATCGATTACACAGAGGGGAGTGATGAAAATGGCTGTCAGTGTGGAGGTATGGGGGGATTATGCGTGTTTTACGCGTCCCGAGATGAAAGTGGAGCGCGTCTCCTATGATGTGATGACGCCCTCGGCGGCGCGGGGCCTGCTGGAGAGCATCTACTGGCACCCGGGCATGGTATGGCGGATCGACCGCATCTATGTGCTCAACCCGATTCGCTTTACCAATATCCGCCGCAACGAGGTCAAATCCAAAATCTCGGCGCAGAATGTCCGGGCGGTGATGAACGGGGCGAACAAGCCCCTGTATATCAGTACCTCTGAGGACATTCAGCAGCGCGCAGCGACGATGCTGCGGGATGTGCGCTATGTCATCCAGGCGCATTTCGATCTGACCGACCGCGCGGCGCCGGGGGACAACGCGGGCAAGTTCGCCAGCATCATCAATCGGCGTCTGGAGAAGGGCATGTGCTACAGCGAACCCTACCTGGGCACCCGGGAGTGCAGCGCGCATTTTCGGCCCTACGAGGGCGAGCAGATCGACACCGCGTACCCTGACGAGGTGCGGGACCTGGGGTATATGCTCTATGATCTGGACTACACCGATCCGAAGGACATCCAGCCCATGTTCTTTCGCGCGAAACTGGTTAACGGCGTGCTCAACGTGGCCGACTGCGAGGTGGTTCGATGATTCTCCAGGCGCTCAACGATTACTATGAAACCCTCGCCGCCCGTGGGCAGATCGCTCGCCGGGGATGGAGCTCCGCCAAGGTCGTCTATGCCCTGACATTGGGGGAGGACGGTGCGCTGCTGGATGTGATGCCGTTACGCAAGGATACGCAGCGAGGCAAAAAAACCGTTCTGGCGCCTATCATCATGGAGGTACCTGAACAGATGAAACGGACGGTGGGTGTGGCGGCGAACTTCCTGTGCGACAACAGCGGCTATCTGCTGGGTGTGGACGCCAAAGGAAAGCCCGAGCGCACGCGCAAATGCTTTCAGGCCGCAAAGCAGCTGCATGAGCGGCTGCTCGAGTCCGTGGACAGTCCGGCTGCGCGGGCTGTGCACGCATTTTTCCAGACTTGGAATCCCGACGCCGCTCAAAATCACCCGGCGCTGCGGGATTTATATGAGGATATCACCGCCGGCGGCAATCTCGTGTTTCGTTTCCGAGAGCGCTTCGTGCACGACGATCCCCTGGTTCAGGCCAGCTGGGATCAGCGCGCCGACGAGGGGCAGGGCCAAATGGGGCGCTGCCTGGTGACCGGCCAGCGGGCGCCCATCGCGGCGGTTCATCCCGCCATCAAGGGCGTGCGGGGCGCGCAGTCAGCGGGCGCGGCGCTGGTATCCTTCAATGCCGCGGCCTTTGAGTCCTATGAGAAGAGCCAGAGTGTCAACGCCTCGGTGGGTGAACCCGCGGCCTTTGCGTATACCACCGCCCTGAATCATCTCATTGCCGACACCGAGCATACCAGGCGCATGGGGGATACCACCGTGCTCTACTGGGCGCAGAACGCCGACCCAGTGTATCAGGATGCTTTCGGGTATTGCGTGGAGCCTTCTTTTCTGGAGGAGGATGACATCAAGCGCGCGCTGGACACCCTGTCCAAGGGGAAGCCCTACGATTTGTCGGGCAAAGTCCTGCGGCCGGAGACCCATTTCTATGTGCTCGGCCTGTCCCCCAATGCGGCAAGACTTTCCGTGCGCTTTTTCTACCACAATCAATTTGGCGAAATCATGGAGAACATCAACCGCCATTACAAACGTCTGGCCATCGAGCGGCCCGCCTATGACGAGCGGGAGCTGCTGTCGATCTACAGCTTGCTCTATGAGACCGCCAACCCAAACTCCCGGGACAAGCTGCCGCCGGCGATCCTGGTGGGCGCTCTGTTCCGCGCGATCCTGGAGGATCAGCCCTATCCCGCGTTCCTCTTTCAGGATGTGATGATGCGCATCCGCGCCGAACGCAGCCTGTCCCGGGGCCGCGCCGCAATCCTGAAGGCTTACCTGAGCAAATGGCTCGAGAAATCCCCCAATCCACCCATGGAGGAGGTCGTCAACATGGAAGTGCTCAACGATGAAAGCAATTATCTGCCCTATGTGCTGGGCCGGCTGTTCTCGGTGCTGGAGGCGGTGCAGCAGGCCGCCAATCCGGGGATCAACACCACTATCCGGGATCGCTATTTTAACAGCGCCTCGGCTACCCCGGCTACGATCTTTCCGCTGCTGACCAAGCTGTCCCAGAGCCATCTGCGCAAGCTGGATACGGGCCTGCGGGTGTTCTACGAGAAACAGATCGTCGATCTGCAGGGACGCATCCAGCGCACACTGCCGGACCGGCTGACCTTGCCCGAACAGGGGACATTCCACCTGGGATACTATCATCAGACCCAAAAGAACTATACCAAGAAGAATAAGGGGGAGTCAGACAATGGCTGAGCCGATTCGCAACCGCTATGAGTTCGTCGTCCTATTCGATGTGGAGAACGGAAACCCCAACGGCGATCCCGATGCGGGTAATATGCCCCGCATCGACCCGGAGACCGGCTACGGCTTGGTGACCGACGTGTGCCTGAAGCGCAAGATTCGCAACTATGTGGAGACCGTCCGTGAGGGGCAGGAGGGCTATCGCATCTACATCAAGGATGGCGTGCCTCTCAACCGCTCCGACGCCGAGGCGTACGCTGAAGTGGGTACTAGTGAAAAGACCGTCAAGGATGACAAGAAAAAGGACGCTGACCTTGACCGCAAAATTCGCGATTTCATGTGTGCGAATTTTTTCGATGTGCGCACTTTCGGCGCGGTGATGACCACCTTTGTCAAGGCCGCCCTCAACTGTGGGCAGGTGCGCGGTCCGGTGCAGCTGGGGTTCGCGCGGTCCGTGGATCCAATCGTGCCCCAGGAGGTGACCATCACCCGCGTGGCGATCACCACCGAGGCGGACGCGGAGAAGAAGGGCACGGAGATGGGGCGCAAGCACATCGTTCCCTATGCGCTCTACCGCGTTGAGGGCTATGTCTCGGCGAATTTGGCGCGCAAATCCACGGGGTTCTCTCAGGAGGACCTGGAACTGCTGTGGGAGGCCATCCTCAACATGTTCGAGGTTGACCACTCCGCGGCGCGGGGCAAGATGGCTGTGCGCGACCTGATCATCTTTAAGCACGACAGCGAGTTGGGCGTCGCGCCGGCCTACAAACTCTTTGACACCGTCAAGATCGAGCGCAAGGACCCGGAAGCGCCGCCGCGCGCCTACAGCGATTATGCGATCTCCATTGATCGGTCAGCCCTGCCCGAGGGCGTTACCTGCGAGCATCGTCAATAACTCCTCGACTCTTTGCCCGGCGCATCGGCGTCGGGCTTTTTTCGCACAAAAGGGCTACCCGATTGCTGTAGAAAATGTTATACTCTTCCCAAGAATAACTGGGAAGGGCGGGAGTGTCATGAAGCAAACCATGTCCAGGCGGGAGCGGGTTCTCGCGGCCTTGGACCATCGGCAGACCGATTTTGTCCCGTATCACGCGGACTACACCACCCAGGAGCACGAGAAGGTGGCGGACTACCTGGGCGATCCGGACTTTGAGGGCAAACAGGGGTATCATCTGTACTACACCCAGTATATGGGCGCGGCCCAGCCCATCCCCGGCAAGGCGGAGTTCTTCCGGGATGATTTCGGCGTGGTGTGGAATCGCTCCGGTGCGGACAAGGACATCGGCGTGATCGAGCGGCCCTTTGTCTGCGACCTGGAGGATTATCATTTTCCCGAGGTGCGGCTGGACGAGGATGCGCTGCACCGGGAGTACCGGGCCATGATGGCCGACAAGGGGGACCGATTCACCTTTGCGGGCATCGGCTTTACGATGTTTGAGCGGGCCTGGAGCCTGTGCGGGATGGAGAATGTGCTCATGGCGATGCTGCTCAACCCCGAGGCGCTCGACGCGCTGCTGGACGACATCTGCGCCTTCGATATGCGGGTGCTGGACATCGCCCTGAGCTATGACTTCGACGCCATCTATTTCGGCGACGATTGGGGCCAGCAGCGGGGCCTGATCATGGGGGCCAAGCACTGGCGGCGCTTCATCAAGCCGCGCATGGCCAAGCTCTACGCCCGGGTCAAGGAGCGGGGCCTGCGGGTCATCCAGCATTCCTGCGGGGACATCGCCCAGGTGCTGCCCGATTTGATCGAGATCGGGCTGGACTGTTATCAGACCTTCCAGCCGGAAATCTATGATATCGAGGCCGTCAAGGCCGCTTACGGCGATCGGCTGACCTTCTGGGGCGGCATCTCCACCCAGCAGCTGCTTCCTTTCGCCACGCCCGAGCAGGTGAAGATCGAGGTTGCCCGGCTGATCGGCATCCTGGGCGAGGGGGGCGGCTACATCGCCGCGCCCACCCACGCCGTGCCGGCGGACGTGCCCCCGGCCAACATTGTGGCCATGAACCAGGCCCTGCGGGGTCAGCGGGGATGAGCGGGCCGGACATGATGACGTTTCGCATGCTCTTTGTGCCGATCTTCAGCGGGGTTTGGTGCCTGATCGGCGTGGTCTTCTGCGCGGTTGGCTGGGGCCTGCGCCGCGGCAGGCAGCGCCGGATTGCCCGCTGCACCGAGCGCACCCAGGGCACGGTGATCGACCTGGTGCGCCGGGTCGGCGGCAGCGGCGGTTCCTACGGCGTATCGTGGCACCCGGTGTTCTCCTATTTTGTGGGGGACCAGCAGGCGGTCAAGGAGTCCAACTACGGCGCCTCCCAGGCCAAGTTCATGATCGGCCAGCCGGTGACGGTCTTCTATGATCCCCAGGACCCGAACACCTACATTGTCCAGGAGGAGAAGCTGGGCGGCCTGCTCAGCCGTGTCTTTTTGATCATCGGGACGGTGGCGCTGCTGGTCGGCGTGGTGGTCGGTCTGTGCGTGTGGTATCTGGCGTAAAACAAGCGGCGCGGCTCAACAGAGCCGCGCCGCTTCCCATTTTTGGATCAGGGCCGCCAGGGGAACCAGGTTTTGTAGACGCTGCCGGTCGCGCCCAGCCGACAGAAATCCCCGAGCACCGCGTCGGGCAGGCGCAGCAGGATGCGGCCGTCCGGCGCGCGCCGGGGGGTCAGGTCGGCGATGCTCTCGGGCGTGAGGACCGGCAAATGGTCGAAATCCCCCTGGGGGTTGAGGGCGAGATCGTACCCGTAGAGCACCGGTCCCACATAGAGGCTGACTTTGCCCGCGCAGGCCCCCTGGCCATGGTACACATGGGGCGTGAAATCCAGCTGCAGGGTGAGCTCGATGTCTGCGGCCTCGATGAGGTGATACCCGCCCGGCCGGGGCGACGCCTCCGCACCGCCGCTCAGCCAGGTGCGGGCCGACCAGGCGGGGATGCGCAGGGCCACCCGGCGCAGCTTGGGCGCGTGGATGCGGATGCGCACGGCGTTCTCTGCGGGATAATCGCCGCGAACCTGGATGAGAAGATCGCCGGGTAAATGGTACGTCGCCGCGCCATAATAGTTGAGGAAAACCGTGCCCTCCCGCTCGGTCACCGCCCAGCGGGACAGCTCGCCCACACCCCGGGCGGCGTTGGCCGAGCAGCAGTTGAGCTCCGGCGAGCCGGGGCGGCTCTGGAAGACGATGTCCTGATAGTTGGCCCGTTTGGCCCCCTCCATGGGGGTATTGTAGGTGGACCAGCGGCCGGTGGGGGAAAAGGAGCCCATCACCGCGTTGTACAGGCTGATCTCCAGGAAATCCGCCACGGCCGGGTCCTCGCCGATTAGCAGCGCCTCCACCGCCAGGGCGTTGTAGGCGATCGCGCAGCACAGCTCAATGTTACCGTTGGTGAAGGGCTCGCCGGTGGCGTGCTCGTCGGTGGAGAAGGCCCCGGTGTTGTGCACGTCGGTGGACAGGATGCTGGAGAACACCTGCAGCACGGTCTGCCGATATTTCGCCAGGCCGGTGGCGCGGTAGAGCTCCGCAAGGCCCATGATCACGTGCAGCCCCTCCCAGCGAGGCTGGGGGCAGGTGTAGAAATCCCGCCCGGCCTGCGCCCAGGCGATGTAGTCGCCCGCGCCGGGGGCGGACAGGTCTTGCTCCACCGCCCGGGCGAAATCCAGGTAGGCCGCCTTGCCGGTCAGCCGATAGAGCAGGGCGAAGATATGGATGGGGGCGAGGTTGGTCTCGGTGGAGCCCAGGTCGATCAGCCGCGCGCCGCCCTGGTAGAAGGTGCGCATCAGCAGCCCGGCCACCCGCTCCATGGCCTCCAGCAGCTGGGCGTCCCCACCCTGCAGATACCACAGATACAGACCATAGAGAATGTGATAGTGGTTCCAGGCGTCCCAGGTGTGCTGCTCCACGCCCGGGGCGGGGTGGAATTTGCCGGTCAGGCGGTCCTGGCGTGGATAGCAGCCCACATACCCGGTCTCGTCGATGCAGCCGAGCAGCTCGTCAATGAAATCGGCGACGGCCTCGCGCAGGGGCGCGGAGTCGATCAGCTGGTCCAGGTAGAAAGCGCCGGTGAGGTATTTGCCCGCGAATTCCCCGCTCCAGGGCAGCAGGTCGCGGTAGGGCTGCAGGTCCCGATCGTGGAACATGTCCAAAATGGCGGGGTTGGTGCGGCGCAGGTCGATCAACCAGTTGCGGGCGATGCCCTCGGCCAGCTCGCGCACCGGGCCGGTCAGGGTCATGGGTTGGGTGAAAACCGCGGTTTTGATGCGTATCCCCTCCTGTCGTGGCGTTACCCTCAGTATAGGGGCAATCCCATCCGGCTTCAAGGCCTGTTGACAACCCGGGTGCGGATTGGATAAAATATCTAGATCAGTGCGCGCCCTGAGGGGCGGGCGAGGAGAGGAGAGCGCCATGAGATTCGGACCTGCGGGCAATTCCCAAATCTTTTACGATCAGGGGCACAAGGCCACGGTGGAGGCGCCGGGCTGGCTCAACCGCATGGGGCTGAGCGCCTTTGAGTATCCATGCGGCCGCGGGGTCATGGTCAAGGCCGACACCGCCCGGCAGATCGGGCACGAGGCCTGGCTCAACGACATCGCCATGAGCCTGCACGCGCCGTACTTCATCAATCTGGCCTCCCCGGACCCGGAGAAGCAGGAGCGGACGCTGAACTATTTCCGCCAGAGCCTCGTGACCGCCCGGTTTCTGGGCGCCAAGCGGGTGGTGTTCCACCCCGGGGCCCTGGGGGGCGACACCCGGGAAAACGCCATGGCCCGGGCGCGGGCGCTCTTTGACCGGGTGCTGGACATGGCCCGGGAGGAGGACTGCGAGGACATCCTGCTCTGCCCGGAGACCGCCGGCAAGACCGGCCAGCTGGGTACCCTGGACGAGGTGATCGCCCTGGCGAAGATGCGCGGGGACCTGGTGCCCACCATCGACTTTGGCCATGTGCACGCCGCGGGCCAGGGCTGCCTGAACACCCAGGAGGACTTCGCCCGGGTGCTCGACCGGCTGGAGGACGGCATGGGCGAGCTGGCCAAGGGGGTGCACATCCATTTTTCCCGCCTGGAGTACACCAAGGCCGGGGAGAAGCGGCATTGGACCTTTGCCGACACCCAGTATGGGCCGGACTTTGAGCCCCTGGCCGAGCTGATCGTCGCGCGCGGGTATGACCCGGTGATCATCTGCGAGAGCGCGGGCACCATGGCCGAGGACGCCCTGGCGATGATGGAAATGGTCGAAAAGCTCTGTACCAACGCCTGAAAGTGTGGTAAAATGGCCTCGTGTGAGGCCCCTGAATGTCGATGAGAAGGGATGTGCCCAGGGTATGAATCAATGGGTCGCCAAACTGATGACGCATCTGTCCGAGAGCCAGGTCGACGCCTACATCGTCACCCGGCCCGAGAATATGCAGTATTTCAGCGGGTTCACTGGCGAGGGCATGCTGGTGCTGCACCCGCAGCGGCAGGTCATCGTGACCGATTTCCGCTACACCGAGGTGGCGGGCAAGCAGGCCCCGGATTTCGAGGCGCTGCGGGTGACAAACTATAACCATGAGCAGGTCGCCTGCCAGGTGCTCGAGCAGCTGGGCGCGACCCGGGTGGGTATCGAGGGCGACAGCATGCTGGTGGACCAGTACCAAAAGCTGCTGCGCTACGGGCCGGGGCTGGAGCTCAAGCCCGTAGGCCTGCTGATGGACCTGATCCGCGCGGTCAAAGAGGAAAGCGAGCTGGCGCTGATCCGCCAGGCCTGCGCCCTGACCGACGACGCCTTCGCCTACATCCTCGGCCAGATCAAGCCCGGCATGACCGAGCTTGAGGTCGGCCTGCTGATGGAGCGCTATGTGCGCGAGAACGGCGGGGGCGTGGCCTTCCCCTTCATCGTCGCCAGCGGGGAGAACGGCTCCCTGCCCCACGCCGAGCCCTCGGAGCGCGCGCTGCGCTATGGCGACATGATCACCATGGATTTCGGCGCTTCCTGGGGCCGCTACTGCTCGGACATGACCCGCACGGTCAGCCTGGGCGAGCCCAGCGCCGAGCTGAGGAAGATCTATGAGATCACCCTGATCGCCAACCAGCGGGCGGAGGAGGCCCTGCGCCCCGGCGTGAGCTGCGGGGCGGTGGACGCCGTGGCCCGGGGGATCATCGGCCAGGCGGGCTATGGCGACAAGTTCGGCCACGGGCTGGGCCATGGCTTCGGGCGGCTGATCCACGAGCAGCCCCGCCTGGCCACCGGCAGCGCTCAGATGCTGGAGCCCAACATGGTCGTCACCGTGGAGCCGGGCATCTATCTGCCGGGCGTCGGCGGCGTGAGAATCGAGGATTCCTGCCTGATTACCTCAGGCGGATATGAGCGGCTGACCCAGTCGCCCCGGGAACTTATAGTTCTATAAGAGGCACCGGCCTAATTTTGTAAACGGAGGGATACCATGATTACCGCAGGCGAGTTTCGCAAAGGCATCACCATCGAGATCGACGGTCAGGTCTGGATCATCGTGGAGTTTCAGCACGTCAAGCCCGGCAAGGGCGCGGCGTTCGTGCGCACGAAGATCAAGAACATCATGACCGGCGGCGTGCTCGAGCGCACCTTCAACCCCACGGAGAAGATGCCCCGCGCCCACGTGGAGACCAAGGAGATGCAGTATCTCTACAACGACGGCGAGCTGTACTACTTCATGGACAACGAGACCTTTGAGCAGCTGCCCCTGTCCGCCGAGCAGGTGGAGGACGCCCTCAAGTTCGTCAAGGAGAACGAGTCGGTGACCATCCGCTTCTTCAAGGGACAGGCTTTCTCGGTGGAGCCCCCGAACTTTGTGGAGCTCGAGGTGGTCGATACCGAGCCCGGCTTCAAGGGCGATACCGCCACCAATACCTATAAGCCCGCCACCACCGAGACCGGCGCGATTGTGCAGGTGCCCCTGTTCATCAACACCGGCGAGCGCATCCGCGTGGACACCCGCACCGGCGAGTACATGGAGCGCGCCTGACGCGAGGAGACGATATGCAGCAGATTGCGCAGCGGGCGGCCTACCTCAAAGGCCTGGCCCAGGGGATGAAGCTCGAGGGCGGGGATGAGCAGCAGCGCCTGTTGGCCCAGCTGGTGGACCTGGTCGGCGACCTGTGCGAGCAGGTTACCGCCCTGGATCAGGAACATCAGAACCTGGAGGAGTATGTCCAGTCCATCGACGAGGACCTCTCGGCCTTGGAGGGCGACCTGTCCTTGGAGGGGGAGCAGGCGGCCCAGGCGGCGGTTGCCGGTCTGCAGGAGGACGAGGAGGCGGTCTTCGACGAGGCGGATTTCATCCAGGCGGTCTGCCCCCATTGCCACAGCCGGGTGCTCTTCGACGCGGAGGTGTTCAAGGGGGATGAGGAGCTGATCTGCCCTCAGTGCCATGAGCCGATGGACCCCGCCGAGTGAGGCGCGAAGAAAAAGCGGCGGTACAGTGACACACTGTACCGCCGCTTTTTCTTTGGAGGATCAAGGCCTGTGCACGATGGGGTAGACGCTGAAGGGCTCGTCGCGGATGTCCATGTAGGGCCACAGCTCATGGGCGCTGTCGCCCCTGACGGTGAACCGGCCGGGTTTGCCGGGAATGGGGCGGAGCCACGCGTCGGGACGGTCGGGATCGTAGGTCAGCTCTACCACGCTGGGCCCCATGGCGGCCAGCAGCAGCGGGCCGTAGCACAGGGCGTAGCGCTCCTTGCCGGGGATCTCCTCCGCGCCGGTATACAAGGTGGCGGTCAAACCCAGGGTAAAGTCCATCTCGATCACATCCCCGGCGCGCGCGGAGAGGGTGTGGTAGCCGCCCGCGGGCGCGGCGGCGACCTGCCGGCCGTTGACGCGGATGGGGGTGTCGCCCCGGGCCCAGCCCGGGATGCGCAATTTCAGCGCGAAATCCCCCGGCGCCTCGAGCACCTCGACGCGGGTGGCCCCGGCATAGGGCAGCTCGCTGTGGGTGCGGATGCGCGCGGCGCCCGCGGCCAGGGGCAGGCAGGCCTCCGCGTCGGCGTAGAGATTGCAGTACACCGCCGCCTCGTCGTAGGAGAACAGGTACTGGGGCAGGCGGCCCAGGATGCGCGTGCCCGTGGCGGCGCAGCAGGTGCCCACGTCGATGAAGCGCTCGTCCTTGTGCTTCTCCAGGTACCCGCGGTAGTGCAGGCCCAGATCGTCCTCCTGGGCGGCGATGACCATGTTGTAGAGGGATTGTTCAATCTGGGCCATGTAGCGCTCCCGCTCGGGGTAGAGCAGGTGCATGCGCTGGTTCAGCAGGATCCAGAAGGTGCTGCTGCACAGCTCGTTGTAGCTGTGCGGGGGGCTGAGCCAGTTGACCCCGGGGTAGTAGACGTCAAACTCGCACATCACGATGCCGCCGCCCACGTGCTGCCACTTGTCGGCGTACATCTCCAGGGCCTTGTCGATGGCCGCTAGATACCGCTTTTCGCCGGTGGCGAAATAGATATCGAAATAACCCTCCAGGGTGGTCAGCAGGGTGGAATGGGGATGGTTGCCGGGATGGTCGTAGATGGCCCGGTGATCCCCGGCCATGATCTGCTCCAGCCACCAGGGTTCCTCGTAGGCTGAGATCGCCACCTGCAGGTCCTCGGGGACGCCCACGGGCGAGAGGTAGGCCTGGGTGCTGGCCAGGATGCCCTGAAAGCCCAGGTTCATGTCCTTGACAAAGGGCAGCACCTCGCTGCGGTTAAAGCAGTCGCTCATGCGGCGCAGCAGGGGGAAGGCCTGCTCGTTTCCGGCGTAGCCCGCGGCGATCAGGCCGAAATGCAGCCAGGCGCGCACATAGTTGGGGTACTCCTTGGTGCGAAAGTCGCTCCGTTCAATGGGGATGAGGAACCCGTCGGGATCGGCGCAGCGGGCCATCTCGGCGATCAGCGCGTCCATGCAGGCGCGCAGGACCGGGTCCTCACGGTAGAGCAGGGCGCTGCCCGCGCCCATCAGGAACTCCGAGGCGGTCTGCCCCTTGAGGTTGTTCTCAAAGTGCCCGTCGATCCCCGCGTAAGGCACCGAGGGCGCGGGCAGGCCCGCGTGCACCCGGTACCAGTAGAGCATGCGGTCCAGGTCGAAGCGCTTGCGCAGGAAGGCGAGGTTGGTGTCAAAGGCCTGACCCATGCGGCCCCCGGTGAAGTCCACCCCCTCCATGGGGATATGCACCTTGGCGGGCACGGCGCAGCGCGCCCTGAGGGTGTCGTCGTAGAGCTGTTGTGCACCCATTGAGAAATGCCTCCTTTTTTATGCGGCGGGCAACAGGGCCAGCCGTCCCTGCTGGTAGGCGACCACCAGGGTCCCCTCCAGGTCGGTTCGCGCGAAGGTGATCTGCCGGCGGATCAGCTTGTCCAGGGTCTCCTCGTGGGGATGCCCGTAGCTGTTGTCCTGCCCGCAACTGATCAGCGCCAGGTCGGGGTCCACGGCCTCCAGGTAGTCGAGGTCCGTGGAGGTGTTCGAGCCGTGGTGGCCGAGCTTGATGACCTCGGCGGCCACGTCCGCGCCCGAGGCGAGGATGTCCCGCTCGCTGCGGGCCTCGGCGTCGCCCTGCAGCAGCACCCGCTGCCCCTGGTAGGTGACCTTGAGCACCAGGGAGCTGTCGTTCGCGTCGTCATACGCCGCCGCCGGGCCGAGCACCTCCACCTGGGCCGCGCCCAGGGAGAATCGGTCGCCCGCCTCGGGCACCTCGGCGTCCAGCCCCTGCTCGTCGATGGCGTCGAGCACCCGCTCGAAGCTCTTGGTCGTGCTCGAGGCGGGGGAGAGGTAGACCTTGTCCACCGGGTAGGCGGCCAGCACCTCGTCCATGCCGCCGATGTGGTCCTCATGGGGATGGGTCTCCACCACCGCGGTCAGGCGCGCCACCCCGACCTCTTCCAGGTAGGCGAGCAGCTGATCCACGCCGCTTTGGGGCCCGGCGTCCACCAGCATGTCCTGATCCCCGCAGCGCACCAGGATGGCGTCGCCCTGGCCCACGTCGATAACGTGCACCGAGAACTCTCCGGCGTCCGCCGGGCTGGAGAGGGGGTCGCCGACGCCCGGAACCTCCAAAATTTCACAGGCGCACAGCAGCAGCGACAGGGCCAATCCCAGCGCCAACAGGGCTTTGGCGCTGCGGAATCTGCGTTTGTTCATCAAATGTCCCTCCTTTTTCGGGCTCAGTCGTGGTACAATAGACATCAATCATGTGACTTAAGTGACGAGGGGAGGCTTCTTTCATGGCACAACCGCGCAGACGGCGCACAAAGAGATATCGCCACAACGGGGACTATCGGGGGATCGCGGTGCTGCTGGCGGTGGCGGTGGTCATCGCCGGCGGGGTGTGGGGCGTCAGCGCCCTGATGGACCGCGCCGATCGACCCGCCGCCAGCAGCGCCACGCCGCAGGTGGTCACCGCCCAGAGCGCCAGCCCCGCCCCAAGTCCATCGACGGAGCCCACCGCCCAGCCCACGCAGCAGGCCCCGGCGGGCAACACCGTGCGCATCCGCGCGGCGGGGGATATCATCGTCTACAGCAGCCAGATCAAGTACGCTGAGGTGGATGACGGCAGCTATGACTTTACGCGCTACTTTGCCGACATCGCGCCCTACCTGTCCGACGCGGACTTGACCCTGGCCAACCTGGAGGTGCCGGTCTACGCCGGGGATACCTACGCGGGCTATCCGAGCTTCAACAGCCCGCCGGAGCTGCTCACCGCCCTGAAGGGCGCCGGCATCGACGTGCTCACCACCGCCAACAACCACGCCAACGACCGGGGCTTTGCGGGCATGAAGGCCACCCTGTCCGCCCTGGACGAGGCGGGCTTTGCCCACACCGGCACCTGCAAGACCCGCCAGGAGGCCCAGGACATCCTCTTCGTGGAGAAGAACGGCGTCAAGATCGCCATCCTGGCCTACACCGACTTCACCAACGACAGCAAGGGGGCCCTGGAGGGGGACGAGCGGTACTGCGTCAACTACTTCGAGCTGGGCAAGGCCAAGAGCGACATCGCCAAGGCCCGGGAGCAGGGGGCGCAGGCGGTTATCCTCTGCCTGCACTGGGGCGTGGAGTATGACCAGGAGCCCTCCCAGAAGCAGGAGCAGCAGGCCCAGGAGCTGATCGCCTCGGGGGCGGATGTTATCTTCGGCTCCCATCCCCATGTGCTGCAGAAGGCCGAGCGCGTCACCGCCACCGACGCGGACGGCAACAGCCGGGAGGGCGTGGTCATCTACTCCATGGGCAATTTCTTCGCCGACCAGCGCAAGACGCCCCGGGACAGCGGGGTGATCATGGAGGTCACCCTGACCCTGCCCGAGGGGGCCGACCGGGTCCAGGTGGGCCAGAGCGGGTGCATCCCGACCTTTATCTACCGCTACAACAACGACCTGGAGCAGGAGGATCCCCAGCCCCGGGTGCCCGAGGACGGCTCCTCACCCTATCGGCTGCTGCCGGTGGAGCCCTTCCTGAGCGAGGAGAACCTCCGGCAGCTCGACGCCATCGGCCAGGCTCGCATCCAGCAGGTGTGGCAGGAGGCCCAGAGCTGCTTTGCCGGGGCGGTGCCGGTGATGAGCTCGGCTTCCCCATCATTGTAACAGATGCGCCCTGCGGGGTGAAGATGTCCTTTTGAAGGAGGTGCGCGCATGCAACACTTGGGAACCCAGCCTTTAGAGACGGCGCGGCTGCGCCTGGACCGGCTGCGGCTCGAGCAAGCCGCCGATTACACGCATATCTGGGACCCGGAGCCCATCGACGAGGCCGTGATCCAGGCCCGGGCCGAGAGCCTGGCGCGGCGCATCGCCCAGTTCGACCGGCCGGAGGGTTACTGCTGGGGCCTGTACCGCAAGCAGGACGGTCGCCTGGTGGGGGAAATCTTCGCGGTCAGCCAGGACGACCGCACCCGCTCCTGCGAGATCGCCTATGGCACCGCTCCGACTTGGCGCAACCAGGGGTACATGAGCGAGGCCCTCGCGGCGGTGCTGCGCTTCCTGCTGCTGCAGGTGGGCTACAACCGGGTGCAGGCCGGGCATCTGGCCGACAACCCCGCCTCGGGCCGGGTGATGCAGAAGGCCGGGATGACCTATGAAGGCACCCTGCGCCAGGATAACCTCAACCCCGAGGGCCAGCTGACCGATTCGAAAATCTACAGCATGATCCGCGATGACCTGTGAGAAAAGCGCCCTTCCGAAAGGAAGGGCGCTTTTCTGCCGCGCGGGGCGACGCGCCCCTCGGGGAGGAGCCGGCAGGGGTTGGTTCCTCGGCGGCGGGGGTGGGCTCGTTGACGGCCGGCAGGGGTTGGTCCCTCGGCGGCTGGCAGGGGGCCGCCCCTCACTGCGCCCGGGAGAGGGGCTGGCAGGGATCGGGCTCCTCGGCGGCGGGCAGGCGGTTGCGTTCGATGCGCCGGCGGCGCAGCCGGGGCATCAGGCGGTTGAACAGCGCGTAGAGCAGCCGGTGGCGCACCAGGTCGAGCTCGCCGATGAGCAGGGTGCCGCCCTGGGCCCGGCAAAAGCCCTCCTTGAAGCGGTAGAGGCCGTTGTCCTTGCTGAAGGCGCCCACCCCGCCGAAATTGTAGCTGTCCATGTCGTCGTCCAGGGCCTGCTCGATCATGGCCTGCTGCATTAGATAGTTGGGCATCAGGTTGCGCTGGCGGTTGCCGCTGGCCCCGTAGGCGTACCAGGCCCGGCGGCCGTAGCGGATGTAGATGGCGCTGGACAGCGCCTCGCCCCGATAGTAGGTGGTGAAAAAGCTCAGATGATCCGGCCCGAAGGCTTCCATCATCCGCTCGAAATAGGCGACCGGCCGGGCCGACAGCCCATCCCGGGCGCAGGTTTCCTGGTAGAGCAGGTAGAAGCCCACCAGCGCCTGGGGGCTGAAGCTCTGCTCAACCGTGACGCCTCGGCGGCGGGCCAGGCCGAGGTTGTAGCGGGCCTTGGGGCTGTAACCCTGGCGCAGGGAGGCGGCGCTCTGCCCGGCCAGGGACAGGATCATCTGCCGCTGGGGCTGGATCAGGTCCATGGCGTCCCCCTCGCCGCGCACCCGCAGGCCCGCGGCCTCATAGCACTGGCGCAGGGTGTCATTGGCGGTGATCTCCGGGTCCATGCGCAGAAAAATCGCCCGGTGGCGGCGCAGCAGGGGCTTGGCCTCGGCCAGCAGGCGCTGAAGCCGATCCAGATTGTTGGGGTCGCAGACCGGTCCCCGGGGGGCGTAAGCGAGGGTGAAGGGCCCGGCCGCGCGCCGAAAGAGGATGCTCATGGCCGCCACGATGCGGCCCTGCTCCTCCAGGTAGACCTGGGCGCTGCGCCAGTTGCTCTTGACCCGGGTCCAGGCCAGGGTCTGCATGGGGTGGGTGAAGGGGCTGTGGGCGAGAAAAAGCTCATATCGCGCGACCTGCCAGGGGTCGGAACGGTCCAAAATGGGCATGGGTGTATCCTCCTACTCATCCAACGGGTGAGTTTAGGATACGCCCGCGCAGAACGCCAAGTCCGCAAAAAAATGTATCAAAAATGTAAACAATTTAGTCCGCCACCTGCAGGCTGAACCCAATGAAGTCCGCCAGCAGCGGGTCGTAGAACAGGATCAGGCTGGCCTCCCAATTGAGGGAATACACCACCAACAGCTCCCGCTCGGTGGGCAGCACCTCCGGGGAGTCGACCGAGGGCGCCTGGCGCTCGGCCTGCTCGCCGGTGTCGCTCTGCACCTGAGCGGCGTCGGTGACCGGGTTCATGATGATCGGGTAGTAGTAGATGCCCAGCACCTGATCGAGCACGGCGTTAAGGGCGTCCTGGTTATACGCGCCGGCCTGGCGTATCCGATCGATGAAGGCGTAGGCGGGGTTATCCTGCGCCTGGGTCAGCCGTTCGCTCAGGGCGTTGTAGGCCTCGCGCATCTGGGTGGCGCTGGGGGCCGGGGCGTTCTGCGGCGCGCTGTGCAGGTAGAGCACCGAGCCGTTGCCGTCGCAGGCCATGTTCAGCAGGTAGGGCACGTCCCCCTCGCCGGTGTAGGGCAGATCCTTGAGAAACAGATAGCGTTCCCCGACGCTCAGGGGCTTGGGGTCCTGATCCTGGCTCAGGTTGTCGAGCAATTTGGCGCGCAGATCGGGCATGACGAAGGCGGCGGTCACGTCGATCTGCTGGGGCGCATAGGCGTAGGGATGGCCCATGCCGACGAGCAGGCTGCTGATTCCCCGATGCCCCAGGGTGTCGCGGACGATCGTGTCCACCTGGGTGTAGCGATCCGGGTCGTACCGATCCCAGGGGGCGAGGACCAGCTCGCTCTCGGCCTGCCAGAAGGTCATGTCCCGGGCGGCGGCCTGCCGGGGCACGGCCACGGCCTGGACATGGTTGGCCGGCCAGCAGAAGTCCAGAATCTGGGCGCTGAAGCTGGCGGCCAGGATGATGGCCGCGGTGATCACGCAGGTGATCGCCGTGGTGATAATCTTGCGCTTCATCGGATCACCTCCGGCGGGAAGTTCAGGTGGATTTGGGTGCCCTTGCCCACCTGGCTGGTGATGGACAGGGTGGCTTGGTGCACCCGGGCGATCTCCACGCACAGCGCCAGGCCCAGGCCCGCGCCGCCGGCCTTGCGGGAGCGGGTCTTGTCCACCATGTAGAAGGGCTGGGTGATGCGGGCGATATCCCGCGCCGGGATGCCCCGGCCCTGGTCGGCCAGGGTGATGCGCAGCCCGTCCTCGGCGGTCTGGGCTGAGAGGGTGACGGCCTGACCCGGGGAGGAGGCCTTCACCGCGTTGTCGATCAGGTTGTAGAACAGGCTCTTGATCAGCTCCGGGTCGGCCAGCAGCTCCACCTCCACCACGTCGCAGGACAGGGTCAGCCCCGCCGAGACGAAGATGGGCTCCAGGCTGGCGGCCATCTGGTGGATCAGCTCGGGCAGGGAGATCCACTGCCGATCGATGTGGGCGCTGCCCAGGGTCATCATCTCCAGCAGCTTGCCCGAGAGCGAGCGCAGGCGGCGGGTCTCCTCGACGATCACCCCGGCGTAGTCCCGGCGGGTGGCGTCGTCGATGGCGCGCTGGATGCGCAGCAGGTCCGCAAAGCCCAAAATGCTCGTCAGTGGGGTCTTCATCTCGTGGGCCAGGTTGGCGATGAAGACGCGCCGGTCCTCGGCCACGGCCTGAAGGGCGGATACGTTTTCCTCGATGGCCTGGGCCATGCGGTTCATGTTGCCGCCCAGCTCGGCCAGCTCCGAGTGGCCCCGCACCTGGATGCGCCGGGTGTAGTGCCCCCGGGCGATCTGGCGGGTGGCCTCGTTGATGCGGTCCAGGGGGCGCAGCAGCATCAGCACCATCACCAGCAGCACCCCGGAGATCACCAGCGCCGAGACGATGCCCATCTGCTGCACCTGGGCCAGCTGCTGGGTGCGCAAGGTGTACACCGGCGACACATCGAAACAGGTCACCAGGGTGTAGGGCTGCTCCTCCAGCAAGATCACTGAGCTGACCATCAGGTAGGTCGCGCTCTCCAGGCTCAGGGTGCTGAGCCGGTAGCGCTCCCGCTCGGCCGCGGCGCGGATGTCCGCCTCCTGCGCCGGGTCCAAGGGGGAGGTGGTCAGCACCTGTTCGCCCAGCCGATCGTACAGGGACAGCCCGCCGCCGGTCAGGGAGAAATCCAGCGCCTCGCCCTGCAGGGTGGCGATCAGGTCCTCAGGGGCGAGCAGAATATTGTTGTTGTTCTTCAGCCGGGCGTAGAGGGTATGGCTCTTGAGGGAGACCTCGGCGCTGGCGTGCTCGGACAGGGCGCGCGCCTGCTCCCGGGAGACCATCTGCTCGTGGGTGGTGCCCAGCAGCAGCCCGGCGGTCAGGTTGACGGCGAAGATGACCAGGGCCAGGGTGCAGAGGAAAATCTTTTGCCACAGGCGCATGTCATTGCTCCATTCGGTAGCCCAGCTTGGGGATGGTGACCAGCTTGTCCTGCAGGTGCAGCTTCTTGCGCAGGCGCTGCACGTGGATATCCACGGTGCGGCTCTCGCCCTCGAAGCCGTATCCCCACACCGCCGAGAGCAGCCGCTCCCGGGTCAGGGCGATGTTGGGGTTCTGCAGGAAGAACACCAGCATGTCGAACTCCTTGGGCGTCAGGGAGACCTCCTGCCCCTGATAGCGGACGCTGTGCTGGGCGATGTCCACGCAGACGCCGTGCATCTGGAGGATTTGCGCCCCCCGGTGCGCCCGGCGCAGCACCACCTCCACCCGGGCCAGCAGCTCCATGGCCTCGAAGGGCTTGACGATATAATCGTCCGCGCCCAGGTGCAGGCCCCTGACCTTGTCGGAGACCTCCTGCCGGGCGGTCAGGAAGATCACGGGGATTTCAAGCGGCGCGATGCGCGCCATCACCTCAAAGCCGTCCATGTCGGGCAGCATCACATCCAGCAGCACCAGATCGAACCCGCCCTGGCTCACGGCGGCCACCGCGTCGGCGCCGTTGTCGATCAGGCGGCTGTCGTACCCGCCCATGGAGAGCACCGCGGCGATCATCCGGGCGATGTTCGGATCGTCCTCCACCACGCAGATACGCAACATGGGGATACCCCCTTTCTTGGATATCCCCATCATAGCATCAAAAGTCGAATTTTGTACAGTCCGCTCAGCGCTTGCTGCGGCGCAGGTGCAGCTCGGCGAAGGGGGCAAAGCGCGTTGCCAAGAGAAGCGCCAGGTTGATCCCCACCCCGGCGGCCGAGGCCAGGGCCATGCCGCCCAGCCCGGCGGGCAGCGCCTGGGACAGGGCCCAGACCACGCCGGCCATCGCCCCCGAGGCCAATATCGGCTTGCCCCACCACACCAGCGGCCGCACGCGCAGCCCCACATGCCCCAGGCTGAGCAGGTGCAGGGCGATGCTGACGATCGACTGGGCCGCGTAGGCCAGAATCGCCCCGTCCACCCCCATCCCGGGCACCAGGGCCCAGGTGGCCGCGCTCTGCACCAGGGCGGCGATGAACATGTTGCGGGTGGCCTTGCCGCTGCGGTTGAGCCCAGCCAGGATGCCTGACAGGGCGTGGCTGACGCACTGGGGCATGCCCAACAGCAGCGCGCTCAGGGCCAGCATCGGGCCGACCTCGGCCTCGTGATAGAGCCCCCGGCCGATGGCGTCGGCGAACAGCGCCAACAGCAGCATCAGCGGCAGGGATACCGCCATGCAGATGCCCATGATATGGTCGCACTTGGTCTGGGCGCTTTTCATGTCGCCCCGGGCCTGGTCGTCGGCCAGGCGGGGGATCAGCATGGTTGACAGCGCGCCGGTGACCGTCATGGGCAGGAAGATCAGCGGCAGGGCCATGCCGCTAAACCGGCCAAAGGCGGCCAGGGCGGCGGTGGCGGCCATGCCCGCCGCCTGCAGGCGCGCGGGCACCAGGATGGCGTTGACCGACTGCATCAGGCTGCCCAGCAGGCGCGACAGGGTCAGGGGGAACGCCGTCTGGAACAGGAGGCGGCCGTAGCGCTCCTGCTGGGAGGGGGCGATGTCGGCGATCTGTTTGCGGTAGGCCCGCTGGATGATGACCAGGCGCATCACCGCGCCCACCGCCGTGCCCGCGATGGCCACGGCTGCGGACTGCTCGGCCGGCAGGGCGGGCAGCATCGTCAGCGCCGCGACCACCGCCACGATGCGAAAGAGCTGCTCAAAGATTTCTGACAGCGCCGCCGGGGCGGCCTGGCACACGCCGAAGAAGTAGCCGTCGTAGACCGAGCCCAGGCCCAGCGGCAGGATACAGGGCGCCATGACCCATAGCGGCAGCAGCGCCCGGGGCTGGCCCAGCAGGTAGGTGGCGATGGGCTGGGCGAAGACGAGCAGCCCGGCCGTCAGCGCCGCCGAGCCGATCAGCACGAATTTCAGGGCGGTGCGCACCACGCCGCGCACCTCGCCGGGCCGGGACTGGCTGACCCGGATGGCCACCGTGCGCGACACCGCCGTGGGCAGCCCGCTGCACACGAAGGCCAGCACCAGCGACTGCACCGGCATGACCATCTGCATCAGGCCCATAGCCTCCGCGCCCAGGGCGCGGGAGAGGTAGATGCGCCAGATGAACCCAATGGCCCGAATGATGCCGTTGGAGAAGGAGAGTACCGCGGCGCTGCGGATCCAGCTGGACTTTTTGGGCATATGGCCACCCCCTTCATCTATGCCTATGAGCGGGCGCGGCAAAATAGGCTTGCGCGAATTTGGGCGCAAGGGGGGAGAATCTCGCATCCGGGCAGGGATGGACCCTGGGCGTGGCGAAAGAATACCGATATCTGATTGTGTGTGTTGGATGGCTCCGATTTGAGGAGGTGCACGGGTTGGACTTTACATTTTTGAGCGCGGGAAAGATTCAATTTGGCTGCGGGGGGTTCGATCAGCTGGGCAAGCTGGTCGCCAGCTATGGCAGCCGGGTGCTGATCGTCACCCAGGGGGACCTGCTGCGGCGCATGGGCAAGTGGCAGCTGCTGGTCAATCAGCTGCACACCGAGAAGCTGGATTTCTGCCTCTTTGACGGGGTGGACAGCGAGCCTGAGCCCGAAACCCTGGAGGCAGGGCTGGCCGCGGCCGAGGGCTGCGACGTGGTGCTGGCCATCGGCGGGGGCAGCGCCATCGACACGGGCAAGGCCTTAGCTGGGCTGATCCCCAACGGCGGGCCGGTGACCGATTACCTCGAGGGCGTGGGCAATGGCCGGGTGATGACGCGGGACCCGCTGCCCTTTATCGCCGTGCCCACCACCTCGGGCACCGGGGCGGAGGTCACCAAGAACGCGGTGATCACCTCCCGGCGGGACGGCTACAAGAAGAGCTTCCGCTCGGACAAGCTGCTGGCCAACGTCGCGCTGATCGATCCGCTGCTGACGCTCAACCTGCCCCCGGCCCAGACCGCGGCCTCGGGCATGGACGCGATCACCCAGCTGATCGAGAGCTATATCTCCAAAAAGGCCCAGCCCATCCCCCAGGCCATGGCCATCGCTATGCTGCCGCGGGCCTACAAGGCCCTGCCGATTGCCGTGGAGGACGGGCAGAACCAGGCCGCGCGCGAGGAGATGGCTCTGTGCGCCACGGTCAGCGGCCTGTGCCTGGCCAACTCCGGCCTGGGCGCGGCCCACGGCATCGCCGCCTCCCTGGGCGCGCACCTGGGCATCGGGCATGGGTTGGCCTGCGCGATTCTGCTGCCCCACGTGATGGCGCTGAACTTCTCGGCGGCCACGCCGCTGCTGGGCGACGTGGGCCGGGCGCTGACGGGCTGCGCCGGGCCGGACGACGAGGCCGCCCGCCAGGGCATCGCCGCCATCGCCGCCCTGAACGAGCGGGTGGGCATCCCCAAGGACCTGAAGGGCTTTGGCATCGATCCGGAGCTGCTGCCGGCGCTGGCGCGAGACAGCCAGGGTTCGAGCATGAGCGGCAACCCCGTGCAGCTCGACGATGCGGGCTGGGCGAGCTTTTTGGCCAAATTGAGCTGACTGAGATAGGAGAGGGAACATGTCGCAGCACCAACGCTTTCACTACCGCTCCGAGCGGGAGCTGCTCGCCGAGCGGGACCGGCTGGGTTTGGAGATTCCCTTCCAGCGGGACCTGTCCGCCCTGGGGCGGCCGCTGTCCATCGGCCGGGGCCAGGCGCCCAACCGCATCGCCATCCACCCCATGGAGGGCTGCGACGGCACGGCCCAGGGCGCGCCCGGGGAGCTGACCCTTCGGCGCTACCGCCGGTTTGCCGCCGGCGGCGCGGGGCTGATCTGGTTTGAGGCCACGGCGGTGGTTCAGGAGGGTCGGGCCAACCCCCGCCAGCTCTACCTGACGCGGGATACGCTGGACGACTTCAAGCGCATGCTCGAGGACACCCTGGCGACCGCCCAGCGGGAGCAGGGGATCCGGCCTTACACCGTGCTGCAGCTGACCCACTCGGGCCGGTACAGCAACCCCGGCGGGGGATTGGGCCCGGTCATCGCCGCGCCCAATCCCTATCTGGACACGCCCAGGGTGCGCGAGCGCGGCCGGATCATCTCTGACGAGGAGCTCGAGCGCCTGGAGGACGCCTTCGCCGAGGCGGCCTATCTGGCGGCCGAGGCGGGCTTCGACGCGGTGGACATCAAGGCCTGCCACCGCTACCTGAACAATGAGCTGCTCTCGGCCTTCACCCGGCCGGGCAGATACGGCGGCAGCTATGAAAACCGCACCCGCTTCATGCGAAACGCGGTGGACAAGGTGCTCTCAAGGGCGGGGGACCGGGTGGACGTGGCCACCCGCTTTAACGCCTATGACGCCATCGCCTACCCCTACGGCTGGGGGGTCAGCCGGCAGGATCCCCACCGGCCCGACCTGACCGAGCCCAAGCGCCTGCTGCGCGAGCTGTCCGAGCTGGGGGTGGTCCTGGCGGACGTCAGCTGCGGCAATCCCTACTACAATCCCCATATCGGTCGGCCCTACGACCGGGGTCCCTATGTGCCGCCGGAGCATCCCCTGGAGGGCACGGCGCGCATGCTGTCGGTAATGCGGCAGATGGCTCAGGCCGCGCCGGATATGGCGGTCATCGGCACCGGGCTGACCTGGCTGCGCCAGTATGGCGCGCCGGTGGCTGCGGCCTGCGTGGAGCGGGGCTGGTTCGCCATGGCGGGCTTTGGCCGGCAGGGTTTCGCCTATCCGGACTTCCCCAGCGATATCCTGCACGAGGGCGGGATGGACCCGAAGAAGGTCTGCGTGGGCTGCACCGACTGCTCCTGCATCATGCGCGACGGGGGCCGGGCGGGCTGCGTCATCCGGGACGGAGCGGTCTACCTGCCCATCTACCAGGCGGGCCGGGAGGGCAAGCCGCCCTTCCACACCCAGCGCGTGGATGAGCACGTGTAAATGCCACAGGGGGCGGCCCGGCCGTCCCCTGATTGATTGAAGGAGGATTTCAACCATGCGCGCGACGGCGATGGTGCTCACGGGCTTCAACCAGCCTTTGCAGATGCAACAAATCGACATCCCCGCCCTGCAGAGCGGGCAGGCGCTGCTGGCCCTGGAGGCGGCGGGGGTGTGCGGATCGGACGTGCACATGCTGCGCGGGGAGGACCCCCGCACGCCGCTGCCCATCATCCTGGGCCACGAGGGCGTGGGCCGAATCGCCGACCTGAAGGGGCGGCTGACCTACCTGTCCGGCGAGCCGGTGCGGGTGGGGGATCGGGTGGCCTTCAACCGGGGCCTGCCCTGCGGCAGGTGCTACTGGTGCCGGGTGGCCATGCAGCCCGCCCTCTGCCCGGAACGCGGGGTATACGGCATCAATCTGGGCCGGGAGCAGGCGCCGTACCTCAACGGCTGCTACGCCACCCACCTGATCCTGCGCACGGGCACCGACCTGTTCCATCTGGACGAGGCGGACGACCCGGCGGCGCTGGTGTCGGCGGCCTGCTCGGGGGCGACGGCGGCCCACTGCCTGGACGTGGCGCCCATCGCCCCGGGGGACACGGTGGTGGTGCAGGGCCCCGGTCCCCTGGGAGCCTGGGCGGCGGCCCTGGCGCGGCAGGCCGGCGCGGGGCGGGTGATGGTCATCGGCGGCTCGGCCAACCGCCTGGCTCTGTGCGGCCAGATGGGGGCGACGGACTTGCTCAACCGGCGGGAGCTCTCCCAGCCCCAGCGGCGCGAGCGGGTGCTGGCGGCCAACCACGGCCGGGGGGCGGACGTGGTCATCGAGGCCACGGGCAGTGCCTCGGCCGTGAGCGAGGGGCTGAGCCTGGTCCGAAGGGGCGGGGCCTATGTCACCTGCGGCTTCTCCCAGCCCGCCGGCGAGGCGCCGGTGGATTTCTTCCGGGAGGTGGTCAGCCGCCACATCCGCATCCAGGGGGTGTGGGTCAGCGACGCGCGGCACATGCAGCGCGCCCTGGACCTGGGCCGGGACATGCAGGGACAGCTGGCCATGCTGGCCGACCTGAAGGTGCCCCTGGAGCGGGCGGACGAGGGCCTGGCCGCCATGGCCGAGCGCCGTGCGCAGAAGGCGGTGATTGTGTTTGATCCTTGAGCCGATCACGGCGGTGGCGCCCTTCGGGGAGGCGCTGGTGGCCTGGTACCGCGCAGGGCACCGGGACCTGCCCTGGCGGCGGCGGGCCGACGCCTACGGGGTGTGGCTGAGCGAGATCATGCTCCAGCAGACCCGGGTGGACACGGTGGTGGATTATTTCCTGCGCTTCACCGCCGCCTTCCCCACGGTGCGCGATTTGGCCCAGGCCGAGGAGCAGCAGGTGCTCAAGCTCTGGCAGGGCCTGGGCTATTACTCCCGCGCCCGCAACCTGCTCAAGTGCGCCCGGGTGGTGGACGGCCAGTACGGCGGGGTCTTCCCCCGGCAGTGGCAGGCCATGCGCGCCCTGCCCGGGGTGGGGGATTACACTGCCGCGGCGGTGCTCTCCATCGCCTACGGGGTGCCCGTGGCCGCGGTGGATGGCAACGTGCTGCGGGTGATCGCCCGCCTGGCGGCCTGGGGGGAGGACATCGCCCAGCCCCAGGCCAAGGCCCAGGTGAAGGACTACACCGAGGGCTACATCCCGCCCCTTTGCGCCGGGGATTTCACCCAGGCCATCATGGAGTTGGGTGCGATGGTCTGCAAACCCCAGAACCCAACCTGCGACGCCTGCCCCCTGGCGGCCCTGTGCCGCGCCCGGGAGCTGGACCTGGTGGGCGCGCTGCCGGTCAAGGCCGCCAAGAAAAAGCCCCAGCGGGAGGCCCGGGCGGTGCTGGTGGCCCGCTGCGGGGATCGGGTGCTGCTGCGCCGGCGTGGCGAGGGCCTGCTGACCGGGATGTGGGAGTTCCCTGGGGAGCCCATCGCCCCGGGCGAGCCGCCCGAGGCCGCCGCCGGGCGGCTGCTGGCCGCGCTGGGTCTGGAGGGAGACCTGTCGCCCCTGGGCCAGGCCCGGCATGTGTTCACCCACCGGGTGTGGGAGATGGCGGTGTACCAGGCCCGGTGCGACGCGATGGCCGAGACGCCCGAGGGGCGCTGGGCCGACGCGGCGACGTTGGATCATCTGCCCATCCCCACGGCGATGCTCAAGGTAGCCAAGCTGATCGGGTATGTCAGCCCCGAACCGACATGACAAACGCCGCTCCATACGGAGCGGCGTTTTGCGCGGCGGCGTTCAGCCGATGATCTCGGTGATGGGGGGGATGACCTGCTTTTTGCGCGAGAGCACCCCGGGCAGGTAGATGGCGTGGTTGGCCACGTCGCCGGGGAAGGCCCGGCCCACCACATCCTCCAGCCCGTCAAAGAGCAGCAGAGTACCCTCCTTGAGGATGTCGGTGATCATCAGGCCGATCATGTCCAGGTTGCGGTCGGCGCGCATGCTCGCCAGCAGGGCGACCATCTCCTCGCGCCGGGGGGCGAACTGGGCCGCGTCCATCAGGCTGAGCTGGCCCAGGCCGACCTTGACGCCGTTGATGGTGAACTCCTTAAAGTCCGCCAGCAGCAGCTCCTTGCAGCTGGCCTCCTGGATGTTGACCGCCGCGCCGAACAGGCTGCGGCCCAGCTCCTGCATATCCACGCCGGCGATCTTGGCCATGCGCCGGGCCATGGCCTGGTCCCGGGGCGTGCAGGTGGGGGATTTGAACATCACCGTATCGGACAGGATGGCCCCGCAGAGCATCCCCGCGATCGGCGGGGTGGGGGTCATGCCCGCCTCCAGGAACATCCCGGAGATGATGGTGGCTGTGGCGCCCACCGGCTCGTTGCGAAAGTAGATCGGCGAGCCGGTCTGGATGTCCGCCAGGCGGTGGTGATCGATGATCTCCAGAATCTCGGCCTGCTCCAGGCCGGAGATGGACTGCCCGCTCTCGTTGTGGTCCACCAGGATGACCCGCTTGCGCCGGGGCTTGATCAGGTGGAAGCGGGAGATGCTGCCCACCAGGCAGTCGTTTTTGTCCAGCACCGGGTAGCTGCGGTAGCGGGAGGAGAGCATGGTCTCGCGCACCTCGTCGAGGTAGTCGTCCAGGTGAAAGTGGACGATGCCCTGGGTGATCAGGAAGGCGCTGATGGGCTGGCTCTGGCTGATCTGCCGGCACAGGGCGTACATGCTCTGCCGGGTCAGCACCAGGGCGCAGCCGCGCTGCTGCGCCAGGCGGCAGACCGCGTCCGCGGGCTGGGCGCCCTCCTGGAACACCAGGGCCGCCGCGCCCGACTCGACGGCGGCCAGCTGCAGCTCGGGCAGGTCGCCGCAGAGCACCACATCCCCGGGGGCCACCTGCCGGCTCAGCAGCTCCCGGCTCTGGATGGCCACCTGCACCGAGCCTTGCAGGCTCATCGCGGGATCGCCCGCGTGCAGCTGCCCGCCCAGGGCCTCCAGGAGGTTCTCCAGGGTAGTGTCCAGCCTGAGGGTACCCATAGCGCCGAGCATGTCCCGCTGGGCCAGGTCCCCCGCGGTGACCAGGCCGACCAGCCTGCCGCCCTCGCCCACCACCGGCAGGGTGTTCAGGTCGTTCTCCTCCATGGTGCGCCAGGCGTTCTTGACGGTGGTCCAGGCCTCCACCGGCTGAGGATGGTCCATGTCCAGGTCGCGCACCTGGGTCTTGAGGGTGCGCACCAGGGGCGGCTGATCCAGCCCGAAGCGGCCCAGCAGATAGCGGGTTTCCTTGTTGGGCTCATCCAGCCGCGCGGGCATGAACAGCCCGCCGCCCAGCCGGTTCTTCAGCTCGGCGTAGGCCAGGCTCGAGGCGATCGAATCGGTATCCGGGTGGCGGTGCCCGGTGATGACCACAGGTCGGTCCATGCATTGTCCTCCGTTTCAGTCCACCAGCGAATCGGTGTCGTCGGCGGTGCTACAGCCCTCGCAGGTCCAGTTGCACTTCTTGTTCTTGCAGATACAGAAGGTCTCGTGGTAGTAGAGGTCCGAGCCGCACTTGGGGCAGAAGGCGGTACAGTGGATCTTCTCGCCGTGCTCGTCGCGCTGGGTGGGCTGGTTGTTGCGGTTTTTCTCGGCCATGAAACAGGCCCTCCTTTGTGGATATGCTCTATCCCTAGTATACCACGAAGGCCCCCTGGGGAAAAGCCTGGGAAAAAGCGGCGATTCGCGCCCGGACCTGTAGCGGAAATCTAAAAACCATGGTATACTATGCCTACAATGCGCGCCCGGCGGGCGCGGCCAACAAAAGGAGGCAAACCTGATGGCGGATTTTCAGGCGATCAGTGAGGCGCTGAAGGCGGGACAGGCCCCCAAGGTCAAGAAGATGGTGCAGGCGGCCCTGGACGAGGGCGTGCAGGCCGAGACCATCCTCAACGATGCGCTGATTCCCGGCATGAATGAGATCGGCATCCTGTTTAAGAATAACGAGGTCTATGTGCCCGAGGTGCTCATCGCCGCCCGGGCGATGTACGCGGGCCTGAACCTGATCAAGCCCATCCTGGCCCAGCAGGATGTGCAGCCCATCGGCAAGGTGGCCATTGGCACCGTCAAGGGCGACCTGCACGACATCGGCAAGAACCTGGTGGCCATGATGCTCGAGGGCGCCGGCTTTGGCGTGATCGACCTGGGCATCGATGTCAGCCCGGAGAAGTTCCTCGACGCGGTGGTCAACCAGGGGGCCAACATCGTGGCCATGTCCGCGCTGCTGACCACCACCATGCCCGGCATGAAGGATACCGTCGAGGCCATCACCGCCGCGGGCCTGCGCGACAAGGTCAAGATCATGGTCGGCGGCGCGCCGGTGACCCAGAGCTTCGCCGACGAGATCGGCGCGGACGGCTATGCGCCCGACGCGGCCTCGGCCGCGGACCTGGCCAAGGAGCTCATGGGCGCCTGAGACGATGAAACGGACCGGCAGCCGGCGGCAAGACGCGCCGGCTGCTTGCTTTGTCAGGAGGAGCAAATCATGCAATGCGGATGTCCCTACTGCGGGGTGCTCATGGCCCAGGTGCAGCATGGGCTTCACAGCCACTGCCAGTGTCCCTACTGCGGCTTTACCTGCCGGGACTGTTTGGATCGCAAGGAGGGCTTCGCCACCTTCCATCGCAAGGGCGAACCCCTGCCTATGAGCGAGGAGATGCTGCGCTTTCTCTCGGGGGAGGAGGACCCCGTGCCCGACCGCAAGCCCCCGCAGCCTGAATCGGAGGAGGACTGAGCCCGCGCTCGGTCCTCCTGTTTTTTCCGTTTCCCCGTGTTGACAAGGGAAAGTGAAAAAGGCTATAATCATGTAAGCGGTTACAGAAAATGTGAGGAGGGATGCGGTTGAACATCTACGAGATCGCCAAGCGCGCCGGGGTGTCCATCGCTACAGTCAGCCGGGTGGTCAACGGCCGGCCCGGGGTGCGCGAGGCGACCCGAGAGAAGGTGCAGGCCATCCTGGATGAGGCGGGCTACTCGCCCAACGCCATCGCCCGCTCCCTGGCGACCAATTCCACCCGGACGATCGGTATCCTGGCCACCGATATCCGGGATTCCTATTATGCGGCGGCCATCTACCGCATCGAGCGGCACGTCAGCTCCCTGGGTTACCAGGTGATGCTGTGCAGCACCGGCAACCAGCTGGAGGACAAAAAGCGCTACCTGCGCCTGCTGTTGGACAAAAAGGTCGACGGCATCCTGCTGATCGGCTCGCCCATGCGGGACCACGGCTTCAGCGGCGAGGTGCGCCAAGCCGCGCGCCAGGTGCCGGTGGTGTTGATGAATTTTTCCGTCAGCGGGGAGAACATCTACTGCGTCCTGTGCGATGACGCGGCGGCCACGCGGCGCATGGTCAAGCTCTGCGCCGGGGCGGGCAAGCGGCGCATCGCCTATCTCTACGATATGCTGACCCCCTCGGGCAAGGCGAAGATCGAGGGCTACCACAAGGGGATGAGCGAAGTGGGCCTGGAGGCGGAGACCTATCTGCTGCAGGTGCCCTCGGGGCTGGAAGGCGCGCGCGTGGGGATGGAGATTTTGCTGAGTTTACCGCAGCCGCCGCAGGTCATCATGACCAGCGAGGACACCTTGGCGGTGGGCGTGCTCAAGTGCATGGGTCAGCGGGGCCTGAAGGCCCCGAACGATCTGTGGGTGGCGGCCTACAACAACACCACCCTGACGCTGTGCACCACCCCGGAGCTGACCACGGTGGAGAACTATGTCGAGCCCATCGCCACCATGTGCGCCGAGAAGATGATCCAGGCCCTCAAGGGCGAGCGGCCGGACAAGTTCACCTGGGTGATGCCCCGCATCCTGCTGCGCGGCTCCACGGTGCTGGATCAGGCCAGCCTGGACGCCATGGAAGCGCGCGAGGTTGAACCCCGGGCAGATTAAGGAGGAGAATCGATGGACACAAGCTGGATCAAGGACGCGGTGGCCCAGGAGGTCGCCGAGGCGAAAATCATCGACCTGCACACCCACCTGTTTCCGCCCGCTTTCGGGGAGAACATGCTCTGGGGCGTGGATGAGCTGATGACCTATCACTACCTGCTGGCGGAGACCTTCCGATACCGGGGCAACCCGGGGGAGGACTTTTGGGCGCTGAGCAAGGCCGAGCAGGCGGATATCATCTTTCAGACCCTCTTCGTGGAGCACTCGCCCATCAGCGAGTCCTGCCGGGGGGTGCTGACCACCCTGCAAAAGTTGGGGCTGGACGTGGGCAGTCGGGACCTGGCCGCCTGGCGGGCGTATTTCGCCGCCTTGACCCCCGAGGCCTATGTGGACAAGGTGTTTGAGGCGGCCGGGGTGGAGAAGGTCGTGATGACCAACGATCCCTTCGACGACGCCGAGCGCGCCTGCTGGGAGCGGGGCGAGGCCGTGGACCCGCGCTTTCTGGCGGCGCTGCGGCTGGATATGCTGATCCTGCACTATGAGGAGAACTATTCCCGCCTGGTGGCGTGGGGCTACGGGGCCAAGGCCGCGCCCGACGCGCAGAGCGACGCCGAGGTGCGCCGCTTCCTGGGCGATTGGATCGAGCGGATGCATGCCACCTATGTGGCGGTGTCCCTGCCGGATACCTTCCGCTATCCCGCAGACGACCTGCTCTGCCACCTGATCGACGCCTGCGTCGTGCCGGTGTGTGCCAAGTACGGTATCCCCTTTGCGATGATGATCGGCGTCAAGCGCCAGGTCAACCCCGCCCTGAAGCTGGCGGGCGACGGCGTGGGCAAGGGCGACGTGGACTCGGTGATGCGCCTGTGCCAGCGGTATCCCGATAACAAGTTCATGGCCACCTTCCTGGCCCGGGAGAATCAGCACGAGCTGGCGGTCACCGCGCGCAAATTCGCCAACTTGCACATTTTCGGCTGCTGGTGGTTCCTCAACAACCCCAGCCTGATCGAGGAGATGACCCGCATGCGCATCGAGCTGCTGGGCCTGTCGGTCACGCCCCAGCACTCCGACGCTCGGGTGCTCGACCAGCTGATCTACAAATGGACCCACTCGCGCGCGGTCATCGCTAAGGTGCTCGCCGATAAATACCTCGATCTGGCCCAGACCGGCTGGATGCCCACCCGGGAGGAAATCCATCGCGATGTGGAGGCCCTGTTCGGCGGTGAATTTTTACAATTTCTTCATCGCTGAGCGGCAAGAAGGATTTGCAACCGCCCGGGAATCTATGTTATAATCACGGTATCGGTGGGGCAACGCAGGGGAAGATGCGCGGTTGCCTTGAGAAAGTGGATGAAAGGTGGTTTCTCTGAATGCCTAGAAACATCATCAAATTTAACTCGGACGGCGATCGGCTGGATTGCGCCCTGGATGTGGGCGGCCTGTGGAAAAACTTCACCCCCAAAAACCTGGTTCGGGTCAAGGTTGCCTCCACGGAGACCAAGGTGCTCTTCTTCACCAAGAAGGTTGAGGCCCTGGAGATGTACGATAAGGGCGACAGCGATCCCTATGTCATGAACAGCAAGAAGACCGAGGAGTATGAGTGGGCCAAGGGCGTGGTCAAGAACTTCTGTGAGAAAAACAAGATCCCCTTTGAGGAATAACCCCCTTCCATGATCCCGGAGAAGATGCGCTCCTTGCCGAGTGGAGGCGGGAGCGCGTTTGCTTTTAAGGAGGAACAAACAACGATGAAAAGAAAACTGATCCTGCTGCTGTCCTGCGTGTTGGCGCTGTGTCTGGCGCTGGCGGGGTGCGGCAGCCATGGCGGCCGGCCGGTGGTGACGCTGCAGTTCACCGATGGCTCGAAGATCGTCATGACCCTGGAGCCCGACAACGCCCCCAACACGGTGGCCAACTTCGTGGACCTGGTGGAGCAGGGATACTACGACGGGATGTTGCTGCACCGGGCGATGGCCGGCCAGTTTATTCAGGGCGGCGATCCCCACCTGGGTCAGATGGCGCTGCCCACCTTCGTCATCGAGGGGGAGTTCACCGCCAACAACGACGCCAACCCCATGAAGCATGAGCGCGGTACGGTCTCCATGGCCCGGGTGTCGGACGACTATAACTCCGCCAGCACCCAGTTCTTCATCTGCGCCTCGGCCTTGGGCGACCTGGACGGTCAGTACGCCGCTTTCGGCAAGGTGACCGACGAGGCGTCCCTGGAGGAGGTGGACAAGCTGTGCAACCTGCCGACCAACGAGAGCGACATCATCACCGACATGCCCCAGATCGAGAAGGCCACCGTGGCCCTGAACGGCTACAAGAAGCCCGATCCTGAGCGGTATCCGGACTACAACAACTATTTAGGCGGACAGGCCATCGAGTCGGGCGAGGGGAAGTAAGGTCCCAACCCGAACGCCCCTCCCGGATGGGAGGGGCGCTTTTTTGGAGGAGGTGCGCGATTATGCCGGAAATCACCCAGATCAAGCCCCTGCGCAGCGCCAAGGACCGGGTGAGCCTGCACCTGGATGGGCGGTACTACGCCTCCTTCCAGGCGGAGACCCTGATCCGGGCGGGCCTGTCGGTGGGTAGCCGGGTCGATGAGGAAACCCTCGATGCCCTGACCCGGGCCGATGAGCCCGCCGCGGCCTACGAACGCAGCCTGAACTTCCTGCAGTACCGCGCCCGATCGGCCCAGGAGATGGCCACCTATCTCAAAGGCAAGGGCTACGCGCCTCAGGTCGTCTCCGACACCGTGGAGCGCCTGCGGCGCAACGGCCTGCTCGACGACGCGGCCTTCGGCGGCATGCTGCTGCGCGAGCGCAAACGCCAGGGCGGCTACGGCCGGGCGATGGTCAAGCAGCAGCTCAAGGGCAAGGGGCTGGAGAGCGAGCTGGTGGACCAGCTGCTCGAGCAGGACTACTCCGAGCAGGAGGAGCTCGCCAGCGCCGCGGCTTATGCCCAGCGGATGCTGCGCCGCTACGCCGACCGGGAGCAGCGACAGCGTCAGCAGGCCGCCTCCCAGGCCCTGGCCCGGCGGGGGTACAGCTGGTCGGTGATCCGCGAGGCGCTGGCCCGGGCGGGGGAGGAGATGGACTTCGACGACTGACGTTTTACAGGCAAATAAAAAACGTTCGGCTTTTTTCAGGATGTAAGCGTTTTATGCCGAAAAAACGCTTTGCCAACCGCGCTGTCCTCGCGTATAATCTGGAAGGATTGAAAGCGAGAGGGCGTAGCGTCATGAGAAAGACAAAGGCGGAAGTCGCACTGTTTTGCAAGCGCTTGCTGGTGTGCATCGTTGGCCTGGTGTTGGTGTGTCTGGCCGGGGCGGTCAACTACCTGATCGAGCTGGGCTCCGATCCCTATCAGGTGTTCATGTCCGGTCTGCACAACGTGCTGGGCATCTCCTACGGCAACGCGAATTTGCTGATGAACGGCGTCATCACGGCGATGCTGCTGCTTTTCTTCCGCAAATATATCAAGGTCGCGCTGCTGCTGACGACCTTCTTC
>JBMNTT010000028.1:0-36499 GCA_050945875.1 Christensenellales bacterium
GGGTTCTACGATCCCGACGAGGGGGACATCCGCCTGCTGGGCCGGTCGGTCGCGAAGTGGGACCTGCAGGCCCTGCGCGAGCAGATCGCCTATGTGGCCCAGGAGCCCTTCCTCTTTCCGGGCAGCCTGATGGACAACATCGCCTGCGGCCAGGCCGACCGGGCCGCGGTGGAGCGTGCCCTGCAGGCCGTGGGCCTGGGGGACCTGCCCGGCCAGCTGGCCCAGGGGCTGGACACCCCACTGGGCGAGGCCGGGGCGCTGCTCTCGGGCGGGCAATGCCAGCGGGTGGCCATCGCCCGGGCCCTGGTGCGCCAGAGCGCCCTGCTGATCCTGGACGAGGCCACCGCCGCCCTGGACCCCGAGAGCGAGCGGCGGGTGCTCGCGGGCATCCTGGCCCTGCCCCACCGCCCGGCCATCGTCATGATCTCCCACCGCACCGCGCCCATGCTGGCAGCCGACGCGGTCTGGGTGCTCGCGGGCGGGCGCATCGTGCAGGCCGGGCCGCCCGAGGCGCTGCGCGGCCGGCCCGGCCCCTTCGCGGACCTGCTGGCCGCGGCCCGAGAGGAGGCGGTCTCATGAGCGCGCGCGCGTCGATCCTGATCCCGGTGAGGCGGCTGTACGGCTATTTCTCCGCCTGCAAGGGCATGCTCGCCGGGGCGGTGCTCTCCAGCGCGGTCGCCCAGGTGGCCGCCACCTTCGTGCTGGCCCAGGCCCTGTCCGAGGTGACCAGCGCGGTGCTCGGCGGGGGCGCCCAGGCCCTGGCCGTGGCCATCGCCCGCTTCGCCCTGTGGCAGATTCCCCTGGCGGCGCTGACGATGCTGGGGGTGTACCTGCGCCAGATGGCCACGGTGCGGGCGGCCTGCCGCCTGCGCGGCGAGGTGATGGACGCGCTGCTGGCCCAGCCCATGGCCGACGCGCTGGCCATGCACAGCGGCGACAAGCTCTCGGCCCTGGCCAACGACGTGCCCGCCGCCACCGACAGCCTGGTCGACGCGGTCACCCTGCCGGTGCAATGCCTGCTGATGGGGATCAGCGGCCTGGCCTACGTGGTGGCCGTGGACCCGCGCCTGGGCCTGGTCACGCTGGGGCTGGGGCTGTTCTTCCTGGCCTACAGCCTCTTCTTCGCGGGCAAGCTGCGCCGGGCCAGCGCCCGGGTGCAGCAGGCCAAGGCCGAGGGCAGCGTGCAGTGGATCAACCTGCTGCACGGCATGAAGACCGCCCGGATGTACGGCATGATCCCCACCCTGGTCGCGGGCTTTGAGCGCTCCAGCGCCGCGGTGCGCGACGCCGGGGTGCACTGGGCCAATCTGTCGGCCATGCTGGGCGGGCTGAACAATTTCAGCCACAACCTGGCCGCGAAGATCATCATCTTTGCCGCCGGGCTGCTGCTCTTTGAGGGGGCCATGCCCGTGGCCACCCTGATGGGCGTGTCCCAGGTGGCGGGCAGCGCCGCCGGGGTGTTCGGCGTGGCCCGCTCCCTGGCCCAGGTCGCCGCCTCCCTGGCCGGGGCCGAGCGCCTCTTCGCCCTGTTGGACGCGCCGCGCTCCCCCGCGCCCGCCCGCCCGGGCCGGATCCCCGCGCCGACCGACCCGGCGGTGGTCTTCGACCGGGTCAGCTTCGGATACACCTCGGCCCAGCAGGTGCTGCGGGGGTTCTCCCTGACCGTGGCCCCGGGGGAGATCGTCGCCCTGGTGGGCGAGAGCGGCGCGGGCAAATCCACCCTGCTGCGGCTGCTGCAGGGCTTCTACGCGCCCACGGGCGGGACGATCACCCTGCTGGGCCGGCCCCTTCAGAAGTGGGACGAGGCCGACCTGCGGGCGGCCTGCGCCCTGGTGCCCCAGCAGCCCACCCTCTTCCCCGGCACGATCTATGACAACATCGCCCTGGGCGACCCGGCCGTCACCCCGGAAGCGGCGGCCGAGGCGGCGCGCCTGGCCGACGTCGACGGGTTCATCCGCTCCCTGCCCCAGGGCTACGACACCCCGGTGTCCGAGGGGGGCGCGTCCCTCTCGGGCGGTCAGCGCCAGCGCATCGCCATCGCCCGGGCCCTGGCCCGCCCGGCGCCGGTGGTGCTGCTGGACGAGCCCACCAGCGCCCTGGACGCGGTCAGCGAGCGGGCCGTGGCCAACACCCTGGCCCGCCTGCGTGGGGAGCGCACCCTGCTGATCGTCGCCCACCGCCCGGCCACCATCGCCCTGGCCGACCGGGTGGTGCGGGTGGGCTGACCCCACTTGCCTGAGAGGAGACCCGCCCATGCACAAGGAATACCTGATCCGCGAGCGGCCGGCCAAGGCGCTGCTGCTCTTCGCCCTGCCGATGGTCATCGGCAACCTGTTCCAGCAGTTCTACACCATGGCCGACTCGGTGGTCGTCGGTCGCTTCGTCGGGGAGAACGCCCTGGCGGCGGTGGGGGCCAGCTACTCGCTGACCAACGTGTTCATCTCCATCGCCATCGGCGGCGGGGTGGGCGCGTCGGTCATCACCGCGCAGACCTTCGGCCAGCGGGACTATGACAAGATGAAGCGCTCGGTGTCCACGGCGCTGATCGCCTTCCTGGGGCTGAGCGTGCTGCTGGGCGGGATCGGCCTGGCGCTGAGCGGGCCGATCATGACCCTGCTGCGCACCCCGGAGAACATCCTGGACCAGGCCGCCGCCTACCTGAACATTTACTTTCTGGGCCTGCCCTTCCTGTTCATGTACAACGTGCTCTCGGCGATGTTCAACGCCCTGGGCCGCTCGCGCATCCCGCTGTACCTGCTGATCTTCTCCTCGGTGCTCAACATCGCCCTGGACGTGTACATGGTCGCCGCCCTTCAGCTGGGGGTGGCGGGCGTGGCCTGGGCGACGCTGATCGCCCAGGGCGTCTCGGCCACGGCGGCCTTCGCGCTCTTTCTGCGGGAGCTCAAGGCGTACCCCGGCCACGGGGGAGCCCGCTTCGACCTGGACGAGCTGCGGCACATGACCCGCATCGCCATCCCCTCGATCCTGCAGCAGTCCACCGTGTCCATCGGGATGATGCTGGTGCAGTCGGTGGTCAACAGCTTCGGCTCCCAGATGCTGGCCGGGTACTCGGCGGCCATGCGCATCGAGAGCCTGTGCATCGTGCCCATGGCCGCCATGGGCAACGCCGTGTCCTCCTACACCGCCCAGAACATCGGGGCCGGGCAGTTCGACCGGGTGCGCAGGGGGTACCGCGCCTGCTACGGCATCGTGGCGGTGTGCGCGGCGGCGCTGTGCGTCGGGCTGCAGGCCGGCGCGCCCAGCCTGATCGCCCTGTTCCTGGGCGAGGACGGCACCTGGGTCGCCCTGGACACCGGGGTGCGCTGCATCAGCTTCATGGGCTGGTTCTTTGCGCTGATCGGGCTGAAGATGATCACCGACGGCGTGCTGCGCGGGGCCGGGGACATGCTGATGTTCACCGTGGCCAACCTGGTCAACCTGGGCCTGCGGGTGGCGCTGGCCATCGCCCTGGCCCCCCGCTGGGGCATCGACATGGTCTGGCGCGCCGTGCCCATCGGGTGGACCGCCAACTACCTGATCTCCTTCTTTCAGTACCGCACCGGCAAATGGCGCGCGCGGCACCTGGCCGACGGCGCGGGCTGACGCGAAGCAACTGGCGCGCGGCGCCTGGCCGGGGGCGCGGGCTGACACGGCAAAAAAGGCCGGGGAATCTGATCCCCGGCCTTTTGCCATGTCCACGCGAGGGGGCCGCCCGCTAACACCGCCGCGCCAAGGGCAGGTAGGCGTCGTCCCACAGCTGGGCCTCAATGTAACCCCCGCTCTGCCCGTACAAGCCGGACAGGCCCACGATCCGCTCCCCGACGCCGCGCCCGCCTCCCAGCATCGCCAGCAGCTCCTGTTTGCCCCACACCGTGCCCACCGTCAGGCCCATATCCCTTAGGTGCATGCTGTCCCGGGGCGTGAAGCTGATCGCCCCCTCCGGGACGTCCCTGAGCGCAATGCGCATCCGGTCGTCCTGGCCGTAGAAGGCCTCCAGGCTGGGGCTGTCGCATAGCGTGAAGTAGATCGGGTGGCGGGTTTGGGGCTGGCCGCCTTGCTTTTGAAACTGGTCAAAAAGCCAACGCTCGGTGTTGAGCCGCTTTTCGTAGTAGCGCTCAAAATACGCGCCGTACCGATCGTTCTTCGAGGCGGTGCGGGCGGACAAGCGGCGGGCCAGCGCGGCCGCCTCCTCCCGGGGCAGGCGCGTCAAGCTCCTGAGGTGCTCGCCGCCCCGCTCCCGGTAGTTGGTGATCCACAGATCGTCCGCGCCGAGGCCGGCATACTGCTCAACGCGCTGGGCGGTCTGCCGCAGCAGGGCATAGACCCGCAGGTCGGCGATCTCGCCGCCCCAGCACACCGCCTGGCGCAGCTGGCCCTCCGCCTCAAAGCCGCACCGCAGCAACGCCTTGCCCGCGTCGCGGTGCCGGTCGGTGCAAAAGGCCTCGATCCGATTGACCCCAACCGTGCACAGCAGGTAGGACAGGATCGCCCCGATCGCCTCCTTCATATACCCGCGTCGGCGCAGGGCTGGGTCCATGGCAAAGGTCAGGCGCACGCTGTCGGTGGCGGGTTGATCCCAGGCGCGCACGAAACCCACGGCTCGATCCGACCCGCGCTCTCGCACGGCCCACAGAAAAAACCGGCCGTCCGCGTACCGACCCGGCAGCCGCCGCCAAAACCCATCTGAGTCCGCCGCCTCGTCGCCCATCAGCAGCGCCGCGCAGTCAGGCGAGGCCAGATAGCCGGCCGCATCCGCCCGCGCGAGCCTGCACAGGGTCAGCCGCTGGGTGGCCAGCTCCCCCGCGCCGGGCGACGCGCTCACCGCGCCGCCTCCGCCGATTCCCCCATCGCCAGGGGCGTGTGCTTGGGATAGCCGGTCACGGTCATCTGGGCCACCAGGCGCTCCCGATCGTCGGCGACATCCACCTGGTAGAAGACCGCGCTGCGCCCGGCGCTGACCGGCCGGGCGGTGGCGGTCAGGTACGCGCCGGTGGCCGGCCGGATGAAGGAGATCTGGTTGTTGAGGGAGACCACCAGCTCGCCGCAGGCGTTGGAGGCCACGGCGAAGCAGAAATCCGCCAGGGTGAACACCGCGCCGCCCTGGGCTACGCCCCCGGCGTTGAGGTGCTCGGGGGTGATGGGCATGCGGCAGACCGCCCGGCCATCCTCAGCCGAGAGAATCTCGATGCCGCTGTTCATGGCGTAGCGGTCCTTTTGGAAAAAAGCGCGAATCTGATCCAAACTGGGCATGGGCAAACCTTCTTTCGATTCATCAGTCCCGGCGGGCGAAAATCCGGCGCCACCAGGGGACGCGTCCCCCCGCCGGGCGCGCGTAGGCCCGGCGCACGGCCTGCTGCATAAAAATCTGCTGGGCCTGGCGCGCGGGCTCGCCGGGCTGAGGCGCGCGCAGCACATACTGGCCGTCGGGCATCAGGTCCCGGGCCTTGACGTTGTCCATCAGATAGGTATCCAGCATCTCGAGGATGCGGGCCTTGAGCGCCTCGTCCCACACCGGGCAGGCGATCTCCACCCGCCGCTCGGTGTTGCGGGTCATCATGTCGCCCGAGGCGATCATCAGCTGGGTCTGCTCCCCCTGGCCGAAGCAATAGATGCGCGAGTGCTCCAAAAACCGGCCGACGATGCTGATGACCTGGATGTTCTCGGTCTGCCCGGGCACCCCGGGGATCAGGCAGCAGATGCCCCGCACGATCAGCTGAATCTTGACCCCGGCGCAGGAGGCCTCCCGCAGCTTCTCGATCAGGTCCTTGTCGGTCAGGGAGTTGCACTTGGCGATGATCCGGCCGCCCTCGCCGGAGCGGGCCTTCTGCATCTCCCGGTCGATATACATCAACAGGCGCTCCTTGAAGGACACCGGCGCGATCCACAGGTGCTGATAGTAGCCGTACAGGTCCCCCAGGGCCATGTTGTTGAAGAAGGCGGCGGCGTCCCTGCCGATGGCCTCGTTGGCGGTGATCAGGGACAGGTCGGTGTACACCTTGGCGGTCTTCTCGTTGTAGTTGCCGGTGCCCACCTGGGTGACATAGCTGACCCGGCCGTGGTCCTTGCGGGTGATCAGGCAGATCTTCGAGTGCACCTTGAAGCCGTCCATGCCGTAGATCACCCGGCAGCCCGCCTCCTGTAGGCGCTGGGCCCACTCGATGTTGTTGCGCTCGTCGAACCGGGCGCGCAGCTCCATCAGCACCGTCACCTCCTTGCCCCGCTCGGCCGCCTCGATCAGCGACTCGGCCAGCTTGCTCTGCCGGGCGATGCGGTAGAGGGTGATCTTGATGGACACCACCGCCGGGTCCTTGGCGGCCTGGCGGATCAGCTCCAGAAAGCCGTCCATGCGCTCGTAGGGGTAGCTGAGCAGCACGTCCTTCCGGCGCACCTGGCGCAGGATGCTCTCGCCCAGGTCCAGGCTGGGCGAGGGCTGGGGCGCGAAGGGGGCGTAGAGCAGCTCGCCCCGGCTGCCCAGGGGCAGGCGCTCCTCCAGGGGATAGCTGTAGCTCATCTCCAAGGGGGCCTTGCACATGTAAACCTCCCGGCGCTTGAGCTTGAGCCGGGACAGGAGCATCTGCAGGTCCTCCTCCTTGAGGCTGCCCTGAATCTCCAGGCGCACCGGGGCCAGGCGCAGGCGCTTCTGGATCACCCGGCTCATGTGCTCGCGGTAGTCCATGTCCTCGTCGTACAGGCCGGCGTCGGTGTCGATGTCGGCGTTGCGGGTGACGCAGAAGACCGCCCGCTCCCCCACCCGGAACATGGAGAAAACCCGGTCGGCAAAGTGCAGCAGCATGTCCTCGATCAGCACAAACCGGCACTTGTCCTCCTCGGGGAAGAACATACGGCCCACCGCCGTGGGCACGGGGATCATGCCAAAATGGCTCTGATCCCCCCGGCGCAGGTTGCAGGCGATGGTCAGCTGCTTGTTGGCGATGTGGGGGAAGGGGTGGCGCGCGTCGATGATCTGCGGGGAGAGCACCGGCAGCACCTCGCGGGTGAAATAGGCCTCCACGGCCTTGAGCTGGTTCTTCTTCAGCTGGCTCATCCGCAGCTGCTCCACCCCGGCCTGGCGCAGCAGCTCGGTCAGCTCCGCAAAGAGCGCGTCGCGCCGCAGCATCAGCCGGCCCACCTCGGGGTAGATGGCCTGCAGCTGGTCCCGGGGGGTCATGCCGGTCTTGCCGTCGGTGATGTCGGGCATGTAGGCCATCAGGTCTACCAGGCTGCCCACCCGCACCATGAAGAACTCGTCCAGGTTGCTGGTAAAGATCGACAGGAACCGCAGCCGCTCCAACAGGGGCGTTTCGGCGCAGGCCGCCTCCTCCATCACCCGCTCGTTGAACTTGAGCCAGGACAGCTCGCGGTTGTGCATGTATCCGCTCATATTTTGCCCCCCATCGGGCGCAGCACCCGGTCGATCAGGTAGCCCTCGCGCACGCCCCGATCGCTCAGGGTCAGGGTGCGCAGGCCGAAGCGGCTGACAACCTCATCCAGGATCAGCAGGCCGGGCAGCATGTTGAGCATGCGCTCGGGCACCATGCGGTAGATCAGTTGATAGCTCTCGTCCTCGCCCTTTTTGAGAATCTTGGCGATGTTGTGCACGTCCTCGGCGGGCAGGGTGCGGGTGCCCACGGGCAGGTTGTAGAGCTCCCGGGCGATGCGGAACAGCCCGCGCACCGTGCCGCCCACGCCGCACAGGTCGGTCACGCCGTCCTGGGCCTTCCAGCCCAGCTTGTCCAGCGCCTCGCGCACCGCCGCCTGCATGGCCTTGCGCTCCCGCCGGTCGGGCAGCAGGCCGGAGACATGGGTGACGTACAGGTTGAGCGAGCCCATGGGCAGGCTGACCAGGGCGTCGATCCGCTCGCCGGCAAAGCGCACCAGCTCGGTGGAGCCGCCGCCGATGTCGATGAGCATGCCCTGGCTCATGGGCAGCGCCGAGGTCGCGCCCACGAAGTCCAGCCGGGCCTCCTCCTCGCCGGAGAGCACCTCGGGCGTCAGGCCGCCGCGCTCGCCCAGCTGCTGGAGCACCTGGTCGCGGTTGTTGACGTTGCGCAGCGAGGCGGTGGCAAAAGCGTACACCTGGTCAATGCCGAAATCTGCAAGAATCTGTTTGTAATCCTTCAAAGTCTCCGCTGCCCGGTCGATGCCCTCCTGCTGCAGCGCGCCCTGGTGCACATATCGCGCCAGGCCCGCCATGGTCTTTTTGTCCATGACCCGCTGCAGCAGGTTTGCATCCGCCTTGTAGATGCACAGGCGGATGGAGTTGGAGCCGATATCGATCACGCCGTAATTCACAGTGGTTCCCTCCCCCGATGTGTCGCGTTGCCCCTATTATACCGCGAAGGGGGGATGCTTTCCCAGGGGGCTGGGAGGATATTTTGGGAAAATCCCCACGAAATAGGCGCGGCCCCGGCAGGGGGCCGCGCCTATTTCAGACCATGATTTCTTCCAGGGAGGCCGGGCTGACCCAGTAGCCCTGGCGGCCCAGCTGATGGAACTCGGCCTCGGGCAGGCTGGGGGGCTGCTGTCCCGCCGCGCCGGGCAGGGCCCAGTAAACCGCCTCGTCGGTCGCGCCCAGCAACATATGCCCATACACCCCGTGGGGCAGGCGCACCCACTGGCTGTCCGCCACCCAGTCCGCAGCCCCGGGACAGGGCTCGGCCCCCGGCATCTTGATCAGGATGCGCCGGGGATTGACCGAGGGGGCGGCGCCGGTGTCCGCCGGAGCGACCGGGCTGGGCGCATCGGCGTTCGGCGCGGCCACCGGGCTGGCCATGGCGGCGTTCGGCGCGACCGCCGGGCTGGGCGCATCGGCGTTCGGCGCAGCCACCGGGCTGGGCGCATCGGCGTTCGGCGCGGCCGCCGGGCTGGCCATGGCGGCGTTCGGCGCGACCGCCGGGCTGGGCGCATCGGCTGCGCCGCGCAACTCCTCCGGGCTCGGCGCGGGCTCGGTACACAGCAGGGGCGGTTTAGCCCCCTGGCCCAGTAGGGTTTCGGTCATGTAGCCGGGCTGATCTTCCACCTGGCGGGTGACGACGCCCGCGCCGGCCAGCTCGGCCTGGTAGGTTTCGTAGTCCATCTCTGGGGCCAGGGGCCGCTCCCCGGCGGCCAGGGGCGCGTCAGCGGTCGGCGGCGCATCCCCAGCCGCCGCTGTCCGCGCGGCCCGCGCATCGCTCCCGCTCCCGGCGGCCAGCTCGGCGCAGTAGGCCTCATAGTCCATCTCTGGGGCCAGGGGCCGCTGGGGATTCTCCGCCGACGGACAGCCCGCCAGGAGGATCCGGACGCGCGGGCCGTCGCACGCCCCATCCGACGAGGCCGGCTCGGCCATCCGCTCGGCGGGCGTGTTCATGGGTTCTGCGGCGGACGTTTCCTCAGCGGCAGCCGGCTCGGCAGGCGCGGACGCCGCGGCAGCGGTCGGCTCGGCCGCGGGGATAGGTTCGGCGGCGGGCGTCATCTCGGCGGCGCCCGGCTCGGCGGCGCCCGGCTCGGCGGCAACCGGCTCGGCCGTGGGCGTCCCCTCGGCCGCGAATGTCGCCCCGGCCGGGGCCGCGCTGTCGATCGGGGCCGCGCCCACCGCCCGCTCATAGGCCTGGCGCACCTTCTCCTCCCACATCCAGGGCGGGGCCTGTTCGAACGCACCATAGCCAAACCTCGGCGCGCCGTCGGGCCCCGGGCCGCCAAAGACGATGCCGATGGGCTTGCACGGGCAGGGCGACGAGGCCAGATACCGCCCCGCGCCCCGGGCAAACAGCTGCGCCGGGGGCAGCACGGTCAGCACGCCCTGGACCATACCCAGCAGCATGCACACCGCCCCCAACGGCTCCCCGGAGGAACAGACCGCCTGGATGGACGCGCCGCTCGCCCGCCCATCCACCTTCAGGGTGCCCACCACGCGGCTATCTGCAAGGCATTTGATCACCGTACGCCAACGAAACTGCTGCACTTTACCCCCTCCTTCACGGGGCCAGTATATGCGGCCGCGCCCGCCCCCATGCCGAAAAAAAGAGGCGTCCGCTCACGCGGACGCCTCCGAGGCATCGGATCGATCAGGCCTTGGGGCCAGCCTCGACGATCGCCTTGGGCATGTCGGTATACTTCTTGAAGTTCTCCACGAACATCTTGGCCAGCTTCTCGGCGGTCGCCTTGTAAGCCTCCTTGTCGGCCCAGGTGTTGATGGGGTTGAGCACCTCGCTGGGCACGTTGGGGCAGGAGGTGGGCACCAGCACGTTGAAGATGGGATCCAGCTCGAAGCCGGCCTTCTCCAAGTCGCCGTTGAGGGCGGCGGTGACCATCGCACGGGTGTACTTGATGCTCATGCGCTTGCCCACGCCGTAAGCGCCGCCGGACCAACCGGTGTTGACCAGGTAGACGTTGGCGCCGTAGGTGTCCATGCGGTTGCCCAGCATCTCGGCGTAGATATGCGCCGGGCGGGGCAGGAAGGGCGCGCCGAAGCAGGTGGAGAAGGTGGCCTGGGGCTCGGTGATGCCGCGCTCGGTGCCGGCCAGCTTGCTGGTGTAGCCCGAGACAAAGTGGTACATCGCCTGCTCACGGTTGAGCTTGCTCACCGGGGGCAGCACGCCGAAGGCGTCGGCCGTCAGGAAGATGACGGTCTTGGGATGGCCCGCCACGCCAGGGATCTTGGCGTTGGAGATGTAATCCACGGGGTAGCCCACGCGGGTGTTCTCGGTCAGGGAGCCATCGTTGAAGTCGAACTGACGGGTCTCGGGGTCCATCACCACATTCTCGACCAGGGCGCCGAACTTGATGGCGTTCCAGATGTCGGGCTCGTTCTCCTGGGACAGGTTGATGCACTTGGCATAGCAGCCGCCCTCGAAGTTGAAGATGCCGTCCTTGCTCCAGCCGTGCTCGTCATCGCCGATGAGCAGGCGGTTGGGGTCGGCCGACAGGGTGGTCTTGCCGGTGCCGGACAGGCCGAAGAACAGGGCGGCGTCGCCGTCATGGCCGACGTTGGCCGAGCAGTGCATCGGGAAGACGTCCTTGGCGGGCAGGATGAAGTTCATCACCGAGAAGACCGACTTCTTGATCTCGCCGGCGTACTGGCTGCCGGCGATGATGACCAGCTTGCGCTCGAAGGAGACCAGGATGGCCGCCTCGGAGTGGGTGCCGTCGATCTCGGGGATGCACTTGAAGCCCGGGGCCGCGATGATGGTAAAGCCGGGGGCGAAGCTCTCCAGCTCCTCGCAGGTGGGGCGCAGCAGCAGCTGGTGGATGAACAGGTTCTGGCTGGCCAGCTCGTTGATGACGCGCACGCTCAGGCGGTAGGTGGGATCGGCGCCGGCAAAGCCGTCGAAGATGAACAGCTCGCGGTTCTGCAGGTAGGCGCACATCCGCTTATAGATCGCGTCGAACTTCTCCGGGGTGATGGGCACGTTGACCTTGCCCCAGGAAATCTCATCATGGATGCTCTCCTCGTCCACAACAAAGCGATCGTCCGGGGAACGGCCGGTGTACTTACCGGTCTTGACCACCAGGGCGCCGGTGTCGGACAGGGTGCCCTCGCCGCGGGCGACGGCCTTCTCCGTCAGGCCCGCAACGGTCATGTTGCGGTACACCGCGGTCGGATTGATGATTCCCAGGTTTTCGATGCCATAGGTGTTCATGCTTTCAATCGACTCCTTTATTAGAATTCATGGATAGCGGATTTCGAGGGCCTGTCCCCATTGGACCAATTTGACCCTTTTACTTCATTCCACGTCCGCTGCCATTCTCCTGCCGCTCCGCACAAAATTTTTAGTTTTTTGCAGAATCTTTATAAGATTCTTGCGTTTAGCACGTTAAAGTGTTCACAATCTCAAACAATTTTTCCAGCTGCGCCGGGCTGAGGGTCTCGGCGCGGCAGGCCGGATCGACGCCCGCCGCGGCCAGCGCCCGGGCCAGAGCTCCCCGGTCCAGGTCGGGCCGCCAGGCGGCCAGGTTGTTGGCCAGGGTCTTGCGGCGCATGGCAAAGACCGCCTTTGTCAGGGCCATGAACTTTGGCAGGTCCTCGAGCGTGGGGCGGGCGCGCTCCAGATGCACCACCGCCGAGTCCACCCGGGGCCGGGGCATGAAGCAGCCCGCGCCCACGGCGAAGGAGCCGCCGGGGATGAACAGGCGGCGCACCAGCACCCCCAAGGGCCCCCAGCCCTCCTGGCCGGGCTGGGCCAGGATGCGGCCCACCGCCTCCTTCTGAACCATGACCGTGGCCGAGGCCACATGGGGCAGCAGGCGCAGCAGCAGGTCGGTGGTGATGTAGTAGGGCAGGTTGGCCACCAGGCGGGTGGGCTCCGGCCCGGTCAGCTCCGCCGCGTCCAGGGCCAGGGCGTCGCCGTGGATCAGGCGCACCTGGGGGGGCAGGGTCTCGGCCAGGGCGGGCAGCAGCCGGCCGTCGATCTCCACGGCGGTGACCGCCGCGCCGGTCTCGGCCAAGGCCCCGGTCAGCACGCCGACGCCCGGGCCGATCTCCAGGGCCCGCTCGCCTTCCTTGAGCCCGGAGAGCGCCACCATGCGCGTCACCGCGCCGGGGTCCAGCAGGAAGTTCTGCCCCAGGGAGCGCTTGAAGGACAGGCCGTGCCGGTCCATCAGCTCCCGGATGACCGTCGGCCGGGTCAGTTGCCGCCAAGAGATGCTCATATTCCCTCCTGAAAAACGATCCCCCGGCATGCCGGGGGATCGGGCTTAGGCGCGGGGATCACGGCGCGCTGAGGATATAGACCTTGCGCTGCTGCATGCCCCAAGAAATACACTGGTTGTAGGTCTCCATGAACAGGTCGATGTTGGTGCCGTTGATGCCGTAGCCGGTATCCTCCGCCCGGCCCAGGCCGTAGCCGTCCACATAGATCAGCGAGCCCAGGGGGATGACGCTGGGGTCCACGGCCAGGGTGCCCACCTTGGGCCAGGTGCCGGTGTAGGTCTGGTTGCCGGTGTGGGTGTAGGCGGTGCAGCGGCTGGTGAAGGAGCTGACCACGTTGTAGGTGGTGCCCCCGATGGTAATGGTGCTGCCGCTGGCCTCGACGCTGTCCGAGCCGCTGGACGACCCCCCGCTGGACGACCCGCCGCCCGAGGGCTTGGCGCCCGATCCGCCGGACGACCCGCCCGAGGGCTTGGCGTTGGCGCCGCCGCTGGAGGGCTGCTTGGTGGGCTCCGGCGTGGGGGTGGGCTTGGGCTTGGTGCCCACATAGATGACGCGGTTGACCGCCTGGCGGGTGACGGTCTCCTCGACCACCGAGCGGCCGATCTCCTCCCCGTCGCGGTAGACCACGCGGATGACCTTCTTCTTCTGCCCGTCCGCGCCCTCGGTGACCCGGCGCTCGCCCTCGAGCAGGTCCGGGTCCTCCTTGGTGACCTCGCTGTAGGGGATGGACTCGTACTTGACCAACCGCTCGCTGGTCACCCGGGCCAGGGTGATGACCATGCCCGGCTCCACCGGGGTGTCCGCCGAGGGGGATACCTCATCCTCGGGGTTCATCTTCAGCCCGGCGGCCTGCAGCGCGTCGGCCACGGTGCCGCCCAGCACATGCACCTGGAACTCGCTGTCGTCCCCCTTGAGGTTGACGGCCATGGCCCGGTGCACCTGGATGGACATGTTGGCCGCCACGGGGGTGTCCTTGCCGGGGGAGACCACATCCCACCGGCTCACGGCGATCCCCTGCTTCTCCAGCAGGCCCTCGACGGTCTGCTGGTTGGTCTGCACGCCGATGACGGTATCCCGGTCGGTGATGGTGACCGGAACGGCCATATGGGTGACATATTCGCTAAACAGATAGGTGCCCGCGCCCAGGCCGAGCACCAGGGCCAGGGCCACCGCCGCGCGCCCATGGGCCCGCAGGAAGCGGACCACCGGCGCGCGGCGCTGACGCCGCCGCGCCCGCCGCAGAGAGCGGCCCTCCAACAGAGCCAGGTCCTCGGTCTGCTGCGCATCGGACGGGGCGTACCCAGCCGCCCCGGAGGGCACCAGATCCGACAGACCCATTCGCTTTTTGAACATCTTGACCTCCTTGTGTCGACCTTATCAGTATATGTTACAAATCCGTGACTGATACGGTCTATTTATTTTACCCAAACTTCACACTTTTGTCAAACTTGCCGGTTATAATGGCCGCTCTCCAGTATAGTCCGGGGGCTTGTTTCTTATGCGGATTCGGCAAAAGTTGCGCCGCCCGGCCCGGGGGTATATAATGGAGCCCAATCTTGATGTGGGAGGTTCGCCATGGCACGCAGGCACTGCAAATGGGCGCTCTTGACCGCGCTGGTGATGCTCGTCACACTGCTGGCGGGATGCCGCAAGCAGCCCCAGGACCCGGCCATCGCCGCGGAGCGCTATCTCTACCTGTGGCAACAGCAGCAGTGGAGCCAGCTCTACGACCTGGTGGACGCCGACACGAAGAGCGCTACCGGCCGGCTGGATTTCCAGGCCCGATACCGCAACATCTACCGCGCCCTGGCGATCTCGGAGATCACCTACGCCGCCGGCGCGCCGGTTGCGACCGACGCGGGCTACAGCGTTCCGGCCACCATCACCCTGCACTCAAATTACCTGGACGAGGACACCTTCTCCTACACCCTCCCCCTGATCGAGCAGGACGGCGAGTGGACCGTGCAGTGGAGCGAGTCGCTGATTTTTCCGGATATGAGCGCCGGGGATACCGTCAAGGTCACCAACATCGCCCCCACCCGGGGAGAAATTTTCGCCTCCGACGGCACCATCCTGGCCAAGAACGACTACAACACCGTCGTCTACGTGGACACCCTCCTGGTGGGCGAGGAGGACCGGCCCGCCCTGGCCGAGCAGATCGCCCCCCTGGTCAACATGACCGTCGAGGAGGTCTCGGCCTGTTTCACCAGCCAGCAGGCCATCCGCGACCAGTACGCCGTCGTCGCCACCCTGCCTCCGGGCACCCTTGAGGCCGACCGGCGCGAGCAGCTCGAGGGCATGAGCGGCGTCAAGGTCAACGATACCTCCATGAGCCCGGTGCGGGTCTATCCCGAGGGCAGCCTGCTCTCCCACGTGCTGGGCTACACCGGCGCGATCACCGCCGAGGAGCTCGAGGCCGACGCCACCGGCCGCTACAACGAGGCCAGCCGGATCGGTCGCAGCGGCCTGGAGGCCTCCTACGAGCAGGCCCTCGGCGGCGAGCCGGGCTTTCGCATCGAGATCCGCGACGAGCAGGGGGCCAGCAAGCAGGTGCTGGCCGAGAAGCCCGTCACCAACGGCAAGGACCTGATCCTGACCATCGATATCAACCTGCAGCGCCGGGCCGAGACCATCTTGGAGAAATACATCAACGAGAACCAGACCTGCTCGATCGTCGTGCAGGACCCGACCAGCGGCGCGGTGCGGGCGATGGCCTCCAACCCCACCTTCTACCCGGGCAACTTCTCCTACCCCCTGGACGAGGCGCTGTGGGACCGCCTGAGCGGCGAAAACTCGGGTCAGCCCCTGCTCAACCGCGCCTGCAACGGCCAGTATCCCCCCGGCTCGATCATCAAGCCCCTGATGGGCGGCATGGGCCTGGAAACCGGCACCGTCACGGTGGACACGCCCTTCCCCGGCACCATCAAGGACAACCGGTGGTATCCCGGCACCAGCTGGAAATACGGCATGATCACCCGCTACAAGTCCTACGACGGGCCGGTCAACATGCCCAACGCCATCATGTACTCGGACAACATCTACTTCGCGTGGATGGGCCTTCAGGCCGGGGCTGAGAACATGATGAACTACCTGACCAAATGGGGCGTGGGCGAGAGCCTGCCCTTCGACATCCCGGTCTCCCGCAGCCGGGTGTCCACCAGCGGCAACCTGGACAACGAGGGCCTGCTGGCCGACACCGCCTACGGCCAGGGCGAGTTCACCGTCACCCCGCTGCACCTGTCAGTGATGTTCTCCTGCCTGGACAACCAGGGCGACGCCATGAAGCCCTACGTGGTTGAGAAAATCTGCCGGGTGGAGAACGGCCGGCAGGTGCCCGAGACCGTGGTGGAGCCCGAGGTGTACAAGCACATGCTCGAGTCGGGCACCGTGCCCACCCTGCGCGCCATGCTCCGCTCGGTTATGACCAGCGGTACCGGCCAGTCGGTCCAGCGGGACAATCAGCCCCTGATGGGCAAGACCGGCACCGCCCAGATCGGCGGGGTCGACGCCCGCGAGATCAACTGGTTCGTGGGCTTCTACGCCGAGCCCGGCGACGAGGGCCACCGCCAGGTCACCGTTATGGTGGACGGGCCCAACTACAAGCAGGACAACAAGTTCACCATGGCCCGCTACATGTTCAACGACGACCCGCTGGCGGACATCACCTTCTCCACCGACATGGCCAGCAGCAACGAGGTGGACGTGGACAACACCCCCGCCGGCTCCACCCCGCCCAGCGCGACGGCCAGCCCCTCCCCCAACCCGTAAAATATAACCCCGGCGCGGTTCGCGCCGGGGTTTTTCGGTTCGGTCGGTCAGCGGAGCATGTCGGCGATGGCCTGGGCGGTCTGCCGGGGCGTCAGGTCGCTCACGTCGAGCTTGCGGGTGTCCAGCCGCTCGTACAGGGGCAGGCGCTCCAGGCTGCGGGCCAGGGCGCCCTCGTCCCGCACCCCAGCGGCTACGTCCGCCCCGATGCGGGCGGCCAGGGCCTCGGGCCGCAGGACCAGCGACAGGTTGAGCACCCGGCAGTCGGTCAGCTCCAGCCGGGAGAGCAGATCGTCCAGGATGGCCTGCTGGTGCATCACCCAGCAGAAGATCACCTGCTCGTAGTCCGGGCAGCGCAGAAACTGGCCCAGCACAAAGGCGATGTTCTCCATCACCATGGCCTTGGTGCGCGCGTTGACCGCGAAGGGGTGCATCGTCCAGCACCAATCCCCGTCCAGGTACGCTGCCGGGGGGACCAGCCGGAGCAGCTCGCGGCAGGCCGCGCTCTTGCCCGCGCCCATGGGGCCGCCGATCAGGATCAGGTTTTTCATGGATTTCCTCCTTTTTCAGGTCCGGGGGAAAAATGCAAGCGCTTCTCATGGGCAAAGCGGCCGGCGGGCGGCTTGCAATTCCCAATTGGAAAATTTATAATGATCATGTGGGCCGCGCGCAGCGGCTCGTCGGCGCGCAAATCCAGTGACATCAGGGGCAGGGATTTGCGCAAATTAACACAAAATGGAGGGAACAACGTGAGGTACAAGCGTTTAGGCAAAACCGACATGAACGTGTCCGTCGTGACCGTGGGCACCTGGGCCATCGGCGGGGCCGGTTGGGGCGCGGTGGATCGCGCCGATTCGATCAAGGCCATCCACGCCATGGTCAACAATGGCGTCAACTTCATCGACACCGCGCCGATCTACGGCAACGGCTACGCCGAGGAGGTCGTGGGCGAGGCGATCAGCACCCTGCAGCGGGACAAGCTCTACATCGCCACCAAGTTCGGCCTGATCTGGGGCGAGAACATCATCGGCAGCGAGCGCGACAACAGCCGCAAGACCGTCATCAACGAGGTCGAGCACTCCCTGCGCCGCCTGGGCACCGACTATATCGACCTGTACATCGTGCACTGGCCGGACAACAAGACCCCCGCCGAGGAGACCATGACCGCCCTGAACGAGCTGATCCAGGCCGGCAAGATCCGCAACATCGGCGTGTCCAACTACAACGAGCAGCAGATCCTCGACGCCGAGCAGTTCGCCAAGGTGGGCGCGATCCAGCCCCCCTACTCGATGGTCAACCGCGGCGCGGAGAAGCTGATGCAGTTCTGCAAGGACCGCGACATCGGCACCATGACCTACGGCTCCCTGGGCGCGGGCATCCTGACCGGCGCGATCCGCGAGCAGCCCAACTGGGATCCCCGGGATACCCGCCTGAACTTCTACCCCTTCTTCAAGGAGCCCCAGTTCTCCAAGATCCAGCAGCTGCTCAAGGTGATGGACCAGATCGCCGAGGCGCACAACCGCCCCGTCGCCCAGGTCGCCGTCAACTGGAGCACCCAGAACCCCGTGGTGGACACCGCCCTGATGGGCGTGCGCAACCCCCGCGAGGCCGACGAGAACTGCGCCGCCACCGAGTGGGAGCTCTCCGCCGAGGAGATCGAGACCCTCAACAAGGCCATCGCCCAGTACGTGGACGCGTAACCGCCTAACCCTGAAAGCCCCCGCCAGAGCGGGGGCTTTTTGCGTGGGCGCGGGCGGCCAGGGTGACGAGCGCACGCCCTCAGGCGCGCACCCGCCCCGCGTGCGGAGAGCGCACGGTCAGGCCGCAGGCGGCCAGGCCAGGGCGACGAGCGCATGCCCTCAGGCGCGCATCCGCCCCGCGCGCGGCGGGCGCACGGTCAGGTCCTCCCGGGGTCGATGCCGAAGAAGCGGCAGGCGTTGTCAAAGGTGATCCGCGCGGCCTGGGCGGCGGTCAACCCGTGCAGGCCGCCCAGGGTCTCGGCGACCTGGGCCACCAGGGCGGGCTGGTTGCGCTTGCCCCGGAAGGGCGTCGGCGCCAGATAAGGGCTGTCGGTCTCGATGAGCAGGCGATCCATGGGCAGGCGCTGGGCCACTTCCCGCAGGCGGTCGGCGTTTTTGAAGGTCAGCGAACCGCCAAAGGCGATGACCGCGCCCAGGTCCAATAGCTGCCGGGCCATCTCGTAGCTGCCGGTATAGCAGTGCAGCGCGAAGGGGCCCAGGGAGCGCTTGTGGGCGTGGAGCACGTCCATCACGTCGCCGTGAGCCTCCCGGTCGTGCACGACGAAGGGCAGGCCCCAGGCGGCGGCCAGCTCGATCTGCCGGGCGAAGACCGCCCGCTGCACCGGTCGGGGCGAGAGGTCATAGTGATAGTCCAGCCCGATCTCCCCGACGGCCACCACCTTGGGCTGGGCGCGCAGCTGGTCCAGAGCGGCGAAGGCGGCCTCGTCGGCGGAGTCGGCCTCGTGGGGATGGATGCCCACCGCCGCGTAGACGGGCGCGTGGGCGGCGGCCAGGGCGACGCTGGCGTGGCTGGAGGGGATGTCGCTGGCGCAGTTGACCACAAAGCGCACCCCCCGGCTGGGCAGGGCGGCGATCAGCGCCTCCCGGTCCTCGTCAAAGCGGGGATCGTCCAGGTGACAGTGGGAGTCGAACAGCTCCAGCATATCACTTCACCTGGCTGCCCGGGGCGACCGGGGCGTCGGAGGTGATCAGGCTGAGCTTGCCGTCGACATCCTCGGCGCTCAAAATCATGCCCTGGGAGAGGATGCCCTTGAGCTTGGCGGGCTTGAGGTTGGCGATCAGGATCACCCGCTTGCCCACCAGGGCGGCGGGGTCGTAGTGCTGGGCGATGCCCGAGACCACGGTGCGGGTCTCGCCCCCCAGGTCGAGCTCGAACTTGAGCAGCTTGTCGCTGCGCTTGACCTTCTCGCAGGCGAGCACCGTGGCCACCCGCAGGTCCAGCTTGTCGAAATCGTCCAGGGTGATCTCCGGGGCAACGGAGGCGGGCTGGCCGGCGACGGATTGGCTGGCCGCGGGCTGGTTGGCGGCGGGCTGCTCGGAGGCGGACTGGTTGGCCGCGGACTGCTCGGGTCCGGCCTTGGCGGCGCGCTGGGCGGCCTGCAGGGCCTCCAGCTCGGCGAACTCCTTCTCCGTGTCGATCCGGGGGAACAGGGCCTCGCCCTTTTTCACCTGGCTGCCCGGCTCCAGCGCGCCAAAGGCGTAGGTGCTCTCCCAGCCGGTGGCGGCGGGGCGGCCGATCTGCTCAAAGATGCGCGCCGGGGTGGCGGGCATGAAGGGCTCGATCAGCACCGCCACGATGCGGATGCTCTCGATCAGGTTGTAGAGCACCGTGCCCAGCCGGGCGCGCTGGGCCTCGTCCTTGGCCAGGATCCAGGGGGTGGTCAGGTCGATATAGCGGTTGCACAGGCCGACGAAGGACCAGATATCCTGCAGCGCCAGGGAAAACTGCATGTTGTCCAGATAGCCCTCGACCTTGCCGGGCAGCTCGCCGGCGGCCTTGAGCAGGGCCTCGTCCGCCTCGCCGGGAACCGTGGGGGCCTGCACCTGGCCGCCAAAGTACTTCTCGGTCATGGCCACCGACCGGCTGACCAGGTTGCCCAGGTCGTTGGCCAGGTCATAATTGATGCGCTGCAGCAGGCTCTTGTTGGAGAACAGTCCGTCCGAGCCGAAGGGCACCTCCCGCAGCAGGAAGTAGCGGATGGCGTCCACGCCGTAGCGGTTGCACAGCAGCACCGGGTCGACCACGTTGCCCTTGGACTTGCTCATCTTGCCGCCCTCGAGCACCAGCCAGCCGTGGCCGTAGATCTGCTTGGGCATGGGCAGGTCCAGCATCTTGAGCAGGATCGGCCAGATGATGGTGTGGAAGCGGATGATCTCCTTGCCCACCAGGTGGATGTCCGCGGGCCAGTACTTTTGGAACTTCTCGTCGTGCTCGGTGCCGTAGCCCAGGGCGGTGATGTAGTTGCTCAGGGCGTCCACCCACACGTAGACCACATGCCCGGGGTCAAAGGTGACCGGGATGCCCCAGGTGAAGCTGGTGCGGCTGACGCACAGGTCCTCCAGGCCCGGGCGCAGGAAATTGTTGAGCATCTCGTTGCTGCGCGAGACCGGCTGGATGAAGTCCGGGTGGGTCTCAATGTAGTCGATGATCCAGTCCTGATACTTGGACAGGCGCAGGAAATAGCTCTCCTCCTGCACCCGCTCCACCGGGCGGCCGCAGTCCGGGCAGCAGCCGTCCTTGAGCTGCAGCTCGGTCCAGAAGGACTCGCAGGGCGTGCAGTACAGCCCCTCGTAGGAGCTCTTGTAGATGTCCCCCTGGTCGTAGAGGCGCTTAAAAATCTGCTGGACCACCGCCGTGTGCCGGGGCTCGGTGGTGCGGATAAAGTCGTCGTTGGAGATGTTCATCAGCTTCCACAGGTCCTGGATGCCCGAGACGATCTCATCGACATACTGCTGGGGGGTGACGCCCTTCTCCTTCGCCTTGCGCTCGATCTTCTGGCCGTGCTCGTCGGTGCCGGTCAGGAACATCACGTCATAGCCCCGGGCCCGCTTGTAGCGGCACATGGCGTCCGCCGCCACGGTGCAGTAGCTGTGGCCGATATGCAGATTGTCGCTGGGGTAGTAGATGGGCGTGGTCAGATAAAAGGTCTTCTTCTGGCAGGAATCACACATCTCGATTGCCTCCTTCATATTTGCCAAAAACAAAAATCCGCCCGTGCTAGGGGCGAATCATCTCCGCGGTACCACCCTATTTCGCCCGGCGAGCCGGGCCTTTGGGCGCAGGACCATCATCCTGCGGCGCGCTCACGGGCGGACCCGTCGCGACCTACTGCCGGCGTGGTCGCCCACGCCTCCGCCCCGCAGGGCGGCTCAGCCGCGCAGCTCAGGGGCCATCTTCCCCCGTCGACCCCCGGCGCCGGCTCCCACCCTGCCCGGCTCTCTTGTGCCCTGTCGACGGCGTACTCTTCCCTTCATCGCCTTTCCCTTAACGATACCATTGCCTAAATGGCTTGTCAAGATGCACGGGACGCGGTTTTTTTCACGCGCCGGGACCGTCCGTCCCGCCCATGTAGCGCCGGCTGAACGCCTCGGCGCTGATGGGGCGGCTGTAGTAGTAGCCCTGGCCATAGTCGCACCCCAGGGCGCGCACCAGCCGCTCATGCTGGGCGGTCTCCACGCCCTCCACCACGGTGACCACGCCCAGGCGCTTGGTCAGCTGCACGATCTGCTCGAGCACGGCCTCCTGCCGGGACGCCCGCTCGCCCGAGGCGGCCAGCAGAAACGCCCGGTCCAGCTTGAGCTCGTCGATGACCAGGCTGCCCAGGGTGTTCAGGGAGGAGTAGCCGCTGCCAAAATCGTCCAGCGACACGCGAAAACCCAGACATTGCAGCTGGGCGATTTTCCCGTTGATCTCCTGAATATCGCCCAGGGCCAACCCCTCGAGTATCTCCAGGGTGATCAGCCGGGGCGGCACGCCGAAGCGCTCGGTCAGCGCGCGCAGGCTGGAGATGTAGCCCTCCTCGTAGAAGAGCAGCTTGGACTGGTTGACCGAGATCGGGATGGGCGCGACGCCCTGCTCGATCCAGGCGCGAATCTGCCGGCAGGCCTGGGCCACCATGTACAGGTCCAGCTGGGTGCAGAAGCCGTTCTTCTCAAACAGGGGGATGAACTGGTCCGGCATGAGCGTCTCCCCCCGGTCGGTGACCCAGCGCACCAGGGCCTCGGCCCCGCCCAGGGCGCCGTCGGCCAGGCGCATCTTGGGCTGCAGGAAGAGCTTGAACTCCCCGGCCTGCAGGGCCCGGCTCATGTGGCTCTCCACATAGTTCTCCAGCTGCTCGGCCCGGTGCAGCTGCTCATCGTAGAAGCACAGGCCCTGGGGTTGGCCCTGTCTGGCCTTGGCCAGGGCGAACAGGGCGTGGGTCATCAGGCTGGCGGCGGCGTCCCCGCCCGCGGCGGCTTGATCGCCCATGGCCACGCCGCCGTAGAGATGCCTTTGGTAGTTGGTGTGGCGGTCCATGGCGGCCTGGGCGGCCTCGGCCAATATGCGCTCGAGCCGGGCGCGGGCCGCCTCGGGGTCCGACTCGACCAGCAGTAGATAGAAGCAGTCCGCCGTGTCCCGGCAGCAGAACTCCTCGGCGGTCATGTGCCGGTCGAGCACGGCCTTGACGGTGCACAGCAGGCGGTCGGCCTGCTCCTTGCCGAAAATCTCGTTGATGAACTTGAACTGGCGGATGTTCAGGGCGGCCACGCAGACATCCCGCCTGCGGGCCAGCCGCTCGGCCATAAGCTCGGTGAAGCGCGTCAGGTTGTAGGCCCCGGTCAGGGGATCATAGTAGGCCCCGCGGATGAGCTGCTTGTTGTTGCGCCGCAGCAGGCGATAGCCGTAGAGGATCAGAAACACCGACAGGGCCAGGATAGCGATGAAGGTCACCCGAGTGACCGTGATGATGTGGTAGAGGGGGGCGTTGATGCCCTGCAGGGTGTTGATCAGGAGCAGATACCAGCCGTTGACCCCCACGGGCTCGAGGAAGAGCCGGTAGTTCTGCCCGGCATAGGCAAAGGGGAAATAGCCCCGCTCCCCCTGCTGTAGGGTCAGGCGCATCTGCCGGCGCGTCGGCTCGTCCAGGTAGCCGTCGGCAAAGACGCTCTCCAGGGACTCGGGGATGACCTGCCTCTGGCAGCGCAGGGCGAAGGAGCCATCCTGCCGCAGCAGGTGGATGTAGCCCTCCCCGTGCATGGCCGTGGCGTCCTGAAGGATGGTCGCCATGGACTCGGCGCTCTCGCTGGCGGCCAGCGCGCCCACCACCTCGCTGCCGGCGTACACCGGCACCGCGTAGGCGAAAACCGCCTGCCCCAGCGCGTCGCTGTAAAACAGATCCGAGCAGGCGCTCTGGCCCTGCCAGGCCTGCTCGACCGCCCGGCGCATCTGGGGGGCCAAGCTGTCCAGAGGCACCGAGGGTTCGATGCCCTGGTTGAGGGTGACGCGGATGCCCGGGCCGCCGTCGCGATCGAAATAGCCCATGGTGATAAAATCGTTGTGGTTGTTGGACTCGTACAAACCCTTGGCAAAGGTGGCCTGATCCATGGCGTCGCTAAACTTAAAGAAACTCGACAGGGTGTAGAGGGTCTGCAAATCGGCGTCCAATTGGCGCTGAATGTTGATCTTGTACGCCTCGGCCTCGGCCTGCATCTGGGTGTTCATGGCGTCGCGCAGGATATCGTCCAGCGACGAGGTGACAAAGCTGCCGCCCAGCAGCAGCACCGCGCTGATCAGCACGACGATCACCGTGATCCGCCGGAGCCGTCTTTGGATCGCGTATCCGTCCATCTGCCACCATGCCCCCTGTCGCCCGCTCGGGGCGTTTGTACAAATTTTACCATATTTGTACAGCAACATCCACCGCAAAAACCGGGCGCGGCCGGACCAAAACCTCCGCTCGACCGACAGTCGGTTGGCAATTGAACCCCTTCAGGGTACAATAGATCCATCAAACGCGAGGAGATGGATGCATGGACCCGACACAGATGGGGGCTTTCATTGCCCAACAGCGCAAGGCCCGGGGCCTGACCCAGCAGCGGCTGGCCGAGCCGCTGGGCGTGACCGACAAGGCGGTCTCCAAGTGGGAGCGCGGGCTGAGCTGCCCGGATATCGCCCTGCTCACGCCGCTGGCCGAGCTGCTGGGCGTCAGCGTCAACGAGCTGCTGCGCGGCGAGCGCGCCCCTGTCGACGCGGAACCGGAGGCCCTGGTCAACACCGCCCTGTCCTACGCCGACAAGGCCCAGCGCGCCCGGTCCCTGGGCGGGCGGCGCATCGCGGCCCTGGCCGTGGGCGGGGCGCTGGCGCTGGGCATGCTGATCTGCGCGGTGTGCGCGCTGTCGATCGGCGGGGTCCTGGGCTGGGCATGGTACCCCATCCTGTCCTGCCTGCTGGCCGGGGCGGTGGCGCTGCCGGCCATCCTGATCCCCCGGCGGGGCGTGTACTGGGCCCTGGGCGCGCTGACCGCGCTGCTGCCGCCCTACCTGGCGGCCCTGGACTGGCTGACGGGCGGGGTCGGGGTGCTGCGCGTCGGCGCGCCCACCGGCCTGGCGGGGGTGGCCTACCTGTGGATCATCGCCCTGTTGATGGTCCGCATGCGGCGCAAGCGCGCCGCCGCGGGCCTGGGCGCGCTGATCGGGATCCCGGTGTGCGCGCTGATCAACTGGATTGTGGCGGGGCTGTTGGGAATCCCGGTCTTTGACGGCTGGGACGTTTTGAACTACGGGGCGCTGCTGCTGATCGGGCTGGGGCTGCTGATCTCGGACCGGCGGCCGCCGAACGCGGCCTGAGCGCGCCCCCGCATGGCCCGCGCCCCCGCATGGCCCGCGCGACCGCCCGACGCGGCCTCGCACGGCGCGGACAAGCGCCTGCCCGGCATGGCAGACAAAAGGGCCGCTGGCAATAGCCAGCGGCCCTTTTTCGCTTCCGATCAGCCGTAGGTGCGCATCTTGGAGACATACTGGGCGAAGACCACGCCCGCCTCCTCCAGGGACAGGTCGAACCGGCGCAGCCACTCCAGGGAGTAATAGCCCCGGTAGTTGCCCTGCTCGAGCAGCTTGACGCAGGCGGCCACCGGGATGTCGCCGGTGCCCAGCATGCAGTACTTGGCCTTGCCCGCCACCATCCGGGAGTCCTTCACGTGCACATGGCGGATGTAGGGCGCCAGGCGGCGATAGGTAGTCTCCGGCGCCTCGCCGAAGTAGCGGTAGGGATGGTGAATGTCCCAGAGCACGGCGATCTCCGGCCGATCGACGGCCTGAATCAGGCGCAGCAGGCGGTTGCTGTCGGCATAGTAGCCGTTGGTCTCCAGCAGCAGCGTCACCCCGGCGCCCTTGGCGGCCTGGGCCAGCTCCAGCGCCCCGGCCCGCACCAGCTCCTCGTCCACCTCGGCCTCGGGGTGGGCGGTCAGGTCGGGCAGGATGCGGATGTAGGGCACGCCCAGGGCCTGGGCCAGGGCGATGTACACCTTGCCCTCGGCGATCATGGCCGCGTGCTGCTCCCGGTCGTTGAGGTTGCAGGCGGTGGTCAGGCAGGGGATGGTCAGGCCCAGGCGGTTGAGCTCGGCGTGAGTGGCGTTGAGCTTGCCGGGCTGGAAATCGGGCACCGCCGGGGCGTAGATTTCCTTGTGCACCCCGCGCACCTCCACGCCGTCAAACCCCAACTCATGGGCGGCGGTGACAATCTCCCCCCAGGTCCACTCCGGGCAGCCCAGGGTCGAAAAACACAGCTTCATGGTTTCGGTCTCCTCCTCTCGGAGCCCGACCCGCGGGCCGAACCCCAAAATCGTATCTCCACCGCGCAGGGCGCGGGAAGGGTCAGCGCTTTACTCCCAGTGGAGGACGCCCTCCTCCTCGAAGAAGTCCTCGGTGGCCTCCATGTAGGCGTCCACCAGCTCGCCCAGGCGGGTGGCCTCCTCGTCGCCCACCTGCTCGGCCAGGCCGTCCACGATCTGCTCGAAGGCGTCGTCGTCATCATACTCGCCGTCGGCGAAGCCCTCGTCGTCCAGCACCCCGGCCTGGCGCATATAGGCCACGTCCAGGGCCTGGATGCGCGAGAGCAGCCGGCGGAACTGCTCCGGATCGTACTTGCGGGCCAGCTTGTCGCCCTGCAGGCGCTCGGCGACGTGGTTCAGGTGTTTTTGCGCGTCGAACATGCCGCTCACCTCTTTCTATCTGTTCACTTCGCGCCGACGGCCAGCAATTCCTCCATCTGCGCCAGGGTGTCCTCGAACACCCGCAGGCAGTTATCCACCGCCTCGGGCTGGGTCAAATCCACGCCCGCGCGCTTGAGCAGCGCCAGGGGTTTGTCGCTGCCGCCGGAGGAGAGGAAGGCCAGGTAGCCCTCCAACGCGCCGGGCTTGCCCTCCAGGATCGCCGTGGCGATGGCCAGGGCCGCGGAGAAGCCGGTGGCGTATTTGTAGACGTAGAAGGTGGAGTAGAAATGCGGGATGCGGGCCCACTCCAGGGCGATGCGCTCGTCGGCGACCATGTCCGGCCCGTAGTAGGTCTGGTTGATCTGCCCGTAGAGATCGCAGATGCTCTGGGGGGTCAGGTCCTCCCCGGCCTCGGCCCGCTGATGCGCCTTCATCTCGAACTCGGCGAACATCACCTGGCGGTAGACCGTGGTGCGGATGGTTTCCAGATAGTTGTTCAGGATGTAAAGCCGCTCCTTGCCCGAGGTGTGATCGAGCAGGTAGCGGGTCATCAGCGCCTCGTTGACCGTGGAGGCCACCTCCGCCAGGATCAGGGGATAGCCGGCGGTGGCGTAGGGCTGATGGGCGTTGGACAGGGCGCTGTGCATGGCGTGGCCCAGCTCATGGGCCAGGGTCAGGGCGTTGTCCAGGGTGTTCTGGTAGTTGAGCAGCACATAGGGGTGCACGCCGTAGACGCTGTTGGAGTAGGCCCCGCTGGTCTTGCCCTCGTTCTCGTACACGTCCACCCAGCCGCCGGCGCGGGCCTGGAGCAGCAGCTTGCGGTAGTCCTCGCCCAGGGGCGCCAGGGCCTCGAGCACCATGTCCCAGGCCTTCTCGTAGGGAATCTCCATCTCCACCTCGTCGACGATGTGGGTGTACAGGTCGTACATGTGGATCTCCTCCAGGCCCAGCGCCCGCTTGCGCAGGTCCACATAGCGATACATGGCGGGCAGGTGGGCGTGCACCGCCTCGATCAGGCTGGTGTACACCGCCTCGGGCACCTCGTCGGCGTCCAGGCTCATGGCCAGGGCCGAGGGGTACTTGCGCGCCCGGGCCAGGAAAGCGTCCTTCTTCAGGCTGGCGGCGAAGGTGGCGGCCATGGTGTTCTTCACCTGGGCGAAGCTGTCGTAATACCCTTCGTAGGCCGCCCTGCGCACCGCGCGGTCCGGGCTCTCCAGCAGCGGGATATACCGGCCGCTGGTGATGCGCACCCGGCCGCCCTGCCCGTCGTCGATCTCGGGGAAGGTCATGTCCGCGTCGTGGAGCATGGAGAAGATGGTCTCGGGCGCGCCGGTGACCTCCCCCATCAGCGAGAGCAGGCCCTCGCCCTCGGGGGAGAGGGTGTGGGGCGCGCCGCGCAGCACCTCGTACAGGTAGCGGCGGTAGGGCGCGAAATCCGCCCCGTCCATCCAGGCGCGCACCGAGTCGGCCGCGGCGAGCAGCTCCGGGCTGACGAAGGCCGTGGCGCTGGCATAGCGCACGCACAGCGCCACCGAGCGCTCGGCCATGCCCTGGTAGGTGGGGTTGGCGTTGTCCTCATCCCGGCGCATGTGGGCGTAGGTGGTCAGCCGGGTGACCCGCTCATCCAGGGCGAAGAGCGCTTCGAGCGCGGCCAGCAGGGCCTCGGGGCTCTCCCCCAGGGCGCCGGCGTACCGGCCAAACGCGTCGCAGTCGGCCAGGGCCTCGGTCAGCCGCTCCTGCCAGAGCGCGTCCGTCGCCACCATGTCCTCCAACCGCCAGCACAGGGCGGGGTCCATCTGGTTGCGGGGTTTGATCGCTTGCATCTTATTTCCTCCTCCAATGCGTCAGTCGATATTTGATGCGGTCCACCGGCACATAGAAGCGCCGGCGCATGCGCCATTTGGTCCTGAGGGTGTCGCGGGTCTCGGTGTAGATGCCGGAGATGACGTCGCGGGCCTTGAGGTCCTTCTCGTCGCGGATGGTGGGCAGGATCAGCACCATGCACACCAGACGCAGCACCCCGGTCAGGGTGAAGATCAGGTGGTACTGGGTGACCGGCTGGCCCAGGAAGCTCCAGGAGAGGTTCTGCATCCAGCCGGCGAAGGTATCCAGCAGCGCGCCGCCCACGGCGTAGGCCAGCGACGCGCCGATCAGGCTGGTCAAAATGGCGTACAGGGCGATATACATCGAGCGGTTCTTATCCGGGGTGTTGCTGACCAGCTGGGTCTGGCTGCACAGGTCGATGGCGCACCAGAACGCCCCGGTGACGCCCTGGATGATGGGCATGATCCAGAAATTGCGCGGCCCGGTGAACCACCACAGGAAGGGCAGGCAGCTGCACAGCACGCCCACCACCCGCAGGATGGCCTTGGTGCCGTAGCGGTCCACTTGCCAGCCCCACTTGGAGATGAACAGGAAGGTGCACACGCTGGAGACCACGGTGCAGGTCAGGCTGATCTCCATGAAGTTCATGCCGATGACATTGAGCATATAAACGTTGAAATAGGGCCCGGCGATGTTGACCGAGAAGCTCCACAGCGTCCAGAACATCACCAGGCGCATGAAGTCCTTGTTCTTGAAAGCGTCACCCATCATCGAGAGCATGCCCTGCTTCTGCTCGACCTTTTTCATGGGCGGGTCGTACACCCAAATGTAGGAGAGGATATCCATCACCCCAAAAACCGAGCCGATGGCGAACACCACCGCGTAGCAGGTCAGCCCCGGCAGCACGTCCATCAGCCAGCTCATCAGCAGGTTGGCCAGCACGCCGGCGATGACGATGATCCGGTTGCGCAGGCCGAAATAGCGCCCCCGGATCGTCGGCGGCACCAAATCCGCCAGCCAGCTGTTGTAGCAGACGTTGACCGCCGAGCCGTTGCACGCGGCGAAGGTGACCAGCAGGATGATGATCCACATCTGCGCCAGCATCGGCGCGTCGGGCATGAAGAAGGGCACCAGGCCCACCGGCAGCCACAGCACCCGCTGCAGCACCCCGAAGAACAGGAAGATGCCCTTGCGCTTGCAGGTGCGCTCGAGCACATAGCTGAACAACAGCTGGGTCAGGTTCCCGAAGACCGGCAGCGCCATCAGCAGGCCCAGCATGAAATCGCTGGCCCCCAGGTCCTTGGACAGGCCGGTCAGGGGCGTGCCGCCCAGCTGGCCGTATACGTTGGAGCAGGACACGCCCACGATGATCATCCACAGGCTGCGGGTCAGGCGCTTGTCGGATTTGTACTGGTCGAACATGGTCCGGAACCCTCCATAAACTAGAATGGGTCTCAAGGGGCCTTCGGTCAGGTGCAGAATACCATATTCAACCGCACAATGCTATGCCCTATTTTGAATTCATCCATCCAAATCTTCCCCCGGGCCGACCCGCCGATTCGGGCTTGCAAAACCCCGCGCCGGGGTGTATGCTATAGAACCATTTTGTGATGCAGGAGGGATGCGCCATGGCGTTCACACCCGGATTGGGAGGGACCTTCAACACCGTCTGCGAGCAGTACGATCGCTGGCGGCCAACCTACGTGCCCGAGCTGTATCGGGACATCTTCGCGGCCATGCCCGTCGGCCCGGGCAGCCGGGCCCTGGAGGTGGGCATCGGCACCGGACAGGCCACCTTGCCGATCCTTCAGACGGGCTGCGCGGTCACCGCCGTGGAGCTGGGCGACCAGCTGGCGGCTTTCTGCCGGGACAAGTTCGCCCACTACCCGGGCTTTGAGGTGGTCAACCAGCCCTTTGAGGCCTACGAGGGCCCGGAGGGGGGCTTTGATCTGGGCTACTCGGCCTCGGCCTTCCACTGGGTGCCCGCGCCCATCGGCTACCCCAAGATGCTCCGCCTGCTCAAGCCCGGCGGGGTCTTCGCCCGCTTCTCCAACCGTCCCTATCGGGACAAGGCGCGCGAGGACCTGCACCAGGCCATGCAGGCGGTCTACGCCCGGTACATGCCCGGGGTGCCCGAGGGGGCCGAGCACACCGAGGCGGACACCCGGGCCTGGGCCCGGCTGGCCGAACAGTACGGCTTTGTCGACACCTCCTGGCACCTGTACCGCCGCACCCGCACCTTCACCGCGGCGGAGTACATCTGCCTGCTGGGCACCTACTCGGACCACATCGCCATCGAGGCCCAAACCCGGGGGCGATTCTTCGCCGAGCTTGAGGGGGTCATCGAGGATTTTGGCGGGCGCATCACCCTGTTTGACACCCTGGGCCTCGCCCTGGCCCGCAAACCCGGGTAACGGGCGCGGTCAGCCCCGCCGGGCCAGGACGGCCGGGTCAGCCCCGCCGGGCCAGGGCGGCGGGATCGCCCCCGTTGTCGCGGTACAGGGCGAGCAGCAGGGCCTCGGCCCCGCCGGCCTGCAGGGCCATGGGCGCGCCCGCGGCCCGGGCGGTCCGCTGGGCGATGCGGGCGGCCAGGGCCGTCCGGGCCCGGGGCGCCATCTTGCCCCGGCGGGCGAGGAAGTTTTCCACAAGGGCGTAGTCCTCGGTGGACAACGGATACCGCCGGGGCGCCTCGGCCGCGGCCTGGGGCATGGCGCTTTGCCGCTTGCGCGGGGCGTAGACCACGTAGGTGCCCGCCACCAAATCCCCCAGCCGCTTGCACGAGCCGGTGGCAAAGGCGCTCACCAGCGCCACGGTGTAGAACGGCAACATATCCACCATCCGAAACAGGTTGCGCACGCAGCTGAGCCCCCAGCCGATGGGCCGGCCGTAGCGGTCCACCACCCGCAGGCCCAACAGCAGCTTGCCCGGGGTGCGCCCGTGCAGCGCGCCCTCGAAGACCAAGTGATACCCCAGCGCCACCGCCAGCATGACCACCAGCATCGCCCCCAAGTACCAGCTGGCCAAATCGCCCACATCCAGGTTGGCCGCGCCGATGAAGCCCAGCAGCAACAGCAGCATCACGCCAATCTGGATCAGGGTGTCCACCGCCAGCGCCAGGGCGCGGCTGGGGATATCCGCCAGGCGCAGGGTGAAGGGCGCGGCCTGGGGGGTGAGGATGTCGAGGGTGCGCATGTGGATTCCTCCCGTCAATCGCTTTCCATCCCCCGGGCCAAATGATACAATGGGTCCAGGGGAGGTGTCCATCTGTGACAGAGCAAAGTTTCATCCGCCAGCACCAGCCCTGCTGGCGGATGCTTGAGGCGGACCTGAACGCCTATAAAGGAAAGAGACGTTCCTTCGCGGCGCTGCTGGCCATCAACCGGCGCTACCGCCAGGTCTCCCGCCAGCTGGCCCAGGCCCGCACCCTGTTTCCCGACAGCGCCACGGCCGCCTACCTGAACACCCTGCTGGCCCGGGCGCACCAGGTAATCTACCGGCCCGAGCGCAGCCGCCGGGGACCGCTGTGGTGGATCGTCACGGGCATGCCCCAGGCCCTGGGGGCGCAGCGGCAGGCCATGGGGCTATCGCTGGCCATCTTCCTGGGGGTGTTTTTGCTCACGCTGATCCTCAGCTGGACGGTGCCCCAGGCGGCGGCGCTGTTCATCGACCCGGCGATGCTTGAGAACAACAACGTCACGAACGGCGGCGAGGGGCTGGCGGACATGAACAACCCGGTGATCTCGGGCTTTATCATGAGCAACAACCTGCGGGTGGCGCTGCTGGCGGCGGTGCTGGGGCTGACCCTGGGCATCGGCACGGTGTGGGTGCTGGCGCAGAACGCGGCGCTGCTGGGCGGGCTGAGCGGGGCGATGATCGCCCAGGGGCACTGGCTGGCCTACTGGGCGCTGATCCTGCCCCACGGGGTGCTCGAGCTGTTCGCCATCGTGGTGTCCGCGGCGGCGGGCCTGCGCGTCGGCCTGGCGCTGCTGCGCCCCGGGGACCGCTCCCGCAGGGACAGCCTGATCGCCGCCGGGCGGGAGATACTCCCGCTATTGGGCATGGCCGCGCTGCTGCTGGTGGTGGCCGGGCTGATCGAGGGGTTCATCACCCCGTCCGCGCTGCACCCGGCGCTCAAGCTGGTCTTCGCCGGGGCGACGGCGGTGTTCCTGCTGATCTGGCTGCGGCCGTGGCGGTTCGCGCGGCGCGGCGCGCTGCCCCCGAGCTGATCCGGCCGCAGCGGTTCGCGTCATCCTTGTGCCGATGCTGCTCCGGCAAAGCCCCGCCCTTGTGGCGGGGCTTTTTCACACCACGCCGCGCTGCTTGGCCTTCAGGTAGGCGTTGACCGCGGCGCCGGGCAGCTGGTCCGGCGGCACCAGCACCAGGCCCAGCCCCAGCCGCTCGGTCAGGGCGGCGACCTGGCGCAGGTCGGTCGACTCCACCTGGGCGGCGGCCTTCTGGTACACGTCCTGCACGCCCTGGGGCGTGCGGGTGAGCAGCGCGTCCACCGCCGGGTCCAGGGGCGCGACCACCAGGATGGCGTGCTTGCGCATCAGCGGCGACAGGGCGGCGGCCAGCTCCCGCGCCTGGTCGGCGTCGGAGAGCTGGGTGAAGATGCAGATCAGGCTGCGCTTGCCCAGCCGTCGGCCCAGGCTGGCCGTCAGCTGGGTGAAATCGCTCTCCTGGCCGATGGGCGCGACGCCGTGGAGCTGCCGGACGATGGCGGTCAGGGCGGCGGCCCGGCCCCTGGGGGGCTGATAGGCCGTCACCTGGCGGCCCAGCACGGCGCAACCCACCTTGTCCCCGCCGGACACCGCGGCCTGGGCCAGCAGCAGCGCCGCCTGCAGGGACCAGTCCAGCCGGCTGACCCCGCCGTGCAGCGCGGCCATGGCCCGGCCCGCGTCCACCACCAGCATGACCTGCTGGTTGATCTCCACGTCGAACTGGTTGACCATCACGCTGCCCGTGCGCGCCGTGGCCCGCCAGTTGACCGACCGGTAAGCGTCCCCGGGCACATAGGGACGGATGCTGTCAAAATCCGTGCCCACCCCGGTGCGATGGTAGCGGCGGTTGCCCGCCTCCTTCTGGCGCGCCTGGGTGCGCAGGCGGTAGCGCGCAAGCGGCGTCAGGTCCGGCAGCACCGGCACGAGCTGGGCGGCGGGGTAGCGCCGGGTCCGGGTCGCCAGGCCCAGCGGCCCGGTCAGCTGCAGGTACACATCGCCGAAGGCCGCGTCCCCCCGGCGGGCGGGGCGCACCGGGTAGCTGACCGAAGCGCGCCGCCCCGGCCCGACGCGCACGGGCAGGTCGCTCTGCCGCTCGGCCAGAAAGGCGGGCGGGGTGTCGCCCACCCGACCGCGCAGACCGTGGCGGCCGGGGTTCTCAACCGACAGGACCACCGGGGTCTCCCGGCCGGCCTCCAGCTGGGCCGGTACCTGGCGGCTGACCTGGGCCCGCACCCGGCCCAGGGCGATCAGGTCCACCGCCCAGAGCGCCAGCGCCGCCAGGTTGAGCCCCACGGCCAGCGGCAGCCCCAGGTTCCACAGCGCGCCGCAGAAGACCGGCAGGGCCAGCGCCGCCAGCAGCGCGACGAACCGGCGCGTCGCCCCCAGGGTTCTCATCGCGGCACCGGGGTGCGGGCCAGCACGCCCTGGATGACCTGATCCGGGGCGACCGACTCCATCTCCGCCTCGGGCTGGAGCACCAGCCGGTGGCGCAGCACCGGCAGGGCCAGGGCCTGGATGTCCTCAGGGATGACGAAATCCCGCCCATGCATGGCCGCGTACACCCGGGCGGCCTGCATCCAGGCGATGCCCGCCCGGGGGCTGGCCCCCAGCAGCACCTGGGGCGCCTGGCGCGTGGCGGTGACCAGGCCGACCAGATAGCCGCCCACCTGGGGCTCCACCCGCACCTGGCTGATCTCCGCCCGGCAGGCCAGCACATCCTCGGCGGTGGCCACGGGGGTCAGCGCCTCCAAATGCCTGGCGTCGAACCCGCCCAGCACGTTGCCCAGCAGCTGGGCCTCCTGCTGGGGGGTGGGGTAGGTGACCAGAATCTTCATCAGGAAGCGGTCCAGCTGGGCCTCGGGCAGGGGGTAGGTGCCCTCATACTCCACGGGGTTCTGGGTGGCCACCACCCAGAAGGGGGCCGCCAGGGGATAGGTCTGCCCGTCCAGGCTGACCCGGTTCTCCTCCATGGCCTCCAGCAGGGCCGACTGGGTCTTGGGGGGCGTGCGGTTGATCTCGTCGGCCAGCAGCAGCTGGGTGAACAGCGGGCCCTTCTTGACGTGGAACTGTCCATCCCGGGGATCGTACACGTTGGTGCCCAAAATGTCCGCGGGCAGCATGTCCGGGGTAAACTGGATGCGCTTAAAATCCATGCGCACCGCCTGGGCCATAAGCCGGGCGGCCAGGGTCTTTCCCAGCCCGGGCACCCCCTCCAGCAGCACATGGCCCCCCGAGAGCAGCGCGCAGGTCATCAGCTCGACGACCCCCTCCTGCCCCACCAGGGCCTTTCGGCAGGTCTCGCGGATGCGCCCAGCCACTTGCGTGATGATCACAGTCGATTCAACTCCTTCTCCAATTCATCCAGGCTGCGGGCGTACCGCATCAGCCGTTTCCGGTTCCATCCGGGGCGGTCCAGCTCGGCCCGGGCGCGCGCGAGCGCCTCGGCCCCGGGCAGGCCCGCCCGCCGCCAGGCCTCAAGCACCTGCCCGGGCGGCGCGTTCAGGCGGGCCGCCGCCCGGGTGATCAGGTGGTCGTAGCAGCAGCGGGCCGCGTCCGCGCCCAGGTGAGCGTGGGCCATGGCCCGGCCCAGGGCCGCCACCGTCTCGACCTCCTGGGGCTGGGGCCCTTGCGCCGGCCGGGCGGGCGTCAGGCGGCGAATCAGCAGGAAGGCCGCCGCCACCGCCACGCACAGCTGCGCGCCGAACAGGCCGACCGCGCCACCCACCCGGTCCACCCACGTGGCCGGGGCCTCGGGCACGATCCACGCGCCCTCGATGACCGTCAGGGGCTCGGCGCGGTAGGGCCACAGGGCCCGCACCAGCGCCGCGACGTTGTCCCCCTGCCCGGCCTGGGCGTTGGTGAAGCGGTCCGCGTCGGACAGGTAGACGATCGACCCCTGTCCGACGGGCACGGCCCGCCCGTCCGCGGGCTCGGCCTCGGGCAGCGCCTCAAAGTGCGCCGCGCTCTGCCCGTCGGTCAGGCTGGCGGCGCGGTAGGCCCGCCAGCCGCCCGCCAGGATCAGCACGCCGCCCTGGGCCACCCAGCGGTTGACCGCCGCCGGGGAGGAGGTCGGCCCCCCATCGCCGGCGATCCACAGGGCGGCCGGGCCCGCGGGGGCCTGGGCCCCGGTGGCCGGCCTGAGGGTGAAGCCCAGCCGCCCCAGCAGGGTGGCCACGCCCTGGCAGCCCTCGGGGTCGGTGTTGTGGGTGGCATAGGCGGCCCGCTCCTCGGGCAGGGTGACCATCACCAGGATCATCAGCGCCGCCAGCGCCACGGCGATGCCCGCCAACCACCAATTCTCACGGCGCATGGCGCACCTCCCCGGCCAGCGCGTCGGTCCACTGCCGCCAGGGACCCAGCTCCGCCTCGTCGACGGCCGCGCCGCCGTAGTACACCCGCTCGAAGGCGTCCATGCGCGCCCGGGCCTGGGTCAGGCCGGGGTAGCCGCTCTGGCGCAGCATGCGCTCATAGTCCGCGTCGGTGCCCGCGTCCCGGCGCGTGAGCCACCCGCCCCGCTCCAGGTACATCAGCCCCAGGCTCATGTACAGACGCACGGCCAGGGCATGCTCCCCGGCCGCCAGGGCGCGGGCCAGCTGGGCCGCCAACTCGGCCTGGGTGAGGGTGCGATCCTGGGGGATGACCCGGCCGCCCCGCCGCCGGTGCAGCCACACGCCCAGCGCCACCCCCAGCAGCGCCACGGCCACCAGGGCGAAGATGACCACCAGCGCCGCCACCCCCGGGCCCTTGAGGCTGGGCTGGCCCAACTGCTCCAGCAGCCAGTTGATGCCGTCGACCAGCGCGTCCCACAGGCTGCGCCCGTCCGAGCCGTAGGCCGGGTCCTGGAGGATCTGCTGCATCATCTGCTGGATCAGGCCGGCATCCGGCGGATTATCCATGGCTCTCCTCCTTCTCCAGCGCCCGGATCAGATCGTACCCCTCCCGCTTGGACAGGGCGTGGTAGTAGAACCGGCTGGCCAGGATGGGCAGCAGCGGCGCGCAGAGCACCTCCACCGCCACGCCCAGGGCGATCTGCGCCGCCGAGGCCGCCCCGGGGATGAACAGGAGGCCGCCGAGGGCCATCGACAGGCTGGTCTGGATCAGAAACAGCGCCACGGTCATGCCCCCGTAAGCGCCGATGGCCTGGCCGACGCTGCCCTTGAGCAGGCCCACAGCCCGGCCCACGGCGCTGAAGAAGCAGCGGTTCTCGTTGATGGCCACGGGTATCACCAGCATCAGCGGCACCTGCAGGGCCAGCTGGTAGAGCGCCACCACCACGACCACCGCCAGGACATACAGCACCGCGGCGATCACCACCAGCCCCACCGACTCGGT
>JBMNTT010000029.1:0-35387 GCA_050945875.1 Christensenellales bacterium
CCGCTCCTGAAAGGCCTTGGCCACCCAGGTCACCGCCGCGAGCAGCTCGGTGTACGCGCTCGTGGCGGGGTTCTCGGGGATAAAGCCCACATGGGTCATCACGTCGGTGATGCCCGCCAGGCGGGCGAAATCCGCCGCCTTGACCAGGGCCTCCATGCGCCGCGCCCGGTAGGCGGTTGGCACCAGGCCCAGCGTCGCCGGACCCTGGATGAAATCCCACACCTTGGGCCCGGGCCACCCGGCGGACATGGAGGAGATGGCGATCCGCTCCCCCATCTGGCGCACCCGCTGGGCGTTCTCGGCCGTCAGCTCGGCCTCGTCCCAGCAGGAGAGCTGGCAGCCCGTCAGGCCCAGCTCGGTGACATAGCTGACGCCCTTCTCCAGCAGGGTCTTCAGGGGAATGACCACGCCGATAACTGGCTTCATGCGCTCCCCCCTCACACCCGTACGGGCACCCACTCGCCGCGCTGCGCCGCGGAGGCGCGCTCGGCCGTGGCGATGCAGATGGTCTGGCGGGTGCTCTGAAGGGTCGCGCGGCAGGGCTGCTCGCCCGCGCGCAGGCACTGGATGAAGTAGCGCACCTCGTTGTAGTACCCGTCCTCCTGGGTGATGTCCGGCTCGAAGGGCTCGCCGCCCACGGGGTAGATGGTCAGCTTGCCCGCGGCGAGGACCAGGGTGCCCCCCTCAAAGTTGACCCGGAAGGTCATCTGGAAGGGCATCTTGCCGTTCATGTACCAGTCGTCCTGGGCGTTGATGAAGACCTGGCCGGGATAGCGATAGTGGGTGGAGACCGCGTCGTAGCCCGAGCCGGCGATGCAGTTGACCGCCTGGGTGGAGACCGCCTCGGGCGCGCCGAAGATCCAGTTGATGGTGTCCACGTCGTGCACATGCTGATCCAGGATGCAGCCGCCGCTCTTCTCCTCCTTGATCAGCCAGTCCTCATAGCTCCACTGGGGAGTGCTGCCGCCGCGGAAGAAGTAGGCGCTGACCACCTTGCCGAAGGTGCCCTCGTCCACATACTGCTTTAGGGTCATGTAGGCCGGCCAGAACCGCAGGCACTGGGCGATCATCAGGGTTTTGCCGGTGCGCTGCTGGGCGGCGATCATCGCGTCGCACTGCTCGGGCGTCAAGGCCATGGGCTTCTCGCACAGCACGTTGAGCCCGCGCTCCATGGCCTTGATGGACACCTCGGCGTGCAGATAGGTGGGCAGGGCGATATCCACATAGTCCAGCTGCTCGGCCGCCAGCATGGCGTCGATGTCGGTATAGAGGCGGTAGGCGTCGAAATTGTACTTGCCCACGCCCACGTTGTCGATGTTGCCGGGGATGAACTCCCCCTTGAACTTCTTCTCATCGATGTCGCAGATGGCCACCAGCTCCACCGGATAGCCCTCTGCCATCAAGCGCAGGTACTGGTCCAGGTGCCCCCGGCCCATGGCCCCGATTCCGATCATGCCGACCTTGAGCTTGTTGTTCATATCCGTATCCTCCTTTACTGCGCGACCCGGCCCAGGATGTAGTCCATCGACCGGGAAATGTTGTCGATACTGGCCTGGGCATAGTGCTTGTAGGTGCCCATCTCAGCGGTGAGGTAGCCGGTGTATCCGATCCGCTCCAGGGCGGCGGTGACCGCTGGGAAGTTGGTGTCCCCGGCCAACAGGTCCACAAAGCCAGCGATGTTGCCCACCTGCTCGGAGAAGTCCTTGATGTGCACCCGCACGATGCGACTGCCCAGGATGTCAATCCAGTGCTCGGGGTAGCCGGTGCGCACCACATTGCCCACGTCAAAATAGCAGCCCACATAGGGCGAGCCGATCTCGTCGATGAGCTGGCGCATCTCCAGCGGCGAGAGCAGGAACTTGTTCCACACGTTCTCCAGGCCAATCTTCACGCCCATCGCCTCGGCCTCCGGCGCCAGAACCCGCATCGCCTCCCGCGCGCGGTCGTAGGCCACATCGTAGGGCACCGGCTCGGTCTCGGCGGCGAAATCCGCCCCCACGCAGCCGGGCACCACCAGGATGGCGTCCACCCCCAGCAGCTTGGCCGCCTTGAGCTGGAAGCGCACGATGTCCATGGCCTTGGCCCGCCGCTGGGCGTCCGGCGAGGTCAGCGAATAGGTCCAGTACAGGCCGGTGGCCAGGCTGGTGATCTCGATACCCTCCGCGTCGGCCAGCGCGCGGTAGGAAGCGATCTGCTCATCCGTGCTCTGAAGACTCAGCGGCCCGGTCTCGTTCAGGGCCAGCTCGATCCCATCGAACCCCGCGGTCTTGGCCAGGCGGATATTGCCCGCAATGTCCGCCTGCGGGAAGGACCAGATGTTGATCCCCTTCTTCAATGCCGTCTCCTCCTCATCGCCCCCCGTAAGGGGCTTTCTTGAGGCGAGTATAGCACGGAGTCGGCCAAATTGATTTACCGATTCTGCCGCTTTATTCATCAATTTCGTCGTTATTTTCTTGACAAATCGGATCCTTTCAGGCATGCTGATCAGGAGGAGGGACGGCCATGCAAGAGGTGATTTACGAGCCCTATCCGCTGCACAGTCTGATCCATATCCGCCAGCTGTTCTCGCTGCACTATTTCGAGTTCGCCGCCGGTTATATCTTTGAGGGCGAGCGGCATGACTTTTGGGAGATGGTGTACCTGGACAAGGGCGAGGCGGACATCGGCGCCGATGAGAAGGTCTACACCCTGCGCCAGGGGGATATCATCTTTCACAAACCCCACGAGTTCCACAGCATCTGGGCCAATCACGCCACCGGGCCCAACATCGCCATCGTCAGCTTCTCCTGCGCGTCGCCGGCGATGCGCTTTTTCCGCCGCCAGATTCTGCATCTCAACGCCGCCCAGCGCCAGATTCTGCACCGCATCATCGTGGAGGGGCGGGCGCTGTTCGGGCCGATGCTGGACAACTCCCAGCTGCCCGGTCTGAGCGAAGTGGTCCGGCCTGACGCGCCCCTGGGCGCGGAGCAGATGATCCAGACCTCCCTGGAGCAGCTGCTGATCACCCTGCTGCGGGACAACACCCCCGCCGCTCACCGGCACCCCGCCCCCCGCCTCAACCAGGAGGACGAGGCCCTGCGGGTCACCCAGCTGCTACAGGGATACATGCGCGAGCACCTGACCGGGGAGCTGCGCTTTGAAGACATCTGCCGATATTCCGGCCTGGGGGCGACAGCGCTGAAGGAACTCTTCCGCCGCTACAACGGCATGGGACCCATGGCCTATTACCAGCATCTGCGCATGGAGCACGCCCGCCGGTTGCTGCGCGAGGGCCGGCTGAACATCACGGAGATCGCCGCGGCCCTGGGCTATCCCAGCATCCACGGTTTCTCCCGGGCCTTCAAGACCATCACCGGCATGACCCCCACCGAGTACGCCCGATCGGTCCACCCATAAAAAACACGCCGCAACCAATAGTTGCCCATCAGTTGGTAGACCTTTGGAGCGCGCCGCCGTACAATCAAGGGGTCGTAAAGGAGGATGATCATGCAGATCGGCGCACGCATCCGGCAGCTCCGCCTGGAAAGGCATCTGTCCCAGGAGGCCCTGGCCCACGAGCTCAACGTCACGAGGCAGGCGGTCACCAAGTGGGAAAATCACACCGCCCTGCCCAGCACCGCCAACCTGTTGGCGCTGTGCGCGCTGTTCGGCGTGTCAATGGAGGCGCTGACCGCGCCCGAGCGCAACGCAGAACCCCATCAGCCGCCCGCGCCGCCCCAGCCGGGCTCGGCGGAGCACAACCGCGCTGCGGCATGCAACGGCCCCGCACAGCGCGACCAGTCGGCGGAGCGCGACCGCCCGCCGAAACGCGCCAACCCCGCGCGCTGGATTTTCCTGGGGCTGACCATCGCCCTCGCGCTGCTTTTTTTCTTGGCCCTGGGCCATGCCCTGGACAGCGCCCCGCCCCAGGGGGTCATCGGCTATGCGGACGTGCCGACGGAGATTTATGTCACCGGCGTTCCCCTGGATGTCTGTCTGTTCGCGGGCGCGACGCTGCTGTGCCTGGCGCTGACGATCCTGTGTTTTTGCAGACGCCGCAGAAGGGAGCGCGCCGATGGATAAAAAGCTGCGCCGCGGCATGGCCGTGGTTGGTCTGCTGCTGATGCTGAGCGGATGCGCACCCGCTGGAGGGGTTCCATCCCCCAATCCGGTTCAGCAGCTCATCCATTCCTGGCCGCACAATGCATATACCCAGATGGTTCCCCAACCCGCCCATGGCGCGCCGATGCGGGTCATCTGCGATGAGCGCGCAGGGTTCTACGCAATCTTTCTGGAAGATATCACCCGGCAGCAGGGGGAAGCATATCTGGAAGACCTGCGCGCTCAGGGGTTCGAGCGGCAGCTCGGCGACCGCAACGGGGTAGCCATTGGGCAACTGTGGACCAAAGGAACGGTTACCGTCAGCGTCAGCATCTCGGATCAGACGTTGGGCCTGTATATCCACCTGGATACCGAAGCCTAACCCACTTAAAAAGACCGCCTGCAAAACTGCAAGCGGTTTTTTTGAGTGGATCAAAACAGCGCGGTGTTGGCCACGTCCGCATCGGTCAGGCCCGCCCGGCGCGCCAGGGCGATGCCCGCGGCCAGGTCCCCCACCCGCTCCGGGCTGTGGGCGTCGCTGTCGATACAAAATCGCGCGCCCAGGGCCTTGGCGCGGGCCAGTTGCCCGGCGTCGAGCTTGCCGTGGGAGGTGTTGATCTCCAGCAGCGCGCCGCTCTGCGCGGCGGCCCGGGCCACCTGGTCCATCTCCAGGGTCAGATCGTGACCGGGATGGGAGAGGATGTCGATGCCGCCTCGCTCGAGGGCTCGCACCACCATGGCCGTGGCCCGGCGGGCCATGGCCGGGTCGTCCCGACGCAGCAGGCCCCGGGCGACGCACTGGCGGGCGAAGAGAGCGCGGCCACCCGGGCGGGCCAATACCAGCTTGTGGTAGCCCGCCACCACCAGGTCCAGATAGGGACGGGCGGCCTCGGGCACGTCTATCTCCCCGTCCAGGCTGATGAAGTTGGCCTCCACCCCCAGCAGCACCTCGAGCTGATCGCCGTGGGCGTCGTTCCAGGCGTCCACCTCCCGGCGCATCGCGGGCAGATCGGCCAGGCGCAGGCCATAGCTCATCTGCGCCGGCCCATGGTCGGTGATGGCCAGCTGCCGCAGCCCTCGGTCCAAAGCGGCCTGGGCGTTCTGGGCGATGGTGCCCTTGCCGTGCCCATGTCGGCTGTAGCGGCTGTGGGTATGCCAGTCGGCGATCAGGCGCATCAGCGGCCGTCCCGCACCCAGACCAGCATCTCGCCCTTGCCGCGGTTGTTCCAGGCGTAGTAGGGCACAAAGGTCAGAGTGGTCTCGCTCTCACTCAGGTTGGGCGCGTAGGTGTAGAGCGCGTCCTCCTGGCAGACGCTCTGGCGGACGCCCTGGGCGCTGACCACCGTCACCCCGCCGAGAATCTGTTCCTGATGGGCGCTGATCAGCTGGCTGTCCCGGGGCAGGATGAGGTTGTAGAGCTCTTTGCCGTTATCGATCTGCTCCAGGCAGTAGACCAGGGGCCCCCGCTGGATGGCGACCTTGCCGGCGTCAGCGCGCACATGGGGGTTGGCCCACACGCGCTTGGCGGTCATGTCCAGGGTGTACACCAGGGTGTCCCCGGGGCGAACGGTCAGGTAGAGATAGCCATCCCGCTCCTGGGCCTGGGCGGGTTTACCGTTGTGGGTCAGCTCGATAGAGGCGCTCCAGCCCGGGCGGCGCAGCGCCAGGGTGAAGGCGCCCGCGCCGGCCACCTCGAGCTCCACCCGGCCCTGCCAGGGGAACTGGGTGGTCACCGTCAGCTCCACGCCCCCGGCCACATCCAAATGGGCCTTGCCGCCGACAAAGAGGTTGACATAGGCGGTATCTTGGCTTTCCAGATAGGCGTACTGGGCGATGGAGGCGATCAAGCGGGCCAGGTTGGGCGGGCAGCAGGCGCAGCCATACCAGGCCGGTCGCTCCGGCACGACGTGGCGCTTGTTGTAGTCGTAAGGCAGGGTTTCCGGATCGATTTCCAGGGGATTGACATAGAAGAAGTTGGTGCCCGACAGGCTCATCCCCGCCAGGGACGTATTGTAGATCGCCCGCTCCATCACATCGGCGTAGACGCCCTTGGGCTCGGCCTGCAGCATACGCCGGGCAAAGAAAGCCAAGGCGATGGAGGCGCAGGTCTCACCATAGATGGTGTCGTTGGGCAGGTCGTAGTCGCAGGTGAAGGCCTCGCCGTACTCCGAGGAGCCGATGGCCCCGGTGACATACATCTGTTTCTGGGCGATGTTGAAGAACAGGCGGCGCGCCGCGTCCATCAGACCCGCATCCTGGGTTTCCCGGGCAACGTCCGCCATGCCGGAGTAGAGATAGCAGGCGCGCACGGCATGGCCATGGGCCTCCTGCTGATCGCGCACAGGCTGTTCCGCCTGAAAATAGCGCATGCCCGAGAGCGGACCGTCGGCCCAGTGATAGCGCTGGGCGGGGTCCTTCTCCATCTCCTGCTCGAAATAGTTGGGTTTCGCCCCGCGCTGGTCGATGAAGAACTTCGCCAACTTAGCGTAGCGCTCCTCCCCGGTCGCCCGGGCTAGCTTGACCAGCGCCAGCTCGATCTCCTCGTGGCCGGGGTAGCCCTTGAGCTTGCCCGCCTCGGGGCCAAACTTGCGGTCAATATGGTCGGCCATGCGGCACATCACGTCCAGCAGCTTGCGCTTGCCCGTGGCCTCATAGTAGGCCACCGCCGCCTCCATCATGTGCCCGGCGCAGTACATCTCATGGTACTCGCGCAGGCAGGTCCACTCCTGACCAGGATGCTCCAGCTGGTAGAAGGTGTTCAGGTAACCATCCTCCCGCTGAGCCTCGGCCACCAGATCAATGGCGCTGTCCGCCAGGCGCTCCAGCTCGGCGTTGGGATGGGCGGCCAGGCTATAGGCCACCGCCTCGAGCCACTTGGCCAGGTCGCTGTCCTGGAAGCAGCAGCCGTAGAAGGAACCCTCTTTGCGGCCCGCGGCCACCTCAAAATTGCTGATGCAGCCGCTCTTGGCCGCGCCGGGGATTTGATCGTTCAGGGCTTTCCACTGATACGGAATCACCGACTCGCGCACCAGTTTCTGATACTGACCCCAGAAGACGTCCTGAACCTGCACATCCTGTACTCTCGGAGGATCGATTCGATTGGTCATGATGGCACCCCTTTACCCATAAGTTGTCTTCATTATATCGGATTTCGGCCCCGATGCAAGGGGCAAAAAAAGCGCCCCAAGAGGGGCGCTGTGGTCCAGGCGCCGCGCGCAGAGGGCGGGCCCGTTCATCCAATCAAAATCTGTAGCGCCTCGCCGATGTGCTCGACGCCGTAGAGGGTCATACCATCGGGCTTCTTTAGCCCCCTGCAGTTGGCCTTGGGCAGCACCGCGGCGGTAAAGCCCAGCTTGGCGCACTCGGCCAGCCGCTGCGCCGCCTGGCCCACGGCGCGCACCTCGCCGGTCAGGCCGACCTCGCCGAAGATCGCGGTGCGCGGGGGCAGGGCGACGTTTTTGTAGCTGGAGGCCACCGCTGCCACCATGGCCAGATCCGCGGCGGGCTCCTCCAGGGTCAGCCCGCCGGCCACGTTGAGGTAGCCGTCCTGGTTGCTCAAGCGCAGGCCGACCCGCTTTTCCAGCACCGCCAGCAGCATCACCACCCGGCTGTAATCCAACCCCGAGGCCACCCGCCGGGGAGCCGCGAAGGCGCTGGCCGCCATCAGGGCCTGAATCTCCACCAGCATGGTGCGCGAGCCCTCCACCGCCGCGAACACCGCCGAGCCCGGGGCGTCCAGGGCGTGCTCGGACAGCAGCAGCTCCGAGGGGTTGGTCACCTGCATCATGCCGTCCTCATGCATCTGGAACACGCCGATCTCGTTGGTAGAGCCGAAGCGGTTCTTGACCGCCCGCAAGATGCGGTAAGCCAGGTTGCGGTCGCCCTCGAAATAGAGCACCGTATCCACCATGTGCTCGAGCACTCGGGGTCCGGCGATGGAGCCCTCCTTGGTGACATGACCCACCAGGAACACCGCGCATCCGCTGGTCTTGGCCAGGCGCATGAGCGCGGAGGTGGCCTCGCGCACCTGGCTGACGCTGCCCGGGGCCGAGGCCGATTGGGGCGCATGCACGGTCTGAATCGAGTCGACGATCAGCAGATCTATGCCCGAGGCCTCAGCCAGCTCGCAGACCTGGGCAATATCGGTCTCGGTGATCACCAGCATACTCGAGGCGTCCACCCCCAGCCGCCGGGCGCGCATCTTAATCTGCCGGGGGGATTCCTCCCCCGACAGGTAGAGCACCTTGAGCCGATGATCGGCCATGTGGGCCGCCACCTGCAGCAGCAAGGTGGACTTGCCGATGCCCGGGTCCCCGCCCAGCAGCACCAGCGAACCGGGCACCAGCCCGCCGCCGAGTACCCGATCCAGCTCGCTCATGCCGGTATCCACCCGGTCCTGGTCGTCCGTGGGGATCTCGGCCAGGGGTTGAGGTTTGGCGCCGGTGCCCACGCGCGCACCGGAGACCGCCTTGATCGGGGCCGCGGGCGTGGTCTCCTCAAAGGTGTTCCACTGGCCGCACATCGGGCACTTGCCCAGCCACTTGGCCGCCTCATACCCGCACTGATTGCACACATACAGGGTTTTGCTCTTTGCCATCTCACGCCTCCTGACCGACCAGGGTGGCCACCGCCTGGCAGGCCATCCCTTCGCCCCGACCCGCAAAGCCCATGCCCTCGGTGGTGGTGGCCTTGATGGAGACCGCGTCCATGGTCAGGGCTAGGGCGGCGGCCAGGTTGCGCGTCATCCCCTCGATATGGGGAGCCAGCTTCGGAGCCTGGGCCTGGATTGTGGCGTCCACATGGACCACCCGCCAGCCCTGGGCCTCCACCTTGGCCCGCACCTGCTCGAGCAGCGCCACGCTGGACGCGCCCGCGTAGGCCGGATCGGTATCAGGAAAGTGCCGACCGATATCCCCCAGGCTGGCCGCGCCCAGGATGGCGTCCATCACCGCATGGGTGAGCACATCCGCGTCGGAGTGGCCCAACAGTCCCCGCTCCCAGGGAATCGTGACCCCGCCGAGCACCAGCGCGCGCCCCTCCGCCAGGCGGTGCGCGTCGTAGCCCAGACCGGTGCGGGGCACCGCGCGGCGCGCCCCCACTCGACGGGTTAGCAGCGCCTCGGCCAGCAGGAAATCCTCCGGGGTGGTCACCTTGATGTTCTCATATCCACCGGGCAACATGTAAACCCGCTGGCCCATGGCCTCCACCAGGGAGGCGTCGTCGGTAGCGCTGATGCCCTGGCTCTCGGCGGCCTGATGCGCCTCGAAAATTTGGCGGTAGAAAAAGGCCTGGGGGGTTTGCACCTGCCATAGGTTGTCCCGGGGCGGGGTGTTGAGCACCATCCTCTCGCCGTTGGTGCGCTTGATGGTGTCCTTGACGGGCATGCCCGCCACCGCCGATCCCTTTTGGCGCACTTGGCGCACGCAGGCGTCGATCAGCTCCGGGGAAACCAGGGGCCGCGCGCCGTCATGGATGAGCGCGATTTCCGCGCCCTTGGCCGCCGCCAGCCCTCGGTACACCGATATCTGGCGGGTTTCCCCGCCGCAAACCACTTTGCAGGGCAGGCGCAGCGAGGCGGTCAACGCCTGCATCTGCGCCTGTTCCTGATCGGCGGCCACCAACACCAGCTGATTAACCTGGGGCGACCGGTCAAAGGCCTCCAGGCTCCAGGCCAACAGCGGACGACCCATCAGGGGCATGAGCACCTTGTTCACCGGCGCGCCCGAGCGGCTGCCCCGGCCCGCGGCGACGACGATCGCGCAGACCCCGCTCATCCCTCCGCCCCCGGGTTGATCTCGCGCACGGCGATCTGACGGTAGAGCTCGTCAGCCCCCGCTTTCTGCACATGCTCTTTCACATCTAAAATTTCATAGTCGATCTCCCGGCTGCCCAGGCGCAGGGTCAGCTTGTCTCCGGGCTTAACCTCGGTCCCCGCCTTGGCCACCCGGCCGTTGAGGGTCACCCGGCCTTGGTCGCAGGCCTCGTTGGCGACGGTGCGCCGCTTGATGATGCGCGACACCTTCATGAACTTGTCCAGGCGCATGGTTTCCACCTCCCAGTTTTCGGTACTAAAAAAGCCGGAGAGCCTCCGGCTTTTCATCTGCAGGCAGGTTTGATTACTGCACAGCGTCCTTGAGCGCCTTGCCAGCCTTGAAAGCGGGGGCCTTGGAGGCGGGGATCACCATCTCGGCCTTGGTCAGGGGGTTGTGGCCCTTGCGCTCGGCGCGCTCGCGGATCTCAAAGGTGCCAAAGCCCACCAGCTGCACCTTGTCGCCCTGGCTCAGGGTCTCGGTCACAACGTCCACAAAGGCGTTCACAGCCTTCTCAGCATCCTTGCGGGTCAACTCGCTCTTCTCCGCCACCGCGGCGATCAGATCTGCCTTGTTCATGATAAAATCCTCCTTTTTCATAACGAGCCGCCCCAAAGGCAACCCGCTCACGAAATCAATTTCGCCCTATTTTAACATGATTGACGCCTACAAGCAACAGGTTTATCCGACATTGGGGGATTTATACCCACATTCGTCGGCCAATTCGCGCAGCCGCGCCAAGCTGAGGGCCTCCAGCGACCAACCCCGCCGGTTGGCCTCTGCCTCCAGCGCGGCAAAGAAAGCGACGAAGGCCTCGCTGGCGCGGTTGAGGGCCAGCTCGGGCTGGACCGGGCAGCGCCTGCGCGCCAGGGCCACCACCGCGAAAAGCAACCGGCCGTAGTCGTCCTCGCTGCCGGAGGAGAGGGCGGCCTGGAGCGCCTGGCGCACGGCCCCCTCCTCGTCGGTCAGCTGGGCGATCTCGATCCCCGCCTTGGCGGCCTTCTTCTGCAGCTTGTAGGCCCGCATCAGCGCAGGCATGCTCAGCGGTACGTCCCGGAGCACCTGGGTCTGGCTGTCCAACCCCTTCTCCCGCATCTTGATCTTCTCCCAATTGTCCTCGACCTGCTGGGCGGTATCGGCCTGGTCGGCGGCGAAGATATGGGGATGGCGACGAATCATCTTGCGACTGACCGCGCTGGTCACGTCCATCAGGTCGAACTCCCCGGCCTGCTGGGCGATGACCGCGTGGAACACCACCTGCAGCAGCACATCCCCCAGCTCGTCGTACAGGCTGTCCAGGTCGTCCCGCAACACGGCCTCGCGCACCTCGTAGGCCTCCTCCACGAGGTAGGGTGCCAGGGACTCATGGGTCTGAGCGCGATCCCAGGGACAGCCGTCCGGCGCGATCAGGCGGCGCATGATCGAGACGAAATGGTCCAGGTCATAGCGCTGCAGCGCCTGGAACGCCACGCCGGGCAGCAACAGGGCGCTGGTGTGGTCATAATCCCCCTGCCGGTCGAGTTCCACCAGGGGAATCTCCTCCAGGCGCAGCTGCCCCGAGGGCGTGCGGCGGACAAAGATACAGGGATGCTCGTCCGGGTAGTGCTCCAGCAGGCGACATTTCAGGTCCCCCGCCAGGGGACGATTTTCGATCTCGCTGACGATCAGGTCCCGCTCCGGGTCGATGCGGCCGTCCAGGGCCTCGTTGGCGGGCAGCGCGCTGAGCGCACCCCGGTCGCCGACGAATCCGGCCTCCACGGCCAGGGCTTCCTCCCCCAAGCCGGGAATCACCCGCACCGTCGCCTGGCGTTCTTTGGCCAGGGCCAAGACCCGGCCGACGGTCCGATCCCGCCGCCCGCTGCCGGGCACGGCGTAGCAGACCTCCCCCTGCTGGGCGGCGGCCAGCACATAGGCGGCGATGTTGTCCACCAGGGCGTCGAAGTCCTCGCTGGTCTCATAGAAGCGGTCCAAGGACTCGAAGGCTCGTCCCTTGCGCTTCAGGTGCGCGGCCACCCCGTGCCGATCGGTGCGCAGCAGCAGACGCGCGCCGCTATCGAGCGCCTTCGCAGCGTCCCCAGTCAGCTGGCCCACCGGGCCGGGCCCCATGCCAATGATCGTCAGCTGCATCGCGGGCAGCCCCCCTTCTTACCAGATATGCGCCTTGACCAGCAGGGCCGTGATGCGCCGACCGCCGGGGATCATGCGCATGTCGCTGGGCTTGACGCCCCGCACCACCACCAGCAGCAGCAGGTACACCGCCGCGCCCACGGCCACCGCGCCCAGGGTGCCGATCGCCGTGCCCAGGTGGGGCGAGAGAAAGTGGTCAAACGCCCACACCGTCAGGCCCATGCCCACCGCCGCGGTGAGCGGCCGCAGCAGAAAATCGCCGATGGAGAATTTCATGCGGGTGTAGCGGATGACATCGATGGCCGACAGGACCGAGGCCACCGCGTAGCAGGCGATGGTGCCCACCGCGGCGCCCTGGATGTTGATCGCCGGTATTCCCACCAACACGAAATTGAGGATCAGCTTGAACGCCGCGCCGATGAGAATGTTCCTAACTGGCAGGAACACCCGACCGATGCCCTGCAGGATGCCCGCCATGGTCTGGTTGAGCGACAGGAACAGCACCGCCACGCTCATCGACCGCAGCAGGTTGCCGCCGATGAGCAGCTTCTCAGCGCTCTGGCTGCCGTAGAGCAGGTGCATGATGGGATCGGCCAGCAGGTACATGCCCAGGGCGGCGGGCAGACCCACCCACAGGGCCATGCGAAATCCCAGGGCCGAGGTGCTGTGGGTGCCCAATTGGTCGCCCCGCTTGATGCACGCGGCGATGGCCGGCACCAGCGCCATGGACAGCGACAGGGTCAGCACCGCAGGCATATTGATCAGCGGGTTGATCATTCCGGTCAGGATGCCGAACAGGGAGGTGGCCCCGTCGGAGAGCTCCGGGATGCTCTGCAGGCGGCGGATGACCACCGCCGTATCCAGAGTGTTGACCAGGGGCATCATGGACGAGCCGATGGTGATGGGCACCGCCACCCGGGCCAGACTGATGGCCACCTTCTTAAAGCGGGGCTTGGGCCGACGGATGCTGGCGCGGATATTCTTTTTCAGCTGGGGCTTGTGCCGGTTGTAGGCGACGATCATGCCAACCAGGGCGATGGCCTCGCTGATGGATACGCCCAGCACCGCGCCGGCGGCGGCGTAGACCACGCCGTTCTTGCCCATGACCATGGCCAGGGCGAAGCCGAAGATCAATTTGCCGATCTGCTCGATTATCTGAGACAGCGCGGTGGGCACCATCTGCTGGAGCCCCTGGAAGTAGCCGCGGTAGGCGCAGATGACCGAAACGAACAGAAGCGCGGGCGACAGGCACAGCAACGACAGCATCGCCCGGGCGTCCCCCACTGCCACAGCCAGCGGATAGCTCAGCGCCGCCAGGAAGGCGGTGGAGGCGATGCCCATCACCGCCAGCACCTGGAAAGCAACCTGGAAAACCCGGTGCGCTCCCCGATAATCCCCCGAAACAATGCGCTCGGCCACCAGCTTGGAGATCGCCGTGGGCAGGCCGGCCGAGGAGAGCAGCACCAAAAAAGAATAGATCGGATAAGCGATCTGGTACAGACCCATGCCATCGGTACCGATGATATGGGTCAGCGGCACCCGGTAGAAAGCGCCGATCACCTTTCCGATCAATCCGGCGATGCCCAGGATGGCTACGCCTTTGACGAACGTGTTTTTATTTTCACTCACGGAGAGAACACCTCAATTCACGCGACTGCTTGCTTCAATGCCTTCCATTATAGCAGATGTTGCCAGGATTGACAGCCTTTTTCGCGCAAAAAAACCGACGGGTGCTCAGGTCTCCATCTGGCGACCCAGGAAGTCCGCCGCCAGCTCGGCCATGGCCTGCTGGTGCGCGTCGCTCTCCCGGCCGCCCTCCTGTATCAGCAGCACCGCGCCCACCGGATCGCCCAGGGACAGGATCGGGGCTACAACCGCGGCCTGGCAGGGTTGAGGCCCGCCGGTGACCGGCATGGCCTGCGCGCCGCTCTGGTGGGCGGCCAGGGTGCGGCGCTGCTGGATGACGTGGTCCAGTCCCTCGCTGATGGGCCGATCCATCAGCTCCTTGCGCAGGGAACCTGCGGCGCTGACCACGGTCTCCCGGTCGCACACGCAGGCGGTGACCCCCAGGGCATGGTTGAGCGCCTCGGCGATGAAGCGGGTATCCCCCGACAGCTCCCCCACCGGGGAGTATTTTTTTAAAATGATCTCGCCGGCGCGGTCGGTGAAGATCTCCAGCGGCGCACCCTCCCGGATGTGCAGGGTTCGGCGGATCTCCTTGGGAATGACCACCCGGCCCAGCTCGTCGATCCGACGGACAATTCCTGTGGCTTTCAAGCTGATGTCCTCCTTGTTGTGTTCAGGTAGACATAGTATTTGAACAAATTCCCTTTTTATGCAGTTTCATCTGCCATCGAGCCTGGGAAGAGAGCCATTTGTCGGCAAATTGTTACACCATCGGCACATGAACGTAACGGGCCTGCAACAAAGAGCATTTACATTCCGCCGGGGTTGGTTTACAATAAAGGACATTGGATTGACAAAAAAAGGAGGATTCCTTCATATGCATGATGATGAATACCGGGAGCAGCGCGGCAGCAATCCTCCCCCAGCCGGCGGGCACCCCAAGAAGCGGAAAAAGAAGCTCTCCAAAAAGGCCAAGCGCAGACGCACCGTCAAGCGCGTGCTGATCACCTTCCTGATCGTCCTGCTAGTCATCGGCCTGGCGCTGGGCGGTTACATCTTTAGTGCCTATTACCGCGCCTGGCAGAATATCAACGCCAACATGACCGGCGAAACCCCCATCCCCAACGAGGGCGACATCACGGTCCATCCCGATGACTACATCGAAATCTCCTCGGACGACCTGGATCCCAACGAGAGCTTGGGTGGTGAGTGGCGCAACGTGTTGCTCTTGGGCAGCGATTCGCGCAGTCGGGACGTCAAGGGTAATTCCGATACCATTCTGATCGCCTCGGTCAACAGCAAGAGCGGCGCAGTCAAGCTGACCAGCATCATGCGCGACAGCTACGTGAACATCCCCGGCAAGGGCAAGCACAAGATCAACGCGGCCTACGCCTACGGCGGCGTCAACCTGGCGATGAAGACCATCAACCAGAATTTCAACATGAACATCACCGATTACGCCATCGTCAACTTTGCCAACCTGGCCTCAATCATCGACGAGATCGGCGGCATCAACGTGACCGTCACCGACGCGGAGCGCCGCCTGATCAACGAGTATATGGAGGAGCAGAAAAAATCCACCAACGGGCACAATCAGGACTTTTCTCGCCTGGATTCCGCCGGGGAGAACGTCCATCTGACCGGCCAACAGGCGGTCGCCTTCTCCCGCATCCGCGCCATCGGCAACGATTATCAGCGCACCGAGCGGCAGCGGACGGTGCTGGAGGCCATGCTCAGGAAGGTCAAGAGCACGACCAATGTGCTCACCGCCATGGACCTGGCCACCCGGCTGCTGCCCTATGTGGAGACCAACATGAACATCATGGATGTCATGGGGCTGGCGCCCGCGGTCCTGGGCAACAAGGACGGCGTGGAGCAGGCGCGGATCCCCTTCGAGGGCACCTACTCCGACAACAACTCCGACGGCCAGTGGAACATCATCCTGGATGTGGAGCAGAACGCGCAGAAGCTGCACGAGTTCATCTACGGCAATTAACATAAAGCGAAACCCGGCAGGCCGATCGCCTGCCGGGTTTTTTGTGCTTGACAAGCGCCGACGCGCTGGGTATGCTGTAAGTATTCTGAGAAAGGTTGGGTATCGCGTCGTGTGGATTTGGTAATTTCGGTTCAAAAGCAGTGCTCAATTTTGTGTGCCCGCTTTTGGCTGAAGAGCCGCCTCACGCCGTTGGAATCCCGCCTATTTCAGGGGGAGTTTCTTTGCGTTGGTCAGCGTCTCTCGCCTGCGGGTGAGGAGGCGTTTTTTTGATGTTGTTATCCACGGACCAGCTGACCAAACAGTTCCACGGCGTCACCCTGCTTGACGCGCTCAGCCTGGCCATCTATCCAGGTGAGAAAATTGGCCTGATCGGCGCCAACGGCGCGGGTAAGAGCACCCTGATGCGCATCTTGGCCGGAGAGCTGGAGCCCGACAGCGGCCGGGTGACCCGCAACGGGACAATCTGCTATATTCCACCGCTGGGAGACGCGGACGCGCAGGCTGATGGGCAGTGGCTCAGCCGATACGGGGTCAGCCGGGTGGCGGACCATGCCGCGCTCAGCGGCGGCGAGCGGCGGCGCATCGCTCTGGCGAGCGCGGCCAGCCATCCCGCGCCCCTGACCCTGGCCGATGAACCCACCGCCTCCCTGGATCGGGCGGGGATTGAAACCGTCACGCGGCAACTGCAGTCCCTGCCAACCCTGCTGTTGATCAGCCATGACCGGGCGCTGCTGGACGCGGTATGCACGACAATCTGGCTGCTGGAGGGCGGAAAAATCACCGTGTATCCCGGCTCCTACAGCGATTTCATCCGCCAACGGGAGGCCGCTCGCGCCCGGCAACAGGCCCAGTACGAGGACTATGTCCAGCAGAAGGCCCACCTAACCGAGTTGGCCCGGCAGCGGCGCATGCTGGCGGCCAAGGTCACCCGCATTAAAAAAAGCCAGGGCGATTCTCGGCAGAAGGACTCCGCCACAGCCCGCTCCAAGGGCACCCAGCAGAAAAACCTTTACCGTGCCGCCAAGTCCGCCCAGTCGCGCATGGACCAGTTGGAGGCCGTGGCAAAGCCTGAAACAGCGCGCGCCCCCTCCCTGGATTTCGCTCGGACCCAGCCCCCCATCAGCCGACAGGTGGTCATCCTGGATCATCTGACCCTGGGGTACGAGGGGCAGCCGCTGCTGGAGGACCTGTGCCTGAGCCTCAAAAACCGCAGCCACACCGCGCTGGTGGGGCCCAACGGCTGCGGCAAGACCACCCTCATGCGGGCCATCGCTCAAGGGCATCCTCAGATCCGGTTAGCCCCGGGGACCACCCTGGGCTATTTCGGGCAGAACCTCGACAGTCTGGACCTTGAGCGCACGGTGTTCGACAACGCCATGCGGGACGCGGCGCAGAGCGCCACCGTCGCCTGCGCGGTGCTGGCGCAGCTGGGCTTTGGCGCGCCGGTTCTGGACAAAGCCGCCGACGTGCTCAGCGGGGGCGAGCGGGTCAAGCTCGCCCTGGCCAAGCTGGTGCTCTCCCCCGCCAACGTGCTGCTGCTGGACGAACCCACCAACTATCTGGATCTACCCGCCATCCAGGCGGTCCAGCAGGTGCTGCGGGATTACCCCGGAACCTGGCTGCTGGTCAGCCACGACCGCGCCCTGGTGGACGATATCGCCACCCACCTGTGGATGGTGGAGGACCGAGCCCTCAAGTCCTTCTCCGGCAACCTGACCGACTGGGAGCAGCGCGGCCAGGCCGCCAGGCGGGCCTCAGACAGCGCGGCCGAGCGCCTGCGCCTGCAGATGCAGCTGAGCAACCTGTCCCTCGAGCTGCAGCGCAAGGGCTCCACCCCCGAGCTGGAGCAGGCGTATCAGGCCGTGCTGGCCCAGCTGCGCCAGGGCGGTGGAAAATAGGCTTGACCCCTATTCCAGCGGATGATATGATGATTTTAGGCTAAAAGAAACGCAAGGAGGCATTTTCATGGCTGACAAGATCAAGATCGTCCCCCTGCCCGACGACGAGTCCTACCATTACTGGGAAGCATTCGAGAAGACCTTTGCGATCCAGTACGGGGATGGGACCTACTGCTTCCTGCTCGAGGGCGACGAGCGGGCGCTGCTCATCGATACCGTCTACGGCCGAGGCGATTTTCCCAACATTCTCAAAAAGCTGACCGATAAACCCATTATCCTGGTCAATACCCACGGCCACTACGACCACACCGGCGGCAACTTCTGGTTTCCCAAGGCCCTGATGCATCCCAACGCCGCGCCCGAGGCCAAGCGCGCCTTTGGCCCGGTGGACCAGGCCTTCTTCGCCAACTTCCCCTACCCCGACTACGAGATCGAGACCATCGACGAAGGCTATGTCTTTGAGCTGGGCGGCCGTAAGGTCGAGGTGCTGCACACCCCGGCCCACTCCGAGGGCAGCCTGAGCTTCATCGACCACAAGCGCCGCCTGCTCTTCTGCGGCGACGAGTTTGACTCCGGTCAGGCTAATTTGCGCGACCTGACCGCGGTGCGCCAGTTTCTGAACAACATGCAGCGCCTGAAGGCCCGGGAGGCGGAGTACGATTACATCATGCCCAGCCACAACGGCTGCCCCATCACCAAGCGCTACCTGGACGATTTCATCGCCAACGCCCAGGACATCCTGGCGGGCAACCCCCATCTGGTGCCCATCGAGGACGCGCCGGGTTACGACGAGGGGATGAAGAGCCGTGTCCGCTCCCGCGTGGGCCTGGCCGCGATCATCTACCACCCCGTGGAGCACGCCAAGGGCTGGTGATCTTTTCGCCGCGAAAGCCGCCAAAGTTTGGCGGCTTTCGCCTTGTATGCGGGCAAAATTTGTGCTAGCCTAAGTCTATGGGAAATCATCCCAGCAGACAGGAGGATGCCGCCATGTACACCTTCGACCGGGAAGCTTACAACCGTCGCGTCAAGTGGTTCACCCAGGACCGCTTCGGCATGTTCATCCACTGGGGCCTCTACGCCATCCCCGCCCGGGGCGAGTGGGTGCGCAGCCCTGAGGAGCTGACCGTGGAGCAGTACCAGCCCTATTTTGACGAGTTCAACCCTGTGGACTACGACCCCAAGGCCTGGGCCAAGGCCGCCAAGCGCGCGGGCATGAAGTACGCCGTGCTGACCGCCAAGCACCACGACGGCTTCTGCCTATTCGACAGCAAACTGACCGACTACAAGGCCACCAACACCCCCGCTGGGCGCGACCTGGTGGCCGAGTACATCCAGGCCTTCCGGGCCGAGGGGCTCAAGGTCGGCCTGTACTACTCGATCATCGACTGGCACCACCCCGATTTTCCCCACTACGGCGACCGCCAGCACCCGATGCGCAACAACCCCGCCTACAAGGACGCGCAGCACGATTTCGACAAGTACCTGGACTACATGCACGGCCAGGTGCGCGAACTGTGCACCAATTATGGCAAGATTGACATCATGTGGTTCGACTTCTCGTATGACGACCTGCGGGGCGAGGCCTGGCGGGCCACCGATCTGGTGCGCATGATCCGCTCGCTGCAGCCGGATGTGATGATCGACAACCGCCTGGAGGTCAGCGGCGAGGGTTTTGGCTCCCTGCTGACCGCGCACCCCACCGAGTACTGCGGCGATTTCGTCAGCCCCGAGCAGATCATCCCGCCCAAGGGTATCTTCGACGAGCTGGGCAACCGGGCCGTGTGGGAGGCCTGCATCACCATGAACAACCACTGGGGCTACTGCCACGGCGACCACTTCTTCAAAAGCGCGCCGCTGATCGTGCGCAAGCTGGTGGAGTGCGTCAGCAAGGGCGGCAACCTGCTGGTCAACGTCGGGCCGGACGCCCGAGGAAATATCCCCCCGCAGTCCCTCCAGATTCTCTCGCAGATCGGCGACTGGATGCGCCTGAACAGCGCGAGCATCTACGGATGCGGCCACGCGGGCATCGACAAGCCCGAGAACGGCCGGGTCACCCGCAGGGGAAACAAGCTCTACTACCACATCCTGGAGGCCACCATCGGCTTTGTGCCCCTGGAGGGCATCTCCCCCGACCAGGTGGACAAGGTGCGCCTGCTGGCCACCGGCGCCGAGCTGCAGATCGCCCGCAACTGGATGACCAACAACTATCCCGACACCGTCTTTGTCTCCCTGGGCGAGGACCCCGAGCTGCCCGATGCCATCGACACCGTCATCGAGGTCACCCTCAAGTAACCCGATCGCGTCGCCTCCAGCGCGCGCAAAAGCCCTTGGCCAGCGGCCAAGGGCTTTTTGCATGAATCCCCCGCTCAGGCGGCGCGACCCCAGCCGGTCAGGATGCGGCGCAGATAGTGGCCAATGCCCGCCTCCTCGATGGGGCCGGCGGCCACCAGCAGGCAGGAGCCCACCTGCTCGCCGTTTAGCAGCACTCGGGCCGAACCAATCTGCTGCCCTTCGGCCACCGGCGCGGTGATCTGGCCCGGGCAATCGGTCTGAATCTCGACCTCAGGGGTGCCCTTCTCGTGCAGCAGGGAGACGTCCTCGGCGGCCACGGCGTTGATCTGGGTCTGCACGCCCCGCAGCACCGGCAGGTTTTCCACCAGCACGTCGCCCTTTTTGACGGCCTGGGTGACGCTGTAGTTGGCAAAGCCCCAATCCAGCACTTCCCCGGCCTCAGCAAAGCGCACCTTGCTATCGCTCTCGCCCAGCACCACCGCGATCAGGCGCATGCCGCCCCGCTTGGCGGTGGCGGATACGCAGAACCCCGCCTCGCTGGTGGAGCCGGTCTTGACGCCGTCAGCGCCGTCGTAGGAGCGGATCATCTTGTTGGTGTTGGTCAGGCTGGTCACGCGGCCGCCGGGGTGGATCATCTCGTCGAGCCAGATGGTGCTCCACTTGGTGTAAATATCCTCGTACTGCATCAGGGCGCGGCTCATCAGGGCGACGTCCCGGGCGGTGGAGTGCGCGCCCTCCACGGGCAAACCGGTGCAGTTCTTGAAGACCGTGTTGGTCATGCCCAGCTCCTGGGCGCGCTGGTTCATCAGCTCCACAAAGGCATCCTCGCTGCCGGCCAAGCGCTCGGCCATGGCCACGCAGGAATCATTGGCCGAGGCGATGACCATGCTCTTGAGCAGGTCGCCGATCTGATATTCCCCGCCCGCCTCCAGCAACGCCTGGGAGCCGCCCATGCCCGCCGCGTTGGGGCTGCAGGCCAGGGTCTCCTCCAGGGTAATGTTGCCCTTCTCCAGGGCCTCCATGCTCAGCAGCAGCCCCATAACCTTGGTGACGCTGGCGATGGGCATCTGCTGATCCGCGTCGCGCTCGGCCAGCACTTGGCCGGTGCTGGCCTCGATGAGGATCATGGCCTTGGCCCCGGGGGCCTCGGGCGCGGCGGGCACGGCCGACACCGCGCGCGGGACGCCCACCACCGCCATCCCCACCGCCAGCGTCAGCGCGATCAGGCCCCCCAGGGCCCGTCCTGGATACCTGCTCATGAAAAAACCTCCTTGCTTGGCCCATAGGGCTTCTGCAAGGAGGATATGCGGCGCGGTTGCGGGCTATGCCAGGCGGCGCAGCAGCGCGTCGATCAGCTGGGCGAAGCGCTCCTTGACGGCGTTGCCGGTGGCGATGACCTCCTCATGGCTCAGGGGCTGATCCAGGATGCCCGCCGCCATATTGGTCACGCAGGAGATGGCCGCGGTGGACAGGCCGCAGTGCGCCGCGGCGATGACCTCCGGCACGGTGCTCATGCCCACCAGGTCGCCGCCGATGGCGCGCACCATGCGGATCTCCGCCGGGGTCTCGAAGGAGGGGCCGCGCATGCAGGTATACACGCCCTCGGGCAGGGATAACCCGATATCCCCGGCGGCCAGGCGCACCTGCTGGGAGAGCGCCCGGTCATAGCAGCGGGTCATGTCGGGAAAGCGCTCGCCCATCTCATCGAGATTGGGCCCGATGAGCGGGTTGATGCCCGACAGGTTGATGTGATCGGTGACCAGCACCAGGTCCCCGGGCCGATAGGCGGTGTTGACGCCCCCGGCGGCGTTGGTGAGCACCAGATTCTCCACGCCCATGCGCTTCATCACCCGCACGGGCAGGGCGATATCCTCGCCGCTCCAGCCCTCGTAGCCGTGGAAGCGCCCCTGCATCAGCAGCACCGGCGCGCCGCAGCGCTGGCCGATGACGAAATAGCCCTTGTGGCCGGGCACGGTGGAGATGGGCATGCCGGGGATATCCTTGTAGGCCACCCGGCAGGGGGCCTCCAGGCTGTCGGCGTAATCCCCCAGGCCCGAGCCCAGCACCACCGCCACCTTGGGCCGCAGGGCCGTCGCGTCGAGCAGCACGCCCGCCGCCTCGTCGACGCGCTTGATCCGCTTGTCCATGTGTCTTCCCCTCCTCTAGTTGATCTGATCGAAGAACGAGACGCCCTCGTCCAGGGGCGGCACGCCCAGCTTCTGCGCTAGGGTCTGGGCCAGGTCGCAGAAGCTGCCGCGCACGCCCAGGTTCTCGGGCCGAACCCCCGGCCCGGCCAGCAGCACCGGCACCCGCTCGCGGGTGTGGTCCGTGCCGCGGAAGGTGGGGTCGCACCCGTGGTCCGCCGTGAGCACCAGCAAATCATGGGGGCGCAGCCCCGCCAGGAACCCCGGCAGCCGCCGATCGAAATCCATCAGCGCCTGGGCGTACCCCGCCACATCCCGGCGGTGACCAAAGCGCATGTCAAAATCCACCAGATTGGCCATGGCCAGCCCGTCAAAGTCCATCCCCAGCGCCCGATCCACCGCATCCGTGGCCTGGGCGTTATCGTGGGCGGCCATGGCCTGCGTGACGCCCCGGCCGGCGAAGATGTCGAAGATTTTGCCGATGGCGATAACCGCCTGTCCCGCGCCGCTGACCCGGTCAAGCAGAGTGGGCGCGGGCGGCTCCAGGGCGTAATCCCGGCGATTCTCGGTGCGGGTAAAGCCCTCCGCGCCGCCAATGAAGGGCCGGGCGATGATCCGGCCCACGGCGTGGGGACCGGCCATGATCCGTCGGGCCTGCTCGCACATGGCATAGAGCCGCGTCAGGGGGATGACCGCCTCGTGGCAGGCGATCTGCAGCACCGAGTCCCCCGAGGTGTAGACGATGGGCAGGCCGGTGTCCACATGCTCCCGGCCCAGGCGCTGGATGATCTGCGTGCCCGAGGCCGGACAGTTGCCCAGCACCCCGGACACGCCCCAGGCGTCGGTCAGCCGGGCGATGACCTCGGGCGGGAAGCCCTCCGGGTACGTGGGCGGCGGCGTGGGCGTCACCACCCCGCACAGTTCCCAGTGACCGGTGACCGTGTCCTTGGCGGCGGAGCGCTCGGTCAGCGCGCCGTGGGCCGCCAGGGGCAGGCTGGCGCGGGGCAGCTGGCCGCCGGTGGCGTTGCCCAGGCCCAGGCTGAGCAGGTTGGGGATGCGCAGCTTGTCCCCCATCCGCTCATAGAGATGGCCTAGGGTACTGCTGCCCGCGTCGCCGAAGGCCGCCGCGTCAGGGGCTTGTCCGCAGCCCACGGAATCCAAAACCAACAAAAATACCCGGCTCATCGCTCCTCCTCACGCGCCAAAGAACGCGTCGAACCGCTCGTCCAGGGCGGGATCGTGGACGACATACCCGATGGCCAGCTGGTGGTCCACCGCCTCGGAGAGCCTCCGGGCGCGCTCCGGCCCGAAAGCGCCGCATAGCTCCACCGCGCCGAAACCCTCCTCCCGCAGGGCCCGCACCAGGGACAGCGCCTCGTCGAAATCACGCACGGTGCAGATGCGGGTGATCTGGTCGGCGGTCTCAAACTCGGCCCGGTGCGCAACCGGGTCATAGTGCGCGCCCATAAACACAAAGGCAAGTTTCCGCATAGCCGATTCCTCCTTTTTCCTCACAGCATGCCCGAGATCATCTTGACCAGGGGCGGCGCCAGGAGCGCCTCCAACAGCGAAGCGCCCACGGCGATCAACAGCGCCAGGCCCACCCGGGTGAACATCGGCACCGCGGCCAAAAGGTGCTCCTGGGCGGTGCGCGGATAGCGGCGCAGGGCGAAGCGCTCCAGCGCGTGCATCATGGCCACCACCGCCGCAAAGCACAGCGCCGGCAGGCTCAGCAGGTTTTGGGGCAGCACCGAGGTGAAGAACAGCAGCAGGCCCTTGAGCCCCCAATGCCCCACCAAAAACCCCAGGGGGAACCCCAACAGAAAGCCCCGAAACCCGACCGTCAGCAGCGCGAAAGGAATCCCCGCCACTGACATGCCCAACAGCGCGATCAGCGCGAAGCACTTGACATTCTGCCACAGGGACTGGCGAAAGGTCGCGCCGAAATCCGGCGCCGCCCGGCCAAAGGCCGCCAAATCGCTCGACAGGCTGCCCGCCAAGGCCTGATTCTGGCTGTCGCTCATGGCCTGGGTGGTGGCGATCCCCGCGGCGAAACCAATCGCCAGGGCCAACACCGTCAGCGTCAGCAGCACGATCCCCACCCGGTTCTGCGCCTGCACCAGGCCCCGGCGCGTCCCTCTGCGCATCCCATCCCCTCCTTGTCCTAGGCGATGATATGCGGGCCTGGGAAGGGTTATGCGCTCGGGCGGACAAGTCTCTCAGCTATCGCTGGGCGACCGGGTGCGCACGATATCCGCCAGCATGGCGATAAACTCTCCGTTCTTGGGCTTGCCGCGCTTGGGATCGACCGTGTAGCCGAAGACCGACTCGAGCACGCCCACCGGCGCGCGGCTCCAACAGCACTCGATGGCGTTGCGGATGGTCCGCTCCACGCGCGAGCCGGTGCTGTTGTACGCCTTGGCGATGGCGGGATACAGTTGGGTGGTCAATCCCTTGAGCAGGGTGACGTCCCGCGCCACCATCTTGACGGCGTCGCGCAGGTACTGGTAGCCCTTCAAGTGCGTGGGCACGCACAGCCGGTGCAGCAGATCGGTCACCTCGCGCTCCAGCTCGCGGTCGCTGATGGCGAGCATCCGCCCCTCGGGCTCATGTCCGCGAATCGCGGGCATGGCGGCCACCTCCCGTAACCGCGCGGCGAGATAATCCAGCTGAAAAGGCTTGACGATGTAGTACATCGCGCCGAGGAACTGCGCGCGTTGGATAAACGCGGCACTGGAAAGAGCTGAAAACATGACCACCCGGGGCATGTCCCCGGGTGCGTCGTTGAGGGCTTCCAACACGCCCAAGCCATCGATATACGGCATGATCAAATCCAACAGAATCACATCAGGTTGGCGCTGCAAAGCCAGTTCGATCGCCCGGGGTCCATTCTCCGCCCAGCCGACAACCTCAAAATCGGGTTGCTCCTGGAGGTACTCCGCCAGGATCGACGCCAGCTCACGATCGTCGTCGGCAATCAGAATACGCACTTTCTCCACGGGTTCGACCTCCCGCTCGTGTTCAATTAAGTGATCTTCTCCTTTTTCCCATTCTCCAAATGATCAGAAAATTCCTGTTGCACGACAGAAAAATCCCCAGAAAGCCACGATTCGACCGCTCAGGAAGCCAGCTGATCCGACTGCTCGAGCATCCACTCGATGTATACCCCATAGCCGCGGGTGGGGTCCCCCACGAAGACATGGGTCACCGCGCCGATAATGTGTCCATTCTGGATGATGGGGCTGCCGCTCATGCCCTGGACGATGCCTCCGGTCTTCTCCAACAGCTCCGGGTCGGTCACCTCGATGACCATGCTCTTGGCCGCCGAGCGGCTCTGGGGCTGGACCTTGACCACCCGGCAGGAGAACAGGCGCACGCCCGTGTCGTCAATGGTGGTGAGGATCTGGGCGTCGCCGATCTCCACTGAGGAGCGCAGGGCGATGGGCAGCTCGCCGGGGAAGACCTCGTTGGTCATGCGCTCGGGACAGTGCCCGAACACACCCACCTGGGTATTTTCGTCCACGTCGCCCCAAACCTGATCCATGCTCAGCTGGCCCTTGAGCTCGCCGGGATGGCCCTTTTGGCCCTGGGTGATCTCCACCACCTGACTCTTGAGGATCGCGCCGGACTTAACCTCCAGGTAACTGCCGGTGTCCGCGTCGGTGATGCCATGGCCCAGCGCGCCGTAAACCATGCGCTGCGGGTCCACATAGGTCATGGTGCCCACCCCCGCGGTGGAATCGCGCACCCACAGACCCAGGCGCCATACGCCGTCGAGCTTGTCCTGCTCGGGAACCACCTCGACCTGTTTTTGCTTGCCATCCCTTTGCAGCGTCAGGCGCACGCTCTGCCCGGCCAGCCCATCGGTCAGCTCGGACAGGTGCGCCGCGTTGTCCACCGGGGTGTCCCCAACCTGCTCGATCACATCCCCGGGCAGGATGCCCGCCTCGGCGGCGGGGTCGCGGCTGCCGGCCTGGTTGGGGTTGACCTGGCTTGTGCCCACCACCAGCGCGCCCTGGGTGTACAGGGTGACGCCGACGCTCTGCCCGCCGGGCAGCAGCATGCGGTCGGGCTTGACCACCACCTCAACCTGCTTGAGGGGAATACCCAACAGGGAGAGCTGCACCCGCTGACGGCTGACCGCCACCTCCGAGAGGGTGTTGCCCCACAGACTGGCCACCATCTGCTCCTCGGGCAGGGTGACCCCCGCCGGCAGGTTCCACTGGTAGGTGCCGGTCTGTCCATGGCTGAGCACAATCTGATCCGGCAGGGCGGCCACCTGCCGCACCCAGGGCAGATTGCCCCCGATCAGGATCAGCCCCGCCAGCACCCAGCCCGAAATCCGAGCCCAAGGCCCGTGTTTGATGTTCTTACGCATACGCCCGCCTCCCGCAAATTCATTACGGGTATTGTGCGTCCGAAGGGCGAAAAGGATACGGGCTTTTGCCCAAGCCGGTCACAGCGCGCGCTTGTACCGCTCGGCCTGGTCGAGCATCTCAGCGGCGTGGGCCATGGCCTTGGAGCCGACCACCGCGCCGCCGCCCATGCGCGCCAGCTCCTCCACCCGCTTTTGGGGGGCGAGCTGCTGCATGCGGGTATGGGTGCTGGCCTCGTCGGACTGCTTTTCGATGGAAAAATGGCAGTCCGCCATGGCGGCCAACTGGGGCAGATGGGTGACGCAGAGCACCTGGTGGCTGCGGGAGAGCAGGGCCATCTTCTCGGCCACCACCTGGGCCATGCGGCCGGAGATGCCGGTGTCGATCTCATCGAAGATCAGGCATCCAATCTGGTCCGCGTCGGCGGCGATGCATTTGAGCGCCAGCATGATGCGGCTCATCTCGCCGCCGGAAACCACCTTGGCCAAGGGCTTCAGGGGCTCGCCCGGGTTGGCCGACAGCCGGAACTCCACCTTGTCCAGGCCCCGAGCGTTGGGGCGGCTGTCCTTCAGGTCCGGCGGGTCGAAATCCACCGCAAAGCGCGCCCGCTCCATGCCCAAATCCTTCAGCTGGGCCATGACCGCGCTCTCCAGCCGCCGGGCCACCTGTCGGCGCAGGCCCGAGAGCTGCTGGGCGCTCTGGAGATACTCGGCCTTCAGGGCGGCTTCCCGGGCGGTCAGCTCGCCGGCCTGGGCCTGGCGCTGCTGAAGCTGGGCGAGCTCCTGCTCGGCCCGCTCGCGGTAGGTCAGCACATCGGCCACCTCGGGGCCGTACTTGGCCTTGAGCCGGGAGATGCGCTCCAGCCGCCGCTCGATCTTCTCCAGCAACACCGGGTCGAAGGCCGCCTCCTGCTGCAGGTCCCGCACCTCGAAGGCCACGTCCTCCAGGGTGTAGAAGGCTTCCTTGAGCCGGGCGGCCAGGGGCAGCAGCGCCCCCTCATACCGACCGCCCTCCTCCAGCAGGGCCATGGCGGCGCGCACCTGATCCACCGCGCCGGCGTCGGTTCCGTAGAGCGCGCCATAGGCCCCGGCCACGGCGCTGGCGATGCGCTCGGCGTTCTGCAGGGCGCGGCGCTTGCCCAGCAGGCTCTCCTCCTCGCCGGGCTTGAGCTTACCCTTGTCGATCTGCTCGATCTGGTAGGCCAGGGTGTCGGCGCGGCGGGCGCGCTCGGCCTCGCTGCCGAAGGTCTCCTTGAGCAGGCGCGCCGTCTGCCGCCAGGCCTCGTAGGCCTGCGCGGTCTGGGACAGAGCCTCGCCCAGCTCGTCCTTGCCGAAGCGGTCCAGGATGCCCAGGTGCTCCTTGGCGTCCAGCAGGGACTGATGCTCGTGCTGGCCGTGGACATCCACCAGAAACCGCGACACCGCCTTGAGCTGGGACAGGGGCACCATGCGCCCGTTGACGCGGCACAGGCTGCGCCCGTTCTCCGATAGCTCGCGCGAAAGGATCAGGCTGCCCCCGGCCTCGTACAGGCCCAGCTCCTCCAGGGTCTGCCGGGCCGCGGGGGGCAGCGGTCCCTCGAACAGGGCCTCCACCAGGGCGCGGCTCTCCCCGCGGCGGATCAGCTCCCGGTCCGCGCGGCCGCCCAACACCAGGTTGACCGCGTCGATCAGGATGCTCTTGCCCGCGCCGGTCTCGCCGGTGATGATGTTCAGCCCCCCGTCGAAGGGCACGGTAACCTCATCGATCAGGGCGATGTGCACCACGTGCAGCTGCACCAGCATGCCGCCGCCTCCTTTTTTAGCGCTGATAGTTCTTCATGGCCTCGAACTGGGCGATCACCCCGGGGACGGACTCGGCTTCGGTCACCACCACGAGGATGTTGTCGTCCCCGGCGATGGTGCCCACGATGTCCGGCCAGTTGAGCGCGTCGATGGCCACGGCCGCGGCGTTGGCGCTGCCGGTGAAGGTCTTGATGACCACCAGGTTGCCCGCCGAGCGCATGGAGATCACCGAGTCGGCGAACACCCGCATCAGCCGCTCGGGGTTGCCCGCGTCCGGCCGGCCCACCATGGCATATTTATAAATGCCCTCGGGGGTGGGCACCTTGACCAGGCGCAGCTCCTTGATGTCCCGCGAGACCGTGGCCTGGGTCACATGGTATCCGTTGGCGCGCAGCTGCTCGGCCAGCTGCTCCTGGGTTTCGATATCCATATCCCGGATGATATCCCGGATCATTGCGTGTCGGTCGCCTTTCATGGCCTCATCTCCTCCTTGATCATCCCTCCGCCTCAGGGGCGGACCACTCGCTCAGCTTGGTGCGCAGCCGCTGGTAGAAGTTGCGCTCCCCCAGACGGATGAACCGGGCGCTGCGGGGCGCCTTCTCCACCCAAACCGAGCCCCCTGTGGGCAGGGGAAAAACTTGGTGTCCATCCAGGGACACCTGGTTGCCGCTCTCGTTGTGCACGGGATGGAGCACCACCTGGTGATGGTCGGCGATCACCACCGAGCGCGGCCCCAGCCGGTGAGGGCAGATCGGCGTGAGCACCAGGCAGGACACATCCGGGCTGACCACCGGACCCCCGGCGGAGAGCGAGTAGGCCGTCGAGCCGGTGGGCGTGGCCAGCAGCAGGCCGTCGGCGTAGTAGCGGTCCACCATCTCCCCGTCCACCGTCACCTCCATGGCCGTGACATGGAAATTGTTGCCCCGGGTCAGCGCCACGTCGTTGAGGGCGTAGCGCGGCCCTTCCACGCCCGTGATGCGCACCTTAAGCATCATGCGCTCCTCCAGGCGGTATTGCCCGTCGAGCATTCGGGTCAGCCCGGACGCCATCTGCCCGGGCTCCAATTCGGTCAGAAAGCCCAGCCGCCCGAGATTGATCCCCAGCACCGGCAGGTCCCGCTGCACGGCGCGCAGCAGGGTGCCATCCCCGCCCAGCACCACCAGCGCCTCAGGCTCGCGGGCCTGCGCCCGCCGCCCCAGCGCCGCCGCCAGATCGGGCTCCAGGCAGACCTCCGCCCCCGCGCGCTCCAAAACCTCCAGCGCCCGCCGCGCCATGATCAGCTGGGTATCCCGGCTGCGATTGACCACCAACCCGATGCGCATCGGCTCATCCTCCTCGAACGAACTACGAACATTTTACACGAAATTGCATGAATATACAATATCATTTGAGAAAAAGCCATATCTTAGCCACAATTTTTTGCTCGCCACCCTTGATTTTGGGCGCAAAGCTGTATATAATAGCCCCAAATTCATCGATCAAAGGCCACGATGGGAAAGAGTAAGCCCCGCGTCCCCCTCCAGAGAAATCCGCCTAGGCTGGGAGCGGATGGGTTGCGGCAAGGGGCTGAAGATGGTTCCCGGAGCTGCGCACCGAGGGAAATCCCCAGGCTGCGCCGGGTTCGCCCGTGAACGCGATAGCCTATCGGCAGATCATTTCCTGCCCGTAGGCGACGAGGCTCGCGCCGTGAGGCGCGGGCGAATTTGGGGTGGTAACACGAAGCGAGCGCTCTCGTCCCCGAAAAAGCGATTTTTCGGAGGTGAGAGCGCTCTTTCCTTTGGGCCAGGAGGCCCGCCGCCATCCAAATCAAATGAAATGAGGGATTTTCCGTGCGAACCTACGTCATCTGCGGCGCCTGGCCCTATGCCAACGGCCCGCTGCACATCGGCCACATCGCCAGTCTGCTGCCCGGCGACCTGCTGGCGCGCTACCTTCGCGCCCAGGGCCGACCGGTGCTCTACGTATCGGGCAGCGACTGCCACGGCACGCCCATCACCATCCGCGCCGCCCAGGAGGGCGTATCCCCCGAGCAGATTAGCGCCCGCTACCACCGGCAGTTCCGCCGGGATTTTGCACGTCTGGGCTTCTCCTACGACCACTATGGGGCCACCACCGACCCGGAGCACATCGCCTTCGTCCAGGATTTCCACCGCCAGCTCTACCGCAGCGCCCATGTGCAAAGGCGGACCGTCGACGCGCCCTACTGTCCCCAGTGCGGCCGGTTGCTGACCGACCGCATGGTCGTCGGCCGCTGTCCCTACTGCAAGGGCGAGGCCCGGGGCGATCAGTGCGACGCCTGCGGGGCCATCCTGGAGCCCGGGCAGGTGGAGCAGCCGCGCTGCGCCGCCTGCGGCAGCCCGCCGGAATTCCGCCGGACCACCGCGCTGTACCTATGCCTCTCCCAGCTCGCCGAGTCCCTGGGCGAGCTGCTGCGCCGCCGGCCGGCCTGGCGGGCCAACGCCCGGGCCTTCACCCGGCGGTATCTGGAGGTCGGCCTGCGGGACCGAGCCATCACCCGGGACCTGGACTGGGGCATTGACGTGCCCCTGCCGGGCTACGAGGATAAGAAAATCTATATCTGGGCCGAGAACGTGCTGGGCTACCTGTCCGCCACCGCCGCTGCCTGCGCGACGCGGGGCCTGCGCTTTTCCGACTATTGGGGTGAGGACAGCTACCACTACTACATCCACGGCAAGGACAACATTCCCTTCCACACCATCATCCTGCCCGGCCTGCTGCTGGCCCACGGCGGGGGCTACCATCTGCCCGACGCGGTGCTCTCCAGCGAGTACATCACCCTGCAGGGGCGCAAGGTGTCCACTAGCGCGGGCTGGGCGGTTTGGGCCGCCGACCTGCTGGCGCGCTACGATCCCGACGCGATCCGCTACTTCTTCATCGCCAACGGCCCTGAGCGGCGGGACGCGGACTTCTCCTTCGAGCAGTTCGCCGCGCGCAACAACGCCGAGCTGGTGGGCGTCTACGGCAACTTCATCCACCGCACGCTGGCCTTTGTCAACCGCTACCTGGGCAGCGCCGTACCCGACGGCGCGCCGGATCCCACCCTGCGGCGGGCCGTCGACGAGGCCTTCGCCGGGACCGGCAGCGACCTGGAGAAGGGCCGCCTGCGCGAGGCCCTGCTGCGGGTGATCGAGCTGGCCCGGCTGGGCAACCGCTATTTCGACGCCCACGCCCCCTGGCTGGCCCGGGTGCACAACCCCGTCGACTGCGCCAACACCCTGTTCAACTGCGTGCTTTTGGTGTGCGCCCTGGCGGTGCTGTCGGGTCCCTTTCTGCCCTTCTCGGCGGCGCGGGTGCAGGGCTGGCTGGGTCTGGAGAACCGATGGCGGTTTCAGCCCGCCGTCCCGGGCGCGGCGCTGCCCGAGGCCCAGGCGCTCTTCGCGCGCATCACCCCCGCGCAGGTGCAGGCCGAGCTTGCCCGGTTGGGCAGCTAAAAAAAGCGGCGGCAGAGATTGCCGCCGCCGTTTATTTCAGCGATGCATGGGCCCGCTCGACCACGTCCTGGGCCGCGCCCTCGGCCAGGGTGTCCGGCCCGCCCTTGACCAGCAGGGTCAAAAATTCGATGTTGCCCTCGGGGCCCTTGATGGGCGAGTGGTCCAGGCCGGCCACGCCGTAGCCCATCTGCCGCGCCTGCTCGAGCACCCGCTCGATGACCATGCGGTGCACCGCCGGGTCCCGCACCACGCCCTTTTTGCCCACCAGCTCCTTGCCGGCCTCGAACTGAGGCTTGATCAGCGCGGCCACCCGCCCCTGGGGCTTGAGGCAATCCAACAGCGCCGGCAGAATCAGGTGCAGGGAGATGAAGGACACGTCGATGGAGGCGAAATCCAGAGGTTCGCCCAGCTGCTCGGCCGATAGATACCGGGCGTTGGTGCGCTCCATCACCACCACCCGGGGATCGCTGCGCAGCCGGTAGTCCAACTGGCCATAGCCCACGTCCACGGCAAAAACCTTGCGCGCCCCGTGCTGAAGCATGCAATCGGTGAACCCGCCCGAGGAGGCGCCGATATCGGCGCACACGCAGTCCGTCAGCGTCAGGGAAAAAGCGTCCATCGCCCGCTTGAGCTTGTAGCCCCCGCGGCTGACATAGGCCATCTGTCCCTTGACGTGGACCTCGTCGCCCTCCTTGACGGGGTGGGAGGGCTTGTCCGCCCGCTGGGTGCCCACCAGCACCAGCCCGGCCATGATGAGTTTCTGCGCCTTCTCCCGGCTCTCGGCCAACCCGGTGCGGGCCATGTACGCGTCCAATCGCTCCTTAGCCATGCTGTCCCTCCTGCTGGATGAATCCCGCCGCGCGCTCGGCCACCTGGGCGGCGTCCAGGCCCAACAGCTCGAAGAGGCACTCCACGCGCCCCTGCTGCACAAACGCATCTGGGATGCCCAGGTTCAGGCAGGGGCAGGCCCCCTCCACCGCCTGGGCCACCTGGCTGCCGAACCCGCCGGTGATCACCCCGTCCTCCAGGGTGATGATCGGGCAGGCCCGCCGGCGCAGCTGCGCCAACATCGCCGCATCCATGGGCTTGAGGCTGCGCGCGTTGACCACGCCCACCTCCAGGCCGCGGGCTGACAGGCGCTCAGCCGCCGCCAGAGCGGTCTCGACCATGCGCCCCACGGCCAGCAGCTCGCCGTCGCGTCCCTTGCGCAACCGCTCCCAGCGGCCGATCTGGATCGGCTCGTCCAGGGGTTGGGCGGGGGTGGTCAGGTCCTTGGGATAGCGGATGGCCACCGGGCCGCCCGCCTCCAGCCCCAGGCGCACCATCGCCGCCAGCTCGCTGCCATCCTTGGGCGCCAGCAGGGTCAGATGGGGCACGGCCAGCAACATGGAGATGTCGAAGACCCCCTGATGGGTCTCCCCGTCGTCCCCCACCAGGCCGGCCCGGTCGATGCACAGCAGCATCGGCGACTTGGGCAGGCACATATCGTGGATAATCTGGTCGTACGCCCGCTGGGTGAAGGAGGAGTACAGCGCCACCACCGGCCGCATGCCGCCCGCGGCCATGCCCGCGGCCATGGTGATGGCGTGCTGCTCGGCGATGCCCACGTCCAGCACCCGCTCGGGCACCTGCTTTTGCAGCAGGTCCAGACCCGTACCCCCGACCATAGCTGCGGAGATCGCCACCACCCGCTCATCTCTGCAGGCAATGTCGCACAGGGTCTGGGCGAACACATCGGTGAAGGACACCAGGCCGGCCTGCTGGCGGATCGAGGGATCAATGAAGAAGGGGGCCACGCCGTGGTAGCGCTGGGGATCGTCCTCGGCCTGGACGAAGCCCTTGCCCTTCTTGGTGACCACATGCAGCAGCACCGGGCGGTCCAGCTGCACCGCCTGGCGGATCAGGGGAATCAGCGCGCCGATGTCGTGCCCATCCACCGGGCCCAGGTAGGTGAAGCCCAGCTGCTCAAAGAGCACCCCGGGCACCAGCATGTACTTGATCTTCTGCTTGGTCTTCTCCACAAAGGTCTTCAGCGGTTTGCCGACCAGGGGGATGCCCATCAGCCCGCCGGCAATGCCTTTCTTGATCTTGGTATAGCCCGAGCGGGTGCGCATCCGGGCCAGGGTGTTGGCCAGGGCGCCGACGTTGCGGGAGATGCTCATCTCATTGTCGTTGAGCACCACCACCATGGGCACCTGGCTGTCGCCGGCGTCGTTGATGGCCTCAAAGGCCATGCCCCCGGTCAGCGCGCCGTCCCCCAGCACCGCCACAACCTTGTGCTTCTTTCCCTGGTAATCCCGCGCCCGCGCCATGCCCAGCGCCACCGACACCGAGGTGGAGCTGTGCCCGGCCACAAAGGCGTCATAGGGACTCTCCGAGGGCTTGGGGAAACCTGAAATGCCCCCGAAGGAGCGCAGGGTATCAAAACGCTCATACCGCCCGGTGATGAGCTTGTGCACATAGCTCTGGTGGCCCACGTCCCAGATAATCTTATCCTCCGGCGCGTTCAGGGCCACATGAAGCGCCAGTGTCAACTCCACCACCCCAAGGTTGCTGGCCAGATGGCCGCCCTGGCGGGACACGGTCTCGATCAGGTAGATGCGGATCTGCTTGGCCAGGTCCGCCAGCTCCTGCTCGCTGAGCCCCTTGAGGTCCTCGGGAGACGTAATCTGCGATAGGTTCATACTGATCCATCCTGTCGGTACAGCCCCGCGAGGGGCCTGCAATCTGCATCCAATGCCCATACAACTTCAACTTTAGTATAGCATAATCCGACCGGAAGTACAAAATACCCCGGACTGGAACGGGCGCGCACCGGGATGCGCGCAGGCGGCGCGGCGAAAACGATCGCCCGGCAGGCAAGAAAAAAGGACGGCCGCGCCGTCCGGGTCAGTGGAGCCGGGCTGGCCCCCAGATGAAAAACTGCGACACCGCGATGGCGATGCCCAGCACCGCCCCGGCGATGACCTCCACCGGGGTGTGGCCCAGGAGCTCCTTGAGCTTCTCTCCGGAGACCTGCTCGTGGCGCTCCATCTGCTCGACAATCTCGTTGAGCACCTTGGCCTGCTTGCCCGCCGCCCGGCGCACCCCCGCCGCGTCGTACATCACCACCAGCGAGAGCACCACGGCCAGGGCGAAGAGCGCCGAGCCAAAGCCCTCCCGCAGGCCGATGGCCGTGGTGATGCTCATGACAAAAGCCGAGTGGCTGCTGGGCATGCCGCCCGAGCCCACCATCCGCGAGATATCCAGGCGGTTGTAGCGCACCAGGGTCAGCACGACCTTGAGCAGCTGGGCGATGAACCAGGATAGGAACGCCACCTGCAGATAAGGGCTGTTGATAAAATCCAAAAACCCGCGCACGTCTCTCCCCCCTTAATGATCCCGATGAGCCAAAGCCCGAGCCATGTCGATCAGCGGCCGCGCCGCCTCGCCGAACCCCGCCAGCGCCCGCTCAGCCTGGCGCGTCTGCTCCAACAGCCGCCTGCGCGATTCCTCCAGGCCGAACAGCGCCGGGTAGGTCAGCTTGCCGCGCTGGGCGTCCATCCCCGTCTGCTTGCCCAGCTTGGCCGCGTCGCCCACCACGTCCAGGATGTCGTCCTGGATCTGGAAGGCCACGCCCAGGTGTTCACCATAGGCGCGCAGGGCGGCTACCTGCCCCTCTTCGGCCCCGGCCAGATGCGCCCCGGCCGTGACCGCGGCCACCAGCAAGCCGCCGGTCTTGCCCCGATGGATGGCAAAGAGCTCCTCGGCGCAGACATCCTCGCGCCCCTCAGCCATCAGGTCCAGGCACTGCCCGGCCACCATC
>JBMNTT010000030.1:0-33909 GCA_050945875.1 Christensenellales bacterium
GGACAACATCCGGATGACGATCAAGCTGATCACCCCGGTTGCCATCGAGGAGGGCCTGCGCTTCGCTATCCGCGAGGGCGGCCGTACCGTCGGCTCCGGCGTTGTCACCGCCATCGTCGAGTAATCGGTTTTCTTGAACAATGGCATCACACGGCGGTTGCGCTTGGCGCAGCCGCCTATGATGCTGTTTTGTCGTAAAAAACAGGGGGAATCCCCTTGCTTTTCTGCGCCTTTGCGTTTATAATGTAATGGTTGCAGTTGACGTGGGATGAAGCGGGAGATTGCCGGCCGCGTCCGGGGAACTTCCGTGGACTAGGTCCGTATATCGGGCGACGGGTCTCTTGTTCTGTACTTTATTTTAGGGCACGCCCGGAGGCGTGTACATGGACGGAGGCCGCGAAAAACTCAAGGAGGGACATGTATGGCCAGTCAGAAGATTCGTATCAAACTGAAAGCCTACGAGCACAATCTCATCGATCAGTCCGCCGAGCGCATCGTGGATACCGCCAAGCGCACGGGGGCGCGTGTATCGGGCCCTATTCCCCTGCCGACCGAGCGCGAGGTGGTCACCATTTTGCGCTCCCCGCACAAGTACAAGGACTCGCGGGAGCAGTTTGAAATGCGTACCCACAAGCGTCTGATTGACATCCTCAACCCCACCTCTCGCACGGTTGACGCCCTGATGCGGCTGGACCTGCCCGCCGGGGTGGACATTGAGATCAAGCTGTAAGGCACAGCGAAAATGGAGGTGGCATCAAACATGAAAAAAGCCATTTTGGGCACCAAGCTGGGTATGACCCAGGTATTCACCGAGGATGGGCGCGTCGTTCCCGTCACGGTGGTGGAGGCCGGCCCCTGCACCGTGGTGCAGAAGAAGACGCAGGAGAACGACGGCTATGAGGCCGTTCAGTTGGGCTTCGGCTTTATCCGCGATGTGTTGGTCAACAAGCCCCTCAAGGGGCATTACCGCAAGGCCGATCTGGGTGTGAAGCGCCATCTGCGCGAGTTCCGCCTGGAGGATTGCTCCGCGCTGAATGTGGGCGATGCGGTCAAGGTCGACGTGTTCAGCCAGGGCGACAAGATCGACGTCACCGCGACCAGCAAGGGTCACGGCTTCACCGGCGCGATCTACCGCTGGAATCAGCACACCGGCCCCATGGCCCACGGTTCCAAGTATCACCGCGGCGTGGGCTCCCTGGGCGCCAATTCCACGCCCTCGCGGGTCTTCAAGGGCAAGAAAATGTCCGGCCACTATGGCAGCGAGCGGGTTACGATCCAGAACCTGGAGGTCGTCCGGGTGGACGCCGAGCGCAACCTGCTGCTGATCAAGGGCGCCGTTCCCGGCCCCAAGGGCGCGCTGCTTGCCATCCGCGACAGCATCAAGGCGTAACCCACCGGGGATACGAAAGGAGGAAGGGTTTATGCCCAAGGTAGAGGTTTATAACATCGAAGGCAAAGCCGTCGGTAGCATTGAATTGAGCGAGAATATCTTTGGCGCTGAGATCAACCACGCCCTGATCCATCAGGTCGTCAAGGCTCAGCTGGCCAACCGCCGTCAGGGCACCAAGGGTACCCTGACCCGCAGCGAGGTTTCCGGCGGCGGCATCAAGCCGTTCCGTCAGAAGGGGACCGGTCGGGCCCGTCAGGGTTCCACCCGCGCGCCCCAGTGGACCCACGGCGGCGTCGTGTTCGCCCCCAAGGCCCGGGATTTCCGCATGGCCATCCCCAAGAAGATGCGCCGCGCGGCCCTGAAGGGCGCCCTGACCAGCAAGGTCGTGGACGAGCAGATCACCGTGGTGGATCAGTTCAACATCGCCGCTCCCAAGACCAAGGAGATGGCTAAGGCTCTGGACAACCTGAAGGCCACCAAGCGCGTGCTGCTGGTGCTGCCCGGTAAGGACGAGGTGGTGGAGCGCGCCGTGCGCAACATCCCCAATGTGCAGACCGCCTACATCAACACCCTGAACGTGGTGGATGTGCTCAACGCCGATTCCTTCGTCATCACCCAGGATGCGGTGCGTCTGGTCGAGGAGGTGTACGTCTGAAATGAAGTCGGCTTACGATATCATCATCCGTCCCGTGCTCACCGAGAAGAGCTACGATGACATCGACTCGAAGAAGTACGTGTTCATCGTCGACAAGTCGGCCAACCGGACCGAGATCAAGAAGGCTGTCGAGGAGATCTTCGGCGTCAAGGTCCAGAAGGTCAACACCATGCAGCGCCTGGGCAAGATCAAGCGCCAGGGAGCGACCTCTGGCCGTCGCCCCAGCACCAAGAAGGCTTATGTCCAGCTGACCGAGGCCAGCAAGGGCATCGACTTCTTCGAAGGCATGGCCCAGTAAACCGTTCAAGGAGGAAGAAGACATGGCGATCCGCAAGTATAAACCTACGTCGCCCGCCCTGCGCTTCATGACGGTGTCCGCCTTTGAAGAGATCACCGCTACGAAGCCGGAGAAGAGCCTGGTCACCGACCTGAAGCATAGCGGCGGCCGCAACGTCTATGGCCGCATCACGGTGCGCCATCGCGGCGGCGGCGCCAAGCGCAAGTACCGCATCATCGACTTTAAGCGCAACAAGGACAACGTGCCCGCCAAGGTGGCCACCATCGAGTACGACCCCAACCGCTCGGCCAACATCGCCCTGCTGCACTACGCCGACGGCGAGAAGCGCTACATCCTGGCGCCCGTGGGCCTGAAGGTGGGCGATACCGTGGTCTCCGGCGAGGGAGCCGACATCCGCCCGGGCAACTGCCTGCCGATTAAAAATATCCCCCTGGGCTCCATCATCCACAATATTGAGCTCAAGCCCGGCAAGGGCGGCCAGATGGTTCGCTCCGCCGGCAACTCGGCCCAGCTGATGGCCAAGGAGGGCGCTTACGCCCAGGTCCGTCTGCCCTCGGGCGAGGTGCGCATGGTGCTGATGAACTGCCGGGCCACCATCGGCCAGGTCGGCAACATCGACCATGAGATCATCTCCCTGGGCAAGGCCGGCCGCAAGCGCCACATGGGCTTTCGTCCCTCGGTTCGCGGCGTTGTGATGAACCCCGTGGATCACCCCCATGGCGGCGGCGAGGGCAAGAGCCCTGTGGGTATGCCCAGCCCTGTGACCCCCTGGGGTAAGCCGACTCTGGGCTACAAGACCCGCAAGAAGAAGAAGCCCACCAACCGCTTCATTGTCAAGCCGCGCAACTAATCCTTTGGTCAGCATCAGCAAGGAGGCGAAACCCAAGTATGAGTCGTTCGATCAAAAAGGGGCCTTATGTATTTGAGCGCCTGCTCAAGAAGGTTCAAGAGATGAATGAATCGGGACAGAAAAAGGTCCTCAAGACCTGGTCCCGTGCTTCCACCATCTTCCCCGATTTCGTGGGGCATACCATTGCGGTGCACGATGGCCGCAAGCATGTGCCGGTGTATATCACTGAGGAGATGGTAGGCCATAAGCTGGGCGAGTTCGCGCCCACCCGGACCTTCCGAGGTCATGCGGGCGAGAAATCCAGCAAGGTCAGGTAATCAGGAAGGAGGAAGCCCAGCATGGCTACCAGAGTCCGTGAGAAAGCCGCCAAGCGGCATGAGAACAAGGATAAGCGCCCGCACGCCACCGCGCGCTATGTGCGCATCAATGCTCGGAAGGTCAAACTGGTCATCGACCTGATCCGCGGCAAGAAAGTGGACGAGGCGCTCTCGATCCTGGCGTACACCCCCAAGGCTGCCTCGCCGGTGGTCGACAAGCTGCTCCGTTCGGCGATTGCCAACGCTGAGAACAACCTGGAGATGGACCCCACCAACCTGTATGTGGCCGAGATCTTCGCCAACCAGGGCCCCACGCTCAAGCGCCTGCATCCCCGGGCCCATGGCCGCGCCGACCGCATCAACAAGCGCACCAGCCACATCACCATCATCCTGGATCAGAAGCAATAATCGGCAAGCAAGGAGGGAATTGACGGATGGGTCAGAAGGTTCATCCCCATGGCTTACGAGTGGGTGTCATCAAGGATTGGGACACGCGCTGGTATGCGAATAAGAAGAACTTTGCGGACAACCTGCAGCAGGATTACGAGCTGCGCAAGTTTTTGAAGAAGAAGCTCTACGCCGCTGGCATCTCCCGCATTGAGATCGAGCGCGCGGCCAACCGGATCACGGTCAACATCAGGACCGCCAAGCCCGGCATCGTCATCGGCCGCGGCGGCTCCGGCGTGGAGGCTGTCAAGAAGGACATCGAGCGGCTGACCGGCAAGAAGGCCAACGTCAACATCATGGAGGTCAAGAACCCCGATGCCGACGCCCAGCTGGTCGCCGAGAACATCGCCGCGCAGCTGGAGAAGCGCATCAGCTTCCGCCGCGCGATGAAGCAGTGCCTGGGCCGCGCCATGAAGGCGGGTGCCAAGGGCATTAAGACCAACGTCGCCGGCCGTTTGGGCGGTGCGGATATCGCCCGCAGCGAGGGATATCACGAGGGCTCCATTCCCCTGCAGACCCTGCGCGCCGACATCGACTACGGCTTCTGCGAGGCCGCCACGACCTACGGCCGTCTGGGCGTGAAGGTGTGGATCTACAAGGGCGAGGTGCTGCCCCAGCCCAAGAAGGTTGCCCGTCCTGCCCAGGAAGGAGGACTGAACTAACATGTTGATGCCCAAGAGAGTCAAGCGTCGCCGCGTGTTCCGTGGCCGCATGAAGGGCAAGGCCACCCGCGGGAACTTCATCGCCTACGGCGAGTACGGCCTGATGGCCACCGAGCCCAGCTGGGTCACCAGCAACCAGATCGAGGCCGCCCGTGTCGCCATGACCCGTTTCACCAAGCGTACCGGTAAGGTGTGGATCAAGATCTTCCCCGACAAGCCCGTGACCGAGAAGCCCGCTGAGACCCGCATGGGTAGCGGCAAGGGTTCTCCCGAGTACTGGGTGGCCGTGGTCAAGCCCGGCCGCGTGCTCTTTGAGATCGCCGGGGTCCCTGAGGAGGCGGCCCGCGAGGCGCTGCGCCTGGCCTCCCACAAGCTTCCCTTGAAGACCAAGTTCGTCAAGAAGGAAGATTTCAATGTCGATGAGGGTGGTGAAGGATAATGAAAGCCAGCAAGTTCCATGAGATGAGCCAGCAGGAACTCCTTGACCAGCTCAAGGATCTGAAAACCGAGTTGTTCAACCTGCGCTTTCAGCTGGCCACCGGTCAATTGCAGAACCCTGTGATGATCCGCGAGTGCCGTCGCAATATCGCCCGGGTGAAGACCATCCTTCGCGAGCGCGAGATCAAAGCAAAGGCGCTGTAAAGGCCAAAAGGAGGAGCAGACACGATGAACGATCGTACGAGCCATCGCAAGAGCTTTGTGGGCACGGTTGTATCCGACAAGATGCAGAAGACCGCCGTGGTCGCCATCAAGACCAAGGTGAAGCACCCGCTCTACGGCAAGATGGTCAACCGCACCACCCGCTTCAAGGTGCATGACGAGAACAACGAGTGCAACATCGGCGACCGCGTGGAGATCATGGAGACCCGGCCGCTGAGCAAGGATAAGAATTGGCGCCTGGTGCGCATTATCGAGAAGGCCGATATCATCTAATCTCGGCCTACCTGCTTGGGTAAAGGAGGAAATACCATGGTTCAACCCCAAACCCGGTTGAAGGTGGCCGATAACACCGGGGCCAAGGAAATTATGTGTATTCGCGTGATGGGAGGCTCCTTCCGCCGCAGCGGCTCCGTCGGGGACACCATCATGGCTTCGGTCAAGAATGCAACACCCGGTGGCGTTGTGAAGAAGGGGGATGTGGTCCGGGCGGTCATCGTTCGCACCACCAAGAGCATCCGTCGGCCCGACGGCAGCTACATCCGCTTCGACGACAACGCGGCCGTCATCATCAACGATCAAAAGCAACCCCGCGGGACCCGCATCTTTGGGCCCGTGGCCAGAGAGCTTCGGGAGCGTGACTACATGAAGATCGTCTCCCTGGCCCCTGAAGTATTGTAAGGGAGGTGCCTGAACGGATGTCGAAGCTCCATGTCAAGACGGGTGACACCGTCGTGGTCATTTCGGGCAAGGATGCCGACAAGAAGGGCAAGGTCCTCAAGGCCGATCCTTCCAAGGGCAAGATCATTGTCGAAGGCGTCAATATGAGCGTCAAGCACGAGAAGCCCAAGGGGATGAACAACCCCGGCGGGCGGATCACCACCGAAGCCCCCATCTTCGCCTCCAAGGTGATGCTGGTTTGCCCCCGCTGCGGCAAGGCCACGCGGGTCGCTCACAAGTTCCTGGAGGATGGCAGCAAGGTTCGCCTGTGCAAGAAATGCGGGGAGACCTTCGAGAAATAATTGGAAGGGAGGTAATGCCCGATGTCGAGGCTGAAGGATAAATACACCGCCGAAGTGATGCCTGCCATGCAGCAGAAGTTCGGCTATAAGAACGTCAACGAGATCCCCAAGCTGGTCAAGATCGTGGTCAACATGGGTATCGGCGACGCGAAGGAGAACGCCAAGTTCTTGGACGCCGCCGTGGGCGATCTCACCATCATCACCGGTCAGAAGCCGCTGGTCACCAAGGCCCGCAAGTCGGTTGCGAACTTCAAGGTGCGCGAGGGCATGAACGTCGGCGCGAAGGTGACCCTGCGCGGCGAGCGCATGTACCTGTTCGCTGACAAGCTGCTCAACGTGGCGCTCCCCCGGGTGCGCGACTTCCGCGGCGTGCCGGCCCGCTCCTTCGACGGCCGTGGCAACTATGCCATGGGCATCAAGGAGCAGCTGATCTTCCCCGAGATCGAGTACGATAAGGTGGAGAAAATCCGCGGAATGGACATCATCTTTGTCACCACTGCCAAGACCGACGAGGAAGGGCGCGAGCTGCTCAGACTGCTGGGTATGCCCTTTGCCCAGGCTTAAGGAGGAAATACTGTGGCTAAGACGAGCACGAAATTAAAGCAGCAGAAAACGCCGAAGTTTTCCACGCGCGCCTATACCCGCTGCCGCCTGTGCGGTCGGCCCCACTCGGTACTGCGCAAGTACGGCATTTGCCGCATCTGCTTCCGGGAACTGGCCTACCAGGGACAAATCCCCGGCGTCAAGAAGGCTAGCTGGTAAGCAGCGACAAACGAAGGGAGGTTCACCCATGATCGTAACAGATCCCATTGCCGATATGCTCACGCGCATCCGCAATGCGTTGGTGGCCAAGCACGACGTGGTTGAAGTGCCGGCTTCCAACATGAAGAAGACCATTGCTCAGATTCTGTTGAGCGAAGGATACATCAAGGGCGTCGAGGTCGTCAACAACGGCCCCCAGGGCCTGCTGAAGATCAGCCTGAAGTACGGCCCCAACAAGACCGGCGTCATCACCGGCCTGAAGCGCATCAGCCGTCCCGGCCTGCGCGTGTACGCGCGCAAGGAAGAGATTCCCCGCGTGCTGGGCGGCCTGGGCATCGCCATCATCTCCACCTCCAAGGGCGTCCTGACCGACAAGCAGGCCCGCGAGGCGGCGGTCGGCGGCGAAGTGCTGGCGTACATCTGGTAAGGGAGGAAAACGTCATGAGCCGTATTGGAAAAATGCCTATCGCCCTCCCCAAAGGCGTCAGCGTATCGGTCAGCGAGGATAACCTTGTGACCGTCAAGGGACCCAAGGGCGAGCTGAAGCAGAACATCAACCCCGATATCACGGTGACTGTGGAGGGGGACACCCTGACGGTGACCCGTCCCAGCGACGATAAGAACCACCGCGCCCTGCACGGTCTATCCCGTGCGCTGATCCACAACATGGTGGTGGGCGTGACCGAGGGCTTCGAGAAGGCCCTGACCCTGGAGGGCGTCGGTTACCGCGCCCAGAAGCAGGGCAAAAAGCTGGTGCTCACGGTGGGCTACTCCCATCCGGTGGAGTTCGAGGAGCCTGAGGGCATTACCTTTGAGACCCCCGCGCAGACCCGCGTGGTCATCAAGGGCATTGACCGCCAGAAGGTCGGCAACGTGGCCGCCACCATCCGCAAGGTGCGCGAGCCCGAGCCGTACCTGGGCAAGGGGATCCGCTATGAGAACGAACACATCCGCCGCAAGGAAGGCAAGACCGGTAAGAAGTAACCGGCTGTTGACGAATAGAAGGGAGTGACCCTGAAGTGATCCAAAGGCAGGACAAGAATGCACTGCGCTTGGTGCGCCACGCACGCGTTCGCAAGAAGGTGTACGGCACTGCTGAGCGTCCCCGTTTAAACGTCTATCGCAGCCTCAACAACATCTATGCCCAGATCATCGACGATGAGGCGGGCAAGACCCTGGTCTCCGCTTCCACGCTGGAGAAGGCCATCGCCGACCAGATCGCGGATAAGACCAAGGTAGAGGCCTCCAAGCTCGTGGGCCAGACCATCGCCGCCAAAGCGCTGGAGAAGGGGATTTCCACCGTGGTGTTCGACCGGGGCGGGTATCTCTACACCGGCCGCGTGGCCGAGGTTGCTGCCGGCGCTCGCGAGGGCGGGCTCCAGTTCTAAGTGAGGAGGAGAATACATGCAGCGCATTGACGCAAGCACCATCGACCTGCAGGAGAAGCTCGTTGCGGTCAACCGCGTGGCCAAGGTTGTCAAGGGCGGCCGGAACTTCCGCTTCAGCGCGCTGATGGTGGTCGGAGACGGCAATGGCCATGTCGGCGTCGGCATGGGCAAGGCCGCCGAGATCCCGGAGGCGATCCGCAAGGGCACCGAGGATGCGAAGAAGAATATGGTTTCCGTCTCTCTGCTGGGGACTTCGATCCCCCATGAGGTGATCGGCAAGTTTTCCACCAGCCAGGTTCAGCTGATGCCCGCCCCCGAAGGTACCGGCGTGATCGCCGGCGGCTCGGCCCGCGCGGTGCTCGAGGCGGCCGGTGTGAAGGATATCAGGACCAAGTCCCACGGCTCGAGCAACCCCATCAACATCGTCAAGGCCACCATCGAGGCGCTCAAGGCCTGCCGCACCGTTGAGGAGGTCGCCCGCATGCGCGGCAAGACCGTGGAAGAATTGATTGGATAAGGAGGGAGCATCACCATGGCACAGCTCAAGGTGACCCTGAAGAAGAGCACCATCTCTTGTCCCCCGGACCAGATCAAGACCGTCAAGGCCTTGGGCCTGGGCAAGACCAACTCTCAGGTGGTGCAGCCCGACAACCCCAGCATCCGCGGCATGATCTTTAAGGTCAAGCACCTGGTGGATGTTGAGGAAATTGCGTAAGGAAGGAGACCGCCCCGATGAAAATGCATGAGATTATCCCCTCTCCGGGGGCTGTGTCTTCCCCCAAGCGCCTGGGCCGCGGTATCGGCTCGGGCCTGGGTAAGACCTCCGGTAAAGGCCATAAGGGCCAGAACGCCCGCTCGGGCGGCGGCGTCCGCCCCGGTTTTGAGGGCGGCCAGATGCCCTTGACCCAGCGCCTGCCCATCCGTGGCTTCAACAACGCGCGCTTTGCGACTAAGTACGCCGCGGTCAACGTCGGCGTGCTGGAGATGTACTTTGAGGACGGCGCGGTCGTCACCCCCAAGATGATCAAGGAGGCCGGCATCTGCAAGAAGCTCTACGACGGCCTGAAGATCATGGGCGACGGCGAGCTGACCAAGAAGCTGACCGTGCAGGCGGCCAAGTTCACCAAGACCGCTCAGGAGAAGATTGAGGCAGTTGGAGGAAGGATCGAGGTGATCTGAGGTGCTGGAAACCATCCGCAATGCCTGGAAGAATACGGAGCTGCGCAAGAAGATCCTCTTCACGCTGCTGATCCTGCTGATCTACCGCATCGGCGTCTACATCCCTGTGGCCGGCGTCAACGCGGATTTCATCGCGGAGCAGGTGGGTAAATACAGTATCCTCGGGCTGATGGATATCATGTCCGGCGGCGCGCTGGGGAACTTCACCCTCTTCGCCATGGGCATCACCCCGTACATCAACGCCTCGATCATCATGCAGCTGCTGACCTTTGCCATCCCCGCCCTGGAGCGCATCGCCAAGGACGACGAGAACGGCAAGGAGAGGCTGGCTAAGTACACCCGCTATATGACCATCGGCCTGGCGCTGATCCAGTCCGTGGCCATCATTATCGGCATGGGCAGCGGCGCGATTTACCCCATCGCGGGGAGCACCTGGCTGACCTACATCACCATCGGCATGACCCTGACCGCCGGCATGGCCCTGACCATGTGGCTGGGCGAGCAGATCACCGAGAAGGGCGTGGGCAACGGCATCTCGCTGCTGATCTTCATCAACATCGTCTCCCGAGTCCCCTCGCTGCTGGGCATGGGCATCGAGTACATCAAGCTCAACGCCAGCTACGCGTGGTGGATCCTCCCCGTCGTCATCGCCATCGTGGCGATCATCGCCGGCGTGGTCTTCGTGGACCTGGGCCAGCGCCGCATTCCGGTTCAGTACGCCAAGCGCGTGGTGGGCCGCAAGATGTACGGCGGTCAGAGCACCCACATCCCCATGAAGGTCAACTCCTCCGGCGTGTTGCCCCTGATCTTTGCGAGCACCTTCTGCTCCCTGCCCGGCATGATCGCCCAGTTCTGGCCCAACAGCGCCTTCACGCTGTGGTATGACAAGTGGCTGGGCGCCGGCACGGTGGTCTACGCGGTGATCTTCGCGCTGCTGATCGTCTTCTTCTCGTTCTTCTACTCGCAGATGGTCTTCAACCCCATCGACATGAGCAAGAACCTCCAGCAGCAGGGCGGCTTCATCCCCGGCATTCGGCCGGGCAAGGCCACCAGCGACTATCTGGCCCGCATCAACAACCGGTTGGTGATCTTCGGCGCGGTGTTCCTGGCGATCATCGCCATGCTGCCCATGATCATCGGCAACGTCGGCGGCTTTGGCCGCAACATCGCCGTGACCTTCGGCTCCACCAGCCTGTTGATTATGGTCAGCGTCGCCCTGGAGACCAGCAAGCAGCTGGAGAGCCAAATGCTGATGCGGCATTACCGCGGGTTCCTCAACCGTTGATGAAAGGGGAGCGTGGGATGAATTTGATTTTTGTCGGCCCTCCCGGGGCCGGTAAGGGCACCCAGGCCGTGCGCCTGAGCGAACAGCTGGGCATCGCCCACATCTCCACCGGGGATATGCTCCGCGCCGCGATGCGCGAGGGCACCCCTCTGGGCCAGAAGGCCAAGGCCCTGGTGGAGGCCGGGCAGCTGGTGCCCGACGAGGTGGTCATCGGCATCGTCAAGGACCGCCTGAGCCAGCCGGACACCCGCAAGGGCTATATCCTGGACGGCTTCCCCCGCACGGTGGCCCAGGCCGAGGCGCTGGCGACCTTCTCCCAGGTGGATGGGGTCATCAACGTCGCCGTGCCCGACGAGGCGCTGGTTAAGCGCCTGAGCGGCCGGCGGGTTTGCCCCGCCTGCGGCGCCACCACCCACATCAGCCGGCACCCCGGCAGCGATTGCCCGGTGTGCGGCAAGGAGCTGATCCAGCGCAAGGACGATCAGCCCGAAACCGTGATCAACCGCCTGAAGGTCTACCACGATCAGACGGCGCCCTTGATCAACTTCTATGAGGCCCAAGGCCTGCTCTACACCGTGGATGGCCAGCTGGACATCGACGTGGTCTTCGAGCAGATCCTCGAGCTGGTGGAGAAGTGGGCATGATTGTACTCAAGTCATCTCACCAAATCGAGAGGATGGCCGTCGCGGGCAAGGCTCTGGCGGAAATCCTGGAGCTGATCCGCGAGCGCATCCGTCCCGGGGTGACCACCCTGGAGCTGGACCGGCTGGCGGAGGACGAAATCCGCAAGCGCGGCATGAAGGCCTCCTTCAAGAACTACAACGGCTTCCCCGCCACGATCTGCGCCTCCATCAACGACGAGGTCGTGCACGGCTTCCCGACCAAGCGCCGCCTGCAGGAGGGGGATATCCTCTCCGTGGACCTGGGCACCATCTATGAGGGCTGCCACGCCGACGCCGCCCGGACCTTCCCGGTGGGTCAGATCGACCCCAAGGTGGCCCGGCTGGTGGACGTGACCGAGCGGTGCTTCTGGAGTGCCATGGCCTACGCCAAGGTGGGCAACCGCCTGTCGGACATCTCCCATGCGGTGCAGACGGTGGCCGAGGACGCGGGTTACTCCGTGGTGCGGGAACTGTGCGGGCACGGCGTGGGCGAGAAGCTCCACGAGGAGCCCGATGTGCTCAACTACGGCAGGCCCGGCAAGGGCCCCCGCCTGGTGGAGGGCATGACCCTGGCCATCGAGCCGATGATCAACATGGGCGCGCGCCAGGTATACATGGCGGACAACGAGTGGACGGTGGTCACCGCTGACCATCTGCCCTCGAGCCACTATGAGAACTCCATCGCCATCACCCCCGAAGGGCCGATGATCCTGACCCTGCCCGACGGACCGATGGTATACCAGCCGAAGGAGGACCGCTGATGAAGCAGCACAAGCCCCTTCAGGTTGGCGACGTGGTGATCTCCAAGGCCGGCAGGGACCGCAAGCGCGCCTTTGCCGTGGTCGAGGTGATCGACGCGGACTTCGTGACCGTGGCCGACGGCGACTGTCACAGGTTGGCGAAACCCAAGAAAAAGAGAATCAAGCATTTGGATGCCCGGCCCGAACAGATTCCGGCCCTGAGGGAGGCCCTCTCAGGCGGCGCCCCGGTCCTTGACGCAACGGTGCGCAAGGCCCTGGAAACGCTGGGGTATCGCAATCAACCGGAAAGGGAGGCGTGAACGCTTGGCAAAAGACGATGTCATCGAAGTGGAAGGTACGGTTGTGGAGGCATTTCCCAACGCTGTATTCCAAGTGCAGCTGGAGAACGGCCACAAGATTATGGCACATATTTCCGGCAAGCTGCGCATGAACTTCATCAGAATTCTGCCGGGCGACCGGGTGACCATTGAGCTATCCCCTTATGACTTGACGCGCGGGCGGATCACCTGGCGCGGCAAGAGCTAAGGCGCGGACAACACGCCACCGTCGATACAAGGAGGGTTTTTTGAAATGAAGGTAAGACCGTCTGTGAAGCCCATCTGTGAGAAGTGCAAGGTCATCAAGCGCAAGGGCCGCGTCATGGTCATCTGCGAAAATCCCAAGCACAAGCAGAAGCAGGGTTAAAAAGGCCCGCGCGGGCGGCTGCACCCTCAAGGGTGTTCCGCGCGGATGAGCATACATGCATCAATTGCTGGAGGTGTAACTATGGCACGTATTGCGGGTGTAGATTTACCCCGGGACAAGCGCGTTGAGATTGGCTTAACCTACATCCTGGGCATTGGCCGCTCCACGAGTCAGAAGATCCTGGAGTCCACCGGCGTATCCCCCGATACCCGGGTGCGCGATCTGACTGAGGACGAAGTGGGCAAGCTGCGCGAATACATTGATCAGAATGTGCAGGTGGAGGGCGACTTGCGCCGCGACACCGCCCTGGATATCAAGCGCCTGATGGAGATCGGCTGCTATCGCGGCGTCCGCCATCGCAAGGGCTTGCCGGTTCGGGGTCAGTCCACCAAGCAGAACGCCCGTACCCGTAAGGGTCCCCCGAAGACGGTTAGCGGACGCAAGAAGAAGTAAGCTGTGAGCTTTCTTTTCAGCAAGTAGGAGGGAAATCCATATGGCCAAGCCCAAGATGAAGAGAAGTATGGCTAGAAAGCGCCGCGAGAAGAAGAATATCGAGCGTGGCGCCGCCCATATCCGTTCCACGTTCAACAACACCATGGTGACCATCACCGACACCGCTGGCAACGCGCTCAGCTGGGCCAGCTCCGGCGGCCTGGGTTTCCGTGGTTCGCGCAAGTCCACCCCCTTTGCCGCCCAGGTTGCCGCTGAGACGGCCGCCAAGGCCGCCATGGAGCATGGTCTGCGCTCGGTGGAGGTGTTCGTGAAAGGCCCCGGCGCCGGCCGCGAAGCCGCCATCCGTTCCCTGCAGGCCGCCGGCCTGGAGGTCAGCATGATTAAGGACGTCACCCCCATCCCCCACAACGGATGCCGTCCCCCCAAGCGTAGAAGAGTGTAATAGGAGGTAAGCTTTAAATGGCTAGATATACCGGATCGGTCTGCCGGCAGTGCCGCAGGGAGGGTGTTAAGCTCTTCCTGAAAGGAGACCGTTGCTATTCCCAGAAGTGCGCCATTGTCAAGCGCCCCACCCCTCCTGGTGAGCACGGCCACGCCCGCGCCCGCAAGATGAGCGAGTACGGCCTGCAGCTGCGCGAGAAGCAGAAGGCCCGCCGCGCTTACGGCGTGCTGGAGGGCCAGTTCCGCCACTACTTCGAGATGGCCGAGCGCATGGACGGCGTCACCGGCGAGAACCTGCTGAGCCTGCTGGAGCGCCGCCTGGACAACGTGGTGTACCGTCTGGCGATGGGCGAGTCCCGTCCCCAGGCCCGTCAGCTGGTGCTGCACGGCCATATCGCCGTCAACGGCCGGAAGGTGGATATCGCCTCCTACCAGGTCAAGGCCGGCGACGTGATCTCTGTGCGCGAGGGCAGCGGCGATATCGCTATCTTCAAGGCCCTGCGCGAGGGCACCAGCCGCATCATCCCCAAGTGGCTCACCCTGGATGCGGAGAACCTGAAGGGCACCGTCAACGCCCTGCCCGCCCGCGAGGACATCGACCTGTCTTTCGAGGAGCACTTGATCGTCGAGTTGTACTCCCGTTAATGCCGTCGGGTGAGGACCGGACCGCTCCGGCCCTCGCCTGCGCCTGACACCGCGACAAGGAGGGTACCGACGTATGTTTGAATCCGAGAAGCCCCGCATCGAGTGCGTGGAGATGAGCGACGACTATACCTACGGCAAGTTCGTGGTCGAGCCCCTGGAGCGGGGCTTCGGCACGACCCTGGGCAACTCGCTGCGGCGGGTGCTGCTCTCGAGCCTGCCGGGCGTGGCCGTCACCCAGGTCAAGATCGAAGGCGTGCTGCACGAGTTCTCCACTGTGCCCGGGGTGACCGAGGATGTGACGGAGCTGATCCTGAACATCAAGGGCCTGTCGGCCCGGCTCTTCACCGACCAGCCCAAGTGGATCACCCTGAACGCCACCGGCCCCTGCGAGGTCACGGCCGGGGACATCACGGTGGACTCGGAAGTGGAGATCATGAACCCCGCGATGCACATCGCCACCCTCGAGGAGGGCGCGCATCTGTATATGGAGCTGCTGCTGGAGAAGGGCCAGGGGTATGTGTCCGTCGAGCGCCACAAGCAGAACCTGCAGGGCAGCCTGCCCATCGGCGTCTTGGTGGTGGACTCGGCCTTCACCCCCATCCGCAAGGTCAACTACTTTGTGGAGAACACCCGCGTGCGTCAGATCACCGATTTTGACAAGCTGACGCTGGAGATCTTCACCAATGGCAGCATCCACCCCGATGAAGCCGCATCCCTTGCGGCAAAGATTTTGAGTCAACACCTGCTGCTCTTCATGAACCTCACCGACCACGCCAGGGACGTTGAGATCCTGGTGGAGAAGGAGGAGGATAAGAAGGAGAAGATCCTCGAGATGACCATCGAGGAGCTCGACCTGACCGTTCGCTCCTACAACTGCCTCAAGCGTGCCGGTATCAATACCGTGGAAGAGCTTGTGATGCGCAGTGAAGAGGACATGATGAAGGTGCGCAATCTTGGACGCAAGTCCCTCGAAGAGGTGGAGCAGAAGCTGGCCGCTCTGGGCCTGAGCCTGCGCCGCGTCGACGAGTAAACAAGCTTGTTTGAGGAAGGAAGGGAATTTCATGGCTGCTTACCGCAAACTGAGCCGGCCTTCCGATCAGCGCCAGGCCATGCTGCGTGGCTTGGTAACGACCCTGATCTGGAATGGCAAGGTGCAGACCACCGAGGCCCGCGCCAAGGAAGTGCGCCGCATCGCTGAGCGGATGATCACCCTGGCGATGAAAGAGTGCGACAACAATATCACCGTCAAGAAGACCACCAAGGACGGCAAGGAGATCGAGGTGCGCAACGACGCCCCCAGCAAGTTGCATGCCCGCCGTCAGATCATGAGCTATCTCTACGACGTCCAGCCGACCAAGGGCGAGAAGGAGTCCAAGAGCGACTACCTCGAGCGCACCCGCGACGTGCGCCATCCCGCCGTGGAGAAGCTCTTCGGCGAGATCGCGCCCAAGTACAACAAGCGCAAAGAGGAGAAGGGCCAGGGCGGCGGCTACACCCGCATCCTGAAGATGGGCCCCCGTCGCGGCGACGCCGCCGAGACGGTCGTGCTGGAGCTGGTGTAACGCCTCTGGCGCATTTTTCACGGATGATGGAGCCGTCGGGTGGGAGGCGCATGCGCGCAGCTCCTCCGGCGGCTTTGCGCATATCTGAAAGCAGAATCTTTCCAGGAAGGGAGGAACGGTATGATGCAATCAATCGTATCCTTCGAGAACGTCGCCTATCGATACACGGCATCCGAACCCGACGCGGAGGAGACCGAGGCGCTCTCAGGCTTGAACCTCGAGATCAAACCCGGGGAGTTTTTGGCGGTGATCGGCCATAACGGCTCGGGCAAATCCACCCTGGCCAAGCACATCAACGCGCTGCTGCTGCCTACCGACGGAGTGGTTTGGGTCAAGGGCATGGACACCCGCTCGGAGGCGCAGGTGTGGGACATCCGCCAGAGCGCGGGCATGGTCTTCCAAAACCCGGACAACCAGCTCGTGGCCACCGTGGTGGAGGAGGACGTGGCCTTCGGGCCGGAGAACCTGGGGGTGGACCCGCCGGAGATCCGCCGCCGGGTGGACGAGGCCCTTGAGAACGTCGGCATGAGCGCCTACCGGGACAACGCTCCCAGCATGCTCTCGGGCGGACAGAAACAGCGCATCGCCATCGCGGGCGTGCTGGCCATGCGGCCGGAGGTGATGGTGCTCGACGAGCCCACCGCCATGCTCGACCCCTCGGGCCGAGCGGAGGTCATGCAAACCGTGCAGCGGCTCAACCGCCAGGAGGGCATCACTGTGGTCAACATCACCCACTTCATGGAGGAGGCCGCCCTGGCCGATCGGGTGGTGGTGATGGACCGGGGCGCGGTGGTCATGAGCGGCACGCCCCAGGAGGTGTTCACCCATGTGGAGCAGCTCAAGGCCATCGGCCTGGACGTGCCCCCGGCGGTGGAGCTGGCCTGGCGGCTGCGCCAGGACGGGGTGCCCCTGCCCGAGGGGATCATCGACGCGGAAAGGCTGGTGACGGCGATATGTCCATTGTTATTGAACAGCTGAATTACACCTACAGCGCCGGCAGCCCGTTCCAGTCCGACGCGCTGGTGGACATCAACCTGGAGCTGCCCGACGGGCTGCTCATCGGCCTGATGGGCCACACCGGCTCGGGCAAGTCCACCCTGGTGCAGCACCTCAACGGCCTGATCAAGCCCACCTCGGGGCGCATCTTCGTCCAGGGCGTGGAGATCACCGCCAAGGACGCCGACAAGCGCGCCCTGCGCCAGAAGGTCGGCCTGGTCTTTCAGTATCCCGAGTATCAGCTCTTCGAGGAGACCGTGGCCAAGGATATCGCCTACGGCCCCCACAACCTGGGCCTGGACGCGGCCACCATCGCCGAGCGGGTGGACGAGGCCATGGGCATGGTCGGGCTGGACCTGTCGCTGAAGGAGCGCTCGCCCCTGGACCTGTCGGGCGGCCAGCGCCGCCGGGTGGCCATCGCGGGCGTGCTGGCCATGCGGCCGGAGATCCTGGTGCTCGACGAGCCCACCGCCGGGCTGGACCCCCGGGGCCGGGACGAAATCCTGGGCCTGGTGCGCGACTATCACGCCAAGACCCAGGGCATGGTCATCATGGTGTCCCACAGCATGGACGATATGGCCCGCATGGCGGACCTGCTGGTGGTGATGAACCACGGGCGCGTGGCCATGCAGGGCACCCCGAGGGAAATCTTTTCCCAGAGCGAGCAGCTGCGCCAGATCGGCCTGGGCGTGCCCGCGGTGGTGCGCCTGGGGGATATGCTGCGCGAGCGGGGCGTGCCGGTGCCCAAGGACGTGCTGACCATCCAGGAGATGGAGCAGGCGCTGCTGGCGCTCTACCGAGGGGAGGGGAAGGCGTGATCGGAGACAACATGATCCTGGGCCAGTACTACCCGGGCAAGTCGCCGGTGCACCGGATGGACCCCCGGATGAAGATATCCCTGGTGCTGTTCTACATCATCCTGATCTTCTTCGTGAAGAGCTTCGTGGGCTACGCGTTCTTCTTCGGCTTCCTGTTCGGCGCCATCGCCGTGGCCAAGGTGCCCGTCAAGATGGTGCTCAAGAGCCTCAAGCCGCTGTATTTCATCATCGCCTTCACCTTTGTGCTCAACGTGTTCTTCACCCCCGGCGAGCACGTCATCTGGAAATGGGGGATCATCAAGCTGACCTGGGAAGGCCTGCGCCAGGCGGTGTTCATGGGCATCCGATTGATGCTGCTGGTGACGGGCACCTCGATCCTGACCTTGACCACCTCGCCGGTGGCCCTGACCGACGGCATCGAGCGGCTGCTCTCGCCGCTGAAAAAGCTGCACTTCCCGGTGCACGAGCTGGCCATGATGATGACCATCGCCCTGCGGTTCATCCCCACCCTGCTGGAGGAGACCAACAAGATCATGCGCGCCCAGATGGCCCGGGGCGCGGACTTTGACAGCGGCAAGCTGATGCAGCGGGTCAAGTCCATGGTGCCGCTGCTGGTGCCGCTGTTTATCAGCGCCTTCCGCCGGGCCGACGAGCTGGCCCTGGCCATGGAGGCCCGGTGCTACCGGGGCGGCGAGGGCCGCACCCGCATGAAGGTGCTCAAACTGGGCAAGGTGGATTATATCGCCCTGTGCGCGCTGGTGGGGCTGACCGCCCTGGTGGCGCTGGACCGGGTCTTCTTCTAGGGGGGGCGGGCATGACGCGGATACTCTTGCGCATCAGCTACGACGGCGGGGCCTACGGCGGCTGGCAGATCCAGCCCAACGCCCCGACGGTGCAGCAGCGCCTGCAGCAGGCGGCCCTGGACCTGTTCGGCGCGCCCACCCCGGTCACCGGCGCGGGCCGCACCGACAGCGGGGTGCACGCCCTGGGCCAGGCCGCGCACCTGGATACCGACCGGGCCATCCCCGCAGCCAAGATCGCCCCGGCCCTGAACGCCCGCCTGCCCCGGGATATCCGGGTCACCCACAGCCAGCGGGTGCCCGAAACCTTCCACGCCCGCTTCTCGGCCCACGAGAAGACCTACCGCTACTGCTTCCACGTGGGCGAGCAGCCCCCGGCGCTCTTTCGGCAGTACTGCTTCCACGCCGGGCGCGAGCTGGACCTGGCGGCCATGGAGCGGGCGGCGGGGCAGCTGACCGGGCGGCACGATTTCTCGGCCTTCCAGGATGTGGGTCGGCCGGTGGCCGACGCCACCCGCACCCTAAGCGCGGTCACGCTTCAGGCCTGGGACCCCTTCGTGCTGCTGACGGTGACGGGGGAGGGCTTCCTCTACCACATGGTGCGCATCATCGCGGGCACCCTATGGCAGGTGGGGCTGGGCAAGCGGGAGGCCGAACTGACAGCCGCCCTGGCCCCGGGCGGGCGGACCGCCTGCGGACCCACGGCCCCGGCCTGGGGCCTCACCCTGGTCTCGGTGGCCTATCCCCCGGAAGACCTGGGAGAAAATCCCGAAAAATAGGCCTTTGTCGCTTGACAGCGGCCGGCGTGTCCGTTAAAATATACCTTGTGTCTATATGATCCACTAGCCCCGGGTCATCATCACAAAACCGCGTTTCCCGCGCGCTACCAGGCCGTGGAGGCGCAGGGGGTTTACCCCGATTGTTGAAGGAGGAAAATCCGTTGAAGACGTTCATGGCAAACGCCCAAACGGTGGAGCGTAAGTGGTATTTGGTGGACGCCACCGGCAAGACCCTGGGCCGGCTGGCCAGCCAGGTCGCTGCGATTCTGCGCGGCAAGAACAAGCCCACTTTCACCCCCCATGTTGATACGGGCGATCATGTGATCATCATCAATTCCGATAAGGTCGTCTTGACCGGCGCCAAGCTGGACAAGAAGTTTTACTATAAGCACTCCGGCTATCCGGGCGGTCTGAAGGCCATCTCCTATCGTCACCTGATGGAGAAGAAGTCGGACTTCGCCGTGTACGAGGCCGTCCGCGGCATGCTGCCCCACAACAGCCTGGGCCGCGCCATGCTCAAGAAGCTGCGCGTGTACAAGGGCGCCGAGCATCCCCATGAGGCCCAGCAGCCCGAGGCGCTGGAGATCCTGTAAGGCGCCGCCGCGAACCGAACTGCTGAAGGAGGAAAACTGTTATGCCGCAGGTACAGTACTTGGGAACCGGCCGCCGCAAGAAGGCCGTCGCCCGTGTTCGCTTGGTGCCCGGTGATGGCAACATCACCATCAACAAGCGGGATATCGATAGCTACTTTGGTCTGGAGACCTTGAAGATGGTCGTGCGCTCGCCCCTGGCTCTGACCGAGACCCAGGGCCGCTACGACGTGCTGGTCAACGTGCACGGCGGCGGCTTCACCGGCCAGGCCGGCGCCATCCGCCACGGCATCGCCCGCGCGCTGATCAAGAGCGACGAGGAGCTCCGTCCCGCCCTGAAGAAGGCCGGGTTCGTCACCCGCGACCCCCGCATGAAGGAGCGCAAGAAGTACGGCCTGAAGAAGGCCCGCCGCGCGCCCCAGTTCTCCAAGCGCTGATTGGGCGCCACCCACTCGGCCTGGAGCGTCCGGGTCTGTTGGAATCAAGGGACACGCAAGTGTCCCTTTTTTCGTACCGCTCCACGGTTTTTGCGCCGGGCGGCGCATACTACCGGCAAAGGAGGAAATAGATTATGTTGGATTTGTTGATCATCGGCGGGGGCCCGGCGGGCCTGGCCGCCGCGCTGTACGGGGCCCGGGCGGGCCTGGAGACCACGGTGCTGGAGATGGCTTTCCCCGGCGGGCAGGCCGCCACCACCACGGTCATCGAGAACTATCCCGGCTTTCCCGAGGGCGTCGAGGGCCCGGATATCGCCGAGAAGATGCGCCAGCAGGCGGAGCGCTTTGGCGCGAAGTTCGTCTACGCCGCGGTGCAATCCCTCTCGCTGCAGGGCGAGGTCAAGCGGGCTCAGACCGACCAGGGGCCCTATGAGGCCCGCGCGATCATCCTGGCCATGGGCGCCACCCCGCGCACCCTGGGCGTGCCCGGGGAGGAGACTCTGCGGGGCCGGGGCGTGAGCTACTGCGCCACCTGCGACGGGGCCTTCTTCAGGGGCCGCGAGGTCGCGGTGGTCGGCGGCGGGGATACCGCCTGCGAGGACGCGCTGTTCCTGGCCGGGCTGTGCAGCAAGGTGCATTTGATCCACCGGCGCGACAGCCTGCGGGCGGTGCAGGTGCTCCAGGACAAGGTGCTCTCCCACGAGAAGATCCAGATGCACTGGAACAGCCGGGTCGCCGAGGTGCTGGGGGAGAAGATGGTCTCGGGCCTGCGCCTGCAGGATGGGGCGGAGCTGCCGGTTTCGGGCGTCTTCGTGGCCGTGGGGCTGACGCCCCAGACCGCCTTGGCGGACGGCCAATTGCCCCTGGCGGGCGGATATATCCGCACCGACGAGGCCATGGATACCGGCGTGCCCGGGGTGTTCGCCGCGGGCGACCTGCGGGAGAAGCCCCTGCGCCAGGTCATCACCGCCGTGGCCGACGGGGCGGTCGCCGCGGTGTCGGCCCAGCGGTACATCCAGGCGGGCGTCATCGCCCAGCACTGAGCAAGTAAAGGAGAGGTTTGATGGCGAGACTGTTTGGAACCGACGGCGTGCGGGGCGTGGCCAACACCGAGTTGACCGCGCAGATGGCCTTCCAGCTGGGCCAGGCCGGAGCTTACGTGCTGGGCCAGGCCCACCGCGCCCCCCGCATCCTGGTGGGCAAGGACACCCGCGTCAGCGGCGATATGCTCGAGTGCGCTCTGGCGGCGGGCATCTGCTCGGTGGGGGGCGAGGCGATCTTCGCCGGGGTGATGACCACCCCCGGGGTGGCCTACCTGGCGCGCAAGTACGGCTGCGCCGCCGGCGCGGTGATCTCCGCCTCCCACAACCCCATGGAGTACAACGGCATCAAGTTCTTCGACGCGGAGGGCTTCAAGCTGCCCGACGCGGTGGAGGATGAGATCGAGGCGGTCATCCGCCGGGGCGGCCCGGAGCAGCTGCCCGCCGGGGCCGGCCTGGGCCGCACCGAGCGGGTGGACGGCCGGGGGGACTACCTGGCGTTTCTCAAGGGCCTGAGCGAGGCCGACCTGACCGGGCTGAAGATCGTGGTGGACTGCGCCAACGGCGCGGCCAGCGCCCTGGCGCCCCAGCTGCTGCGGGACCTGGGGGCCGAGGTGGTCGACATCAACGACAGCCCCGACGGCCGCAACATCAACGACCACTGCGGCTCGACCTACCTCAAGCCCCTGCAGCGGGCGGTGCTGCTGAACCACGCCCACCTGGGCCTGGCTTTCGACGGCGACGCGGACCGCATGCTGGCGGTGGATGAGCTGGGCCGCGGCGTGGATGGGGATCAGATCATGGCCATCTGCGCCATGGACATGAAATCCCGCGGCCTGCTGGACCACGACACCCTGGTGGTGACGGTGATGAGCAACCTGGGCCTGGATATCGCCATGCGCAAGCGGGGCATTCGCCTGGAGAAGACCGCCGTGGGCGACCGCTACGTGCTCGAGCGCATGAAGCAGGGGGGCTTTGCCATCGGCGGGGAGCAGAGCGGCCACGTCATCCTGCTGCACCAGCAGACCACCGGCGACGGCCTGGTCAGCGCCCTGTACCTGCTGGGCAGCCTGCGGCGGGCGGGCAAGCCCCTGTCCGAGCTGGCCGGTACCGTTCAGGTGTTGCCCCAGATCCTCATCAACGCCCGGGTGGGCAGCGACAAGGAGGCCTACAAGCGCGACAGCACCATTATGGACGAGATCGCCCGCATCGAGGCCAAGTATCAGGGTGAGGGCCGGGTGCTGATCCGCCCCTCGGGCACCGAGCCGTTGGTGCGCGTCATGATCGAGGGCGCCGACCTGGAGGACATCACCCGGGAGGCCAACGACCTGGCCACCCTGATCAGCCAGCGCATGGCGTGATGATTTTTTGCAAAAAGGACGCTATTTGTGAAATTTTCTGGGAAAGTTCAAATCTTTTTTGCAAAGGTGTTTACTTTCTGGGGTGAAGGTGGTACACTATGTCTGTGCCCACCCAATCGAATTGTCTGTATGCCTCAAATTCCTCTCAATGTGACGATTGTCCCATGGTGGCGGAACGAGTACCAGACCATACGACTTACCCTGGGCCAATATGTTTCACTTTGAGGAGGATTTTCCACATGTACGAAGACAAGGTTTTGACCTGCCGCGAGTGCGGCCGCGAGTTCGTGTTCAGCGCTTCCGAGCAGGCGTTCTACGCCGAGAAGGGCTTCCAGAACGAGCCCGGCCGTTGCCCCGAGTGCCGCGCCGCCCGCAAGGCGACCCGCGGTAACGATCGCCCCATGTACGACGTGATCTGCGCGGATTGCGGCAAGCCCACCCAGGTGCCCTTCCAGCCCCGCAACGATCGCCCCGTGTACTGCCGCGATTGCTTCGAGGCCCATCGCCGCTAAGTGACCGACAGAAAGCGCCCGGAGAGTTCTCCGGGCGCTTTTTTGCTGCGAAAAAATCCCCGTCGCCCCCTTCCCTTTGGGGGCCGGGTGGGGTATAATACGGGTGGAAGCGCTTACATTTAGGAGGGATCGCCATGGACCGACCCATCGGATGGGGCTTGCTGGCCCCGGGCGGCATTGGCCGCGCCTTTGCCGCGAGTTTGGCGCTCCTGCCGGACGCGCGCCGGGTGGCGGTGGGCAGCCGCAGCGCCGAGCGCGCCGCGGATTTCGCCAAGGTCTACGGCTTTGAGCGGGCCTGGGGCGGCTATGAGCAGCTGGCCGAGGACCCGGAGGTGGACGTGGTCTACATCGCCTCGCCCCACCCGATGCACTTTGAGCAGGCCATGCTGTGCATGGACCACGGCAAGAGCGTGCTGATCGAGAAACCCATGACCACCGACGCGGACAGGGCCCGCCGCCTGTGCCAGCGCGCGGCCGAGCGGGGTGTGTTCCTGATGGAGGCCTACTGGACGCGGTTCATGCCCGCCATTCGCCAGGCCGAGGCCTGGGTGCGCGGCGGGCGCATCGGCCAGCTGCGCATGCTCCAGGCGGATTTCTGCTTCCGCTCGGAACTGGATCCCACCTCCCGGCTGTTCGACCCCGCCCTGGCCGGCGGCGGCCTGCTGGACGTGGGCCCCTATGTGCTGGGCATGGCCAGCCAGTTTTTCGGCTGGCGGCCGGATCGGATCACCGGCGCGGCCCACATCGGCGACACCGGCGTGGATGAGCAGAACGCCATCGTGCTGGGCTATCCCGGCGGCGAGCTGGCGCTCATGACCACGGCGGTGCGCACCACCCGGCCGGTGACCTGCACCCTCTACGGGACCGACGGGCGCATCGAGCTGCCCGCGCCCTTCTACAACGCCCACGCCGCGCGCCTGGTCACTCCCCAGGGGGTGGAGGCGTTCGACGAGCCCTTCCCCACCAACGGATACCAGTTCGAGATCGCCGAGGTGATGGACTGCCTGCGCCGCGGCCTGCAACAGAGTCCCCGCTACGGCTGGGAGGAGTCGGTGGGCAACGCGCGGATCATGGATACCCTGCGGGCCCAGTGGGGCCTGCGGTTTCCCTTTGAGGAGGATTGCCCTTGAAAACCGGAAAGATTCCCGGCGTGTCCCGGCCGGTGCCCCGGCTGATCCTGGACTGCGCCGACGCACCCGCCCTGGCCGACGCGCTGCGGGCGGGGGTGGGGGCGGTGCTGCTGCCGGCCGACCTGCCCCTGCCCGATGCGCCCGAGCCGGGCCCGGTGGTGCTGCGCCGGGGCGGGGAGCATCCGCTGCCTGCGGACGTCACCCTGTGGCGGGAGGACCCGCCCGCCCGGGGCGTGTACGGCGGGGAGGACTGGTCGGTGCCCCGGCTGCTGGAGATCACCGAGCGCGCGGTGGACAGCGGCGCGGCCGAGCCCGCGGCGATACTGATCCAGTACGGCCTGCTCGAGCCGGTGCATGCCAGCGGCCTGGCCAGCCTGTCGGGCTGGCCGCGGGTGGAGGATCGCAAGTTCTACTCGGGCTGCTTTTTGCCGGTATTGTGCAAGCTGCCCTTCGGCCAGGCGGGCCCGGCCTTTGACAGCGCCTACAACCGCCAGCGGGCCGAGCGCGCCGAGCGCATGGCCCAGTTCAAGGGGGCGCCCGTGGAGGCGGTGTACGCCGCGTTCTTGATGGGCCAAAGCCTGAACACCTTCGTGGTGGCCGACACCCTGGCCGGGTACCAGCGGGCCGTGGCGGGTCTGGAGCTGCCCCTGGCGGGGGACGAACTGTTTCATCTCGACCTGGGCGAACAGGTCGTGGGATAAGGAGGAACACACGATGAGCCGTTTTACACTGACCGCCTTTGCCGACGAGATCGGCGCGGACCTCGATCTGCAGCTATCCGAGCTCAACCGGCATGATATCCATTATGTCGAGTTCCGCGGGGCCGACGGCAAGGGCATCGCGGACTATACCCTGCAAGAGGCGCGCCAGGCCAAGCGCCGCATGGACGCGGCGGGCGTCAAAGTCTCGGCGGTGGGCTCGCCCATGGGCAAGATCGGTATCGAGGAGGACTTCTTCGAGCACCTGAAGACCTTCTATAAGATCATCGACATCGCCCAGATCTTTCAGACCCCCTACATCCGCATGTTCAGTTTTTTCATCCCCCGGGGCAAGGACCCCTTCGCCTACCGGGGCGAGGTGATGCGTCGGCTCAGCGCCTTCACGCAGGCGGTCAAGGGCACGGGCATCACCCTGCTGCACGAGAACGAGAAGGAGATCTACGGCGACGTGCCCAACCGCTGCAAGGACATCTTCGACACCCTGGCCTGCGAGCAGCTGTGGATGACCTACGATCCCTCCAACTTCGTGCAGTGCGGCGTGAAGAACTATCCCGACGCCTTCAACCTGCTGCGGCCCTACATCCGCTACATGCACATCAAGGACTCGGTCTTCACCGGCCGGAAGGCCCAGCGGGACACCGGCTTTGACACCATCACCGACGCTCACCGCCCGGCGGGCTATGGCGACGGCGACCTGAAGCGGATCGTCACCGCCCTGTACGAGGACGGGTACGAGGGTTTCTTCTCCATCGAGCCGCATTTGTCGCACAACGACGCCATCCCCGGCTCCGGCGCGGACAAATTCGCCGTGGCCGTCAAGGCCATCAAGGACCTGATCGCCCAGGTGGAGGCCGAGCACGCCCCCGCCCAGCAATAAAAAGGAGTGACCATCATGAAAAAGGTACGCAGCGCTATCATCGGCCTGGGCGCCATCGGCCCCACCCACGCCAAGAGCCTGGCCCAGATCGACAACGCCGAGTTGGTCGCGGTGTGCGACCTGATCCCCGAGCGGGCCCAGAAGATCGCCGACCAGTACGGATGTAAGGTGTATACCGACTGCGACGCCATGCTCGACAGCGAGCAGATCGACCTGCTGCACGTCTGCCTGCCCAGCGGCCTGCACGCCGAGTACGGCCTGAAGGCCGCCGCCCGCGGCGTCAACGTGCTGACCGAGAAGCCCATCGACGTCTCCCTGGAGCATGCCGACGCGCTGATCGCGGGCTGCCGCCAGGCCGGGGTCAAGCTGTCGGTCATCTCCCAGCACCGCTTTGACGACGCCATGATCCAGGCCCACCAGGCCCTGGTGGACGGGCGCTTCGGCCAGCTCAACTTCGGCGGCAGCTACACCAAGTGGTTCCGCGACCAGAAGTACTACGACAGCGGCGACTGGCGCGGTACCTGGGAGCTCGACGGCGGCGGCGCGCTGATGAACCAGTCGGTGCACTATGTGGATATGCTGCAGTACATGATGGGCGAGGTGGAGGAGGTCACGGCCTACTGCGCCACCCGCGCCCATGTGCGCATTGAGGTGGAGGACATCGCCGCGGCGATCATCAAGTTCAAGAGCGGCGCGGTGGGCATGCTTGAGGGCAACACCACCGCCTACCCCGGCTTCCACACCCGGCTGGACGTCTACGGCACCGACGGCTCGGTGATCATCGAGAACGACCAGATCCGCGAGTGGAAGTTCCGCGACGAGATCGACGCGCCCAAGCAGGTTGCCCAGAAGGAGGGCCCCGCCGGCGCTTCCAGCGCCGCCATCGGCGAGAGCAGCCATGTGCGCCAGATTCAGGACGTGGTCAACGCCATTCTGGAGGACCGCGAGCCCGCCATCACCGGCGAGATGGCCCGCGCGCCCCTGGCCATCATCCTGGCGGTGTACGAGTCTGCCCGCACGGGCAAGGCCGTCAAGCTGGGCTGAGCGGGGGGAAGAAATCAGATGGAGAAGCAGTTTCGCACGGCCATCATCGGCTGCGGCGGCATCGCTCAGGTGCACGCCGCGGCCCTGGCCACCCTGCCCCAGGTCCAGATCGTCGCGGTGTGCGACAAAATCCCTGAGCGGGCGGCGGCCCTGGCCGAGAAGACCGGGGCCCAGGCCGAGACCGATTTTGACCAGGTCATCGCCCGGGAGGATGTGCAGGTGGTGCACCTGTGCGTGCCCCACTACCTGCACGCGCCCATGGCCATCGCCGCCATGCGGGCGGGCAAGTATGTGCTCACCGAGAAGCCCATGGCCATCTCAGTGGAGCAGGCCGAGCAGATGAACGCGGTCTCCGACGAGCTGGGCGGTCGGCTGGGGGTCATCTTCCAGAACCGATACAACGCCGCCAGCCAGTTCGTCAAGAAGGCCATCGATGAGCATCGCTACGGCAAGCTGGTCGCCCTGCGCGGCAGCGTGGCCTGGTATCGCACCGCGCCCTACTACACCGAAAGCGGTTGGCGCGGCGCTTGGGATACCGAGGGCGGCGGCGTGCTGATCAACCAGTCCATCCACACGCTGGACCTGGTGCAGTGGTTTGGCGGCAGGGCCGTGTCCGTCAAGGGCGCGGTGTCCACCGACTCGCCGCTGCTGGAGGGGGTCATCGAGGTGGAGGACAGCGCCCACGCCCAGATCAGCTTTGAAAACGGCGTGTCGGCCATCTTCTACGCCACCAACGCCCACCGGGCCAACGCGCCGGTGGAGATCGAGGCGGTGTTCGAGCAAGGCGGCCTGCTCATCCGGGGCGACGCGCTCTACGAGGTCAGCGAGCAGGGCCTGACGGAGATCACCCCGCCCAGCGAGAACAAGCTGGGCGAGAAGGGCTACTGGGGCAACGGCCACGCGGTGCAGATCGCCGACTACTATGCCTCCCTGGCCGCGGGGCAGCCCCCCAAAATCACCGGCCACGAGGCCATCGAGGCCGTCAAGCTGCTGCGGGGCATTTACGCCTCCTCCCAGAGCGGCCAGCGCGTGAACCTATAAAAGGAGGTCGCCGATGCGCAATTTTGACTTTGCCATGCCCACCCAGATTCTCTTCGGCCGGGATACCGAGGCCCAGGTGGGCCGGCAGGTGCGCGACCGGGGCGGACACACGGTGCTGCTGCACTACGGCGGCGGCTCGGTCCAGCGCTCGGGCCTGTATGACCGGGTGACGGCCAGCCTGGAGGCAGCGGGCCTTCAGGTGGTGCCCCTGGGCGGGGTGCAGCCCAATCCCCGGCTGACCCTGGTGCGCGAGGGCATTGACCTGTGCCGGCGGCGGGGAGTGGACTTCCTGCTGGCGGTGGGCGGCGGCTCGGTCATCGACTCGGCCAAGGCCATCGCCGTGGGCGCGCCCGACAAGGGCAACGTGTGGGATTTCTACATCGGCCTGCGCCAGCCGACCGCCCGCTTGCCCCTGGGCGTGGTGCTCACCATCCCGGCGGCGGGCAGCGAGGCCTCCAACAGCTCGGTGATCACCAACGAGCAGGGCTGGCTCAAGCGCGGCCTGGGCTCGGAGGTCATCCGACCGGATTTCGCCATCCTCAACCCGGTCTTGACCTACACCCTGCCCGCCTACCAGACCGCCTGCGGCGCGGCGGATATCATGGCCCATGTGATGGAGCGCTACTTCACCAACGAGCCCCATGTGGACCTGACCGACCGGCTGTGCGAGGCGGTGCTGACCAGCATGATCCACAACGTGCCCCTGGCCCTGGCGCATCCTGAGGACTACGACGCCCGGGCCGAGATCATGTGGGCGGCCACCCTGGCCCACAACGACCTGCTCAGCTGCGGCCGGGTGGGGGACTGGGCCAGCCACCAGATCGAGCACGAGCTCAGCGCCCTGTACGACGTGGCCCACGGCGCGGGGCTGGCGGTGGTGTTCCCGGCGTGGATGCGCTATGTGTACCGCCACAACGTCGCCCTGTTCGCCAAGTTCGCCAGCCGGGTGTTCGGCGTGCCGTACGACTTTGACAACCCCGAGCGCACCGCCCTGGCGGGCATCGACGCGCTCAGGAGCTTCTTCGCCGCCATCGGCCTGCCCGTCACCCTGTCGGAGTTGGGCGTGGGGGACGACCGGCTGCGCGAGATGGCCCAGAAGGTCAAGAAGGGCCCCGACGGCTACACCGGCCAGTTCGTCAAGCTGACCAGCCAGGACGTGTACCAAATCTATTGCAGCGTCAAATAATGCACAGACAGACACAGCGCCCGCGCCGAAAAGACGCGGGCGCTTGTGCAAACGGGTGGAGATGCGGGTGGAAAAACGTCCTCGATTTTTGCCGATCCCGACGGGCAACGCCTGGGTTTGCGTGTTTGGACAGACGCTTTGCACACCCTGACGCGGGTGTACGCCTACATCCAGGTGGCGGGTATCGCCGCCCCGGTGGTCTGGTTGCAGCTGATCCCCTCGGCGGTGACGCCGGCCCTGCTGTGGGCCCGGAACCGCCGGGGGCAAATCCAAGGCGCTGGGGCTTGACCTCAAGCGCCTTTTTTACAGGGCGACGACCCCATCGGCCGGAGGCGCGCGGCTTGGACTCGGGGCGAGAATGAACACCATTCATTTTTTTCTAAAATAAGTACGCCCCATTGGCAGGAAAGACCGCCCCGGACCGCAAATACCTTAAAAGATCGAAAGAATTGCGCGCCGCTCTGCGAGGCGGCCTATGGGGGTGGAAGTGGTTTGGTGATCGTCAAGTTCCTGAAGAAATACGGCTGGCGGTACATCCCCGGCTGTATTTTCCTGTTTCTGTCCAGCTACATCCAGACCCTGGCGCCCAAAGCGCTGGGGCATGTCTTTGACGTGCTGGAGTTGAGCCCCGATGACCACGCGGCGGTGTACGCGGGCATCCAGGCCATCATCCTGATCGCCCTGGCGGCCTTTGTCACCCGGTTCATCTGGCGCTACTTCATCAACGGCAACGCCCGCAACCTGGAGTGCTTCCTGCGCGAGGAGCTCTTCCTCCATCTGCAGCAGATGAATCCGCACTTCTTCAACCACCAGAAGACCGGCGATTTGATCGCCTACGCCATCAACGACATCAACGCCGTGCGCATGACCTTCGGCCCCGGCCTGGCGATGGTGCTCAACGGCCTGGGCGTGGCGATCCTGTCCATCGGCTCCATGGCCGGGGATATCAACCTGAAGCTCACCCTGGTCTCTCTGCTGCCCATCCCCTTCATCATCGTGTTCATCGTGCTGATGGGCGGGCAGGTGCGCAAGCGCTTCCGCCGGGTGCAGGAGACCTTCGCCCAGGTCAGCGACCGGGTCAACGAGAACATCAACGGCATTCGGGTCATCAAGGCCTATGTCCAGGAGGACGCCGAGGTCGACCGCTTTGAGGCGCTCAACAACCAGGTGCGCGAGGCCAACGTGCGCATGGTGCGGGTGTCCTCCATGTTTCAGCCCCTGGTGCAGATCTTCTTTGGCATTAGCTTCGCCATCAGCATCTTCTACGGCACCAGCCTGGCCCAGGCCGGGGAGATCAGCATCGGCGACGTGGTGGCTTTCAACAGCTATCTGACCATCATCATGATGCCCATCATCTCCATCTCCCGGATCATCAACGTCTTCCAGCGGGGGACCGCCTCCTACCGCCGCCTGATGGGCATCCTGGACGTGCCGCCCATGGTGGTCGACGGCGACGGGGACCCCAGCTTGACCCTGCGCCGGGGCGAGGTGGAGATTCGCGATTTGACCTTCACCTACCCGGGCACCGACCAGCCGGTGCTCGAGCACATCGACCTGCACATCGCCCCGGGCCAAACCCTGGGCATCCTGGGCTACACCGGCAGCGGCAAGACCACCCTGGTCAACCTGCTGCTCAAGCTCTATAACCCGCCCGAGGGCGCCATCTTCATGGACGGGGTGGACATCACCCACTACCGCCTGGGCCCCCTGCGGGAGAACATCGGCTATGTGCCCCAGGACAATTTCCTCTTCTCAGCCTCCATCGCCGAGAACATCAAGTTCTTCAGCGACCAGTACTCCCAGCAGGACGTGGAGCACGCCGCCAAGGCCGCGATGATCCATCACAACATCGTCGAGTTTCCCGAGGGTTACCAGACCCAGCTGGGCGACCGGGGCGTCAACCTCTCCGGCGGCCAGAAGCAGCGCATCTCCATCGCCCGGGCCCTGATCAAGCAGCCCGCCCTGTACATCATGGACGACGCCCTCTCGGCGGTGGACACCGAGACCGAGGAGGCCATCCTGCACAACTTCAGCGATGAGCTGGCCGGCAAGAGCGGCATCATCATCGCCCACCGCATCTCCGCGGTGCAGAACTGTGACCAGATCATCTACCTGGAGCACGGGCGCATCGTCGAGCGGGGCGACCATGAGAGCCTGCTGGCCGCGGGCGGGCGCTATGCCCAGCTCTACGCCCAGCAGTCCCAGGAGGATGAGAGGGGGGTGGGCGCGTGAGTATGATGAAAAAACAGCGCAGGAAGACCGGCAACCTGCGCCGGGTCATCGGGATGATGCTGCCTCATTGGACGGCGCTCTTGCTCTGCGCGGGGTGCGTGCTGCTGGTCAACCTGTCGGAGCTGGCCAAACCCTACATCCAGAAGATCATCATGGACGATTTTCTCCTGGGCGACGCGGTACAGCGCGGGCTGTACTCGGTGACGGGCATGAGCATCCTCTACCTGATCGCCGTGGTGTTGGCCTCGGTGATGACCATCATCCAGGCCAACGTCATGAACGGCGTGGCCCAGAGGATCATGATGCAGCTTCGCCACCGGGTCTTCAAGCATATCCAGCTCATGCCCCTGCGGCTGCTGGATAAGTTCTCCGCCGGCCGGCTGATCACCCGGGCCACCAACGACGTGGAGGCCCTCAACGAACTGTTCACCGACGTGGTGCTCAACCTGTTCAAGGATATCTTCCTGCTCATCGGCCTGGTGTTCGTCATGGTGCAGCTGGATTGGCGGCTGGCGCTGTTGTCCTTCACGGCGTTGCCGGTGATCGGCGTGTTCGTCTTCCTGGTGCGCACCAAGCTGCGGCGCAATTTCCAGATCGTCAAGTCCCTGATCGGCCAGATCAACGGCTTCTTCGCCGAGAATATCTCGGGCATGCGCCTGGTGCAGATCTTCAACCGGCAGAAGGAGAAGTACCAGGAGTTTAAGAAGCTCAACGAGCGCTACTACAAGGGCACCCTGATCCAGATCACCCTGAACTCGCTGATGATGCCGGTGATCGAGATCATCAACAACCTGGTGCTGGCGCTGCTGATCTGGTGGGGCCTGGGCAAGATGGGCGTGGGCACCCTGGCCCTGGGCACCCTGTACGCCTTCACCAACTACGTCAAACAGTTCTTCCAGCCCATCAGCGACCTGGCCGAGAAGTACAACACCATCCAGTCGGCCTCGGTCTCCGCGGACCGCATCTACGAGCTGCTGGATCAGGAGGATCAGCAGGAGCGCCTCGACCAGGGCGATCCGGTGGAGCGCTTCTTGGGCGAGGTGACCTTCGAGCACGTGTGGTTCGCATACACCCGGGATCAGTGGGTGCTCAAGGACGTCTCCTTCGTCATCAAACCCGGCCAGCGCGTGGCCTTTGTGGGCGCCACCGGCGCGGGCAAGACCACCATCATCAGCCTGATCACCCGCTTCTACGACATCCAGCGCGGCCGCATCCTCATCGACGGCAAGGACATCCGCACCATGCGCCTGCGGGACCTGCGCCGCTATGTGTCGGTGGTGCTGCAGGACGTGTTCCTCTTCTCGGGCACCATCGCCGAGAATGTGCGCCTGAACTCGCCCATCCCCGACGAGCGGGTGGAGCAGGCCCTGGAGCTGTCCTGCGCGCGCGGCTTTATCGACGAGCTGCCCGGGGGCATGGCCCATCCCGTCACCGAGCGGGGCAGCACCTTCTCCGCCGGCCAGCGCCAGCTGCTCTCCTTCGCCCGGGCCATCGCCCATGACCCGGCGGTGTTCGTGCTCGACGAGGCCACCGCCAACATCGATACCCGCACCGAGATGCTCATCCAGCAGTCCATCAACAACGTCTCGGCCGGGCGCACCACCATCATCATCGCCCACCGCCTGTCCACCATCCGCGCCTGCGACCAGATCATGGTCATGGACCATGGCCGGCTGATGGAGCAGGGTACCCATGAGGAGCTGCTCGAGCAGGGCGGCATCTACGCCCACCTGCACGAGGCGCAGTTCACCCTCATGCAGCACGAGGCCAGCTGATTTAGGGCGCAACGCCCTTGAGAGAGGAGCATCACCATGGTTATCCGCAAGTACAACGACGAGAACGCTTACGACGCCCACAGCGGCACCATCCGCGCCCACGAGGTGCTGGATAAAGCCAGCGGGTTCGCCCATCCCTTTGACAGCGCCTGGGGCTATCTGCCCGGCCCGGGCGGCGCGCTCGAGCCCCACGCCCATGACGCCAACGAGATCTACATTGTCTTCAAGGGCGATGGCACCGTCATGGTCGACGGCGAGACCGCCAAGGTGGCCTGCGGGGATATCATCGAGATCCCCGGCGGCAAGCTGCACAACATCCAGAACGACGGCCAGGGCGAGCTGCTGTGGCTGGCCTTCTGGTGGCCCGTCGCGTGAGGGGAGACGGCGGGGGCGCTGCCCCCACACCCCCGCCAGGGGAATGATTCCCCTGGACCCCGCACAGAAGCCCCAGG
>JBMNTT010000031.1:0-33058 GCA_050945875.1 Christensenellales bacterium
TGGGGCGAGAAATCCGCCACCTGGAAACCCAGCCCCGCGCCCCGCTGCACGTCGTAGAGGTGGCGGTAGTAGCCGTTTTTAAGCGTGCTCACATAGCTTTGGGTGCTGATCTCAAGTTCCCGCTGCGCCACAACGCCGAGCTGCTCGCCGATGGTCCTGCGCAGCTGCTCCAGCCGCCCGATGCGGTACTGATAAGCCGGCGCGTTGACCTGGGCCAGGGCAGCCTGCTTCTCGGCTCCTTCGGGCAGCGAGGCCAGGGCGCGTTTGATCAGCTCGCGGGCGTTGGCGTCCGGGTACTGGTTCAGCAGCCTGCGCGCCGCGGCCTCGCTGAGCCATCCATTGCGCTGGAAGGTGCGGAAGATTTTGTCCGCCTCGTCCTGCAGCTGGCGGCAGGCCTCCAGATAGGCCCGGCTGATCTCGTCCGCCGCGCGCTCAGCGTCCCGGAGCAGGCCCAGCCTGCGCCCCTCGGCGCGGCGCGCCCAATAGGCGTCACTCCTGCCCGCCGCCATCGTCGCTCACCTGCTGGGGCAGCGCATCCAGGCCGAAGGTCTGCCTCTGGCGCTCGATGTTCGCGGCTTTCTCCTGCTCCAGCTCGGCCAGGGCGTCGTCCACGTTGTCGATAAACGGCAGCAGGGCCAGCAGCTGGCGCTGGGGCGCGGCGCCCTGGAGCATCTGCACGATCTGGGCGATCTCCAGCTCATTGATGGGCAGGCTGCGGTTCATGGCGATCCGGACGGCCTGGATATCCATCGCCGGGGCGCCCTGGGCGGCCAGCATGTTGGCCATCAGCCGCAGGCGCTGGCGCAGGCCCTCCTTGAAGTAGCGCTCCTTGATCTTGGCCAGCTGCTCAAATCCCAGCAGCTTATAGCGCATGGCCACGCCCGAGGCGTTGCCGGCAAAGCTCTCGTCCGACACGCAGGGCACCATGGCGTACTTGTGGATATCCTCCTCCAGCGACTTGCGCAGCAGCTCCACGTCCGCCTCCGACAGCTGGCGGGTCAGCCACTCCGCCTTGGCGTCGTCCGGCAGCTCCAGCAGCTTGTCCATCCGCAGCCGCTGCAGGGCCTCGCGGGTCTCCGACGCGTCGTCCCCCAGCCGGCTGTTGATCAGCACCAGGATCGCGTCCACGAACTGCTCCTTGTCATTGACCCGGTCGGATTGCAGGATATTGTACACGTCGATCAGGTCGATCACCTGCTCATAATCGCCCTGCTGCTCCTCGTTGTTGTCATACTCCACCAGCGGGGGATACCCAAAAGGGTGCTGCCGCCGGGCGATCTCGCCCCGGGGCGTGAATCCATCCGTCGCCAGGTAGTCCAGCCGCTGCTGATCGGTGTAGATCGACACATGATAGCCGTCGTCGCTCCCATCCAGCAGGGTGTGGCGGTAGAAGTGCACCCCGAACGCCGGGCGGTGCTGGACCGTGTCGTCGTAGACCACGAATGCCTGCCGGGGGTCCAGGGCGGCCAGCCGGGGCACCGGGTGCGCGTCGTCGCTGGGATAGACCAGCTCCACCGCCCGGCCAAACACCGAGGCGTCCTTGGCCAGGTCCATGTCCTGAGTCGGCGCATCCGCCGCGTCCAGCGCGGCCAGCAGGCCGTCGATCCCCTCCCCCTCATAGCTGACGGGATCGCCGACCAGGTATCCAATGGCCATATCCGTGATGTACTTGGCGTGATTGCACACCACCTGCAGATTGGCCAGCCCCTGCCGCTTGACGCGGTGCTTGATGTCGTGGTCGCCGCGGTAGTAGGCGTCCAGCCGGTCCAGCCGGGCATTGGCCGCCTGGTGCTGCTGGAGAAACCGCACGGCCACGGCGACCAAGTCCGTGTCGGCGGTCAATAGCGCCCGATCAATCGTATACATGCCATCCCCCCTAATAGATGCCGGCCGCGGCCTTGCTGCCCACCGTCGCCTTGCGGTGGCCGATCACGCTCTCCAGGCCGTAGCGGGCCGCGTCGATGGTGTGGTTGTCCCGATCCGGGTAGGCCGCGCGGAAATTGCCGTAGCGGTCCTGCTCGTACTCGTAGCCCGCGAACTCCCGGGCGGCGTTGGGGCAGGTTGCCGAATCGATGACGATCGCCCCCAGCTGCTGCAGCCACCGCATGCCGTGCTCGACGCTGCCCGGTCCCTTCTTGGCCCCGTGGGCGTTGACCCCGCGCATGCGCATCTCGTTGATGGCCCGGGGGTCTGCGGCGTCCGCGGTCACATGCTGCAAGCCGCAAAAACCCTTGACCTTAGCGGCCAGGGTGTCGAAGCTGTTGCGGGCGGCGTAGTACTCCCGCAGGATGTACAGCGTCCGGGTCGCGCGGTTGTAGTGCATCTGCACATACGCGTCCGGGTCCACGGCAAAACCAAAGTCCAGGCCGTGGTAGATGCGGTCCATGTTCTGGCGCTCGGCTTTGGAGATCGCCCGAATCTGCAAATTGTCGAACACCTGCCCCCCGGTGCCCGTGATCTCCCCCAGGTAGGCGTGCCGCCAGGCTCGCTCATTGCTCTGCCGCAGGGCCTCCACCTCGGCCAGGAACGCCTCCCCCAGCCACTCACGGGGCGCGTCCAGGTAGGTGCTGTGGTGCACGACGCGGTCCGCCCGTGGAATCATGGCCTCGGCGTTGACCCAGTTCTGGGCCGACTTGGGCGGGTTGTAGGTGCAGATCACCGCCGCAGCGTCGCCGCCTCGGATGACCGATTGGATGATGCTGCGCACATCGTCCATGTCGCGGTACTCCGTCAGCTCCTCAAACCAGGCGTACTTGAAGTAGGTGCCCGCCGGGGGCTTGATGGATTTGATGGTCATGGGGTCGTCCGCGCCCCGGAAGAGAATCTGCTGGCCCGTGGGCCTGTAGGTCAGCCGCATGGGGCTGATCCGCGCCGCCCAGTACGCGCCCACCCCCAGCGCGTCGATGGCCCACAAAAGCTGCGTGTATACCGAATCGCGCAGGTAGCGCTCAAACCGGCGGAACACCACGGCGCTGGCTTTCGGGTCCGCCATGACGCCCAGGATCAGCTCCAGGCTGGCCCAGCTGGATTTCAGGCTGCCGCGGCCGCCCTTGGCCCAGTACTGGCGATGGCGCAGGCCCTTGAGGTCGCGGTGCAGGCTGTAAAAGGCCGGGCCGATGCAGTCACTCAGCCGGACCGTCGATATCATCCCGAATCACCACCCCGAGCTCCCCGCTCACGTCGATCTTCTCGGTCAGGCCGTACCGCCTCCCCAGCAGCTCCGCCGCCCGGATGCGCTCCTTCGCGCCCACCGCCTTGTCCAGCTTGCGGGCCTTGCTGCAGAAATCCCCCACGGCCTCCACCACGACGACCTCCTCCTGCTGCTCCCCGCGCATCACACTGGTCAGATATTGCATCACCTCGGTGGCGTCGGCGATGGTCTTTTGCTGCATTTCCTGCAATTGTCTGTCAATTTCGCCTTTGATCTCGACATTCGTCAACAGCCGCGGCCCCATGCTGTAGGCGGTCTTTTTCGAGTACCCCGCCCGCGCGGCGGCCTGCGCCGCGTTCAGGTCCACCAGATACTCGGTGACAAATCTCCGTTGCCGGGCGTTCATCCGCATCCCGCCCCGTGACTGAAAATCCGCATTTTTCCCTCCAAAATAAGAAAAAAGCACCAAAAAGTGCTTGACATTAGCGGTCCGCTATTGTATAATAAAGCCATAGAAAGGAGGTGAACAACATGGGCAAGGCCAAACGGAAAAGCGGCGACGAGCGAAACCTGAAAATCACACTCGCCACCGCAATCCTGGTACTAGCAACAGCCCTCATCAACCTGGTTGACAGGGTCCTCCAACTGCTAGAACCAAGATAGAGGCCCGGGGGCTTCGGCCCCCTCCTCTCTCTTATTGTACCACCGGCCTGTGCCCGTGTCCACCATGGACTGGTTGAACATTGTGTCCATCGTTTTGAGCATCGTGACCATCATTGTCAGCATCGTGACCATCAGCATCTGCGTCAAGGCCTTGCGCCGGGGAGGTGATGACAAATGAAGCTCGTCTCTCGCAAAAATGGTCTGGGCTACGTCACCAGCTACACCATCACCGTGGGCCGCGCCGAGGCCCGCGACCTGGGCTGGACCAACGAAGCCGGGGAGATCATCGTTCCCGAGCTGGTTAAAAGCATCGACAACGAAACCAAGACGCTGACCGTCCGGCCCGCAGAATAGTTCCTCGCCGCCCACACCGGGCGGCTTTTTTTGCCCGCGGACCGCGCCCAAAAAGCGAGAGAGGCCGGCGCTTAGTCCGACCTCCCCGCTTGACAAGGAGCGATCCCATGGAAGGATAACCGAATCATCTCTGACCCGCTGTCCTCAGGATACAGCTTATCACAGAAAACCGGTACAAAAGTTACGGGTTATCCACAACCTTGACCAAACCACCGCCGTACAATCTGTTTGGCGCTGTTGCCCGTGTTGCCGCCTCCGAGCGCAAGGCCAACCGCTGTCCAGCTCAACCCCCGGAAATAGCGCAGGGCTAAAATTTGCCGCAGCAGGCTGTCCGGCACCCGGCTGACATACCGCTCCAGCTCCACCCGCTCCTGATGCAGCCAGGCCGCGCGCTCGGAGATGATCTCTCGCAGCTCGATCTTGCGGGCGATGATATCCGTCAGCCGATCGGCCCCGGCGCTGCCCCGGGGCATCCCGGTCAACTGGGCGGTCAGATGCTGGGTCTTAGCGTCCAGCTGAAGCAGCTCCTCCTCCAGCAGCTTGATCTCCCGCAGCAAGTATCGGTACTGGCGCAGGCGGTCCTGCACCGTCGGGGTGTAATCCGCCATCATGCGACCCTCTCCTCTCCGCGCGCGGCCAGTATCCGCGCCTTGAGCGACCGCAGCAGGCTCTCCTGCACGTCGCCCTTGTCCTGCAGGGCGGCCATCACATCCTGGTCCCGGGCGTCCTGCACCACCAGGTGGTGGACGATCACCGGGGCCTGTTGGCCCTGCCGGTGCAGCCGGGCGTTGGCCTGTTGATACTGCTCCAGGGACCAGGTCAGGCCGTACCACACGATGTGGCGGCCGCCCTGCTGCAAATTGAGCCCGTAGGCGCAGCTGGCCGGGTGGGCCAGCAGGATGTCCACCTCGCCCGCGTTCCAGGCCCGCGCGTCAGCGTCGCCGTGATAGACCCGTACCCGCAGCCCGGTCTTGGCCAGCATCGTCGTCAGCCGATCCCGGTCATGCTGGTAGGCGTAGTAGACCAGGGCGTGCTCGCCGTGGAGCTGCTCCACCAGCTCGGCGAAGGCCTCCAACTTGCAGTCGTGCACCTGCGCCACCGAATGGCCGTCGTCATAGACCGCGCCGTTGCACAGCTGCAGGAGCTTGCCGCTGAGCACCGCGGCGGACCCGGCGGTGACGGTGTCCAGGTCGACCTCCAGGAGCATCTCGCGCTCTAACTTGTTGTAGGCGGCGCGGGCCTTGGGGGTCAGCATCACCGGGACGACCTCATCCAGGCGGTCGGGCACGTCCAGGTAGTCCTCGGCCCGCATGCTCACGCAGAGATCCCGGATGGCCTCGCGCACGGCGGTCTCCGACCCATCCTTGGGCTTGTAGGACCATATCTGGGTGCGGTTGCGCTGGTCCGGGAGGAAGTATCGTTCCCGATACTGGCCGATGGTCTTTCCCAGGCGTTGCCCGCCGTCGAGCAGGTATATCTGGGCCCACAGGTCGATCAGGCCCTGGGGCGACGGGGTGCCGGTCAACTCCACAATGCGGCGGATCTTCGGCCGGACCAGTTTCAGCGCCCGGAAGCGCTGGCTCTGATGGTTCTTGAAACTGCTCGACTCATCGAGCACCACCATGTCGAATGGCCAGTCGTTTCGGTAATGGTCCACCAGCCAAGCCACGTTGTCCCGGCCGATCACCCAGATATCGCCTTGCTTGCACAGCGCCCGGATGCGCTGCTGCTTGCCGCCCATCACCGGGATGATCCGCAAATGCCGCAGGTGGTCCCACTTGGCCGCTTCATTGGACCAGGTGGCCTCTGCCACCTTCTTGGGCGCGACCACCAGCACACGCCCCACCGCCCAGCGGTTGTACAGCAGATCGTTAATGGCCGTCAGGGTAATCACAGTCTTGCCCAGACCTAACCCATGTCCAGTAGCAGCGCCAGCGCAGGATCGGAGATGATCCGGTCGATGCAGTATTGCTGGTAGGCGTGCGGCTTGAACATCATTGGGCATCACCTCCTATCTGCTTGAGAATTTGATCGATCCGCTCCCGGGTGTCCGCGACCCCAGCCCATACCCCGCGATCCGTCAGCTGGGCAATGCGGTGGCGCTGTAGGGCGCGGACCTTCCCCCCGGGGCGCTTGGTCTCGACGAACGCCACCCGGCCAGCCGGGAGGATGATCAGCCGGTCCGGGACCCCGGCGTTCCCCGGGCTGACAAATTTCCAGCACAGGCCGCCCAAGGCCTCAGCCTGGCGGACCAGGTAGCGCTCAATGGCGCTTTCGCGCTCTGGTAATAACAATTTCAGAATCCTCCTTCAGCCGTGTACAAAACCAACAGTTTTTTCTCTATATAGGCCCCTAGGTAAGGAATTAAAGGATTTTAAGCATCTCTCCCATTCCTTTAATTCCTTTATTTTCTTTCTTTGATACCTTATATAGAAATATCTGTACACTTTGTACACGAATCACCTAGAATCCCCTAAAATAGGGGGTTTCAGGCGTGAACAAAACCGTGAACAGAATCAATTTTCTGTACACGTCTGTACACGCCCGTCTTTATCCCCCGTGTACAAAGTTGGATCGAGTGACAAAACTTTACCGGTTTGTTCACCGGTTTTGTACACGCGAATTCGCTTAAATCCGCGCTGCCAACCGTATGGTCCAAATCGTTGGGGAGCGTCGGTTCGCTTCCACCCCGGCAGGTTTTCCAGGATTCGGTTGATCCGTCTGGATTCCTGGGCTGGGGGGCTTGAGCGGCGATCCATCAGGCACTCGCGCCACACCTCAGCGGCGCACACACGGTCCCTTGGAACAAGGTGCTCCGGTTCAACCTGGATCGCCCCGGTCAGATAGTTCAGCCGCCAGCTCAGATCCGTCCGCCTATACCAATCGTCCGGCAAGGGTTTGGCCAGATACTCCTCGATCAGGCCCTGCAGATCATCCCGCTCGGTATGACCGCTTCTGCGCGCTTCAGCCTCTGCCTCCAGCTCTGCCGACAGTGTCAGGGGCTCGCTCATTTGGTAGTAAGCTCTAGCCTCCGCCCAAATTTGGCCTACGGTTTCGGGGATCAAGCCGTCAAACACGCTCTTGGTTGGCGTGCAAACAGCCACATCGACAGGCCACCACCGACGGTTTCCGGTTGGGTCCTTCAAATAGTCGTGGGTGTTGGTGGTACCGAAGAACACACAGCGTCGTGGGTGTTGCTCGGTCTTCCGGGCGTATGCTGCCCGGTAACTGTCCACTTGCCGGCTGATGAAAGCCTTAGCCACCAACAAGTCGGACCGGCTCAGGGCTTCCATCTCCCCCAGTTCAACGATCCACGCTCCCTGCAGCTGTTCCGCCGCATCCTTGCCGTCAAAGGTATACAGATTATCGCTGAACCAGCCCATACCCATCCGGGCTATGCAGGTCGATTTGCCCACACCCTGTGGACCGTAGAGCACCGGCACCGTGTCATATTTGACTCCCGGGTCATACGCCCGGGCGACTGCCGCCACCAGCGCTTTGCGGGTGACCGCCCGGGTATAGGCGCAGTCCTCGGCGCCCAGATAGTCGATAAACAGGGTATCCAGGCGGGGCTGTCCGTCCCATTGCTGACGCTGCAGATACTCTACCACGGGGTTATAGGCGTGGTCCGCGGCGGTCAGGGCTAGAGCATCGTCGATGATCTCCCGCGCCCTGAACTTCAGCACGCCCTCGACATACAAGCGCAGGCCAGCGTCGTCGGCGTCCGTCCAGCGGAATAGCTGGGTTTCCTTAGCCCGATGGGGCCACGGCAGCGGCCCTTGGGCGATGATGGCATCCGCATACACGTCCAAACGGATGCGCCCGGCAAACCGGGGGTCTGTCTCCAGCATGACGCGTACATTCTGGACGGTTCGTTCCACATCCATGCCATCCCGGGTCAGCTGCCGCATCCACGCCGTGCTTCCGGCGTCACCGCCGCTGCTGTCCTCCAGCCCCTCAAAGTCCCGGGCTGCGGTCGCATAGCGCTCCTGGTCGACCAGCTCGGCCACGGTGGGATCGGCCATGGCGCGCTGGCGCATGGACTGATAGCTGGGCAGACGGTGCGTCGGCGTGCCGGGTTTTGCCCCATCGTCCTGCTCCCCGTACAGGTGCAGGCGCGCCAGGTCCCAGGAGTTTAATAGCTGCCCGCCTGCCGGGTCGGTAGCGTGGTGGCTGTACAGGTATAGCCCGCCGTTGTAGACCACCGCGCCGCCGGCGGTGCTGCCCGCAGCGTAGGTGTACCGATCGGACGCGCCGTCCACCGGGGTATAGACCCCGGGCAGGTAGGCGTCGATCACCGCCGGGATATCATAGACCCGGCAGAACGCCCCCACCAAGCCCTGCTTGGCGCGGGGATCCTCCTGCTTGGCAGCCATGCGGACGGGCGCCGGCGCGCCGGGTACCTGGGGCCACTGGGTCACGTCGCGCCAATCCGCGTACAGGCCCAGCATGCCGTTCACGGACAGCAGGCCCTTATCCGCGTAGGTGTAGATGTACTGGCTGTCTGCGCAGCAGCTGGGCCAGTACATCAGGCGCGCGGCCTGGAAGGTGGTCGGATCGGCCATCTGGATGCCGATCATCTCCGCCGCCTTGCGGGCGATGGGCTCGTACTCGTCCGCCGTGGCCATGTGGTCCAGGGGGATCAGCACCCGCAGCCGCGGGGCCTCGGGGGCGTGCTTGCGCGTGCTGTACACGCAGTAGCTGCAGCCCAGCCCGTCAATGATCCGCAGGACATGGTCGGTCTGCCCGGGCTGGATGTTGTCCAGGTCCAGGGTGACGACGTCCCGGCCCAGCACATTGGCCGCCTTGCGGCGGTTGTCCCGCAGCGGGCCGCCCACGAACCCACCCACGTCTTTTAATTGGTCCTGCTGGCTCTTTTTCAGGCGCTTGTAGGCCTCCAGGGTTTCCATGCCCTTGACCGGCGCGGCCAGCCGGGCGACCAGCTCGCTCCACAGCAGCCGCTGGGCGGGCCACAGGTCGGCCGCGCGGCTGCCGGCGGCGGATATGGTGATCTGTCTATCGTTGACCATGGATCATCCCTCCTCAAATTGCGGGCAGGCTCTGACCAGGTAGGACTGCACCTGGGGGCCCGCCTCTTTGGCCGATCGCAGCCCCGTGGGTATGGCGTCCCACCCCGGCACCGGGATAAAGTCCAGCGCCCAGCAGCACATTCTCGGCCCCGCGGCATGGACGCAATCCCAGCAAAGGGTCTTGCCCGGGGTTGACGTCGCTGCGCGGGGCTTCCTTTGCCGGGAGCGGTCACGCCCCACCCCCAGCCGGGTCAGGCGCTTGTCAATGCTGCTCAGCGGGCGCCCCATCCGCCGCCCAATCTCGCCCAGCGCAAGGCCGTCGTGGTACAGGCGCAGCAGCCGCTGATCCTCAGCCTGGGTCCAGTACCGCCCGCGGCGTATCTGCCTGACCGTTCTCATGACCCCTTCTCCTTTTTTGGGGTTTTTACCCGGTCGCTCTCCACCGCCAGGGGCAGGATCATCGCCAGGTAGTTGATGTGGTCCCCGAGGGTTTCCATCCACTCCGCGCATGGGTAGGTCTCGTCGGAATTGATCATGTCGTAGATGCGCACGGTGTGCTTGACCATCATCCCGGCCAGGGCTTGCAGCGGGGTTGCGCCCATCGGCCCGGCGGCCACCTTAAAATTGTGCAGGCGGTCCTCGGTGGCGTACTTACTGGCCTTGACCGCCAGGGTCTCCTTACAGTGGTCCATGACCAGCTTGACGTACTGTTCGAATTCTACGGATTTCATTGCCGTCACTCCTTGGTATAGTAGTTGCCAACCCAGCCGTCGGCCGCCAGGGGCAGGCCCGGGGCCCAGGGGATGGGCTGGGACATGATATCGATGACCTTGTCCAGATTCGCGTGCTCGCAGGGTACCTCGCAGACTAATTCATCGTGTATATGCATGATAATGGGATACCCCGCCCGCTCCAGCCGCTCGATGGCCTCGGCCAGGCAGTCCCGGGCGATGGCCTGCACGCAGTTCTCGGCCAGCTTCCCGCCGTAGGTCTCCTGCGTCGTCCACCTGCGGGTCTGCTGATCCACGCCCAGGTACTGGATGCTGGGGTTGCCCCAGCGGTTTTGGCCCAGGGTTGGGCTGGCGTAGTACAGTTTTCTCCCGCTGGGCAGCTGGATCGTCAAAAAGTCCAGTCCCTTGGCGGGGTCGCGCTCCCGGGCCAGGACCAGCTGGCCGCGCACATAGCTGCGGGTCCCGCGCTCGATGGTGTCCACCGCGGCGCTGTCCAGGTCGCGCCACAGCTGGACGATGGCCGGATTGGCCTGCCGCCAGCGCTGCACGATGTCTGGCAGGTCGGCCTCGGGGATGCCCATGCGCAGCGCTCCCATGGCCTCCAGCGCGCCGACGCCTCCCTGATACCCCAGGGCCAGGGTGGCAACCTTACCCCGCTGGCGCAGCTCGTACTCGGGGTTGCCCTTGCGGATGCGCTCGATGGGCACGCCAAACATCTGGGCCGCCGTGGCCTCGTAGATGCGCCCGTGGCCGCGAAACACGTCCAGCACCCATTGCTCCCCCGCCAGCCAGGCGATCACCCGGGCCTCGATGGCCGAGAAATCCGCGTCCACCAGGGTACATCCCGGGGCCGCCACCAGGGCGGTGCGGATCAGCTGGGATAGGGTGTCCGGCACGCTGCCATAGGCCCACCGCAGGGCCTCCACCTCCCTTGACTTGACCATCTCGCGCGCCGTGTCGATTCCCTGCAGATGGGTCCTGGGCAGGTTTTGGACCTGTACGAGCCTGCCGGAATTGCCGGTTACCCATACTTTTCCGTTCCGGCGGACCAGGAAGAACCCAGTTTTCGTTTCAGCGCAGTAGACAGCGCCGCTATGGTGGACAGTGCTGACCTGCTCGCGCCGAATGTCTGTCCCCTGACCCGGGGTCTCCCAGATGTTCAGGATATAGGCGGTCCGCCACCGTGGGTTGTCACTGCGCTTGGTCAGCAGCGTTGCCGATCTGCCCGCGAGCACGGCCACCGCCTGCAGCACTTCAGCATTTTGCCGAATCGTTGTCGAGTATTGCACCGAGTTGGGGCCGCACCGGTAGCCATCCCAGTGCTGCAGCTCTGCCAAGATAACGTCTGCCGATTCATCTAGCATCCACCAGCCGAAAACCTTGTCGCGGAATTGGCTCAGCCAGATGGGCATGCAACGTCGCCTCACAATAAGCGCGGTCGTCCCATTACTGTGACGCTCAACCAAGAACGGGATCCCGCAACGCCTCAAAAGGTGTTTGCAGCGCTCGATTTTTCGGTCGCGCTTGAACTGGTACCGTACATCTCCCTCGTTGGTGTAGTGGCCGTCTGCTTGGGTCATGATCAGCACACGCAATTTATCGGGCTCGCAGCTTCTGCCAATCAATCGGCGCCCGGTAAAGGGGATCGTGAATCGATGCGGGGCCAGGGTTTCTACGGTAGCCGCGCCCCACGATCCGTCTTTTTCTCGCACCGGCATCTTGTGATCCGGAGTACTCAGCTGCTCGCAGCGTTGATGCTTGATCGCGTACATCGGGCCGTCGTAGGCAAACTGGACCTGCCTCGCGTCCTGGAATGACAGGTACTCGGTTTGCGGCGCCCAGCAGGCGATCTTGCCGCCCTGCCACTGATCCAACCGCACCCAGCCTGTGGGGGTCAGTACCTCGTGATCTCCCGATAGGCACCAGCGCCCAGTTCGGTTCGCGCCATAGAACTGCAGCGTGCCCCGGATGCGGCCGTCCTCGCAGGTGGCCCGGGCCATGGCGTCATACTTCCTGGTGCTGGTCTTGCCCAGCTCCTGGCGAATCTGGAGCACCCGCCGGGCCTGATCGCCGGGCAGGTCCCCAGCCAGCAGATCGGTCACCGTGTCCTTGCGCAGATTATCCACGTCCGCCTGGGTCGCCTCAGCCAGCCAGGCCGTCAGCTGGGCCACGCTGTTGGGGTTGCCCAGCCCGGTCAGGGCCGCCGCCTCCTGGGTCAGCGCCCGCTTGACCCGCTCGCTGCAGTCCAGCGCGCCGCGCACCAGGTCCATATCCACGGCTACCCCGCGGGCGTTGATGGTCAGATCGGTCACCCACTGGGCCTGCAGGTCGTCAGGCACGGGATGGGCGGCCAGCTTGGCGGCGACGGCCCGCTCGGTCACCACGTCCTGGGCGTTGTAGGCCTTGTACAGCGCCCACTTGTCGGGCGCGTGCTTGGGCAGGTTGCGGGTTCTGCCGCCGTTGGCTTTGGTCGGCTTGCACGGCACGGAGAAGTAGCGGATCAGGGCTTTGCCGGTGCGATCCTTGCGCTGATCGTCCATCAGACCCAGAGCCTCCCCCGCGGCGTCCAGGCTGCCCGGATACCCACAGTAGGCGACCTGCAGCAGGGTGTCCCGCCACTGGGGCAGCCAGCCCACGGGGTCCAGGATCGCCAGGTATTGGGCGAGGCACTGCCATTCGAAGGCCGCGTTGTAGGCGTGTTTGGTGTAGGCCGGGTCCAGCAGCGCGTCCTTGATCTTGGCGGGCAGGGGTTCCTCGGTCAGGTCGATCACCTGTACCGCCCCATCGCCGAACGCGTAGCCAAGCAGCAGGATGGTGAAATCAGGGGCCTGCACATACTTGTACAGGCCCGACTTGGTCAGATCGACGCTGGAGTAGGTCTCCAAATCGACGAACATATCCTGGTTGGTCATGGCTTACCAGCCCCCATAGGCGTTGGACGCGGGGGCCGCGGCAGGGGCGGCGACGCCGGCAAAATCAGATTCTGCGGACGCGCCTCCCGCCAGGGGCTCCCCGTCGCGGATCTTGAGCACGTTGCCCAAGCCGCAGCCCACGCCGCGGTTGCCCGCCGTGTCGTAGGCGTAGAAGTTGATGGTCACCCGGGCGTACATACCGCTGTAGATGTCCGCCGGGGCCAGCTGCGCCTGCACGTTGCTCACGTGCACCACCTGGGGGCGGTTGATGCTGCTGGCGGTCAGCACCCAGCAGCCCTTGCACTCCGGGCCGTAGGGCGTGACGCCGTCGGCGCGCAGCCCGTCGCCGTCGTGCACGATGTCCTTCATGGGGTATCGCTTGCCGTTCCATTTTCCCTGCACGCCCTGCTCATAGGCGGCCTGGATGCTGGCGTCAATGTCGGCCTTGGTCGTGGCGTCAGTCTTGGGGATCAGCAGGGTGACGCTGTACTTGGGCGAACCCTGGCCGCCCATGGGCGTCTTGGGCTCTACCAGGTTTGCGTAGGACAGGCGAACCTCGCCAGTCAGGACCTTGGTGGCAATGTTCTGATACATATTCAGTATCCTCCTATAACGATTGATTTTTGAACTGTGCGAAGTCGGATGCCGCAGTGCTGACCACGGTTCCGGGGTGGTTGTCGGGGACCAGCCTGGGCTTGCCCGCGGGGCGCGTGACGTAGCCGCCCAGCGTCTGCTCAAATTCCCGTTCGCCCATGATGCGCTCCAGGTTGGCCAGGGTTACCGGTTGAATTTCATACAGCAGGGCCCGGTTGACGCCAGCGGCCTCGGCGGCTGTCAGGGCCGCATCCACGTCCGTCCAGGTTCGCTTGCCCGGGGTGGTCACCAGTTTGTAGCCGGGGATGGCCCGGCCCCGCGCGGCCAGTTTGGCGGCGTACGCCTCCAGTTTGTTGATCCAGGTCTTGACGCCCGCCGCCTTGGGCAGCACCGCGGCGATCTCCTCCGGGGTCATCACCCCGGGGTCCCGGGCGGTCTGGGGCAGCAGCCCCGCCACCTTGCAGGCCCAGGCCCGACAGGCTCCCCGGGCGGCGCAGAACTGGCACCAGTCCCCGGTCACGCAGGGGCCGTCCCCCGCCCGCGCCCGCTGGGCAGCGGCCTTGATGCTCTCGCCCCAGGCCAACAGGTCTTGCACGGTCATGTGCTCGCTGGTGGTGTTGTCCAGCCGGGGTTGGCAGATCGTCAGCTTGACCTCGGTGATGTCGTCCGCCATGCCGTACCGGCCGTAGTAATCCAGCACGCCCAGGGCGTACAGGCGGGTCTGCGGATTGCCCGCCGCAGATACGGGGACCCCCTTGCCGTGCTTGTAGTCGATCACCGTCAGCCGCCCGCTGCCGATGATGACGCAGTCCGCCGTGCCATAGCTCTCCGGCGCCCAGCGGTCCAGGGGCACCTGCAGCTCCGCCTGGATGGCGGGGCGGACCGGGTAGCTCATAGCCTCCTCCATGACCAGCTGCAGGTACGCGCCGGTGGCGCGCCGCATCTCGGGATCCGCCTCGTCGTCGGTCGCGCTGATGTTGCGGGCGGACGCGTAGGCCTCCACCATGCGGGCGGCCAGCTGGTGGGCTCGGGTCCCCTCCTCAGCCTCGGGAGTGGTCTCCTCTGGCAGCTCCGCCTCCATGTGCGGGGCCTGGGGGCAGTGCAGCCACCGCTGCGCCGCGGATGGCGACAGCAGCGCATGAGGCGCGGGCATAGCAGCCATCAGATAGCGCCCCCCAGAGCCCGCAGGTCAGCCGCCATGGCGGCGTACTGTTCCGGGGGCAGCGCCGAGATCGCCGCCACCGAGTACTTGCCCAACAGCGCCTGCACCTGGGGGCCCTTGCCCGGGTCGGTCATCAGCTGCCGCCCGCAGTTGACCAGCTGATCGTAGGTAATCTGCGGGGCGGTGGTGGGTGTCGCCGACGGCGATACAGGCGCAGCGGCAGAGGGCGTCACGGGGACGGCAGGGGCAGGCGCCTCTGGACGCGGAACGGGCGCTGCGGGCGCGGGTGCGGGCACCGCAGGACGCGGCATCGGGGTATCCGACGCCTTGCCCATGATAGGCTTTGCCAGCTCCTGCAGCAATTGGGCAGTCAGGCCTAGCACCTGAGGCCGCAGCTCCAGGTCGTCTTGAGTGACAGAGATGTTGATGGTTGTCATGGTCAATCCTCCTTGTTGTAGGGTGGTATTGTGATGGCGCGTTGCCAGATCACCAATGGGAGGCAGTCCCGCCCTGGTTGATAACCCGGTTGGTAACGTACCAACCCCAGGCCTGGATATTGGTGCACGAGGATGTGCATGTTCTGCGCAGGGCGCATGTGACGCAGGGAGGCCCCCCGGTGGGCGCATACTCCTCGATGCGCACGACTTGTGCATAGGGGCCGCAATCGCGGACGATGGACGCGCCGGTGCCATACGCCAGCTTGGTCATGGCAACGCCTTCGTCCAGCTCGTAGGTGACCTCATACCAGCCGGGGCGCTCACAGACGCAGCGCTCGCCCGGGTCCAGGTTTGCCCCGCAGTAGGGACAGGTGTGGTAGTAGGGCGTCATGGAATCGCCTCCCTGTGCTTTGGAGTTGGAACGTCGAACACGTCCAGGGGATTCTGGATGTTCAGGTATCGGCAGATCGCGGCAACCTCGGGCCATGTGAAGGGGGTTCTGTCGGTCAACTTTCGGGTCAAGGTCTCCTCGCGGATCCCCAGCTTTGCGGCAAGCGCCTTTTGGGTGAGCCCTTCTTCCAGGATCCGCAGCTGGAGCTTTGATTTTCGGGCCATGGTCTATCTCCTTGCCGGTTAGTCCGGCGTCGTGTATAATTGGGGTGGTGGTTTATGTTTCGGCGCTGTCCTGTGTGGCGGCGCTCTTTTTTTGGCTGTCGCGGCCCATCAGCCAGTCCAGGGATACGCCCAGGGTATCGGCCAGTCGGGCCGCCGTGTCGACCTTGGGCATATACTTGCCGGCAAGGTAGTCGCGCAGGGTGTGCGGGGCGATCCCGGCGTCCCGGCAGAGGGCTGTCGCCATGCGCCCGTCGCGCAGCAGGGCCACCCGCAGGCGGTCCGCCAGGGCTTTGCGGTAGTCCATTGCGTTCCTCCTCAGTGGACGCACCGCGCAGCGTCTTTGTCCGCGCAGTCCCCAGGGCGCAGCACATGGTTGTAGCCGGGTTTTGCGGGGGCTCGTCCAGCCTGGCTGCGCCGCTTGCGATAGTGGGCCGTGTACCGCACCAGGGCGATGGTGTCCGCCGCCCACAGCAGGATGGCCGCGATCATGGCCGCCGCGATGATCCATAAGGGTGTCATTGGGGTTCCTCCTCTCTGTGTGATGGTGTGGTAGGGTGGTCATTGTTTGCTCCGCTCGCTCGCTTTGCGCGGCACCGCTTCCTCGGGCAGGCCGCCGGCCTCAATGTACTGGCGGATATGCCCGGCCATCAGCCGCCCGAAGTCCTCGATCATCTTGTCCTGGGAGGCCACTGCCTCGGGCGTCTCCTTGATGTAGAGCGGGGTGGCCGGGAGAAACTCGCCCGTGGCGGGGTCGCGCAGGGCGGTCACGCCGATCTGGATGTACCGATCCGTCATGTTTGGTCACCTCCCTCCCAGGTGATGTGGTCCACGGCGTAGTCCACCAAGATATCCAGGACCTTGACCATGGATGTGCCGATCTCGGATGCCAGCTGCGCGGCGGTGTTGTAGACGTAGGGCGACACGCGCATGGCCGGGCAGCCGCTGGTCTTGTGCTGGGGACGCTTGCGGGTCAGGATCAGCCTGTCCCCGGTTTGGAGTTTGGTTACCATGGGGTTACCTCCTTATGTGTTCAGACGCGCTAGCTCAGTTTGAACAAGATTTGGATCAGCAGGCCCGCGATAAGGCCAAGGAGCGCAAGAACGATGTACTCAAATGGGTTATCCCGATCGTTGCGCTTATTCTTGGCGCACTTGTCGACCACTTCACGGGAATCGTCGCCCTGATCAGCTCGCTTTTTCAGAGGTTGTAGCCGGTGCGTGTGGGATCACCTCCTTTTTGGGTAATTGTCATTGTTATAATCATGCCCGTCGTGCTATACTCCTCCACAGAAGGGAGGTGAAGGTATGGCGTCCATCAAAATTAAGGGGCTCGAGAAGCTCCAAAAGCAGCTCAAGCAGATGGAGAAAAAAGCGAAAGCGTTAGACGGAACGCACACTCTGACTCACGCAGAGCTCTTTTCTCGGTCGTTTATGAAGAAGCACTCTTCTTTTGAGACGATGGATGAACTGCTTAAAGCAGGTGGGTTTGTGTTTGAATCGCAGCAAGAATTCGACGAAGCCGCCGACGCTGGGAAGCTCGACCAACACATTGCGGCGACCACGAATTTTCCCAACTGGTCAGAGATGTGTAGCGCCGCTGCGGCTCACTGGGCAGAGAAGCAATTAGGCTTCTAGGGCGATACCGGCTGAAAGCGAATCGATGATATTGGAAGCTTCCTGCAGGAGCTCCACGAGTCGATTCGCTTTCTTTATAGCGTTATCAAGCTCGGTCTGATCAACAGAAATGGTAATGTCGCGGTCCATTGTTTTTAGTCACCTCCTCTTAATTGTCCCGCTCGGCATCGGGCTTGTCCTGGCCGGTGTCTTGCCGCTTAGCCTGGGCCAGGGCGGCCGCGCACTCGGCATAGCCCAGCAGGTACTGCTTGCCGCCCTCGGGCAGGATGTTGATGGCCGTGGCCAGCTTGAGCATGATGCGCTGCTCATTTGTGGTCAGCACTTTTTTTCACCTCCTTGATCATCGCTCATCTATACTATATCATCGTTTAGATATGTTGTCAACCGCATTTTATCGCTCAGCTATAGTTTTTCTTGATTTTTATTGCCGAACGTGATACCCTAAGATCGGAAGGAGGCGATGCTGTGCACACGCGTATCCAACAAATTATCAGCACGCTGGGGATCACCAAAACAGAGTTTGCGCGCAGGCTGAATCTGTCCCAGCCGTATGTGTCGGAATTGTGCCAAGGCGTCAAGGCCAAGCCAAGTGACCGAACAATTACCGATATCTGCCGAGAGTTTGGCGTGAACGAGATTTGGCTGCGGACGGGCGTCGGGGAGATGTTCCGTCAGATGACCCGCGGCGAGGAAATCATGGAGTTTGTCGGATCAGCATTATCTTGTGGTGAGGATGACATCAGGACGCGGTTGGTATCGGCGCTAGCTAAGCTGCAACCCGAGCAGTGGGATGCGCTCGAGATCGTCATTGATGGGCTGATCGCCAACATGCACAAAGGCTGACCCAATTGGGTCAGCCTACACGGTTTGGTCACTATCGATATCGGAGGTATGCACACACCTCCCGCAAGACTGATATACTAACTGTGCGCAGCTGTTTAATTATTTCCCGCAACAGTTTTACTCGTTCGTCCATTGTGCGTACCCCCTTTGATTAAGAACTTCTGTTTGCATTTATTATAGAACTGATGTTCCCTCAGATCAAGGCTAAAATTGCTACCATCCACCGCTATCCCTCCCTAATTGTGCATCATCCAGCAGCAATCGACAATATATTACAAATCTAGACATAACATACAATAAAACCAATATATATGTCATTGATGTGTGCTACCGAATCGGACTACACTGGTTGTAGGGACCAATACAGTCCAGATTAGAGGAGGAAAGTGAAATGCGCCCAACAAAGCCAGGAGCCAAGTGGTCTTATCTATTCGTTGTCCTATGTGTGTTGCTATCTATAGCAATGCTATGCGGATGCGGTACAGCGCACCCATCATCATCTAGTGCTCCGCCATCAGCGCCAGCTAGTGTTAAGCCCACAAATGTAAGCGGCCCCTATACCACCGCATCCGGGCTCTTCGAAGCAATGGCAGCGTGTTCGCGGTCAACCGATATTGATACGCTTATGCGAAGCCCGTATATGCACTGTGTCAGAACTGGCGATGTTGTGATGAGTGATGTTGGCCCCAAAGTTAATAACATGGCTTGTAGCCGTACCTATACCTTTTCCGGGGACAAGTTGCAACAGGTTATTGTACAGTTTGACACTTCCGACAACAGCGCAAGCAGTACTTATATACAGTTTGTTGGAACAATGCACGCCTTGATGGGAGACGGTGTATGCAAAGAAGTATCCGTTGTGGGAGATGACCCCATAAAAAAAGATACCGACTTATACGTTGAAAATATCGAACGCGGGAAGGCCAAAGCCGTAGCTACCTATAGCGATAGTTGGGGGACCATGTATGTCCTCTCATTGGATGCATCCAATAAAAAACAGGCTATCATGTTACAGATTACGCCATAATTGTTTCCTTATTTTTGTCGCGCCCCCTGCGGGCGCGTGGATTAAATCCCAAAAACACAAAATGCCCGCCCCCGGTTGGCCCCGGGAGCGAGCGGTGCAACATTGTCCCACCCTACCACAGACAGGATTTGCGTTGCAGGTATAGTATACCACAGCGCCTGTCTACAAACAAGGAGGCGCTATCATTATGCCAAATGCCGTTATCTATGCCAGGTTCTCCAGCCACAGCCAGACCGAGCAGAGCATTGAGGGCCAGCTGCGCGACTGCCATGAGTTCGCCCGCCGCAACGGCCTGTCCATCGTGGGCGAGTACATTGACCGGGCGATAACCGGCCGGTATGCGGACCGGCCCGACTTCCAGCGCATGATCGCCGACGCGCCCAAAAAGCAGTTTGACCAGATCATCGTCTGGAAGCTGGATCGCTTTGCGCGCAACCGCTACGACAGCGCAATCTATAAACACAAGCTCCGGCAGTCCGGGGTGAAGGTGGTCTCGGCCATGGAGAACATCGGGGACAACCCCGAGGGCATCCTGCTGGAGGCCCTACTGGAGGCTAGCGCCGAGTATTACAGCGTCGATCTGTCCGAGAAGGTCAAGCGCGGCCAGCGCGAGAGCCGCGAGAAAGGGCTGTACCTGGGCGGCGCCGTCCCCATGGGCTACCGATCCGTGGGCAAGCGCCTGGTTCCCGACGAGCGCGTTGCGCCGCAGATTCGGGCGATTTTCGCGATGTACGCCGACGGCGCCCGGGCGTCCGAGATCGCCGACAGCCGGGAGTTCCGGGCGCTGCACACCCGCCAGGGCACGCCCCTGAGCATCGGCCGGCTCAACTACATGCTGCACAACGAGGTCTACGCCGGGGTGTACCACCACAGCGGCGTGGAGGTCCCGGGGGTTGTGACCGAGGCCATTGTCAGCCGGGAGGTTTTTGACCGGGCTCAAGCCCGTCTGGCGGCAAACCGGCGCGCCCCCGCGGCGGCCAAGGCCAAGATAACCTACGCCCTGCAGGGCAAGGCCTACTGCGGCTACTGCGGGACCCGGCTGGTGGGCGAGTCGGGGCGGGGCAGCAAAGGGACCGTCTACAACTACTACGCCTGTGGAAAGAAGAAGAAGACGCATACCTGCCAGAAAAAGAACGAGCGCCAGGGGTTCGCGGAATGGTACGTCGTGGAGCAGACCGTCCGGTATGTGCTGCGGCCGGATATCATGGCGCGCATCGCCGACGCCATCGTAGCCCAGTACGACAAGGAGCTGGGCAAAAGCCCCCTGGCGGCGCTGGAGCGGCAGGCGGCCGCCCTGGAGCGGGAGCTGGAGCGCCTGGTGGGCAGCCTGACCGTCGCGCCGGATAGCGCCCGCGCCCGTATCTTCGCGCGCATGGAACGCTTGGAGGGCGAAAAGGCCGATCTGGCGCTGGACATTGCCAAGCTCAAAGTGACCAGCCAGATCCACTGGACCCGGGAACAGATCCTCTCCTGGCTGCGGCAGTTTGGCCAGGGCGATCCCCTGGACGCCAATTTTCGACAAAAAGTGATTGACACATTCATCAATACGGTTTATCTTTACGATGAGCGGATGGTAATCTTCTACAACATCCGCGGCGGGAAGCAGGTATCCTACATGGATATGCTGGCGACAACCGAAAACCCCGGGGCAGACGCGCCGCCCCAGGGTTCGGATTTGGCCTTCAATGGCGGAGGGGATGGGATTCGAACCCATGGTACCTTGCGGTATCACTGGTTTTCAAGACCAGCTCCATAAACCACTCGGACACCCCTCCATGGCACCATCCAGTATAAAACCCCGCCGGGCGGGTTGTCAACCGTTGCGCGCGGGCGGGGCAGGGGGTAAAATAGGGCGAGGGCTCGCCGCTGTTGCACATGCCCGAGGCTGACCCGGGACCAACCGCCCAGGGCCACCCCGGAGCGCGCCCCACGGGCTGACGGCCCGCGGGGTGGGCATCCAGCCACAGCCGTCGATTCTCCGCCGCCATGCCCACACCCGGACGGCGGCGGGCAAGGAGGACCCCCCATGATTTTGACCACCACGCCCCAGATTGAGGGCAAACAGATCACCCAGTATTTGGGCGTCGTCTTCGGCGAGGTCATCTCCGGCGTCAACTTCGTCAAGGATTTCACCGCCGGCCTGTCCAATTTCTTCGGCGGGCGCTCGGCCTCCTACGAGGAGGAGCTCATCGCCGCCCGGGAGAACGCCATGAACGAGATGGCCGCCCGGGCCCAGCAGCTCGGGGCCAACGCCGTGGTCGGTGTGGACATCGACTACGAGGTGCTCGGCGCCAACAACGGCATGCTCATGGTCACCGCCTCGGGCACCGCGGTGGTGGCGGTCTGATCCCCCACAAAAGAAGCCGCCCGGCAGGGCGGCTTTTTTGCGTTCAGAGCAGGTGCGCCCGGGCCCCGGCGGCGTGCAGGGCCAGGTGCTCCTGGGCGGTGCGGTCCGGGGGGATGACCTCGGTGTCGGCCTCCAGGGTCAGCGGGCCGCGATAGGCCGAGCGCGCGAGGCCCTCGCGCACCGCGGCCCAGTCGATGTCCCCCGCCCCCGGGGGCAGGTGCTCGTCCTGTCGGCCATGGTTGTCGTGCAGGTGCACCGCCATCAGCCGGTCGCCGTAGCGCGCCAGCAGCGCGTAGGGCGTCGGGCTCCAGCAGAAATCGTGCCCCGCGTCGTAGCAGAAGCCCAGGGCCGGGCAGTCGACGGCCTCCAGCAGGCCGGTCAGGTGGTCCGGGCTGCGCATGTTCTCAATCGCCAGGCGCACCCCCCGCCGCTGAGCCCGCTCGGCCAGGGCGCGCACCCGGGCGACGCCCAGGGCGCTCACCGGCGGCGGGTCAAAGCCCCGGCTGGGGTGCAGCACCCCCACGGGCACGCCGCTCTCGGCCAGGGCGTCGAGGTCCGCCAGGTAGCCCTCGAACACCGCCTGCCCTTCCACATTGTCCCGCCACAGGGCGTTGATCCGCTCGTAGCCCAGGTGCCCGTTGGCGACCGTCAGCCCGGCGCGGCGCGCCAAATCGGCCTGTTGGGCCCGGGTGCGGTCCTCCTGCGGGCCGTCGGCCCACCAGAGCATCACCGAGGTGAAGCCCGCCTGGGCGATCAGCCGCAGCCGCTCGGCCACCGGCAGCGGGTAGCCGAACCACAGAAAGATTCCCAGCTCCCGCCCGCTCATGTCAGGTCCTTGAGCCCGTCGAAGAGCTCGTCGAAGGACTTTTTCCCTCGGCAGCGGCCGAAGGACAGCTCCCGATCCTCGCCGAACGCGAACAGGAAGCACTTGGTCAGCTCCTCGACGGTCTGCTCCAGGGCGGTGAAGAACTCGCTGTAGGCGAACTCCCGGGCCGGGCCTTCCTCGGGGAACTGGGCGGTAATCAGGTTCTCGGTCACCTGGTCCAGGGGGTAGAGCTTCAGGTGCAGCAGCTCGTGGGCGATGACCTCCTCCAGGTGCTCCTGCTTGGGGTTGGCGCGGTTGAGCAGCAGCACGGCCTTGCGGTCGTCGCAGTCGATCTTGATGTCCCCGGTCTTGCGCCAGGCCGGGTCGTCCACATACTCCAGGCGCACGTCCCACCCCGGGGTCAGGCGCAGCTTGCCGATCCATCGGTCAAAGGCGGCCTGTACGGCGCGCTCGTCCATGGTCATCCCTCCTCAATTGGTTTGCCTGCTCTGATCATACCACAGTTTGGGCTTGTGATGTTGGCTGCTGAGACCATGGCGCACAGAAACAGCGGATTAACAAGCCCGCCCCTTTCCGGAGCGGGCTTCTGATCCGTCATTGTGTCGTTAGTCGGCAATCAGGGCACGAACAGCGTCAATCGTTTTGATATTCTCCAGTGCATCGCTGACAATGGGAGAATAGGGGCCTGCGCTATCAATTAAAGAACTCATGTTATAAAGCGTTCCATCACTATGAATGCCATATACGCCCTGGAACATACCACGGGTTGCATATCGCTTTCCGTTTGGGATTCCCGGCACATGCTCATCCACCTCTCTTCCAAAGAAGAGCAAGGGTTCCTCAAAAGGCATGTAAACCAAGGGATTATATAAGAAGGCATCCTCCTCAATGATGGGATTCTTCAGATAATCCTTAGCTTCTTTCTTTGTCATGGGCGCACAATTCGCTACCGTATAAAACTTCTGAGGAGGCGTGCCTTTGAGTACCTCATCGACTTTTATTGTAACGAGTGTCGAAGGAATACCCAGATAATCAAAGAACTTCTTGTGGGTAATGTGGCCAACTACAATTGTATCAGATTGCTCCGCCAAATCCGCCAATGAATTCCCTAAATCCGGTAATTGGTATCCACCTGAACAGAGTGATTGCGCCTCTTGGTTCGTATAATCCGGAATCTGATCTTCACTGGTAAACTCTTCGTTGAGTTGAATTGTACTTAATTGATCCACCCATTGAGGCGTATACGTTGCCCCTGGTTCGACAGATTGACACGCAACCAGGAGGCACATCATCCCAACCAGGCATAAAAACCCGCCATGCTTTTCAACCTTTTTCATGTTCATTTCCGCCTTTCAGTGTATGCTCCCTGATCAATATCAGTAGGCTCAGGGTGAAACAGATGATCCATCTCCTGCATAAAATATTTTTTCTCTGCACAGTGAATCCTCCTCCGTCGCAGCAACGCAACTTGCAGGATCTATTCTGACGATTCATGGGTATCACCCCCATATTGTTTCTAACCATAGAGCAATATATGATCATTATATTTTTCAACATATATCTATCCACTATCCTGATGAAATAAAGACCGACCCTCCAGATGAGATATCTGGAAGGTCGGTCTTCTGGCTTGGCTGGTTATCCCAGCTCCCGGCGCATGACCAGGCGGCCGTCCGGCCCGTCGGCCCGGACGAAGCCGGCCTTCTCGTAGAGCCGGATGGGGCCGGTGTAGTCCCATTTTTCCCGGGTCTCGTGGGCCTCGGGGAAGGCCACCACCGCGGCGCAGCCCTCGGCCGCCGCGTCGGCGAGCACGCGCTCGAGCAGCGCGGTGGCCACGCCCTGGCCGCGGTGGGTCGGGGCGATCTCAAAGCAGAGCACCGCCCGCTCGCGCCGCTCGGCCGGGGCGTGCAGGTGGCCGCCTATGACCGAGTCGGCGGGGAGGTTGGCCCGGTCGTTGGCGTTGCACCAGCCGATGCACAGCCCGTCGGCGTAGGCCAGGTAGCCCCGCAGCGCGCCCGAGGCGATCTGCGCGCGCACCTCCTCGGCCAGGATGGCCATAATGGCCGCCTCCCCGCCGTCGCTCTGGGCAACGGCCCGGTCCTGCCGGTCCTGCGCCTCCCGGCCCATCTGCCAGCCGATGCAGTAGCATCCGCCCCAGGGCGGGTTGTCGGTGAAGGCGCGGTTGTTGAAAAAGTCGAGATAGTCCTCGGTCAGCTCCGGGCCGAGGCGCTTGATTTCAAGGCGCATCTAGTCCCTTTCCGCTCAGACGAGCTGGTCAAACTGGTCGATCATGCCGGCGATCTCGTCCAGGGACTGCCGCCAGAAGGCCGCGTCGCGCACGTCGATGCCCACGCTCCGGGCCACGTCGGCCACCGAGCCCCGCCCGCAGCTGGCCAGCAGCTGGTCGTACCGGGGCAGGAAGGCCTCGCCCTGGGCCAGATACTGGGCGAACACGCCCTTGCCAAAGAGCAGGCCGAAGGCGTAGGGGAAGTTGTAGTAGTTCAGCTCGGCGGAGTAGTAATGGCTCTTGCAGGCCCACATGTAGGGGTGCAGGTAGTTTTCGTCCAGCCCGTCGCCGTAGGTGTCCCGCTGGGCCTGGATCATCATGGCCTTGGCCTCCTCGACGCTCACGGCGTGGTCGCGCCGGGCGGCGAAGAAGGCCCGCTCGAAGTAGAAGCGGCTGAGGATGTCCACGATGACCTGGGTCTCCTCCTGCAGCTGGAAGTCCAGCAGCATCTTGGCGCGCTCGCCGGTGGCGGTCTTCAGGGCCGCGTGGGAGAGCAGGGTCTCGTTGAAGATCGAGGCGGTCTCGGCCAGGGGCATGGGGTACTCGGTGTTGAGCGCCGTGTTCTCAAAGATGCACAGGTTGTGGTAGCCGTGGCCCAGCTCATGGCCCAGGGTGGTGACGCTGGAGAAGTCGCCGCTGAAGTTGGTCAGCACGCGGCTCTGCTTGATGGCGTACACCGGGGCGCAGAAGGCCCCGCCGGTCTTGCCCGCCCGGGGGAACATGTCGATCCAGCGCTGGGCGAAGGCGTTGTCCACGAAGTTCGCCATCTTGGCGCTGAAGGTGCCCAGCACCTCCACCAGGTACTGCCGGGCCTGCTCGACGGTGTAGGCGTTGCCCTCGCCGCCGCCCAGGGGGGCGAACAGGTCGTAGAAGGGCAGGCCGCCGGTGTGGCCCAGGGCGCGGGCCTTGGCCTTGAGGTACTTGCGGAAGGCGGGCAGGTAGGCCTCCATCGCGCCGATCATCGCGTCCAGGGTTTCCCGGTCCATGCGCGAGACCGCCAGGGTGTGGTCCAGGGGATCGGCGTAGCCGCGCAGGTCGCACAGGGTCAGGGCCTCGCCCTTGATGCTGTTCAGGCAGGCCAGCATGGGCAGCTCCATGCGCGGGTAGGCGGCCAACTCGGCCTCGTAGGCGGCCTTGCGGGTGGCGGCGTCGGAGCTGTAGGCCAGGCCGCGCACCGCCGAGAGGGGCAGGGTCTGCTCCCGCCCGTCCACGGTCAGGGTGATCAGGTGGGTGGCGTCCAGGGTGTCGCGCAGCTGCTCAAAGGCGCGGCTGCCGGTCTTCTGCATGGCCAGCACCGGGCCCTCGATCTCGGCGGGCAGGGTGTGGGCGGCCTGGTCGCGCAGCTCGCGCAGGAAGAAGGCGTGCTCGGACAGGGTGGGCGAGGCGGCGATCTTGTCCTCCAGGGCGTCGTCCGCCCCGGCCAGGCGGCACAGGGCGCTCTTGACCTGGCTGTCGGCCATGTCCAGGGCGAGCAGCTTGTCGCGCAGGGCGTTGGCCTGGGGGTGGGTCGCGTCGGCGGCCAGGGTCAGCTGGATCATGTTGCCCAGGCGGGAGAGAACGCCCTCGGCGGCGTTGAGCGCGTCAACGGCCCCCTCCCAGTCGGCCTGGGTGAGGGCGGGCTTGTCCACCGCGGCCAGGATGTCGGCCAGGGCGGCCTCGGCGCGGGTGAAATCCTCCGCCAACCGCGGGTCGTCGAAGTCCTGATACAAAGCCGTCAGGTCCCAATTCATGGCGTGTTGCCTCCTTGCGCCCGGGAGGACATCGCCCTGCCCGGGGAGAATATAGCTTCATTATAAACCCAATTCGCCCATCCCGCCAGGGGGGCCAGAAAGGAAGTCCTCTCCACATGCAAACCCGCATCGCCGCCGTGCGCGCCGCCATGGCCCGCCACGGCCTGAACCAGCTGATCGTCTCCGCGCCCGCCGCGGTGTTCTACCTCACCGGGGTGGCCATCGAGCCGGGGGAGCGCCTGCTGGCCCTGGCGCTCGCCGCCGACGGCGCCAGCCACCTGTTCGTCAACCGGCTGTTTCCCACCGCCGCGCCCGAGGGGATCGCCCTGCATGTGCACGGCGACGGGCAGGACGCCACGGCGGACATCGCCCAGGTGCTCCAGCCCGGCCCGGTGGGGGTGGACAAGTTCTGGCCCAGCGCGTTTTTGATCCGCCTGCTGGCCAAGAAGCCCGGGCTGATCCCGGTGGAGGGGTCGCTGCCGGTGGATGAGACCCGCATGGTCAAGGACGCGGGGGAGCGGGAGCGGCTGCGGGCGGCCTCGCGCCTGAACGACCGGGTGACGGCCCAGGCCATCGCGGCGATCTCCCCGGAGAAGGACGAGCTGGCCCTGGCCCGGGAGGTGCTCGACGCGTACGCCAGCGCGGGCATGGTCAGCTGGTCGCCCCTGGTGTGCTACGGGGCGGGGTGCGCCGAGCCGCACCACAGCCCGGACCATACCCGCCTCAAGCCCGGCGACAGCGTCATCCTCGATATCGGCGGCGCGCTGGACGGCTACCAGTCGGACATGACGCGCACGGTTTTCTACCGGGAGGCCTCGCCCCTGGCGCGGGAGGTCTACCAGGTGGTGCTCGAGGCGCACGAGGCGGGCATCGCGGCGGTCAAGCCCGGCCGGCCCCTGCGGGAGGTGGACGCGGCGGCCCGGTCGGTCATCGAGCGGGCGGGCTACGGGGAATACTTCACCCACCGCCTGGGCCACAACCTGGGCCTGGAGGTGCACGAGTATCCCGACGTGAGCGCCGTGAGCGAGGCGGTCTGCCAGGAGGGCATGTGCTTCTCCATCGAGCCAGGGGTGTACCTGCCCGGGCAGTTCGGCGTGCGCATCGAGGACCTGGTGCTGGTCGGCCCCCAGGGCGCGGAGGACCTCAACGCCCTGGACAAGTCCCTGCGCATCGTCGGATGACCCGGCTGGAGCCCATCGCCACCGAGCGGCTGCTGCTGCGCGCCTTCGCCCCCGAGGACGCGGCCGCCCTGCTGAGCATCTCGGGCCCGGACGAGGACACGCGCTACACCCGCCATTGGCCCAGCGCCCCGGCGCAGGCGCGGGCCTTTGTCCAGCGGGCCATGGCCGAGGCCGCGCGGGAGCCCTGCGCGGTGTTCGAGTACGCCGCCGTCTCGCGGGCGACGGGGGAGCTGATCGGCTCGTGCAATTTTGTCCTCGCCGGGGACAGCAACCTGGGCTGGCTGGTCCAGCGATCGCTTTGGGGCCGGGGCTACGCCACCGAGATGGGCCGGGCGATGCTGCGTCTGGGCTTTGAGGCGCTGGGCCTGCCCCGGATCGTCGCCTGCTGCGACGCGGACAACGTCGCCTCCTGGCGGGTCATGGAGAAGCTGGGCATGCGCCGCGAGGGGTTCTATCCCGACGCGCGCCTGGCCTACAAGGGCTCCGCCCGCGCCAGGAGCGACGAGGTGACCTACGCCCTCGACCGGGCGGACTGGGCCGCGCGGCCCCCCGCGCCCTAAAGCAAAACCCCCGCCTCAGCGGGGGTCTTTTTCGTGCTTGCGGCTCAGCGCCCGGATCAGGCCGAAGATCAGCTCCTGCTCATCCTCCGGCAGGGCGTAGAGCATCGCCAGCAGCGACGCTTTGCGGTAGTTGTTCTGCTTGCCGCCGGGCAGGAACATCTCCCCTTCGCCGGTGCGCAGGTATTCTGGCGACACATTAAAGCGCACCTGAAAATAGTCGTAGAACGCATCCGATGGATTCTGGTTGTTGCCCGCAAGAATATTGCCCAGAAAGCCTGCATTCATGCCAATCTCTTGGCTCATTTTTCTCAAAGAAACATTGTATTGCTTCAACTCAGCCAGCACTGCCGCCAAATTGTCCTTTAGCATGACGGTATCCCCTATCTTGTCACGTTTTCGCGTCCTCACGCGCGGAACCGTGCTTGCGGCTCAACACCCGAATCAGGCTGAAGACCAGCTCCTGCTCATCCTCCGGCAGGGCGTAGAGCATTGCCAGCAGCGACGCTTTGCGGTAGTTGTTCTGCTTGCCGCCGGGCAGGAACATCTCCCCTTCGCCGGTGCGCAGGTATTCTGGCGACACATTAAAGCGCACCTGAAAATAGTCGTAGAACGCATCCGATGGATTCTGGTTGTTGCCCGCAAGAATATTGCCCAGAAAGCCTGCATTCATGCCAATCTCTTGGCTCATTTTTCTCAAAGAAACATTGTATTGCTTCAACTCAGCCAGCACTGCCGCCAAATTGTCCTTTAGCATGACGGTATCCCCTATCTTGTCACGTTTTCGCGTCCTCACGCGCGGAACCGTGCTTGCGGCTCAACACCCGAATCAGGCTGAAGACCAGCTCCTGCTCATCCTCCGGCAGGGCGTAGAGCATCGCCAGCAGCGACGCTTTGCGGTAGTTGTTCTGCTTGCCGCCGGGCAGGAACATCTCCCCTTCGCCGGTGCGCAGATACTTGGGTGAAACGTTGAATCGCATTTCAAAATAATCGTAGAACTCTTCTGAAGGGTTCGTATTATTGCCCGCCAAGATCGTCGTCAGGTAAGAACGGGATTTACCAATCTCATTGCTGAGCTTGGACATAGACAACTCATAGCAGCCCAGCTCCACTAGCACTGCCGCCAGTCGATCTTTCAGCATTTGCTATGCACCCGCTTTCCCCATAGTGACTACAATCATCTTAGCAATCGTTTCCTTCGCTTGACAAGACAACAGACCTGTGATTATAATATGTTGGAATGCATAATACATGCACATTCCATATACAATCATTTCTGGGAGTTGATCAGATGCGCATGCCTGTTTTCAAACCCAAGATGCTTGACGACCTGACGCGGGAGGACTTCGAGCTGCTGGCCGAGCTAACGGAGCTGATGATCCAGGCGCGGCCCATCCAGCAGCGCCAGCAGGAGATTATCCGTCAGATTTCCGGAGATGAGTTCGACATGCCCGACCCGGTCAATATGCTGATGGTGCGCTTTGGTCGGGGCCTGCTGGGCATCCGGACCAGCCAGCTGCAGCGCGCGCTCAAGGCGGTGGGCTACGTGCTGCTGGGCCTGGCGGTGGCGGTCAGCCTGGTCAGCGTCGGTCTGTGGCTCTACAGCCCCCAGGTGCGCCAGGCGGTGCTCGCCCTCTGATCCTGGCCAAAACCCGCCCGGTGGTGTATACTTCCTCCCAGAGGGAGGGATGCGACATGGCGACCTTGCACATCATGGTGGGCCTGCCCTGCAGCGGCAAGACCACCCGCGCCAAACAGCTCGAGGCCGAGCTGCCGGCCCTGCGCCTGACCCCGGACGAGTGGCATCTGCGCCTCTTCGGCCAGGACGCCGAGGCCCCCGAGCACGACGAGCGCCACGGCGCCGTGGAGAGCATCATGTGGCAGGTCGCCCGGCGGGCGCTGACCCTGGGGGTGGATGTGATTTTGGATTTCGGCTTCTGGTCGCGGGAGGAGCGCGACGGCCTGCGGGCCCAGGCCCGGGCCCTGGGCGTGGGCTTTGAGATGCACTACCTCGCCCTGCCGGAGGAGGAGCTGCTGCGCCGCCTGCGGGCGCGCAACCGCGAGCGGGGCTCGTGCTTCGTCATCCCCGAGCGGGCCATGCGCGGCTACATGGCCCTGTTCCAGCCGCCAACCGAGCAGGAGCTGCGCCCGAGCGGGCGGTAGGGCGCGGCCGCCCCGCCGCCTGTCGGCCATGCCGCCGCGCGCCAAACCCCCCGAGCCACGGGCCCGGGGGGCTTTTTTGCGCAAAAAGAAAATGCCCTTCGTGCAACGGACAAAGAGCATCTCAGGAGAAGAAGGGTGTCGGGGGCGACTGGCTGGCACCCGCGCCGGTCCGCACCGCTGTCCAGAGCGGTCCGAACGCCCGTCCCTTGGGAGGGGCTCCCTGCTCTCGACGGGCATAGGATAGCGCAGAAATGTGGCAAACACGTGACGAAGCCATGAAAAACCTCGAACAAAATGTAAGAAAGCAATCATAAGACCAATTTTGCGAAATATGCGTAAAAACCCGCTCCTATACGCTAGGAACGGGTGCGCTTCAAATCGGTCCTCCCGGTTGTTTTCATTCTGTTTTCAAAGAAACCATCGGGACGTTCTGTAAGGATTTACAAAAAGCGCTCAGGTCTTTTTTTCAAAGACCTCGCCGCAGGTGCGGCAGGTGATGCGCAGGCGGCCCTTGCCCTTGGGGGCGCGCAGGCGGGCCTTGCACTTCGGGCAGGAGAAATATTTGTGGCTCTTGTCCAGCCGCTCGGCCTTGCGGGCGTTCATCGTGCGCAGAAAGCCCGGGGCCAGGGTGGCGACCTTCATCATCAGCCAGGCCTCCTCCCGGCGGCGGGCCGAGATGTCCCGGGAGAACATGCGGTACAGGGCGTAGGCCACCAGCACCACCGTCAGGCACAGGGTGTACTTGCTCCAGCAGAAGATCAGCGCCAGCGCCAGCAGCAGCCAGGTCAGCTTGTCCGCCCCGGCGCGGTTGCGAAAGGGATTGGTTCCGCTCATCAGTATCAGGACTCCTTTAATCGTTCGCCGGCAGGATCACCGCGCCGGAAACCGCCGGCAGGGTGACGGCCAACTGGTTGCGCTTCAGGGTCAGCCGGGCCTCCCCCAAGGCCACGGCAGCGCCGCCCGCCAACTGAAGCGGAATGCGGAGGGCGCGTCGCCGGTTCGAGCGGTTGACGACGGTCAGGGCCCAGGCGTCGCCCGGTCCCTGGCGCAGCAGGGCGTACAGGTCGGCCTCGATGGGCAGGGAGACCAGCTCCCCCTCGGTCAGGGCGGGGACGCCGCGGCGCAGCGCCCCCAGGGCGCGGTACCAGTCGATCAGCGCCGCGTCCTCCTTTCCCCAGGGGTAGACCCCCCGGTTGAAGGGGTCGCCCATGCCGATCATGCCCGCCTCGTCGCCGTAGTACACGCTGGGCGCGCCGGGCAGGCTGTAGGTGATCAGGGTGGCCAGCCGCAGCAGCCGGGTGGCCAGCCGGTCCTGCTCGGGCGAGAGGCGCGCCTGCTCCTGGATGGCCCGGGGCGCGCCGTACGCGTCGTCCGCGCCGCCCAGCAGGGTCTTGGCCCGGGGCACGTCGTGGCTGGAGAGCAGGTTCATGCACCCGGCCAGGAAGGGCTCGGGGTAGTTCTCCTTCAGGTTCATGATGCGCCGGTGCAGCGCGCCCGCGTCCTCCCGGCCCCGCAGGAAGTCCAAAATCGCCCCGCGCAGGGGGTAGTTCATCACCCCGTCGAGCTGGCGGCCCTGGGCGTAGCGCCGCAGGGAGCCGTAGCTCTCCTTGCGCGAGGCGTCCTCCCACACCTCGCCGATGACCACGCCCTCGGGGTCGGCCGCCTTGACGGCCCTGTACAGCCCCTCGACAAAGGCCGGGGGCAGCTCGTCCACCACGTCGATGCGCCAGCCCGAGGCCCCCTTGCCCATCCAGAAGGGCACCACGCCGCCCTCCCCGTAGATAAACGCCTGGAAGGCGGGATTGTTCGCGTCGGTCTGGGGCAGCGAGGGAAAGCCCCACCAGCTCTCGTAATCGTCCGGGAAGCGGCGGAAGCGGTACCAGGGGTAGTAGGGGGAGTCGGGGCTCTGGTGCGCGCCCAGGTCGGGGTAGCGCCCGTCGGCGTTGAAGTAGCGCGAGATCGCCCCGGTGTGGGCGAACACCCCGTCCAGGATGACCCGGATGCCCAGCGCCCGCGCGTCCCGGCACAGGGCGGTGAAGTCCTCGGCGGTGCCGAAGGCCGGGTCGACGGCTAGATAGTCGGCGGTGTTGTACTTGTGGTTGGAGTGGGCCTCGAAGATGGGGCTCAGGTAGAGGATGGTCACGCCCAGGTCGGCCAGGTAGGGCAGCTTCTGGACGATGCCCTTCAGGTTGCCGCCGAAGTGGTCCATGGGGTCGGTCTTGTCGGCCGGGTCGGCGTGGTAGAAGGGCGTGCCGCCCCAGGTTTCCCGGGCGATATAGTCCGCCGGCAGGGCGCGAAGGCGCGCGCGGCCCTCCCCGTCGCAGAAGCGGTCCACGAAGATATGGTAGATCACGCCCTCGCGCAGCCAGCGGGGGATCTCAAAGGCCGCGTCGTACACCGTGATCTGGAAGGAGGGGGGCTCGTGGTCGTAGACCTCGCCCTCGCCGCCCAGGTTGTCGGGGTTGTTGCCGTAGTAGGTGCGCGTCGGCCCCCGGTCAACGATGAAATAGTACCACAGCCAGCCCGGGGCGGTGGGCATGCGGACCGTGGCGACATAGCGCCGCCAGCCCCGCTCGTCCACGCCGTCGATCTGCATGGGCACGCGGACCTCGCTCTCCCCCAGCCACAGGCGCAGGGTCACCGCGTCGGGCTGGGCGTTCGGGTCGGCGTAAAAGCAGAGCAAAACAGCCTCGCCGGGGCGGCGGGCCCCGGCGGGGTTGCGGCAGGATAGGGATTGGGAGTCGTGGAGATACAGGCGCTGCATCGGGTTGTCCCCGCCTTTCTGCGTCAAAGCTTGAGCGGCTCCAGGTGCCA
>JBMNTT010000032.1:0-31937 GCA_050945875.1 Christensenellales bacterium
AAGCCCCAGGAGCGCGCAGCGCTCCTGGGGCTTCTGTGGGATTCCCAAGGGGATCATCCCCTTGGGCGGGGTTTGGGGCGGAGCCCCATCGCCGTCCCCCTCACAGCGCCAGGCGCATCGCCTCCTTGACCTGGGCCAGGGTCTGTCGGCCGATGGCGTTGGCGCGGTCGTTGCCGGCCTGGATCAGCTCGGTCACCTGGTCGCGGTGGGCCTCGTAGTGGGCGCGCCGCTCCCGGATGGGGGCGAGCGTGGCCTCCAGGCGGTCGGCCAGGCGCTTCTTGCAGGCCACGCACCCCAGGGTCGCCCCGGCGCAGCCCGCGCAGATATCGGGGTACTCGGCCGCGTTGAAGGCCCGGTGGTACTGATTGACCACGCAGACCTCGGGATGGCCGGGGTCCCGGGCGTGAATGCGGGTGGTATCGGTCACGGCGCTGAGCACCTTGGCGCGCACCCGATCGGGCGGGTCGGCCAGGTAGATGGCGTTGCCCAGGCTCTTGCCCATCTTGGCGCCGCCGTCCAGCCCGGCCAGGCGGGGCACGGAGCCGAGCAATCCCTCGGGCTGTTTGAGGGTGTCGCCGTACAGGGCGTTGAAGCGGCGCACGATGCGGTGGGTCTGCTCCAGGTGGAGCAGCTGGTCCTCGCCCACGGGGACCAGGTCGGCCTGGCAGAAGGTGATGTCCGCGGCCTGGCTGACGGGGTACCCCAGAAAGCCGTAGGTCATCTCGTCGTAGCCGTACTGGGCGGCCTCGGTCTTGATGGTGGGGTTGTGGCGCAGCACGTTGACCGGCACCAGCATGGCGTACAGCACGGTCAGCTCGGCGATGGCGCCGATCTGGGACTGCTGCACCAGGGTGATGCGCTCGGGGTCCAGGCCGACGGACAGGTTGTCGATAGCCACCTGGTAGATGGCCTCGCGGATCCGATCGGGCTGCGTAAAGTGGGTGGTCAGGGCCTGGACGTCCGCCAGAAGGATGAAGGTGTCATAGTCGCGCTGCAGGCGCACCCGGTTGTTCAGGCTGCCGACCAGGTGCCCCAGGTGCAGCCGGCCGGTGGTGCGGTCGCCGGTGAGGATACGTTTTTGCATGGGGATGCCTCCTTCACATTTTTTTGTCGGGTCCACCAATCCGGCTCCTCCACGGGCATCCCCCCTTTCAGTACAAAAAAGGCTCCCTCTCCATTCGGAGAAGGAGCCTTCGCTCCAAAAACCATCCCAATCGCTGCGCGGCGTACCAACATACGCCCGCGGGATAACGGTCCGCCGCCGTCGGCGCCTACGCGGCGCACGCGCGCCTTCGGGCCGCCCTCAAGGCCCATTCGGTCCGTCCGTGCCCGCCCCGTTTCCACCGCCCGGGGCTCTCTGCGGGGCCGTATACGAACTTACTTATACCTTTTCTCGGGTTTCCCTGATCATACCACCTGGGCCGCGCGCGGTCAAGGGGCGGCTCAGTCCTCCTCGCGGCCGACCCTGCGATCCCAGAGGTTGTAGCGCTCGGGGGTGCGCAGGGCGGTGAGCATGCGCTCCTCCATGTTGGGCTGGAAGCGGTGCAGGGTCTTCATCCATTCCTTGATCTCTTGGCGCTGGGTGTTCCCGTTGGCCGGGCAGGGGGAGGGCACCACCGGCACGGAAAGCGCGCGCGCCACGGAGATGATGTGCTTCTCCGGGGCGTAAATCATCGGGCGGATCATGGTCAGGTCGGTGCGGGAGAGGTAGGTCACCGGGGAGAAGGTGGCCAGGCGGCTCTCATAGAACAGGCAGAGGAAGAAGGTCTCCAGGGCGTCCTCCCGATGGTGCCCCAGGGCGACCTTGTTGCAGCCCAGGCGGCGGGCGGCGTTGTAGAGCGCGCCGCGGCGCATCTTGGCGCACAGGGCGCAGGGATTCTTCTCCTTGCGGATGTTAAAGACCACGTCGCCGATCTCGGTGTCCACCACGGTGTAGGGCACGCCCAGCTCGGCGCAGCGCGCGGCGATGGGCGCGGTGTCAAAGGGCTGCATGCCCAGGGAGACGGTCACCGCCTGAAGGGTGTAGGGCATCTTGGAGAAGCGCCGATACAGGCTCAGCGCCTCGAGCAGCACCATGGAATCCTTGCCCCCCGACAGACCGACGCAGACGCGGTCCCCGGCGGCGATCATGCCGAAATCCTGATCCGCCCGGCGGATACAGCCCAGAATCTTTTTCATGGCGCGCCTCCTTCATGTTTTCCTATTATAGCGCCTCGCGGACGACCGGACAAGTCCGGCAGGCGGCGGGGCCCAGGATTTTCTTGACAGCGCCAGGGCCCGGGGATAAGATTAAAGGATGAGAACGGGTGTTGATGAAGGAGGAATGGGCGATGCCTAAGACCCGGTTGATCGTGCCGCCGGAGTACCAGCCGGCGCTGAATATTCGGCAGACGGAAGTGGCCATCAAGCAGGTGAAGGACTATTTCGAGCGCAAGCTGGCCGAGACCCTGCAGCTGACCCGGGTCTCCGCCCCGCTGATGGTCTGGCCCGAGAGCGGCCTGAACGACAACCTCAACGGCGTGGAGCGGCCGGTGCAGTTCGACATCGGGCTGATGCCCGGCCGGTACGCCGAGGTGGTGCAGTCCCTGGCCAAGTGGAAGCGCATGGCGCTCAAGCGCTACGCCTTCTCCCTGGGCGAGGGCCTCTACACCGACATGAACGCCATCCGCCGGGACGACGACATGGACAATCTGCACTCGGTCTACGTGGACCAGTGGGACTGGGAGGTCATCATCGGCAAGGAGCACCGCTCCCTGGCGCACCTGGAGACCCTGGTGGGACACATCTTCGACGTGTTCAAGTGCACCGAGGCCTTTATCTGCGCCCAGTATCCCCAGCTCAAGGCCCGCCTGCCCGAGCAGATCTACTGCGTCACCTCCTCGACCCTGGAGAAGCGCTGGCCCGATCTGACCCCGAGGGAGCGGGAGGAGCGCATCTGCCGGGAGAAGAAGGCGGTGTTCATCAGCCAGATCGGCGGCAACCTCTCCAACGGCAAGCCCCACGATCATCGCGCCCCCGACTATGACGACTGGAACCTCAACGGGGACATCCTGTTCTACTATGATCTGTTGGACCGCCCCATCGAGATGAGCAGCATGGGCATCCGGGTGGACCCTGAGAGCCTGATGCGCCAGCTGCAGCTGAGCCATTGCATGAGCCGCGCGGCCCTGCCCTTCCAGAAATCCCTGCTGCAGGGCCAGCTGCCCCTGACCGCCGGCGGCGGCATCGGCCAGTCGCGCATGTGCATGTTCATGCTGGGCAAGGCCCACGTCGGCGAGGTGCAGGCGTCGGTCTGGCCGGAGCAGATGATCGCCGCCTGCCATGAGGCGGGCATCGACCTGCTGTAAGGGGGGCGCGGCCATGGAGCTCTGGCTCAAGCAACACGCCTATTCCAACTCCGACCGCTATATCGCCCTGGACGACCACGGGCATGTGCGCTTCACCGCCCGGGCCATGGGCTCGCGCGAGGCCCCGGTGCTGCAGCTGGCCGACGCCCTGGGCCGCGACCAGGTGCGCGCCGCCCGGTTCGGCAGCCGCTTCTTCCCCCGCTACAACCTGCTGCGGGGGGAGGAGGTGCTGCTGCGGGCGCGCTGCGGGATGAGCTTGTTTCGCATCACCTTCACCCTGGACGGGGGATACCGCTTTGAGGGCAACGTGGCCAAGCCCAGGTTCAACCTGACCCAGGCCGGGCGGCGGCTGATGACCGTTGAGCGCCAGGGGGATCGCCGGGAGGGCAACTACCGCCTGTCCATCGCCGATGGGCAGGACGAGGCGCTGCTGTGCGCCCTGGTGATGACCCTGGACAACGCCCTGCAGCGGGCCGCCTTCGCCTGAATCCCTTGCTTTGACGCCGTGGACGCGCAGCCGCCCACGGCTTTTTTTGATGTCGCTTTGCCGAAAATCTGTTATGATGGAGGCAAACGGGGCGCGAAGCCCGATGAGGAGGGAACCCATGAAAAAGTCCGCGATCGCCTATTTTGACAGCCAGATTCTGCCCGTGCTCAAGCGGGACTGGGCCGCGCTGCTGCCCGAGATGAGCATTCAGATTCTCGGCTCGGTGGGCCTGGGCATCGACGATGCGCGCTCGGACCTGGAGGCGGTGATCTACCTGCCCGAGGCCCTGTGGCGGCGGGAGGGCGCGGGGCTGCAGCTGGCCATGGACCGCTGCCTGCGCCAGTATAATCCGTGGCAGCGGGCGGGATCGATCCTCAGCGTCCACCCCATGGGTTGGGCGCTGGACGGCCAGGGCGAGACCTTGCTGGCGCGCCCCGAGGCGTTCGCCTGGGAGGAGGCGTCCATCCCCTCGCTGTTCACGCTCCAGGAGAACCTGATCTACGCCGATCCCTCCGGGCGGTTGACCCGGCTGCGGCAGGCCACCGCGCCGGCGCGCATGCCCGAGCCCCAGTGGCGCAGGGCGCTCTTGGCCGAGCTGGAGGACCTGGCGGACAACACCCTGCCGGACCTGCGCAAGAGCGCGGCGCGCGGCATGACCTGCGAGGCGCAGATTCACCTGGGGCTGGTGATCGAGAGCCTCCTGCATGTGGGCTTTCTCATTGCCCATCGGTATTATCCCTGGCGCACCCACCTGCGCTGGGCCTTCGACCGGCTGACCGGGCCGGTGGCCGAGCAGGCCGCGCGGGTGGACGCCCTGGCGGAGCAGGCCGACTGGCCGGCCAAGGCGGCCGTCGCCCAGGAGATTTTTGACGCCTATCGCCGGATCGTCGCCGAGGGCGGTTGCCTGCCGGGGGTCGATCTGGACGCCGCCGACCTGACCAACGAGCTGATCTGGGCCAACCGCTGCCAGGCCTGGCAAAACCCCGACTGGCGCGCGTTTGTCGCCGAGCGGGAGCGGCGGGCGGTGGCGGCGGGCTATCCGCCCGAGCTGTTTTGGGTGTGGAGCCTGTGGGGGGAGGACTGACGCGGCGAGCGCCGCGGGCCGTTTGCGGGGTCAACCCGGCGCGCTGCCCGCCTCCGCGCGCGAAAAAACCGTTGACATCGGTTTTCGACGGTGCTATACTGGCAGAAATTCCAAGAATTGTGCGATGACGGAGTCCGTCCTTCTCATCTCCCTGTCAAGAGAGCCGGTGGTGGGTGCAAACCGGACATGGGACGAGGTGGACCATCCCTCCCGAGCAGGCGCGCCGAGAAGCAATGGGTAGGCGTCGCCCGGTTTGCCTCGATATTGGCAGGGGTTTGATAGAACCTGACGAGTGGGCTTTGGCGTATGCCAAGGTCAAACTGAGTGGTACCGCGCGGCAACTGCCCCGCCTCAGCGACAGCTGGGGCGGGGATTTTTATTTTCACCCAACATGAAGGAGGAGCGAACATGAACGAGCAGATTGAGATGATGGCCAAGCGCCTGGCGGGCCTGCGGGAGATTTTGGAGATTAGCCAGCAGGAGATGGCCGAGGTGACCGGGGTCAGCCTGGAGGAGTACCAACAGCTCGAGGCCGGCAAGAAGGACTTCTCCTTCAGCTTCCTGTTCAAGGCGGCCAACCGCTTCGGCGTGGACGTGACCGAGCTGGTCACCGGCGACCGCGCCAAGCTCTCCCACATGACCCTGGTGCGCCGGGGCCACGGCATGGCCTTCGAGCGGCGCAAGGAGTACGTCTATCACCACCTGGCCTACACCTTCAAGAACCGCAAGTGCGAGCCCTTTATGGTGACGGTCCACCCCGACAAGACCCATGTGACCGAGAACACCCACGAGGGGCAGGAGCTCAACTATGTGGTCTGCGGGCGCATCCAGTTCTGGTATGACGGGCGGGCCTATGTGCTGGAGGCTGGGGACTCGGTGTACTTCGACAGCGGCCGGCCCCACGCGATGTACGCGCTGGACAATCAGGACGCCCAATTTGTGGCCGTCGTATTGAAATAAGGGGGAGCGAACATGTCTCGGTTGTTTGAACAATATCTCGTCAAGAGCGAATTTTCCTCCATGGAGGACTTTCAGGAGCACTTCCAGCTGGTGGTGCCGGAGAACTTCAACTTTGGCTACGACGTGGTGGATGCCCTGGCCGCCCAGAAGCCCGACAAGCTGGCCATGATCTGGACCAACGTGGCCGGAGCGGAGCGCCGCTTCACCTTCGCGGACATCAAGCGCGAGAGCGACCGGGCGGCGGCCTTCTTCGCCCAGCAGGGCGTGGGCAAGGGCGACAGCGTCATGCTGATCCTCAAGCGGCACGCCGAGTTCTGGTTCTCCATCGTCGCGCTGCACAAGCTCGGCGCGGTGGCCATCCCCGCCACCCACCTGCTCACCACCAAGGACGTGGTCTACCGGGCCAACGCCGCGGACATCAAGATGGTGGTGTGCACCGCCGACGGCGAGGTGGCCGACCATGTGGACGCGGCCCTGCCCGAGTGCCCCACCCTGACGCGCCGGGTGCTGGTGGGCGGGGAGCGGCCGGGCTGGCTCTCCTACCAGCAGGGCGTGCAGGCCGCGCCCCCCTTTGAGCGGCCCACCGGCGCGGCGGCGACCCGCAACGAGGATCCCTCGCTGCTCTACTTCACCAGCGGCACCACCGGCTACCCCAAGATGGTGCGCCACAATTTCCTCTATCCCCTGGGGCACATCATCACCGCGGCCTACTGGCACAACGCCAAGGCCGACGGGCTGCATTTCACCGTGTCGGACACCGGCTGGGGCAAGGCGGTCTGGGGCAAGCTCTACGGCCAGTGGCTGGCGGAAACCTGCGTGTTCGTCTACGACTTTGACAAGTTCGACCCCCCGGCCATGCTGGCCATGATGGAGAAATACCAGGTGACGGCTTTCTGCGCGCCGCCGACCATCTACCGCTTCCTGATGCAGGCGGGGCTGGAGCACTATGACCTGTCCAGCCTCAAGTGGGCGGCCATCGCCGGCGAGCCCCTCAACCCGGAAATCTACAACCGCTTCTACGAGGCCACGGGGCTGAAGATGCGCGAGGCCTTCGGCCAGACCGAGACCACCGTGGCCCTGGGCACCTTCCCGTGGATGGAGCCCCGGCCGGGCTCCATGGGCAAGCCCTCGCCGCTGTTTCAGGTCGACCTGGTGGACGAGGAGGGCAACACCGTGCCCGACGGCGAGGTGGGCGAGATCGCCATCCACACCGGCGACGCCCAGCCGGTGGGCATGTTCATGGGCTACCACAAGGACCCGGAGCTGACGCGCAAGGCGTGGCACGACGGGCTGTACCGCACCGGCGACACCGCCTGGCGCGACGAGGACGGATACTACTGGTATGTCGGCCGGGCGGACGATGTGATCAAGAGCTCGGGCTATCGCATCGGCCCCTTCGAGGTGGAGAGCGCGCTGATGGAGCACCCGGCGGTGCTGGAGACCGCCATCACCGGCGTGCCCGACCCCCTGCGCGGCCAGGTGGTCAAGGCCACCGTGGTGCTCAAGCCCGGCTACACCGGCAGCGACGCGCTGAAAAAGCAGCTGCAGGACCATGTCAAGCGGGTCACCGCGCCCTACAAGTATCCCCGCATCGTCGAGTTCGTCGACGAGCTGCCCAAGACCATCAGCGGCAAGATCCGCCGGGTGGAGCTGCGGCAGAAGGACCAGCGGGTTTGATCCCATCGGCCGGCGCCCATGTGGCGTCGGCCTTTTTTGCGCGCGGCGGACTGCTAAAGCGCATCCCTTCTGGATAAGCTAGAAGGACGAGGAAAGGAGCGGGCGGTATGCGAAAATCCATGGGGACGATCTGTATGTTGGCGGTCACCCTTGCGATCATCGCCGCGGTGGTGGTGGTGACGGTGGTGGTCTGCCAGGAGGTGGACCGGCTGGAGACCAAGGCCGAGGAGCTGGTGGCCACCCAGCTGCAGCAGACCACCGCCGAGATCAAGCAGGAGGTGCTGCTGGCCTCCCAGCAGTCGGTGGAAAGCGCGGTGCAGGAGATGATGGGCAAGCTCAACCTCACCCCCGAGTCGCTCCAGCAGATGCTCACCCAGGCGGCCAAGGAGGCGGTGCGCGAGGCGATGGGGGATTTCACCCTCAACCAGGACACCCTGCAGCAACTGCTGCGGCAGATGCTGCTGGAGGGTTTGCAGCCCTAATATATGGAAGACCCTTACAGGAAACTATTGACAATTTTCGCTGTTTTGATTATTCTGAACAGGACAAGAATCCCTGCAGGGGGAAGGGGCTTGTCCTGTAGTTTTTCTCGGAAAGGAGACAGACAGATGCGATCGACGGGGATTGTCCGCAAAGTGGATGAGCTGGGCCGGATCGTCATTCCCAAGGAAATCCGAAACCAGTTGGGGATTGAGCTGCGCGATGCGCTGGAAATCTTTGTGGATGATGAGTGCGTCGTGCTGAAAAAGTATGCGCCGGGCTGCATTTTCTGCGGGCAGGTGCGGGATGTAAAGGTCTATCGGGGAAAGCTGATCTGCCAGCAGTGCGCGCAGAACATGCTGGCGCAGTTTGAGGAATGAGACGGTGGTTTTTGCCGGGGAAGGCGGGCCGTAAGGCCTGGCCGCCCCGGCTTTTTTTGTTGCGGCCAAGGGCGCAAAAAGCGCGGTCGTGACAAATTTTGTGCCGGACGGATGCTTTATCGGACCAGACGCATGGAGTGGTCATTGGCACTGACGTGGATATTTTTTTAATGGAATGACCAAGTTCGGAAGGAGATCGGGACGATAGGGAGAATCTCTACTTATGACCATCGCTGCTTGGCCATGACCAGGGATGGCGACGCCTCGCCGCGCGATCGCCGCCCTTGGCGGTTTTCGCGGTTTGAGAGCCACCCGGGGGTCTGAAATCGAGAGAGGACAAGTAACTATGGAGAGAGCGCGCCCGGATGCCGTTGGCCGCTCGGGAGGATGGACCCAATTAACATGTTGAGGGGGAATTTCGCATGAAGGTTTACCAGGCGAGCCAGATACGCAACATCGGTGTTGTGGGACATGGCAGCGAGGGCAAGACCACCCTGGTGGAGGCGATGCTGTTCAACGCGGGCGAGATCGACCGCATGGGCAAGGTCGTCGATGGCACCACCGCGATGGACTATGATCCGGAAGAGATCAAGCGCACCATCTCCATCAGCGCGTCCATGGCGCCCATTCCCTGGCAGCAGTCCAAGCTCAATATGATCGACATCCCCGGCTATTTCGACTTCGAGGGCGAGATGGTGGGCGGACTGAAGGTCGCCGACACCGCCCTGATCGCCGTGGGCGCAGTGGCTGGCACCCACGTAGGTACGGAGAAGGCGTTTGACTGCGCGACCCGTTACGGCCTGGGCAAGTTCTTCGTCGTCACCCAGATGGACCGGGAGAACGCCCACTATGGCAAGGTCGTGGAGAAGCTGATTAGCATGTACGGCGCCACGGTGGTGCCCCTGAACCTGCCGATCCTCAAGGGCGAAAAGTTCGTCGGCCTGGTGGACGTGCTCACCCGCGCGGCCCACACCTTCGACGGCAAGGCCTGCGACGTACCCGATGATCTGCAGGATGATTTGGAAAATTACCGCGAGGCCCTGATCGAGGCCGCGGCGGAGAATGATGAGGAGCTGCTGGAAAAGTTCTTCGGCGGCGAGGCGCTCACCGAGGACGAGATCGCCCGCGGCGTCAAGGCCGGCCTGGTCTCGGCCTCGCTGATGCCCGTGGCCTGCACCGCGGCCGAGCCCAACCTGGGCGTGAAGGAACTGATGGACCTGCTGGTCAAGTACGCCGCTTCCCCGGTGGACAAGGGCGGCGTAGAGGCCACGGATGTGAAGAGCGGCGAGCGCGTCACCCTCGAGCCCGACGCCGACGCGCCCTTTGCGGCCCAGGTCTTTAAGACCGTGGCCGATCCCTTCGTGGGCAAGCTGTCCCTCTTCCGGGTGTACAGCGGCACCCTCAAGAGCGACTCAAGCATCTACAACGCCAACCTGGAGAAAGCCGCCAAGCCCGGCACGGTCTACACCATGCGGGGCAAGAAGCAGATCGCCGCGGAGGCGGTGTGCGCCGGGGATATCGGCGCGCTGGCCAAGCTGACGGCCACGGCCACCGGCCACACCCTGTGCGACCCGGCCAAGCCCGTGCTCTTCGACATGATCGCCTTCCCCGAGCCGTGCATCTCCATGGCGGTCTCGGCCCAGAACAAGCAGGAGGAGGAGAAGGTCTTCAGCGGCCTGGCCCGCCTGACCGAGGAGGATCCCACCTTCAAGGTCACCAAGAGCGAGATGGGCGAGACCATCATCAACGGCCTGGGCGAGCTGCACCTGGAGGTCATCATCAAGAAGCTGGCCGCCAAGTTCGGCGTCAAGGTCAATGTCACCGCGCCGATCATCCCCTACCGCGAGACCATCCGCAAGAAGGTCAAGGCCGAGGGCCGGCACAAAAAGCAGACCGGCGGCCATGGCCAGTTCGGCCATGTGTGGATCGAGTTCGAGCCCATCGGCGACAGCGGCACGGATTTCGAGTTTGTGGACAAGGTGGTCGGCGGCGTGGTGCCCCGCAACTTCATCCCTGCGGTGGAGAAGGGCCTGCGGGAGAACATCGTCCACGGCGTGCTGGCGGGCTACCCGGTGGTGGGCCTGCGCTGCACCCTGTACGACGGCTCCTATCACCCGGTGGATTCCTCGGAGATGGCCTTTAAGACCGCCGCGCGCCTGGCCTACAGGAAAGGCCTGGCCGACGCCGGACCGGTGCTGCTCGAGCCCATCTACCATGTCAAGATTCAAGCGCCCGACAAGTACACCGGCGCGGTGATCGGCGACATGAACCGCCGCCGCGGCCGCGTGATGGGCATGAACCCCATGGAGGACAACTGGCAGGAGATCGAGGCCGAGGTGCCCCTGGGCGAGATGTATAAGTACGCCACGGACCTGCGCGCCATGACCCACGCCCGAGGGACCTTCAACATGGCCTTTGAGCGCTACGAGGAGGTGCCCGCGCCCGCGGCCGCCAAGATCATCGAAAACGCCAAGATCACCGTGGACGAGGAGGATTAACCCCTCCTGCGGCGAATCTTTCACCGACCAAGGTTTTGCGTTCAATGGGGCCGCGGCAGCGGCCCCATTTTTTCGGATGAGGAGGGAGTTCCATGATCACGGCAATCAGCCTCAACCCCTGTATCGACCGGACGGTGAAAATCCCCAGCTTTCAGTACGGCGGGATGAACCGCATCTGCGACGTGCGCATGGAGGCCAGCGGCAAGGGCGTCAACGTGGCGCTGGGCTGCGCGGCCCTGGGCGTGGAGAAGGTGGCCTGCATCGGTTTCAACTGCCAGGGCAACGGCAAGATCGTCTGCGACCGGCTCAAGGACGCCGGGGTGCGCATGGAGTTCGTCTACCAGGGCGGGGACGTGCGCATCAACACCAAGGTGCTGGACCTGTCCAAGAACGTTGTCACCGAGCTCAACGAGGCCGGCCGCGCGCCCAGCGCCGAGGAGATGGCCCAGATGGAGGCCCTGGTGCTGCGCTACGCGCCCAAGAGCAGCCAGATGGTCTTTACCGGCAGCCTGCCCCCGTCCTGCGACCCGGCCACCTACCGCGACCTGATCCGCCAGGCTTCGGCCATGGGCGTGCTGTGCATCCTGGACGCCGAGGGCGAGAAGCTGCGCCTGGGCGTGCAGGCCCAGCCCTATCTGATCAAGCCCAACCGCTATGAGCTGGAGCTGGCCGTGGGCGAGCAGCTCAAGACCCTGGCGGACGTCAAGCGCGCCGCCCTGAGCTACATCGACCAGGGCGTTCGCATCGTGGCGGTGTCCATGGGCGGGGATGGCGCGCTGATCACCGACGGCAGCCATACCTACTTCGCCCCGCCGATCCCGGTGGAGCTGGGCAGCACCGTGGGCGCGGGGGACTCGATGGTTTCGGGCTTCTGCGCGGCCATTGACGAGGGCCTGGACACCCTGGGCCTGTTCCGCTACGGCGTGGCCTCGGCCACGGCGGCGGTCATGGCCGAGGGCACCCAGCTGGTCACCCGCCAGGGCATGGACCCCCTGCTGGCGCGGGTGGCGGTGCAGGAGGTCTAAATGCGGCTGAAAATTCGCGTGCCGGCCACCAGCGCCAACCTGGGGGCGGGTTTCGACTGCCTGGGGATGGCCTTGGGCCTGTACAACACGGTGGAGGCCAGCGTCATCCCCCGGGGGCTGGTCGTCGAGGCCCCCGAGACCGACCTGAAGATGATGGGCCCGCCGGAGAACAACCTGGTTTACCGGGCGATGCTGGCGGTGTTCGACCGCATCGGGTATCATCCCCCGGGCCTGAAACTGGTGCAGGAGAACGGGGTGCCCATCGCCCGGGGCATGGGTTCCTCGGCGGCTTGCATCGTGGCGGGTATCCGGTTGGCCGACGCCATGGGCGGCGGCCGTTTGACCCTGCAGCAGCAGCTGGAGCTGGCCGCCGAGCTGGACGGCCACCCGGACAACGTGGCCCCGGCGCTGCTGGGCGGGGTCACCGCCGCGGCGGCCACCCAGGCCGGGGTGCGCTACGCGTCCATCCCCGTGCCCGAGGGGCTGTGCGCGGTGGTCATGATCCCGGATTTCGCGGTGCGCACCAGCGACGCGCGCCGGCTGCTGCCCGAGACCATCGACCGGGCCGACGGGGTGTTCAACCTGGGGCGCGCGGCGCTGTTCGCCGCCTCGCTGGCCGCGGGCAAGCTCGAGAACCTGGGCGCGGCCATGGAGGACCGGCTGCATCAGCCCTACCGCAAGGCCCTGATCCCGGGATACGACGCGCTGCTGGAGGCCGCGCGGCAGGCCGGGGCTTACGGCGCGGCGCTGTCGGGCTCGGGCTCGACGCTGCTGGCCCTGACCAGCGACCAATGCCAGGGGGCGGTGGTCCAGGCCCTGGAGCGCGCCGCCCAGGGGTTCCCCAACGCCTGGCGTATGCTGCCCCTGCCCATCGATCGGGAGGGGCCGGTGCTCAGCCGGCTGTAAAGAGCTGAGCGAAAAGGATAGCCTGGCTGATGGGCTGTCCTTTTTGCGCTGTTTGCCCTTGGCGTGGGCGTCGAGCGACGCGCGTCCAAAAGCTGACAAGGGACCGTCCCATCATGCGGTTGGGCGATCCCTTGTTTAGTTCTGCTCATCTTTTGTGCGCTTTTTTGCTTCCCTTGTGTCGTCATAGACATAACTCAAGATATCGGAAACATTACAGTTCAGGACAAAACAGAGGGTGTCAAGGGTCGTTGTGGTGATGGGCTTTCCCTGCTTCATCCGATAAAGAATATGGCTGGAGATGCCATGATGATAGATGAGGTCGTACTCAGTTCGGCCCTGCTTAAACAGCGTTTCATAGAAAGGCTTATATGAAATAATCGGAATATCTCCTCTCCTTTTCAATACGCTTATTCTATCCTGCTCAACAGGTTGACTATGCTTAATATATTGAGTATAATTGACGCAAGAAATCATCATATTTCGACAGGGGGTTGGCGTATGAAAAGGGCGGCATGGAATCTGAAGGGAAAACCGGTGGTCTGGGTCCTTCTGCTGGCCGCGGCGCTGGCGGTGATCATCGCGTTCTTTGCGCTGTTTCAGGTAAACCAAAATAGACCTCAAAACGCGGAGGTCATAACGGTTTCCACCTTGGAGAAGATCATCGAGGTCAGCGAGTTATCGACCTTTACGGCGGTGTACAATGGGATCGCTCAGGTAGCGGGTGGGGAGAATCCCGAGGAAATCGATTACTGCGTCTCCTATGAGGCCCGGGTAAACGCCGGCATTGACTTTGAGAAGATCAAAATAACCGTTGATAACGATACCCAGACCATCCAAATTGATCTTCCGGAGGTCCATATCACCGAGATCAACGTGGATATTGCATCGCTGGACTTCATGTTCTACGACAGCGGTGCGGATGAATCCGCAGTGACGCAGGAGGCCTTTGCGGCTTGCGAGGCGGATGTGCGGCAGGAGAGCCAGCGGCAGGAGGCCATTGTCGAGCTGGCGCAGCAGAATGCCGTGAACGTCATAACGGCTTTGGTGAAGCCCATTGTTGAACAGCTGGACGCGGATTATGTGCTGGTCGTTGCGTGAGGGGGAGAGAAAATGAAACGGACAATCGCCTTTTTCTTGATGCTGACGGTGCTGTGCGCCGCAACGGCCTGTGGAAAACCCCAAAAGCCGGTTGACATGGAGCCGAAGGTTTCGCAGATGAGATCCATCTGCGAACTGGCCGTGATGGAATGCTATTATCATAACGTCGCCAAGTTTACGCAGGAGGATGCGGATGGCTTTTTGTGGTGGAAAAAGGATAAGCGCTTCTGGATTGAGTACAGCGGGGTGGTCAAACTGGGGGTCGACATGTCGCTGGTCAATATGGAGATCAGCGATACCCGCATGACCATAACCCTTCCGGCGGCCAAGGTGCTCGGGTGCAAGGTGGACGCTGCTTCGCTTAATGAGGACTCCTACTTTGTAGATCAGCAATCCGCGGGCATCGGCGCTGAAGACGAAGTGGCGGCCTTTACCGAGGCTCAGCGCCAGCTGGAGGAAAATGTGGCCGCGGATCGGATGCTGCTGGCCAGCGCGCAGCAACGGGCGCAGGATCTGCTGGAGGGCTATGTCCGGAACATTGGATGTGTCGTTGGCAAGGAGTACGAGATTATGTGGACGTACCTGGATGCCGATGGGGCGCCGCTGGAATCGATTCCGGACGCCCCGGCGGCTCCCACCCAAGAGCCAGCTGCGGATGAGGATGCAGCCTGACCTGTGGGGCCGCGCTTTGTCTGGGTATTGTCGGGAGCCGGTCGCTTGCGGATGACCGCAAAAAACCGCCGGAAAGCCATCCTGCTTTCCGGCGGTTTGCTATTGTCTGCCTTACAGATCGTGCACCGCGTCCAGGGCGTAGAGGGAGGGCGCGTCCTTCTCCCGGCGGATCCACTTGCCGTCGGTGAAATCGGGCACCGGCACCGGCGCGCCGCCCATGGCCACCGACTGCTCGGATAGGCAGGTCACAGCCATCCAGGCCGCCGCGTCGTACACGTCGATGGGGGGCTTGACGCCGGCCTTCATGCTCTCCACAAAGGCCCGCAGCTCCAGGTAGTCCATGCCGTCGTGCCCGGCTTTGACGCCATCCTGGAGGTACCGCTTCCACAGGGGATGGTCGTACTGCTCGCGGTAGTCGTCCACCGACTCCCAGGTGTGGGCCGGGGAGCGACCCTCGACATAGATGCCGTTCTTGTCCTCCATCCACAGGCCCTTGGTGCCCTGGACCCGGCCGCCGCGGGAGTAGGGGCGGGGCAGGGTGGTATCGTGCACCAGCAGGATGGTCTCGCCGTGGGCGCACTTGATCTGGGTGGTGACCACGTCGCCCTGGGTGAACGCCGCGCCCATCAGCTCCGGGTCGTCGCTCCGGTGCTCGGCGATCCAGGCGTGGGCGCCCCGGGCCTTGGAGGCCATGCTCGACAGGGTTAGGAATCGGTTGCCCCGGTTGATGTCCAGCACCTTGGCGATGGGGCCCAGCTCGTGGGTGGGGTAGAGCTCGCCGTTGCGGTTGAGGTAGTTGCGCAGGCGGTAATGGCGATTCTCCCCGCCCAGGCTGACCTCGTCGCGCAGGTCGTGCTCATAGCCGCCCTGGCAGTGGATGATCTCGCCGAAGACGCCCTGCTTGACCATGTTGAGCACCATCATCTCGTCCCGGCCGTAGCAGCAGTTCTCCAGCAGCATCACCGGCACGCCGGTGCGCTCGTGGGCGCGCACCAGGTCCCAGCACTCCTGGATCGACGATGCGCCGCCCACCTCCATGGCCACGGCGATCCCGGCGTTCATGGCCGCCACGGCGATCTCGATGTGGCTGGTCCAGGAGGTGGAGATCATCACCGCGTCCAGGTCGTCCCGGGCGAGCAGCTCGCGGTAATCGGTGTATCCCTGGGCCCGCTGGCCCGCCTCAGCGACCTTGTCCACCCCGGCCTGCATCCGGTCGGGATACAGGTCGCAAACGGCGGGCACGCGCACATCCTCCATCATCAGCAACAGGGGCAGCATGCTGCTCCCCCGGCAGCCCAGGCCGATGACGCCAATGCGGATCGACTCCAACTTAGCCATGGAAAACCCTCCTTGAAAAGCGCTTTCAAACAGCTATCCCTATCATAACCATATCTGGGGCGCATTGCAAGGGGCCTTGGCAAATTTGCCAAGGCGCGGGTTTGCTGCTACACTGAGAAAAACACGCGGGAGGGATGGACATGATGGCGGCGATGGCGGAGGCGTTTCAGGGCATGCTCTGGGGGGTGGCGGATATGGCGGGCCATCCTCTGGCGGGGGAGTACCCCTCGGCGGTGGCGGTGGCCGCGCCCCATGCCTCGGCCCTGACCCTGGCCGATTATCAGCAGGCGCGCATGACCGAGCTGATCGACGGGGCCAAGGCGCGGGTCGAGGCCGCCCTGGACCGGGTGGAGGCCCTGGCCCAGGCCCGGGGCGTGGCCTGCTGGCGGCCGCCCCTGTCCCAGCGCAGCGAGAGCGAGCTGCGGGCCCCGGTGTCCTTCAAGGAGGCGGCGGTGCGGGCCGGTCTGGGCTGGCGGGGCCACAGCGACCTGTTGGTCACCCCGCAGTACGGCCCCCGGGTGCGCCTGGGGTTGATCCTGTTGGGCGAGCGGCTGCCCGCGGGCGAGCCGGTGACGCGCAGCGGCTGCCCCGAGGGCTGCCGCGCCTGCGTGCGGGCCTGCCCCTACGGGGCGATCATCGGCCCGCGCTGGCAACCCGGCCAGCCCCGGGAAACCCGCATCCACATCCACCAATGCAACGACAACCGCAGCGCCTACCGCCACGCCCTGGGCCGCAAGCACAGCTGCGGCCTGTGCATGGCGGCCTGTCCCTTCGGCAGCCGGAGGGGGGTGTGACCGTGCAAGGCAAACCGCTGTGCGAGGCTTTTTACCACCGGGCGGTGGCCCCCATTCTGGCGGCGCATTTTCCCGCCATGCCCTACGCCGCGGCCCACATTGGCTACGGATCGGATGTGCTGGGCTATGACGACGCCCTCAGCCAGGACCACATGTGGGGCCCCCGGTGCGATCTGTTCGTGCCAACGGTTGGGGATGTGCCCCGGGTGCAGGCCGTTCTGCGGGCCCATCTGCCCCACTGGTTCATGGGCTACGCGGTGGATTTCTCCCAGCCGGGCCCGGGGGCAGCGTTCGGGTGCCCGAGCCCACCGAATCCGGACCGGTGCGCTCACTGATCTGGGTGCACACCCTGGGGGAGTACTTCCAGCGGTATCTGGGCTGCGCCGAGCCGGCGGCCTTGACCCCGGCGGGCTGGCTCAGCCTGTCGGAGCATCGGCTGTTGGCCACCGCCTGCGGCACGGTGTTCTTCGACAACCTCGGGCTGCGCGAAGCCCTGGCGGGGCTGGCCGCTTACCCCGAGCCGGTGCGCACCTACCTGCTGGCCTCCCATTGGTCCCTGATCGCCGAGGAGCAGGCATTCCCCCAGCGATGTGGCGATCGGGGGGACGACCTGGGGGCGCGCCTGATCGCCGCGCGCATCGCCGATCGGGTGATGCGGCTGTGCTTTGGCTATCTGGGCCGGTACGCGCCCTACAGCAAATGGTTGGGCACGGCCTTTGCGGCGCTGCCCGTGGACCCCGCCATCGGCCGGGCCCTGGACCGGGCGCTGCGCGCCGGCGATGCGAGCGCCCGGCAGCGGGCGCTGGTGGAAGCCCAGGGCCTGGTCGGGGCGCTGCACAACGCCTCAGGCCTGACCGAGCCGCTGGACCTTTCGGTCCGGGATTATTACGGCCGCGGCATCCCGGTGCTCTTTGCCGACCGCTTCGCCCAGGCCCTCGAGGCGCGGCTGATCGGCACCGAACTGGAGGGGGTGCCGCTGATCGGCGCGCTCAGCCAAGTCGCCAATCTCACGGCGCTGACTGACCAGCCCGCCCATCGCGCCCGCGTCGCCGCCCTGTACGGCCGCGGGGAAAGCTGAGCCGATCGGGAGCGGGGTGATGGGATCGCCAAGACCGGCCGCCAGGGCCGCAGCTACATAAATCTGCTATGGGGGAACCGAACGATGAACCGAGAACACTCGTTGGTCAAGTATGCCTGCTATACCGCCAATTTGTCCATGTCCATCGTGGCGATGCTCTCGCCGCTGCTGTTTCTGACGTTCCGCCGCCTGTACGGGATTTCTTTCTCGATGCTCGGCTCACTCATCCTGATCAATTTTTGCACGCAGCTGACGGTGGACCTGGTTTTTTCCTTCTGCTCCCATCGGCTGAACCTGGTCAAGGCCGTCAAGATCACCCCGGCCCTGACGGCCTTGGGGTTACTGGTCTACGCGGCCTCCCCCTGGATTTTTCCCAACGCGGTTTATGCAGGCCTTGCCCTGGGGACCGCGATCTTCTCCGCATCGGAGGGCCTGGCCGAGGTGCTCATCAGCCCCGTGATCGCCCAACTGCCCGCCGAGAACCCTGAGCGCGAGATGAGCAAACTGCACTCCGTCTACGCTTGGGGGGTGGTCGGGGTGGTCGTCATCAGCACCGTGTTTCTCCTGCTGCTGGGCGCCGACCGGTGGCAATGGCTGGTGCTGCTGTGGGTGGCGCTGCCCCTGCTGTCCTGCGGGCTGTTCGCCCGGTCCCGCATCCCCACGCTCAGGACGCCCGAGCGGGCGTCGCATGTTTGGCGGCTCCTGAAGGACAAGGGTTTTTTGCTGTGCTTGCTGTGCATCTTTTTCGGGGGCGCCAGCGAGTGCGCCATGTCCCAGTGGAGCTCGAGCTACCTTGAGCAGTCCTTCCAGATTCCCAAGGTCTGGGGGGATGTGCTGGGCGTCGCTCTGTTTGCGGTGATGTTGGGTCTGGGCAGAACGCTTTTCTCTCAGTATGGGAAAAACATCCACCGGGTGCTGGTGATCAGCGCCGCTGGCGCTACGCTCTGCTATGCCGTCGCCGCGGTCTCCAACCTGGCGCCCGTCGGCCTGATTGCCTGTGCGATGACGGGTTTGTGCACGGCCATGCTCTGGCCCGGGAGCCTGATGATCGCTGCGGATCGTTTCCCGAGCTCCGGCGTGGCGGTGTTTGCGCTGATGGCGGCGGGGGGAGATTTGGGCGGCGCCGTCGCCCCGCAGCTGGTGGGGACGGTTGTCGACCTGGCCCTGAGAAACGATGGCATCCTCGCTTTGGCCACGGCGCTCAACCTGTCGGCCGATCAGTTGGGGATGAAAATCGGGCTGGCCTCGGCGATCGTCTTCCCACTGCTGGCGATGATCATGCTCATCGTGCTTGCCAGGCGCGCAAAGCGGCAGCGGCCGTGACGCAGGACGCGCAAAAGGCCATCTCGGCGAGATGGCCTTTTTGTTTGAGGGAAGAGAACCTTGACTCCTCAGATTTCCTCCAGGGGCACGGCGCTGGTGCAGTGGGGGCATCGGGTGGCCTTGGGGTCCAGTTCGCCCATGCAGTAGGGGCATGTGCGCGCCGGGGCCTTGGGCGCCTCGGCCTGCTTGCGGTGCAGCCTGCCGATCAGCCGGATGAACAGGAACACGCACAGGGCGATCAGCAGAAAATTGATCACCGCCGTGAGAAACGCGCCGTAGTTCAGGGTGGCTACGCCCGCGTCCTTGGCGGCCTGCAGGGTGGGGTAGGCGTTGCCATCCAGAGCGATGAACAGGTTGTTGAAGTCGATCTTACCGGTGACCAGGCTGATGACGGGCATGAACAGATCGTTGACCAGGGAGGTGACGATGCTGCCGAACGCGCCGCCGATGATGACGCCCACCGCCATGTCGATGACGTTGCCCTTTAAGGCGAAAGCTTTGAAGTCCCTGATAAAGGTCGATCTCTTGTGCGCTCTCATGACAAACTCTCCCTTCTGAAGGTGCCTCTATTGTACCAAATTTCGCTACAATTTGCAAAAAATCTTTTCAATGCAAGCCCTGTCATTTCCAATTAAAGGAAATGTTGCCTTGAAGATGCCGGCGCGTTCATGTTAAACTAAAATGGAAGCAAGAAACCGCTTTTCTCGCAACTTCAAGAAAGGAGAAGCCCGCAACATTAGGGGCGCGGGCGAAGAGAAACATGCAGATTTTGCAGGAGAAAGATTGTGTCAAGCTGGTCCAGCCGGCGTTCACCCTCAAGGTGGATACCCAGGGCGTGTATCAGCTCTATGAGGGTGAGCGGCTGCTCATCTGCGCCGAGGGCGAGGCCAAGCACGTCGACGGCCGGAGCATCACCACCCGCCAGGCGGCCTTCCAGGCCTTCCAGCCCGTCGAGGGCGGCGTGGACGCCGTCTACCAGGCGGACAACGGCCTGGTGCTGACGATGCGGTTCACCGCGGTGGACCCCTGGCCGGGCTTTTCGGTGCAGGCCATCCTGTCCGACGCCTCGGGCGCGGACGTGGAGAGCCGCTACCTGGCCCCCGCGGCGGTCATCCCCGCGGGCAAGGAACAGCCGCATTATATGAAGAGCCATCTGCTCTCCCTGCTGCGGGTGCCCTACGACAACGACATGTGGACCCGCTTCGAGGCGGTGCCCTTCGAGCCCGGCCGGCGCAGCTACGATGTGACCGCCATGTTCAACAAGGACACCTACGAGGGCGTGATCTTCGGCTTTATCGACCATGATACCTGGAAGAACGCCATTGAGTGCTCGGCCTATGACGCGCGCACCTTCACGGCCTTCTCGGGCGTGGCCGACGCCTCCACCCACGACAGCCTGCCCCATGGCACCCTGATCGGCAAGCAGGTGGCCTCGGCCCGGATGGCGCTGGCCTCCTTCAGCGACGTGCGCGACGGCATGGAGGCCTTCGGCCAGCTGATCTGCGCCCTGCGCCCGCCCATCGCCTGGAACGGCCCGGTCCCCTTCGGCTGGAACAGCTTCGCGGGCCTGGCGGGCAAGTTCAACGCCGGCACCTGGCGCAACGCCGGAGACTTCCTCTACAACGAGCTGCTGCCCGGCTCCTTTGAGAGCGAGGGAACCAACTACGTCAACCTGGACGGCGGCTGGCAGCGGATGATCGATCAGCAGGTCATGCTGGACATGATGGCCGATTTCCACAAGCGCGGCCAGAAGGCCGGCACCTACATCGGCCCCTTCCTGGGCTTCGACCGCATCCCCGGCGCGCTGGAGCGCAAGCTGTCCAGCATGGAGGATGAGCCTGGGGCCACCTACGGCGAGGTGCTGCTGCGCGATGATGAGGGCAACCCGCTGCCCAAGATCGACGGCATGCTGGCGCTGGATCCCACCCATCCGATGGTGCTCGAGTCCATCCGCCGCGAGTTCAAGAAGTACATCGACTGGGGCTTCGACTACATCAAGATGGATTTCCTTTCCCACGCGGCGGTGGAGGGCGATTTCTATGACAAGCGCATCCGCACCGGCCGCCAGGCGTACACCCAGGCGCTGAAGATGATCTCGGACATTGTCATGAGCGCGCCCCATCCGGTGTTCCTCAGCCTGTCCATCGACCCGATCTTCCCCCATGGCTATGGTCACGCCCGCCGCATGAGCTGCGACGCCTTCGGTCCCATCGAGGAGACCGCCTATGTGCTCAACTGCCTGACCTACGGCTGGTGGGCCAACCACACCCTGTATCACTTCAACGACCCGGATCATATCGTGCTGATGCACTCGTTCCACGATTGGGAGTCCAACGAGAACGAGTCCAAGGCCCGCTATACCGCCGCGGCCATCGCCGGCACGGTGATGCTGCTCAGCGACGACTACGGCCCCGACGGCGACGCGCGCATCGTCAGCGAGTCCCTGAATCGGGCCCGCAAGTACGCCACCAACCCCGCCATCAACGCCATCGCCCGCGCGGGCGAGACCTTCCGCCCCCTGTTTTTCAACGGGGCCGAGGCCTGCGACATGTTCGTGCGCAAGGACGGGGACACCACCTATGTGGCGATGTTCAACCTGACCCACCAGAGCGCCGAGAAGCGCCTGTGCCTGTGCCAGCTGGGCCTGCAGCGCGCCCAGGTGACCGAGCTGTGGACCGGCGAGCAGTTTGCCGCCGAGGGCGAGATCCGCTGGCAGGCCGAGCCCTGCGACGCGGCGGTGTTCGCCGTCAAGGGCTGAGTTATTCAGCGGCAAAGAGCCCCGCGTGAGCGGGGCTCTTTTTGCGTTCGCGGCGGGTCAAAGCGGCGATAGCTCGCAGCGATGCTCGTAGGCCCAGGGGGAGAGAATGCCGCGGTAGAGCGCGTCCAGCCGCCCGCGCAGCGCCGCATCCCCCGGGTCGGCGGACAGGGGCAGGTACAAGAGCTCGTAGGGCACGGAAAACAGGGTGGCGCGCACCTGGGTGCGGCGAAAGCCGTTTCGCAGGTAGAAGGCGATGCGCCGCTCGCGCAGGTCGCGCTCGGCCGGATCGGCGGCGCAGGCCGGCCGCTCCACCTCGGCCAGCACGCCGGCGTATGCCGAGAGGTTCTGGGTCAGCAGCCCCAGCAGCGCGCTGCCCACGCCCTGACCCCGGCAGGGGGCGCACGCGGCGAAGTAATCCAGCAGCAGATAGGGCGCGGCGCAATCGCGCGCCAGGAAGGCGTAGCCCTTGAGCGCCTCGCCCTCGAACCCGCCGTAGCAGACATAGCGGCCTTGCCGGCTCAGATGGGCGATGTCCGAGAAGGGCTTGACCTCGTCGGCCGGGAAATCCCGCATCAGGTGGTCGCGGTAGACGGCCTCAGCCTGTCGCGGGCTCAGCGGAAGCAGTTGCATGATCGGACTCCTTTCTCCCGCCAGTATACCAGAGTCCGCGCCGCCCTGGCAAACCGTATCCTTGGACGGACGGCGGGGCATACTGACCGATGAGGTGAGAAAATATGGCATCGATTTGGGAGCGGGACCGCAATGCGCCGGTCTATGCCCCTTTGGACGGCGACCGCAGCGTGGATGTGCTGGTCATCGGCGGGGGCATGGCGGGCATCCTGGCGGCCTATGAGATTCAATGCGCTGGGCGGGAGGTGCTGGTGCTGGAGGCCGAGCGCGTGGGCAGCGGTCAGACCGGCCGTACCACCGGCAAGATCACCGCCCAGCACGGGCTCTACGCCAGCGGCCTGCTGCGGGCCGTCGGGCTGGAACGGGCCCGGGCGGTGATGGGCTTGCACCAGCGGGCGATAGCGCGCTACGGCGAGATCATCGCCCAGGAGGGGATTCGCTGCGGCTACTGCCAGCAGACAGCCTTTGTCTATAACCGGCAGGACGCCCGGGCGCTGTCCCGGGAGGCCTTGGCGGCCGAGCAGTTGGGCATTCCGGCGCGGCTGTGCCGCGAGCTGCCGCTGCCCTTCGCGGTGGCCGGCGCGGTGGCCTACCCCGGTCAGGCGCAGTTTCATCCCCTGCAGTTCCTTGACGCGCTGGCCAGCCGGGTGCCGGTGTGCGAGCACACCCGGGTGCGGCGCATCGTCGGGCATGTGGCCCAGACCAACCGGGGGGACGTCACCGCCCGCAAGATCGTCGTGGCCACCCACTATCCCATCCAGAATCGGCCGGGGTATTACTTCCTGCGGATGGACCAGCAGCGCAGTTACCTGCTGGCCCTGTCCGGCGCGCCGGCGCTATCGGGCATGTACATCGATGAGCAGACCGGCGGCCTGACCCTGCGCCAGGCCGGGGAGTATCTGCTGCTGGGCGGGCAGGGGCATCGCACCGGCGTGGTTCCCCAGACCGATCCCTATGCCGCCCTGCGCCGGGCCGCCCAGGCGCTCTACCCCACCAGCCAGGTGGAGGCGGCCTGGTCCGCCCAGGACTGCATGAGCCTGGACCGCATCCTCTACGCGGGGACCTACGCGCGCACCCAGCCCGATCAGTATGTGGCCTCCGGCTTTGACAAGTGGGGCATGACCGGGTCGATGGTGGCGGCGGGGGTGGTCGCCCGGGCGATCGCCGGCCGCCCCGAGCCCTGGGATGCGGCGGTCTCCCCGCGGCGCGGCATGGCCCTGTCGGGCGTGCCCAAGCTGTTGGTCCACGGGGGCTATACGCTCAAGGGGTTTGCGGATCGGTTGCTGGATGTACCGCAGATGGACCTGACCGACCTGCCCGCCGGCCAGGCCGCGGTGGTGCAGGTCGGCGGCAAGCGCCGGGGCGCGTACCGAGACGAGCAGGGCCGGGTGCACCTGGTCAGCCTGCGCTGCCCCCACATGGGCTGCGAGCTGAAGTGGAATCCCCAGGAGCGCAGCTGGGACTGCCCCTGCCATGGCTCGCGCTTCGACTATGAGGGTCGGCTGCTGGATAGTCCGTCCACCGCGTCCATCGCCCGCCTGAGCCAGCAGGAACCCCAGCCCGCCCCCGCCCGGGAGAGCTGAAGCCGCCCTGATTCCGCTCGTCCCCAGGGCGAGCGGAATCGCCCCTGAGCAAAGCCCCCTGCCCGTTGCGGGCAGGGGGCTTTGGGGTCTCGGTTAAAAGAAGGCGTGCCCCTGGATGTGGGGCAGCTCGGCGGTCAACAGCGCCCGGTCCGCGTCCGAGAGCGGCTGGGCCAGGCAGTCCTCGATGTGGTCCAGCACGAAGGAGAAGCTCTCGATATTGCCGGGGGGGACCAGGGCGTCCGCCCCCAGGCTCAGGGCGTATCTAAGCGCCGCCACCGCCAGAGCCTCCTGATCCGGGGAGAAGGGTTTGCACCAGCTCTTGGGATAGGCAGAGCTCGCCCGCTCCTGATCGGACAGCCAGGCCCGGTGAATCAACCCCTTCATGCCCAGCAGGCCGACGCCCCGGGCCTTGGCCGCGGCGCTGATCTCACCGCCCATGCCCTGGGCCAGGTGCAGCCCCCAGTTGAGCGGGAAGAGCACCGTGTCGAAAGGGTAGAGTTCCAGCGCTTTGAGGGCCACGGCCTCGCTGTGAGCGGTGATACCTAGCTTGCGGATGCGTCCAGCCCGCTGCTCGGCGAGCATCATTTCCATCACCCCGCCGGGGCCGAAGGCCTGATCCAGGTCCTCGAAGGTGGACAGGCTGTGCATCTGGTACACGTCGAAGTGGTCGGTGTACAGCATGCGCAGGGAGGTCTCGAACTCCTCCTGGGCCTGATCGCGCAGGCGGCATTGGGTCTTACAGGCCAGATAAACCCGCTGACGATAGGGGCGCAGCGAGTTGCCCAGCTTCTCCTGGGCGTCCCCATAGGAGGGCGCCACATCAAAATAGTTTACGCCCCGGTCCACCGCCATGGCGACGTACCGATCCGAGGCGTCCTGCCCGTCGTCCATGGAGACGATCCCCCCATAGACCACCGGCCAGATGCGGTATCCCGTGTTGCCCAAAGACCGTTTTTCCATGATTTAGCCCCCTTTCATGGCTTACACCCAGTATAGCACAGACGCGGCGCGATGGCGCATTTTCTTTTGCGGCCAGAGCGTCTGCCCGGGGCTGACGATCAGAAGCCCCGGCTCCCGCCGCCGTGGGTGTGCCCGCTGGAGGAGGTGTGGGTCGAGGAGCTGTGGGAGGAGCCGCCGGAGGAATGGCTGCTGGAGGAGGGCGGCGGCAGGTTGCGCCGGGTGACATAGCGGTTGGTCAGCTGCACCGAGTTGCCCGTGATCTGCACCTGGACGCGGGGCTGGACGTGATAGTTCTTCTTGGCGGCGGTCCGGCTCAGGCGGTTGTACCGCCTCCGGATCACCAGCATCACCACCAGCGCCACCACCCCGGCGAGCAGCACGCAGCTGGCGTAAGCGACAAAGGTTTCCCCCGGCGTGGGCTCGTCGTCCACCAGGGCGCTGTCATGGCTGCCCGAGGGCGAGCCGCTGGCGTAGGGGTAGGGCTGCTCGGTGCGATACTGGTCGGGGTGCGCGCCGCTGGCGAGATAGTTGCGGCTTTGGGTGATGAAGGCCGAGGCCGCGCCGGCGTAATCCTGATTTTTCAGGCGCGCCACCACCAGGTCCAGGGTGCGGTCAATGCGGCTGTCGTCGAGGATGTCGATCATGCGGCCCGAGGTGGAGATGGTGGCCAGGCGGTTGTCCATGTCGATCAGGAGCAGCGCGCCGTCGCGCCCGGGGGCCTTGGCGTCGTAGGCGTCATCGGCGTAGGCCTGGCTGCTCTTGCCGCCGGTGTCGTCGGCGGTGGCCACATACAGGGCGATGTCGTACTGCTCGGCCAGGGCGTCCAGGTCGGTCTGCAGCGCGGCCTCCTCGCTGTCGGTGAGCAGGTTCGCCGCGTCGTCCACACCGGTGTCCAGGCACAGGGCCGTCGCCGGGGCCAGCAGCAGAATCAGGCACAGGGTCAGGGCCAGGATGCGCTTGCTCACGCCAACCACCTCGCAATCAACAGCAGGATCAGCACCCCCGCGAAGATGCCCCCGAACAGTCCCCACAGCCGGCCGTTGCTCACCGGCAGGTCGCCGGCGATCTGCCCGGTCTGCCCGTTGATCAGGCAGCGGTAGTTCTTGCCGCGGTAGTCCACGCTCATCACCCAGGCGGGCACCAGGGTGTAATCGGTCCGGCTGGAGAGCACCTGCTCCTGGTGGGACTGCACGCTCACCGCGCCCACGCCGGTGATGCCCTGGACGATTTGCCGTTGGGCCTCGGGGGTGAGCTGGGTGCGCGCGATGTCCATGGCCACCCGGTCGTCCCGGGTGCGCCGCCGGGCGAAAAAGCCCGATAGAAAGCCCATGGAGAAAGGCTTGCGCGCCGAGAAATCGTAGGGATAGACCAGCTGCACCAGGCTGGTCTCCTCGTCGGTCAGGGCGGGAATGAGAAAATCCCAGAAGTGCACCCGGCCCGAGCGCTGCACCTGGTAGGTGCTGTGCTCGGTGTACTCGGTGTTGCCCTGCCGCCAAACCCGCTGCTTGCGGCCCTGAGCCTGCACGTCGCTGGAGAAGAGCGCGTCCACAATCCAGTAGGGGTAGTAGATTCCGGTGAAGCGCGCCTTCTTGGCTTGGTGAACGAACTTGGGGTCCAGAAACAGTTTGGATTTGCACCAGCGCTGGAAGATATTGGCCGCGGCCTCATCGGTCACGGCGAAGGGGATGATGTGATCCGGAGCCAGCTCGCCGCTGACCTGCTGGGAGAGCACCACCGGGTTGTGGCAAAAGACGCAGGTGGTCGCGGCGGTGGTGGCGTCGGTGATGATCTGCGCGCCGCAGCTGGGGCAGCTGTAGACCTGGGCCTGCTGGCTGTAGGCCTGCTGCTCGGCGTTGGGCTCGGGCGCGCCGGGGTCCTCGGGTTCCTGCCAGGAATCCTGCTGCCCGTCCGGCGCGTCGACCTGCTCCTCGGTGAAGCTCGAGCCGCAGTAGTCGCACTGCAGCAGGCCGGTGGCCGGGTCCAGGGTCAGGGGCCCGTCGCAGTTGGGGCATTTATAGCTCACGGCGGACATGGCGATCCTCCTTCACGTCATCAGATGCGGTCCCGCTCGTCGAAGGGATCGCCGCACTCGGGGCAGAACTTGGGCGCGGGCTGGGCGGGATCGGGCATGTACCCGCACTTGTCGCACTTGAGCCGCCCGTCGGGCCGCTTGGCGCCGCACTGGGTGCAGAAGTTGCCGCGGTTGACCTGCTGGCAGGCGGGACAGGTCCATCCGTCAGGATCGGGCTTCTTGGCGCCGCACTGGGTGCAGAACCGGGCGTCCGAATCATTGCGCGCGCCGCAGGCGCAGGTCCATCCCGCGGCGCTCTGGGGCTGGGGCGCGGGCGCGGCCTGGGGGGCGCGCTGCATCTGCTGGGCGTTGGCCTGGGAGAAAGCCCCTGCGATGCCGCCGCCGGCCTGACTGCCCAGCCCCATGCCCATGAAGCCCGCCATCGCGCCGTTGGCGTTGCCGCCGGCGGCCTCCAGGCCCCGGGCCACCGCGCCCTGCACATAGCCCTCGCGCACGTTGGGATCCCCCAACATGGCGCCCTGGTTGCGCATGTGGATCAGCTTGGTGGACTCCTCATCGTAGGAGATGCTGGCGATGCCCACGGACTGAACCTCCATGCCGCGCATGGCGCGCCAGTCCTCATCCAGAATGGTGGACATGTAGCGGCTGAGCTCCCGACCCTTGCTGGGCACATAGGAGATGCGCACGCCGTCGGCGGAGAGCTGGTTGATCGCCCCCTGCAGGGCCTCCAAAAACTCCGAGAGGTATTGATCCTTGATCTGGTCATAGTCCAGATGGTCGACGCTCTTGTCCACAACCTCCTGATAAAACAGCAGCGGATCGGTGATCTTGACGGAATAGGTGCCGTGGGCCCGCAGGAAGAGCTCGGCATTGTAGGCGTTGTCGAAATAGTTGATGGGGTTGCGGGTGCCGAACTTGATGCCCTTGATCTCCTGCAGGTTGATGAAGTAGACCTTCTGGCTCATGGAAGGCACGCCGCCGTAGCGGAAGCGGTTGAAGGATTCCTTTAGAGCCTCGCCCAGCTCGCCGTTGAGCAGCGAGGGGGCCGTGCTGTTGTTGACGGTGTAATAGCCCTCCTCGGCGGTGTAGTCCACGATCTTGCCGCCGTCCACCAGCATCATAAACTGGTTGGGGTAGACGTGAATCTTCGATCCGTTGGAGACGACGTTGGCGGTGCCCTTGCGGTTTTGATTGCGCCGATCATCCTGGCGCACGGGCACGCCGCTGGTGAACACCGTGCTGCCGGTCATCTGGTCGGGCTCGAGCACCTCCAGCCACTGGTCGGCCAGCGCGCCGGAGATCGCCCCGGTAAAGGCTTTAATCAATCCCATCGATAATTCCTCCCTCTCCGATATCTGATCGCGCCGGCGCAGGGCGCGGCGCGGCCGTCTGACAAAATTCTCTGATTTTTACTATACCATAACCGAGGTTCAGGAACAAATGGTTTTGCTTTTCTTTCCAGCCTATGCGGTCTGCGGCGGGGCATGCGAAAGGCCCATCCGATGAGGATGGGCCGGGAAATCAGATCACCCGATAGACGAAATCCTCGCACACCAGGCGGTCGCCCTCGGCGATGTCCTCGGGCAGCAGCGCCCGGGCCACCGGGGTCTCATCCCCGTCGTCGTCCGCCAGGATGGCGTAGTCCCCGTCGATGCGCTTGACCGTATACTCAATCTTGAACATGGCAAACCCTCCTCCGCGCAAGCATACCATGGACGCTGACCCAGCGCAATCTTAGGGCGGCCTTAACGCCGCGGCCTGAACCTTCATGGGGCGCAGAGGGCGCGGGAGCAAATCCGCGCTATAATGGGGCCAATCTCAGCGGATGGGGCGCTGGCCGCCTCCTCCGCGCGCGATGGAGGAAACCCATGCAGATTCGAGAGTATGGCAAACCCGACGCGCCCCGATTGCTGCTGCTGGGGCAGGGCGCGGAACCCGACGCGGTATCGGACGTCCTGGGGGATCGCTTTCACACCATCCTGCCAGTACTGCCCAAGCGGATGTGCGGCGCGCGCTGCGCCCAGCAGATCGCCGCGTTTCTCAACGATCGCTACGGCGGGCGGGTGTACGCCATTGTCAGCACCTCGACGGCTTGGCCGGTAGCCCGCCGCCTGATCGGCGCGATCGCCTCGGAGAAGATGGTCCTCGGCGCGCGGCAGGACGATCCCCGGGCGCTGGTGGCGGAGATGGTCGGCCGCAGCTAGCGGTCACAGGGTGAAGGCGTAGATGCGCTTTTGCCGCTCTCCCTCCAGGTACATGTCATTGTCCGGCGGCAGATCGACGATCTCCAGCAGCACGCCCCCGGCCTTCTCGCAGGTGCGGGCCGAGGCCAGATTGTCGGGGTTGCAGGTGATGATCAGCCGGTCCATGCCGTGGCGCCGGGCCAGCTCGAACAGCAGCCGGCAGGCCTTGGCGGCGTAGGCATGGCCTCGGTAGGGCGGCTCGATCCTGTAGCCGATGTTGCCGCCATAGTAGAGCTGCTGGTTATGGCCGATGCGCAGGTCGCACACGCCCATCACCGCGCCGTCGGCGCAGCGGCAGATTTCAAAGTGGTAGGTGGGCACCCAATTTCTGGCCGGATCAGCGGGCTCCGTGTGGTGCAGGCGCAGAACAATCTCCTCGTCCCGGAGAAAGCCCGTGTCCAGAAACATAGCGATCGCCTCCTCAAATCGTCCATCCTGTCCGTGGAACAGGGTGGCTTGATGGCCGTCCCCCTTGGGCCGCGTGGGCGCGCACCGCCGCCGCCAGCGCGCGGACCTTGTCCGGGTCCTTGCGCCCGGGGGCGGTCTCCACCCCGGTCATCACGTCCAACCAGGGCGGCCGGACCTGGGAGAGCAGCGCCGGGGCGTTCTCGGGCGTCACCCCGCCGGCCAGGATGACCGGCAGGGGAGAGGCAGCCTGCACCCATCGGTAGAAGTCCAGATCCACCGGCTGACCCGGGCCGCCCGCGCGGGTCGGCGAGCGGGAGTCCACCAGGATGGCCGAGACACCCGCGTCAACCAGCAGCGCCGCGCAGCGCGCCGGGTCCCGCTGGCCGAGCTGGGCCAGGCGATCCTCGGCCGACATGGGCAGGGTTTTGATGATCCGGATGCCCCGGGGAGCCAGGGCCTGAACGACGCGGGCCGTGTCCTGAAGGGTTTCCCCGGCGTGCAGCTGCACCGCGTCGGGCAGCAGCGCCAGGGCCAGGTCAATGATGGCCTCCGCCGCACCGCCGGTGACGACGCAGCTGCGCGCCGGGCGGCGCACCCCGGCCAGCAGGGCGCGGGTCTGGTCTCGGGTGAGGTTCCAGGGCACCGGATGGGGATACTCGGTGACGAAGCCCAGCATGTCCGCCCCGGCCTCGCAGCACAGCGCCACGTCCTCGGGCCGCATCAGCCCGCAGATTTTCAGCCGAGCGCCCATGGGCCTACCTCCCCGCGCCGCACAGGGCGCGGTACGCCGCCTCGGGGTCCCCGGCCCGCCAGATGGCCGTGCCCACCAGCACGGCGTCCGCCCCGGCGCGCATCGCCGCCCGGACATCCCGGGGGGTGAGGATGCCGCTCTCGCTGACCAGCAGCGCGCCCGCGGGCTTGCGGGCGGCCAGGGATTCGGTGGTGGACACCGAGCCGCCGTCGCGCTCCAGGTCCAGGATGTCCCGGTTGTTCAGACCCACCAACTCCGCTCCCAGCTGGCCGGCGAAGTCCAGCTCCTCCGGGGTGTGGGCCTCCACCAGGGGCTCAAGCCCCCGGTCCAGGGCCGCGCGATACAGGCGCGCCAGGAGATCCCGGGGCAGGCAGGCGCAGATCAGCAGGATGGCCTGGGCCCCCGCCGCTGTCGTGGCGTCCAGGTCGTCCGGGCCGGTGATGAAGTCCTTGCGCAGCACGGGGATGGACACCGCGGCGCAGATGTCCGCCAGCAGGGCCATGGAGCCGCCGAAATGCGCCTGCTCGGTGACCACCGACAGGGCGGGCGCGCCCGCCCGCTCCAGCTGCCGCGCCCAGGAGATGGGGTCGCGCCCGGCGAATAGGGGTCCCTCCTTGGGGGAAACTCTCTTGAAATCCGGGATTACCGGGATCGCCCCGCGCCCGGCGGCGGCGCGCAGGCTTTGTGAGAGGGCGTTCACGAGGCGGCCTCCAGCAGGGCGTTGGAGCGGACCCTGAGCTGCTCGAGCTTGGCCAGGGCCGCGCCGCTGTCGATCAACTCCTGGGCCAGGGCGATGCCCTCGGGGAAACCCTCGGCCTTGCCGCCAACCACCAGCGCGCCCGCGGCGTTGAGCACGATGGCGTCCCGCCTGGGGCCGGCGATCGCGCCGGAGAACACGCCGGTAATGGTGGCGGCGTTCTCCTGGGGGGTGCCGGTGCGAATCTGCTCCAGGGTGCAGCGCTTCAGGCCGAAGTCCTCGGGGATGATCTCAAAGGTGGTGACCTGGCCGCCGCGCAGGTGGTTGACCCGGGTGGTCCCCAGCAGGGAGATCTCATCCAGCCCGTCCAGGCCGTGCACGAACATGGCGTCGGTGTAGCCCAGCTCCCGGGCCACGTAGGTCACGCTGTCCAGCAGCTCGGGCTTGTAGACCCCCAATAGGTGCCGGGGGGCGAAGGCCGGGTTGATCAGCGGGCCGATGATGGTGTAGAAGATGGTCTTGATACCCAGCTCGGCCTCGGGGGGCAGCACCTTGCACATCACCGGGTGGAACAGCGGCGCGTAGATGAAAGCGATGCCGATCTGTTCGATGAGCTGCTCGGCCTGCTCGGGGGTCAGGTTGATGTTGACCCCCAGGGCCTCAAGCACGTCGGCGCTGCCCGAGAGGCTGGAGATCGAGCGGCTGCCGTGCTTGGCGATGGGGATGCC
>JBMNTT010000033.1:0-30924 GCA_050945875.1 Christensenellales bacterium
AAGCTGCCCTGCTTGCCATAGCCCGCCGGCCCCTCGGGAGCCACGCGCACATGGCCGACCTCGCCGGCCATATCGTCCGCGCCGCAGTAGAGCTGCCCGTTGAGAATCAGCCCCGCGCCCATCCCCGTGCCGAAGGTTAGGAAAATCATATGCTCCAGCCCCCTGCCCGCGCCGAAGCGCCACTCGGCCAGGGCGCAGGCATTGGCGTCGTTCTGCAAAAAGCAGGGCGCGCCCAGGGCCTGCGAGAGCGTCCGCGTGACCGGCACCCGGTCCCAGCCGGGCAGGTTGGGCGGGGAGAGAATCAGCCCGGCCCGGCTGTCGAGCGGACCGCCGCAGCTGACGCCGACGGCCGCCGGGCTCGGACACAGATCGCTTGCCAGGGCGGCCAGGGTCTCAAGGCAGGCCTGGGGGGTGGGAAAATCCGCCGTTGCGACGACCCGCTTGTCCGCTACGCGCAGCGCGCCGCCATTGAGCGCGCCCAGGCTGACGGCGCACTTGGTGCCGCCGATATCGATCCCAATCAAGGGGGTCATGGGGTCACCTCCTCCTGTGGGGGTCCTGTCCTCCCATGTCATATCATATTCGCGCCGGACCGTCAACCGCTCCGGGCGGACTTGTTGCCGCCGGGCAAATGTGGTACGATAAATTGAAGCCTTAGCGCTAGATGAGCGGGAATAAAGGAGGCGGCGAGATGTCGATTTTGGTTACGGGCGGCGCCGGGTATATCGGCAGCCACATGGTCAAGGAGCTGATTCGCCAGGGCCGGGAGGTCGTGGTGCTGGATAATCTGTCTACGGGCCACCGCGAGGCGGTCACCGACTGTCCCCTGGTGGAGGCCGACCTGTTCGACGGGGCGGTGCTCAACGAGGTGATGCGCGAGTACTCGGTGGAGGGAATCATCCACTTCGCCGCGTCCAGCCAGGTGGGCGAGAGCATGGTCAAGCCCGAGAAGTACTACAAGAACAACCTGGGCGGCACCCTGTCGCTGCTGGAGGCCATGGTGGCCAACAACGTGCGCAACATCGTGTTCTCCTCCACGGCGGCCACCTTCGGCGAGCCCGCCGAGCTGCCCATCACCGAGCGCTGCCCCCAGCGGCCCATCAACGTCTACGGCCGCACCAAGCTGGTGATGGAGGGCATGCTCAAGGATTTCGACCGGGCCTACGGCATCAAGTCCGTGGCGCTGCGCTATTTCAACGCCGCCGGGGCCGACCCGGACGGGGCCATCGGCGAGGATCATGATCCTGAGAGCCACCTGATCCCCCTGATCTTCCAGACCCTGACGGGCAAGCGGCAGTTTATTAGCATCTACGGGGACGACTATCCCACCCCCGACGGCACCTGCATCCGCGACTACATCCACGTCACCGACCTGGCCACGGCCCACGTGTTGGCCCTGGACGCCCTGGCTGACGGCATGGACTCGGACAACTTTAACCTGGGCAACGGCAACGGTTTCTCGGTCAAGGAGGTCATCGCCTCGGTGGAGCGGGTGACCGGGCGCAAGGTGCCCGCGGTTATCGGCGAGCGCCGGGCCGGGGACCCCGCCCAGCTGATCGCCGGATCGGAGAAGATCATCCAGAAACTGGGCTGGAAGCCCCGCTACGCCGACCTGGACCAGATCGTGGCCACGGCCTGGGCCTGGGCCAGCAAGCACCCCAACGGCTACAGCATTGCGTGAGGAGGGAATCCATTGAACAGTGAGATTGTCAACCCCGCCCTGGCAAAAGCGGGCCATGATAAAATCGCCTGGGCGACGCGCTATATGCAGCTGCTGGGGCGCATCAAGGAGCAGTTTGAGCGGGAGCAGCCCTTAAAGGGCCTGAGGGTGTCCCTGTCGATCCATCTGGAGGCCAAGACCGCCTTCCTGTGTCAGGTGCTTCAGGCCGGCGGGGCCGAGGTCGCGGCCACAGGCTGCAACCCGCTGTCCACCCAGGACGACGTGGCCGCCGCCCTGGCCGAGAGCGGCGTGGTGGTGTACGCCCGCCACGGCGCGGACCCGGAGACCTACCAGCGGCATCTGTGCCAGGCTCTGGAATTCGGACCGGACCTGATTGTGGACGACGGCGGAGATTTCGTGCAACTGCTGCACGGCAAGCTCAGCCATCTGGCCGGGAAGGTGCGCTGCGGCTGCGAGGAGACCACCACCGGCATCGCCCGGTTGAAAGCCCGGGCGGCGGCCGGACAGCTGGCCTTCCCGATGATCGACGTCAACGACGCGATGTGCAAGCATCTGTTTGACAACCGATATGGCACCGGCCAGTCGGTGTGGGACGGCATCATGCGCACCACCAACCTGCAGATTTCCGGCCGCACCGTGGTGGTGGCCGGGTACGGCTGGTGCGGCAAGGGCGTGAGCATGCGGGCCAAGGGCCTGGGCGCGAAGGTCGTGGTCTGCGAGGTGGACGCGGTCAAGGCCATTGAGGCGGCCATGGACGGCTTTACGGTGATGCCCATGGATCAGGCGGCGGCGGTCGGCGACCTGTTCGTCACGGTGACCGGCTGCAAGGACGTCATCCGCCGGGAGCATTTTGAGCAGATGAAGGACGGCGCGCTGCTGGCCAACGCCGGCCATTTTGACGTGGAGATCGCCAAGGGCGACCTGGAGGCCCTGGCCACCGACCATCGCCCCCTGAAGCCCAACATCGAGGGCTACACGCTGCCCGACGGGCGCACCCTGTGCCTGCTGGCCCAGGGGCGGCTGGTCAACCTGGCGGCGGGGGATGGGCACCCGGTGGAGATCATGGACATGAGCTTTGCCCTGCAGGCCCTGAGCGTGCGCCATGCCGCCCTGGGCCGAGTCAACCCCGCCCCGGCGCTCTACCCCGTGCCCGATGAGATCGATCAGCAGGTCGCCCGCATGAAGCTCGAGGCCCTGGGCAGCCGGATCGACACCCTCAGCGACGCCCAGCGGGCCTACCTGAGCGGATGGGAGGGCTGAGCATGCGCACCTTGATCGACCATGCGCTCTTGATCACCCAGGATGACCAGCGCCGCGTCATCCCCGACGGCGCGCTGGCCGTGGCGGGGGATCGCATCGCCTACGTCGGCCCCCGGGAGGACCTGCCGGCCTTTGAGGCCGACCGGGTGATCGACGGGACGGACAAGCTGGTCCTGCCCGGGCTGATCAACGCCCACACCCATGTGTCCATGACCCTGTTGCGCTCCGCGGCCAACGACCTGCCCTTGGACCGGTGGCTCAACGAGCGCATCTGGCCTCTGGAGGCCCACCTGACCGAGGAGGACATTTACTGGGGCGCGATGCTGGGCATCTTGGAGATGCTGCGGGCGGGCGTGAGCGGCTTTATCGACATGTATGACTACATGCACCGGGTGGCCCAGGCCGCCGATAAAGCCGGCATCCGCGCGGTGCTCGGCCAGGGCATGACCTCGGTGACCGGGGGTGTCCCTGAGAAGCTGGCCGTCACCGAGCGGCTGATCCAGCACTGGAACGGCGGGGCCGAGGGCCGGGTGCGCATCGTGGTATCCCCCCATGCGGAGTACACCTGCTCGGAGGCGTTCTTCCGCCAGTGCGCCGCCCTGGCGGACCGCTATGGCGTGGGGATCCATACCCATGTCAGCGAGACCTTCTCGGAGGTGGCGGGCTGCCGGGAGCGCCACGGGGTCAGCCCGGTGGCGGCGCTTGACGACTGGGGCGTGTTTGACCGGCATACCGTGGCGGCCCATCTGGTGGCCGTGGACGCGGAGGATATCGCCATCCTGGCGCGCAAGGGCGTGCACGTGGTGCACAACCCCGGCAGCAACCTGATCCTGGGCAGCGGCGTGATGCCCCTGCCGCAGATGCTCGCCGCGGGGGTCAACCTGTCCCTGGGCACCGACGGGGCGGCCAGCAACAACACCCTGGATATCTGGAAAGAGATGAACCGCGCGGCCACCCTGCACAAAGGCGTCTGCGGCGACGCCACGGCGGTCTCGCCCCAGCAGGCGCTGGACATGGCGACCCGGGGCGGCGCGGCGGCCATGGGCCAGGGGGATACCCTGGGCTCCCTGGAGGCGGGCAAGCAGGCCGACCTGATCCTGGTCGACCTGGACAAGCCCCATTACCATCCCCGCCACGACATCCTGCGCCACCTGGCCTACGCCGGAAACAGCCAGGACGTCTGCCTGACCATGGTGGCCGGGCGGGTGGTCATGGAGGGGGGCGTTTGTCCGGGCCTCGACGCGCGGCAGATTTTTGCGCATGCCGACCAGATCGGTCGGCGGCTGACCCAAAACGATTGATATGGGAGGACGACCCTTGCACAAAGTTCGCTATCTAGGCATCATCCTGGCGGTGGCGCTGCTCCTGTCGGGCTGCGTGGCCCAACCCAAGGCCACCGCCTACGACAACGAGGAGCCCGCCAGCAGCATCCCCGAGTACTACGATACCCACCAGACCTTTGAGGGCGGCGAGAGCCTGGAGCAGGTCAACCTTAAGCAGGTGTCGGTCAGCCCCACCGAGGAGGGGGTGGAGGTGCGCCTCCAGTTCGTCAAGGGCAGCGAGAAGCTGGGCTTTGCCGAGGAGCCCCTCCAACAGGCGCCCCATTTCGTGGTCAGCGAGTTGGCCCGGCCCTATCGGCTGAGCATCGCCCTGGATGGCGTGGTCAACTGGGACTACACCGCGCCGGCCATCCCGGATACCGGGTATTACCAGGGTATGTTCAAGCAGGTGTCCGTGGAGGACCGGCCCGGGCAGGTATATTTCCAGTTCTCCGCGCCCATGGCCTATCAGGTGCAGACCGATGGGGGCGAACTGATCATTCGGCTGCGCCCCCTGACCAAGCCCGACGTTAGCCGCTATTACGCGCTGCTCAACGCCTTTGACGAGTACGCCTTGGGCAAGATCACCCACGACGGGCGGTTGACGCCCACCCTGTGCGCGGATCAGAAGAATGTCACCCTGATCTCCCAGGCCTTTGAGACCCTGGAGGAGGCCCAGAATTTCGCTGTGTCCATCACCAGCGAGTACGGCGAGGCGCTCTCGGGCAAGGAGGCGGTGGCCGCGGAGATCGAGATCGGTTCGCTGCCCGAGTACAATGACAAGGCCGACGTGGCCGCCCTGCGCAACCGGCAGATGATCGAGCGCGACGGCCAGGCCCAGAGCCTGCCGCTGTTCATCAGCAACGGCCGCTTCCTCTGCTGGACGCCCGACGGCGCGCAGGCCCTCTACGCCAAGCCCCTCAACCAGGTCGAGCGGCTCAGCGGGGACGACCAGCTGCTGTGGATCCAGGAGGAGCTCTATCTGATGGACGCGGCGGGCAACAGCACCCGACTGCGGCCCGAGTCGATGCAGGCCGCACCCTTCGCCTCGATCGTGCAGGCCGCCTACTCGCCGGACGGGCGATACCTGGCGGTGCTCGAGCAGGTGGAGATGACCGAGCAGTATCAGCGCATCCTCTACATCTTCGATCTGGAGAATGACTTTGCCCAGCTGCAGCCCGGCGAGGAGGGCTTTGGCGCGATCACCGCCTCCTTCGCCTGGGGCCCGGACAGCAACACCCTCTATGCGATGACCGGCAACGAAAACCTCAACCTGCAGCTGATGAGCTACACCCTGGGCGCTGCCGAGGGCGACCGGGTGCGCTATCTGGACGAGACCCCGGGCACGGAGGGGCAGGTGGCGACGGCCGGAGACTTCATCTACTTCACCGCCCGGGACGCCGAGGGCAACAGCGGCGTCCACCGCATCCACCCGGACGGCAGCGGCCGGGAGCTGGTCGGCGCGGGGATGGAGTACGCGCTCTCCCCCGATGGCGCGCGCATGGCCCTGAAGCAAGAGCAGGGAAACCAGGAGGCGGACGTGCGCGATACCCTGCTGCTGGTGGATCTGGCCACCTTGCAGAGCCAGGAGCTCTCCGGCGACAGCGCGGTGATCGATATGGCCTTCTCCCAGGACGGCGCGCATCTGTATTACACCGCCGTGGTCTATGACCAGCAGGATGAGAGCGATCCCTTTGCCACCAACCTGTTCGACGTCTCCCTGGCCGCCAACGAGAGCCAGTTGGTCGGCCGCCTTGCCGCCAGCGAGATCTATGCCGCAAACCAGGCCCAGGAACTGATGCTGGTGGCCTACCTACCCGGCAGCTACCAGTCTGTCACGGCGACCTACCGCCTCAACCTGGCGGGCAACTGAACCACAACCCAAAGAACGGCCAGCTTCCGCTGACCGTTCTTTTTCGTGCGTCCGCCGCTTACAGGCGCAGGCCTTTGATATCCTTGATGCGCGCGAGAATGATATCGCAGCGCACCCGCATCACCCCGGGCAGCGGATCGATCCGCTCCCGGATGAACCGGTCCATCTCCTCGTGGCCCGCGGCCACGGCGTGCACATGCAGGCGGCTGCACCCCGTGATCCGATAAATCTGCGTGACCGTGTCGTCCCTGCTGAGCCGGTCGATGACGCCCTGCAGGGCGCTGGGCTCGGTCTCGATGTCCAGATACGCCGAGATGGCCCCGCTGATTTTCTGGGGATTGATCACGGTCGTGTAGGACTCGATCACGCCCCGCTGTTCCAGTTGGGCGATGCGCGCCTTGACCGCCACCCGTGACAGACCGACCCGCTCGCCGATGTCCGAGTAGGACAGACGGGCGTTCTCGGTCAGCAGCGCTAGAATCCGCTGATCCTGCTCGTCCAAACCGCTGAGAAACATGCCATCACCTCACTGGGGGTTATTATATACCATCGGGGGATTGAAAACAAATAGAAAGTTATTGTTGACAATATGAATGTATAAAGATAAAATATCGACGAAACGAAAGGGATTTATTTCGAAAGGGGGCGCGCCCGTGCAGCGCGATCTGACTCAGGGTGGGATCACCGGCACCATGCTGCGCTTCGCCGCGCCCATGGCGCTGGGCAACCTGCTCCAGCAGTGCTACAACATCGCCGACACCCTGATCGTCGGCCGCTTTCTGGGGGCCCAGGCCCTGGCGGCGGTGGGCTCGGCCTACACGCTGATGACCTTTCTGACCTCGATCCTGTTGGGGCTGTGCATGGGCAGCGGCGCGGTGATCTCCATTCGCTTCGGCCAGCGGGACCCCGCCAAGCTGCGCGAGAGCATCGCGGCCTCCTTTGCCCTGATCGCGGGCATCGCCCTGGCGCTCAACGCGGCGGTGTTCGCGGGCATCGACCCCATCCTGCGGGGGTTGCAGGTACCCGCGTCGGTCTATGGGCTGATGCGCGAGTATCTATGGGTAATCTTCTGGGGCATCGGCGCGACCTTCCTGTACAACTATTTTGCCTCCCTGTTGCGGGCGGTGGGCAACTCCGCCGCGCCGCTGCTGTTTCTGGCGGTGTCGGCGGCGCTCAACATCGCCCTGGACCTGTGGTTTGTGCTGGGGCTGGGCTGGGGCGTGGCGGGCGCGGCCTGGGCCACCGTGATCGCTCAGACTGTCTCGGGCGTGGGAATCGGCGTGTATACCTGGGCCCGAGCGCCCCTGCTGCGGGTGCCGCTGCGGGCGGTACGCTTGCGGCGGGGAGCGGTGGGGGAGATCGCCCGTTTCTCGCTGCTGACCTGCGTGCAGCAGTCTGTGATGAACTTTGGCATCCTGATGGTGCAGGGACTGGTCAACAGCCTCGGGCCGGCGGTGATGGCGGCCTTCGCCGCGGCAGTCAAGATCGACGCCTTCGCCTACATGCCGGTGCAGGATTTTGGCAACGCCTTTTCCACCTTTATCGCCCAGAACTACGGCGCGGGACGGCATGACCGCATCCGCCGGGGCATCCGCAACGCGGTGCGGGTGTCGCTGATCTTCTCTCTAGCGGTCAGCGCGGGGGTGTGCCTGCTGGCCGAGCCGCTGATGGGCGTCTTTGTGCAGCCCGACCAGACTGAGATCGTGGCCATCGGGGCGACCTATCTGCGGGTGGAGGGGGCCTTCTACTGCGGCATCGGCATCCTGTTCCTGCTCTATGGGTTGTACCGGGCCTTAGGTAAGCCGGGTATGTCGGTGGTGCTGACGGTGATCTCCCTGGGCGTCCGGGTGGCGCTGGCCTATGTCCTGTCGGCCATCCCGGCCATTGGGGTGGTGGGCATCTGGGCCTCGGTGCCCATCGGTTGGTTCCTGGCCGACGCGGTGGGCTGCTATGTATATCGAAAACGCTGCCCGCTGCCCGAGAAAACACAAACGGCATAGCCATTGGCTATGCCGTTTGTGTTTGCGGGGGATTAGGCGTTGTCAGCCTGCGGAGCGGCCTCAGCCCGCGGGGCGTCCAGCCGCTCGAAGTGGAGCTTGCCGTCGGCCTCGTCAACCAGGACGCTGTCGCCCAGCTTGAGCTTGCCGGCCAGGATCTCTTCGGACAGGCTATCCTCGACCATGCGCTGGATGGCTCGGCGCAGGGGACGGGCGCCATAGGTGGGATCAAAGCCCTCCTTGGCCAGGAAGTCCCGAGCCTTGTCGGTGACGGTCAGATGCATATCCCGCTCGGACAGACGCTTGGCGACGCTGCCAAGCATCAGGTCGACGATCTTGCGGGTGTCGGCCTGATCCAGGGGATGGAAGAACACCAGCTCGTCGATACGGTTGAGGAACTCGGGGCGGAAGGTGCGCTTGAGCTCCTGCATCATATTCTCCTTCATGGACTCGAAGGCGACGCTCTCCTCGCTGCCCGAGCTGCCAAAGCCCATGGAGCGCTGCTTGTTCAGGGTGGACGCGCCCACGTTGCTGGTCATGATGAGCACCGTGTTCTTAAAGTCCACGGTGCGCCCGTGGGAGTCGGTCAGCCGACCATCCTCGAGAATCTGCAGCAGGATGTTGAACACATCGGGATGGGCCTTCTCGATCTCGTCGAGCAGCACCACCGAGTAGGGCTTGCGCCGAATCTTCTCGGAGAGCTGGCCGCCGTCGTCGTAGCCGACATACCCCGGAGGGGAGCCGACCAGGCGCGAGACGGTGTGCCGCTCCATGTACTCGCTCATATCCAGGCGGATCATGGCGTTCTCATCGCCGAAGAGCGCCTCGGCCAGGGCCTTGCTCAGCTCGGTCTTGCCCACGCCCGTGGGGCCCAGGAAGATGAACGAGCCGATGGGCCGGTTGGGGTCCTTCAGGCCGGTGCGCGCCCGGCGCACCGCCCGCGCCACCGCCGAGACCGCGTCCTCTTGACCGATGACCCGCTTGTGCAGGGTGTCCTCCAGGTGCAGCAGGCGGCTGGACTCGTCCTCGGTCAGCTTGCTGACCGGGATATGGGTCCACAGGGCCACGATGTGGGCGATGTCCTCCTCGGTGACGACCTCCTCCTGGTCCTTGCGCTGCTGCTCGAGCTCCTTCTGAGCCTTCTCGATCTCGGCCTTGACCCGGGCTTCCTCGTCGCGGATCTTGGCGGCCTTCTCGAAGTCCTGGTTCTGGATGGCCTCCTCCTTCTCCTTGCGCAGCTTCTCCAGGGCGTCCTCGGTCTGCTTCATGTCCGGGGGCGTGGTGTGGGTTTTGATGCGCACGCGGCTGGCGGCCTCATCGACCAGGTCGATGGCCTTGTCGGGCAGGAAACGGTCGGAGATATACCGGGCGGACAGGGCCACGGCGGCCTTGATGGCCTCGTCGGAGATTTTGACCCTGTGATGGGCCTCATACCGGTCGCGCAGGCCCATCAGGATGGCCACGGACTCCTCCTGGCTGGGCTCGCCGACCGTGACGGGCTGGAAACGGCGCTCCAGGGCGGCGTCCTTCTCGATATGTTTGCGGTATTCCTCCAGGGTGGTCGCGCCCACGCACTGAATCTCGCCGCGGGCCAGGGCGGGCTTGAGGATGTTGGCCGCGTCCATCGCGCCCTCGGCCGCGCCCGCGCCCATGATGGTGTGCAGCTCGTCGATGAACAGGATGATGTTCTTGGCGTTCTTGAGCTCATCCAGGGCGGCCTTGAGCCGCTCCTCGAACTCGCCGCGGTACTTCGCGCCGGCCAGCATGCCCGCCAGGTCCAGGGCGATGACCTGCTTGTTCTTGAGCAGATCGGGGATGTTGCCCTCGATGATGCGCTGGGCCAGGCCCTCCACCACGGCGGACTTGCCCACGCCGGGCTCGCCGATGAGCACCGGGTTGTTCTTGGTGCGCCGGGAGAGAATTTGGATGATGCGCTCGATCTCGGTCTGCCGGCCGATGACCGGGTCCAGCTCGCCGTTCTCGGCGGCCTTGGTCAGGTTGCGGCCGTACTGCTCCAGGGTGGGGGTGCTGCCGGACCCAGCGGCGCTCGAGCCGGTCCCGCCCTTGACGTCGCTGCCGGCGGACTCGATCAGCAGGTCGCGCAGCTGATCCAGGTTGACCCCAAGATCAGCCAGCACCCGGGCGGCCACGCCGTCGCGCTCGCGGATCAAGGCCAGCAGCAAATGCTCGGTGCCCACATAGTTGTTGCCCAGGGACTTGGCCTCGGCCAGGGATTGCTGGAGCACCTTCTTGGTGCGGGGAGTGAAGTCGAACCGGTCGGTGAAGTGGAAATCACCCACACCGATCAGCCGCTCCAGCAGGTTCAGAACGTCCTCACCGGTGACGTTGACGCTGGCCAGGGCCTTGGCCGCCGGCCCGTCCTGCACCTTGATCAGGCCCAGCAGCAGGTGCTCGGTGCCCACATAGTTCTGCCCCAGTTTGCGGGCGAACTCCTGGGAGTACTGCACCGCCTGCTGGGCTTTTTCCGTAAAGCGGGAGAAAATGCTCATGGTTTACACATCCTTTCGTGATGGCTGTAGATGGTTACGGGTCAATTTCGCCCGGGCGACGTCCCGGGCTCGGGCGTCCAGATCGCCCCCGGCCTGCTGCATCAGGCAGGCGGGCTGGGCGGCGATGAGCAGCTCGGTCAAGTTGCAGACGTCGGGCAGCAGCTGCATGCTCACGCCCAGGCGCGTCTGGCTCCAGAGCTTGAAGAACTCCTTGGAGTCCATGGCCCGCGCATGGGTTAGGATGCCCCAGGAGCGCCATAGCTGATCCTCCAGACTGACCGGATCGTTCTTCTTCAGCGCCTGGCGCAGCTTGCGCTCGTTGGCGATGACCTGCTGACAGGCGGCGGTGAGGTTGGCGACGATCTCCTGCTCACTGTAACCCAGGGTAACCTGGTTGGAGATCTGGTAGAGGTTGGCCGAGGCCTCGCTGCCCTCGCCGTAGATGCCCCGCACCGTCAGGCCCACCTTGCCCAGGGCCTGGCTCATGGAGCCCATATAGCCCAGGGCCGTGCAGGCGGGCAGGTGCATCATCACCGAGGCGCGCAGGCCGGTGCCCACATTGGTGGGGCAGCTGGTCAGATACCCCAGGGTCTTGTCGAAGCTGTAGGGGAGGTTGCGCTCGAGCACGTCGTCGATCTGGTCGGCCTTCTCCAGGGCCGCCTCCAGCTGAAAGCCCGGCAGCAGGCACTGGATGCGCAGATGATCCTCCTCGTTGAGCATGATGCACACGTCGGTCTGGTTGGTCATGATGGCCGCCTCAGGCATGCCTTCGGCCAGATCTGGGCTGATCAGGTGCTGCTCCACCAGCACCCGCCGGTCCACGGGCTTCAGGTCCTGCATCAGTTGGAAGCCGTAGCCCGCGCCCTCGGGCTGGCCCAGCAGCGCCTCCCGGGCGGACTGGATGACCTGCCAGCGGCTCTGCCCGTCCATCATGGGCGAGAAGGGGATGCCCTCGATGTTGCGCGCCAGGCGCACCCGGGTGGACAGTACGATGTCGCCCTCCGGACCGGTTTTTTCGATCCATCGCATCATGTCGGGTCGCCCCCTTCCTGGCCGGGCTCCTCAAGGGCCCGTATTTGATCGCGCAGCAGCGCGGCCTGCTCAAAGTTTTCCTCGGCGATGGCCTGCTGCAATTGCTGCTGCAGCTGCTCGCGCTGCTTGCGCTTGTGCACACTCTCGTCGGCGTGGGAGGGCACCTTGCCGGTGTGCGCCGCGCCGGACTGGACCTGCCGCAGGATGGGCTCCAGAGCGGGCTTGAGGTCCTGGTAGCAATGGCTGCAGCCCAGCAGGCTGTTCTGCCGGAAGCGCTCCAGGGTCATGCCGCACTTGCTGCAGCGCAGGGGGGCCTGGCTGGGGCTGCGGCTGATCGCGGGGCTCATGCCGCCCAGAAAGCTGTTGATCAGGTCGTTGACGAACAGGGGGGAGTGCAAGCTCCCCGGGGCCTCGGCCTCGTGCTTGGCGGCGCACTGGGCGCACAGGTGCAGGCTGGTGCTCTGCCCGTTGACGACGCTGGTCCAGTGCACGCTGGCCGGCCGTTGTTTGCATTCATCACACATCATGGTGGTTCCGCCTCCTTTATCCGCGCATGAGCTGCAGCAGCATGCCCTTGAAGATATGCGCCCGCAGGGCGTCCCGGGCGGCTGTCGGGACCGCCAGGGCCTTGTCTGACAGGACGGCGAACATCAGCTGCCCCTCCCGGGGCGTGACCACGCCGCTGTCGATCATGCGCGAGAGAATATTGCGCGCGGTGTTCTGGGTGAGGGTGTCGCCGATCTGGGTGTACAGCTGGCCCAGGACGTCCTCGGGGCTCATCTGCAGCCGCACGACGCGCACATACCCGCCGCCGCCGCGTCGGCTCTCGATCATGTACCCGTGCTCCGGCGTGAAGCGCGTGGAGAGCACGTAGTTGATCTGCGAGGGCGCGCAGGCGAACTGGTGCGCCAGCTCGTTGCGCTGTAGCTCCACCGAGCCGTCCTCCTCGCCCAACAGGGCCTTGATGAACTCCTCTATATGATCGCTCAGCACCGACATCGAAACAGCTCCTTTCCAATCGGCTGCGGGCCTTTATCTGCCTTTGCCTTTCCTTGATCTTTAGTGTACGACAAGGAAAATGATTTGTCAACAGGGAGTTTTGACTTTTCCTGATCTTTTTGCAGTTTTTTTCAGCTTGGCCTGCGCCTTGCCCGATCCCTGTCCCCTGGATTATAATGGACCCATTGCGAGGGGACTATCCCCCAGAAAAGAGGAATGCGGCATGTTGATCAACCCCATCGGCTATATCCGGCTGGCCCAGGAGAAGGGCGTGGCCATCCCGGCCTTCAATATCCACAACATGGAGACCGTCGACGCGGTGGTGCGGGTGGCCGCCCAGGAGCGCAGCCCGGTGATGCTCGCCACCACCGCCAGCACCGTCAAGTACTGCGGCATCAACTTCATCTCCCACATGGCCCGGGCGGCCGCCGAAACCTACGATATCCCGGTGGCCCTGCACATGGACCACTGCGACAATTTTGATTTGATCATGAAGTGCCTGCGGGCGGGCTACACCTCGGTGATGATCGACGCGTCCAAGCTGCCCTATGAGCAGAACGTCGCCCTGGTCAGCCGGGTGGTGGAGGCCGCCCATGCGGTGGGCGTGGTGGTCGAGGGCGAGCTGGGCCGTATCGGCGGCGTCGAGGATGAGATGACCGTCGACGCCCGGGAGGCGACCTTTACCGTGCCCGAGGAGGCGGTGGATTTCGTCGCGCGCACGGGCATCGACTCGCTGGCCATCGCTATCGGCACGGCCCACGGCATGTACAAGGGCGAGCCCAAGCTGGATTTTGACCGCCTGGCCGCCATCCGGGCGCGAGTGACCCTGCCCTTGGTGCTGCACGGGGCCTCGGGCGTGCCCGACGCGGCGGTGCGCCGGGCCATCGCCGGCGGCATCAGCAAGGCCAACATCGCCACCGAGCTCAAGCTGCCCATGGCCCAGGCCATCCGCGGGGCGCTCAACGCCGATCCCAATGAAAGCGACCCGCGCCGCTACCTGGAGGCCGGTCGGCAGGCCGTCATGGACATGGTCCGCAAGAAGATTCGCCTGTTCGGCTCCAACGGACTGGTGTGACGCAAGCGGAGACGGGGGACGGCATCCCAATATACAGGAGGTCATATGATGGAGGATCGTCTGCTCGGTTTTTTCAGCGGATTTCCCAATTTCCGATTTCCCCCTCAGGTGGCAACGCGGCTGGGCGAGGCGCTGACGCGGCGCGACAGCCTGATCTTTGTCAGCGCCTGGCCGGAGGATCACGCGCGAAATGACCGCGAATCGGCGGGAATGCACGGCATGTTTGAGCAGTGCGGCATCCCTTTCGACCATCACGAGGTGATCGACACCCGCATGGAGGCATCCCGCGCCAAGGACTTGATTCAGGAGGCTTCCTGCGTGTTCCTCATGGGCGGATACCCCCGCCTGCAGCTCGAACTCATCCGCGAGAAGGGCCTAGTCGATGCGATCCGCGGGACCGACGCGGCGCTGCTGGGCGTCAGCGCCGGGGCGATCAACATGGCCAAACGATCGCTGGATACCAAGGAATCCCCCGTGCCCTACAGCGGGTTGGGCCTGGCGGACATCACCGTCAAGCCGCATTTTCGCCCCGAGGATCCGCTGGTCGTGTCGACCCTGCTGCGGATTTCCATGGAGCTGCCCATCTGCGCGATGAAGGATGAGAGCGCCATCTTTGTGGCGGGCGGCCGCATTGCCCACACAGGGTCGATCCACTGGGTGAGCGAGGGAAAAATCCGCCCCTTTTCAGAGGAATATCTGTTGCGCTGACGCGGCCCCGGCCAAGCGCCATACAGGCGAAAACGACATGCGGCGAGGCTCAGCCCCCGCCGCATGTCGTTTTCTACTCTCTTTTGCGCCCAGAGCGGTTACCGGCGCCGGATGGGTAGTAGCAGGTCCAGCTGGCGGAAGCTGTGCTCATCCTGCTGCTGATAATAATCCCAGCAGTTCAGGTGCTCTTCCAGGCAGCCGCCCATGCAGGCCTCGTCGCCCCAGTCGTGGGCAAACTGTTCGCTGTGGTCCGCCCATTCCATCAGCCATTGCCACTGTTCAAAGGCGCCCATGGGGATCATGTGGGCGGCATAGAGCCCGCCGGGGAAGAACTTGCGCGTGAAGGGCGCGGACACCTCCAGGTCCTCAGGGATGGTCAGCCAGAACTCGTAGCCGTGGTCGCTACCGTCGGCCAGCACGCCGTTGGGGTGGTTGAAGCCGTACTGTCGAAAATCCGGCTTGCGCTCGGGCAGCCGGGTCTGCTCGATGAACGCGCGCAGCAGCGGCTCGCAGCGGTCCTCCGGGCCGTCGCCGATCAGGTGGATGCTGGCCACGGGGGAGGGGGGCAGGCGTAGGATGCGCACGTCGGTCAGGGGATGCAGAATCTGGTCGGCCTGGTGGATATCGCTCATGGTGGGCGCCTCCTTGAGATGATGTTGCGGGGTGAGACTGTCCAGCAGCGCCTGCAGCCCATCCTCCGGGGGCAGGCGCAGAGCGCCGCCCGCGCGATCCACCTGATCCAGCAGCGCCTGCAGGGCCCGGCGCACCAGGCTCAGGGCCTGCTGCTGCGCCCGGTTATCCGCCAGGGCCGCCAGCAGGATCTCCCGGGTCCGGGCCGCGCCGGGGTCGTCGAGCAGCTGGGCGATCTGCCCCAGAGACAGGCGCAGCTTGCGCAGCAGCAGGATCAGCTCCAGCCGCGCGCAGGTCTGCGGCGTGTACTGGCGGTAAGCGTAGTCGTCGGATTTGACCGATTGGATCAGCCCGATCTGCTCATAGTAGCGCAGGGTGCGGGTGGATACATCCAGCCGCTCGCGCACCTGGCGGATGGTCATTAGTTCCATGGACAGTCCCCCCTCTCAGATCCAGCTTACCCGGTGACGCGGCGTTAAAGTCAAGCCCTTTTTTCACAGATGGCCAGCAGATGGGTGCTCAGGCCCATCAGGCTGTCCTCCTTCTCCAGCAGGCGAACCAGGCGCAGCACGCCCTCGCGATAGGTCGGATCGGCCCACCTCTCATCCAGGCAGGGGGCCAGCCAGCCCGGCCCCACCACGCCGCGCAGGTCCACCGCGCCAAAGCCCGCCGCCTCCAGCTCCGAGCAGAACTGCCCGGGCAGGTGGAAATAGCTGCGGCCCATGCCGCGGTAGGCGCTGTCGGCGGGCTTGATGTGATCCCCGGTGGCCACCTCGTGGGCCACCATCTGGCAGAAGGCGGGCTCGCTGAGCAGCTCGTTATCCCGGCCGAACACTGTCGCGGCCCACAGGGCCGTGGCGTAGCGGGTGATCGCCGCTGCAAAGAGCTTGCCGCCGGGGCGCAGCAGCCGATGGGCCTCGGCCAGGGCGGCCGCCCGCTCCGCCGGGTCGACGATGTGATAGAGCGGACCCATCAACAGCAGCGCGTCGCAGCTACTGTCGGGTCGGGGCACGCTGCGCGCGTCGCACACCTGGGCGTCGGCCAGGCGGCGGCCCGGATAGCGCGCCGCCAGCTCGCCGCTGATGGCGATGTTGCCCTGTGCCAGATCAAACAGGTGCGTCTGATAGCCCCTGTCAGCCAGGAACCAGGCGTACTCGCCGTACCCGCCGCCGATGTCGTAGACCACCGCCGGCGGGGGCGGCAGCAGCTCGCACAGCAGCTCCCGGGTGCGGGCCTCCTCCACCAGCCCCAGGCCGCTCTTGAGCCGGCCGCGCTCGATGCCCCGGTTGTAACCGGCCAAGACCTCTGGATCGATGCTCTTCATGAAACGGCCTCCTTTCCAAAATAAAACGCGCGGCGGGGGCAACCCGCTGCGCGTTTGAAGGACGCGATCGGCGCAAACCACCCAAGCCCTACCCGATGGCGGGCTGAGGTTGACGGCGCGATAACATCATCCGGATCCCTCCTATTTGATTTGCCAGAGCATATCATGGATGCGTGGCGCTGTCAAGACGGAGCGTTTGCGGGCAATCCCCTATCGATTTTCGACGGGTTCTGTTACAATAGGGGAAAAGGAGGGCGAGCCATGAGCGAAAACCGTGATACTGCTTACGTGGAGTTTAAAAACGTTTGCAAATATTACCAGATGGGTCCGACGCGCATCGCTGCGGCGGACCATGTCTCTTTTCAGATCAATCAGGGGGAGTTCTGCGTCATCCTGGGTCCTTCGGGCGCGGGGAAGACCACCGTGCTCAACATCCTGGGTGGCATGGATACCTGCGACGAGGGCGAGATTTGGCTCGACGGGCAGAAGATCAGCAGCTACAACGCCAAACAGCTGACCCAGTACCGCCGCTATGACGTGGGGTTCGTGTTTCAGTTTTACAATTTGGTGCAGAACCTGACCGCTAGGGAGAATGTGGAGCTGGCCTCGGAAATCTGTCGGCAACCCTTGCCGCCTGAGCAAGTGCTCGACCAGGTGGGCCTGTCCAAGCGAATGGATAATTTTCCCGCCCAGCTCTCCGGGGGGGAGCAGCAGCGGGTGTCCATCGCCCGAGCCTTGGCCAAGAACCCCAAGCTGCTGCTGTGCGACGAGCCCACCGGCGCTTTGGACTACAAGACCGGCAAACAGGTGCTTCAACTGCTGCAGGATACCTGCCGCCAGGGGGGCACGACAGTCATCGTCATCACCCACAACAGCGCCCTGGCAGCCATGGCCGACCGCGTCATCCGGATTAAGAGCGGCTGTGTCATTGGGATGGAGCAAAATGCGGATCCCACCCCGGTGGAAAGGATCGAGTGGTAATGCAGAAATCCTACCGCAAAAATGTACTGCGCACCTTCAAGAGCACGGCCAGCCGGTTTCTAGCGATCTTCTCGATTGTGGCGCTGGGCGTGGGCTTTCTAGCGGGGCTGATGTCCACCACGCCGGATATGCAGCAGTCCATGGAGGCCTACCTGGACGACGCCGGCTTGTACGACCTGCGCATCGTCTCCTCCCTGGGCCTGACCGAGGAGGACGTGGCGGCCATCGCCGCTATCGATGGGGTGGGGGAGCTCATGCCCGGATACTCGGCGGACCTGCTGGTCAGCCTCAACGGCGGGGATACGGTGGTGGCCCGGGCCCACAGCCTCCCCATGGATCAGGTGGAGCAGAAGCAGCCCGAGGGTTACCTCAATCGGCTGACCATGGTGGAGGGCCGCCTGCCCGTCAAACAGGGCGAGTGCGTCGTGGAGACCGGAGGCAACCTCAACGGGCGCCCGCCCGCCGTGGGCGACGAGCTGACCCTGACGGAGGACAACGAGAATCTGGAGGATACCATGGCCTGCACCGCCTTCAAGGTAGTCGGTCTGGTGCGCAACAGCTACTATTTCTCCTATGAGCGCGAACCCGCCAGCGTGGGCAGCGGCTCGGTGGGCCTCGTCTTCTACACTGGCGAGGAGAATTTTGCTTACAGCGCCTACACCGAGGTGTACGCCGCGCTGTCCGAGGCCGGGGCGCTTGACAGCTTGGAGCAGCCATACCGGGACCTCGTCGCACAGGTGTCCGACCAGATCGAGGGCATCAGCGACGCCCGCTGTCAGGCCCGCTATGATCAGGTCAAGTCCGACGCGGAGCAAGCCCTGGCCGACGCGCGCCAGGCATATAGCGACGCCAAGGTTCAGGCGGACACCCAGCTGGATGCGGCCAAGGCCCAACTGGACGAGGCCTCGATGCAGATCAACGCCAACCAGCAGCAGCTTGACGACGCCCAGCAAACCCTGGATGAGCAGCAGCAGGCCCTGCCGGGCGCGCTCTCAGCCCAGGCTTCTCAGTTGGGTCAGGGCAAGGCCGAGCTGGTCGCCGCCCAGGCCCAGGTCGATCAGGCGGGTGAACAGCTCGATCAGGTGACCCAGCTGCGCACCATGGTGGCGGCGGCCAAATCAGCCCTGCCCGGCCTGCAGGCCACCGCGGACGCCGCCTCAGCCCAGTTGCCCGCCCTGCGCGAGCAGCGGGATTTGGCCCAGACGCAGCTGGATACCCTCAAGGCCCTGGCCGAAACCCAGGATCCGGAGTCCGAGCAGGGTCAGCAGACCGCCGCCCAGATCGCCGCCCTGGAGGAATCGGTCAACACCCTGGATCAGACCATCTCGATGCTGCAGACCAACATTGAGCGCTTTGACGAGGCCAAACAGGCCCTGGCGGACCTGGAGGCGCAGTTGCCCTCCGACGAGGCCTATGCCCAGATGCAGAGCCAGTACGCCCAGGCCCAGCAGCAGCTCACCGCCGCCCAGGCCCAGATCGCCGCGGGCGAGGCGCAGCTGCAGCTGGCCCCGGACATCGCCCAGCTGCAGATGAACAACGCCCAACATGAGATCGATACCGGCCGCGAGCAGCTCGACGCCGCCAAAGCCCAGCTGACCGACGGGCGGGCCCAGTATGAACTCAACTACAAACAGGCCCAGGCGGAGCTGACCGCCGCCCAGGCCCAGATCAACGACGCTCAGCGGCAGATCGATGAGCTGGAGCTGCCCAAATGGTTCGTGCTGGACCGGGGCAGCAACGTCTCCTTCCAGTCCTTCAGGGGCAACGTTTCCAAGGTTGAGGCGCTCTCGAACGTTTTCCCGGTGTTCTTTTTCCTGGTGGCCGCGCTGGTGGCGCTGACCACCATGACCCGCATGGTCGAGGAGGAGCGCCTGCAGATCGGCACCATGAAGGCCCTGGGCTACAAAAACGGCGCGATCATGCAGAAATACCTGCTGTATGCCTGCGCCGCCAGTGCGCTCGGCGCGCTGACCGGGCTCCTGATCGGCTTCAAGGTTTTTCCCAGCGTCATCTGGAATGCGTATGCCGTGCTCTACTACATGCCCGCCATGTACACGCCCTGGCGCTGGAACCTGGCGCTGACCTCGGGCTGCGTGGCCGTAATCTGCACGCTGGTAGCGACCTGGAGCGCCGGGCGCGCCACCCTGAGGGAGAGCCCGGCGGCCCTGATGCTGCCCCGCGCGCCCAAGGCGGGCAAGCGTGTCCTGCTCGAGCGCATTGGCCCGCTGTGGCGGCGGCTGACCTTCTCCCAGAAGGTCGCGGTGCGCAACCTTTTGCGCTACAAAAAGCGATTCTGGATGACGGTCATCGGCGTGGCGGGGTGCACCGCCCTACTGTTGACAGGTTTTGGGATCAGCGACTCCATCAACGGCATCGTCACCAAACAGTTCGGGGACATCTTCATCTATGACCTGACCATCACGGTCCGACATCCGGAGGCGGTGGACGAGGGGCCGCTTAATGATGTGCTGCGGGGGGAGGCCTTCGAGGATTTCCTGCCGGTCTCCACCGAGAAGTGCACCAATGAGGTGAACGGTGGATCTGTGGAAACCTACATCATGGTACCCGAGGAGTCGGCGGGTTTTCCCCGCTTTGTCGATCTGCACGCCCGGGTGTCCCGGCAGGCCATCCCCTTCAGCGAGACGGGCGTGATCCTCGGAGAGAAATTCGCCGAGACCCTGGGGGCCGGGGTGGGCGATACCGTGGAGCTGACCAATGCCGACGGCGACACGGGCGCCTTTACCGTGGCCGGCGTGTGCGAGAACTATGTCAACAACTATGTGTACATGAGCGCGGACACCTATGCGCAGGGCTTTGGCCAGGCGCCGACATGGAACACGGTGCTGGCCCATGTGGCGGACACCTCCCAGCAGGCCCGGGACGACCTATCCGCTCAATTGCTCGAGCAGGAGCAGGTCAGTAGCGTCACCTTTGTGGAGGATTCCACCCACATGGTGCTCAATATGCTCAGCTCCATCAACGCCATTGTGGTGGTTATCGTGATCTGCGCCGGGGCGCTGGCCTTCGTGGTGCTCTACAACCTGACCAACATCAACATCGCCGAGCGCACCAAGGAGATCGCCACCCTCAAGGTGCTGGGTTTCTTCAATCGGGAGATCTCCCGGTATGTCTTCCGGGAGAACCTGGCGCTCTCGGCCATCGGCGCGGCGCTGGGCCTGGTGATGGGCATCGCTCTACACCAGTACGTCATCCGCACGGTGGAGGTCGACGCGGTGATGTTCGGCCGGACCATCGAGCCGCTCAGCTATGTGCTGGCTTTAGTCTTGACGATGGTCTTCGCCCTGTTCGTGGACCTGGTGATGGGACGCAAGCTCAAGCGCATCAGCATGGTGGAGAGCATGAAAGCGCCGGAGTGACGCAGCCGCGGCCGGCGGGAGGAGGAGATGGGCATGCGCGAACCCTACTATCTGGCTTACGAGCAGCGCTATCGGAGGGTATATGAGGCGGGCGGCGAGCGCTGGGGCCATGACACGGAGGACCCGGTGCTCGCCCAGGCCCTGGCGGACTGGGTGCGGGACAACGGCCTTGAGGGCAAAATGGTGATCGAGTATGCTTGCGGCGAGGGCGCGGCCGGGGTGATTCTGTCCCGGCTGGGCTGTCGGTATCACGGCGTGGATATCGCCCCCTCGGCGGTAGAGAGAGCGGCGGAGGCCCTGCGCCCCTTCCCCCAGGCCCAAGTCAGCTTGCTGGACATGGTCAAGCAGGCCCCCCAAGGCGCCTACGACGCGGCGCTGGACTGCATGGGCTATCATATGTTGGTCACCGACCCGGACCGAGCAGCCTACCTCAACAATGCCGCCAGCGCTTTGAAGCGCGGCGCGCCCATGCTGTTTTTTCGGGAATCGTATCGGGAGCCGGAGCCCCAGGCGGGACCGGTGGACACCTATGCTCGGTGGCTGGAGCTGACCGGGGAGGACTATCAAACCCTCCAGCTGCGCCACACCATCCAAAGGGACGGGCGGGAGGCGCCGGTGTGGATCCCCCCGGTGCCGGCGCGGGCCCGAAGCCGGGCGGGTTATCTGCGGGAGATGCGCGCCGCCGGGTTTGAGGTGGAGGCCTTTGTGCCGATGGCGCTCAATCAGCAGTGCACCTACTCGGCCAGCATCTATGTGCGCAAACCCTGAAGATCAAAAAGGACCCCGAAATCACTGATTCCGGGGTCCTTGCGCTGGTCGCGGGTCAATGGTTGAGGGTCATGCCGCGCACGAACTCTCGGGGCGCGTCGGTCTGGGCGCAGACGATGTCCTCCCGGTAGGTGGGCACGATGGCCTGGCCGGGCGGCACGGTCAAAAAGTCCGCCTCGTCCCACTGGCCGTCCACCAGGCGCGATAGCAGCGCGTCGCTGCCCGGGGCGCGATGACACTGCCAGCCCAGGTAGTCGGCGCACTGCTGGGTATAGGCCATGTGCGCCCGGTTGTCGAACTGGGGCCAGTCCACGAACACCGCGTGATGGTACTCGCGCATCCAGCCCTGCTCCAGCTCCATCAGATACTGGGCGTTGTCCTCGCCGAAACGGGCGAGATAGTCGGCGTACTGGATGTCAAATCGCTCCTTGCCGGGCTGCAGGGTCTGCTCGATCCAGCCGGGGGAGTACCAGTAGATACCGCCGTTCAATTGCCCAAACAGGCGCTGATACTCGCTGCGGCTGCCCAGCAGCAGGGCGATGCAGTCGTGGGCCCGGGGTACGATCAGCGGCGTCTTGCGGGCGCGCACCCCGGCCACGCCGTTGCTGCACAGGCCGTAAGCCAGGCAAATAGCGTCGTAGGGCTGATCCTCGGCCTCCACGGCGTCGATGGCCCGCTGCAGCTCGCGGCGCAGCTTCTCCGGCTCGTTGTGTAAACCCTGCCTGAGCAGGGTGATGTCGCACAGATGGGGGCTGTGGGCGGCGACCTCGTAGAGCTCCCGCAGGAAGATCTTGCAGGCGAGGATTTTGAGCTTGAGCAATGCCGTCCCCTCCTTTCCCACCCATTATAAGGGCAGGGCGGGAGCGGACACAACCGGTTTTCACAAATTCGGTTTTTCTGGTATACTGAAGGCTCAGAGAAGGGAGCGAGGCGGATGCAGCTGGGCGTATCCACGGGGAGTTTCTATGGCCGGTGGGATGTGGAGCAGGCCATCCCCCTGCTGGGGGAGATGGGGGTATCCCGGTGCGAGGTGTTTCTCTCCACCCGCAGCGAGTATCAGCCGGCTTTTCTGGCCATGCTCCAACGCCGCCTGAGTCGGGCCGGGCTGACGGTGACCTCGGTGCATCCCCTGGGCACCCAGTTCGAGCCGCAGTTCTTCAGCGGCACCATTCGGCAGAAACGCGACGCCTACCATATCTTTTGCGAGGCCTTCGCCGCGGCCCGGGCCCTAGGCGCCAAGCGCTATGTGCTCCACGGCCCGGCCAACCTCAAGGGCGGCGCGCTGCGGCTCAACTTCGCCAGCCTGGCCGAGCGCGCGGATATTCTGGCCGAGCAGGCCCACCGAGAGGGCGTCCAACTGACCTGGGAGAATGTTTCCTGGTGTTATTTTGAACGGCCCAGTTTTGCTTCCGAGCTGCTCAGCCAGCTCAAAAGTCCCCATCTGGGCTTCACCTTCGACGTTAAACAAGCGGTGCAGACCGGTCAACCCCTGATGGCCTATCTCGACGCCATGGGCGAGCGCCTGGCCAACGTTCACATCTGCGACATGGACGGGGCGGGGCGGCCCTGCCTGCCCGGACAGGGAGAGGTGGACTTCCCGGAGCTAGCGCGCCGTCTGCGCCAGATGGGCTATACCGGGCCGGTGATGCTGGAGGTCTACGGGGAGAACTACCGCGACCTGGCGCAGCTTCGGGAGGGCTTTGACCGCATGGCCCAGGTTTTCGGCTGAGCTAGGGCCGATAGCGCCCCAATAGCTCCTTGGCCCAAGCCGCCTCGGGTTGCTCGCAGGTCCACTGCGCGCCCTGCTCGCCGGCGGGCAGCGCGATGGTCGGCCCGATGCGCAGCTGATCGGGGTATACCGTCACATGGGCCACCAGCGTCTCGGCATATCCCTGGGCGTAGACCAACAGGGTGACCTCGGCCCGCTCCAAGCCGGCCAGCGCGATGGCCGGGGTGCGGCCGTTGGCATCGGTGGTGTAGGCCATGCCGGTCTCATGCACCACCACCTGGGCCCCGGCGACGGGTCGGCCGTCGGCATCGGTGACGATGGGCTGCAGGCTGGTGGCGACCGTGGCCGCGGCGGGCACGGTTTGGCGCGCAAAGAACAGGCTGCCCAGCAGCACCACCGCGATGGTGGCCAGCGCGCCCAGCAGGGACAGGGGCGTCCAGGTGGATTGATTCACAGCGCACCTCCAAAACATGGGTCTCTATTAGCAAATATGTCCCGGCGGTGGCGGTTATGCGTTGCCGTTTTCTTTGGGATTGTGTATAATAGACGCGATGTGACCAAATCTACATTATCATAAAAGGGTGATGAGTTCATGAAGCGTTTTGAGGACGCCGCCTGGCGCGAGAGCATGCGCCTGAAGCTGGATGTCAACAACATGATGGCCGATGCCCTGTGCGCCGCCATGCCCCAGCAGGATTACGCTGGCAAGGACCAGGGGATTACCCAGGCCGACCTGGACGCCATCGCGCCGCAGATCGCCCACGCCGTCGCCGAGATGAAGAAGAGCGATACCCATAAGGATATGCGCTGGACCGACCTGCCCTACAACCAGGGCCAGATCGTGGCGGATATCCAGGCCGAGGCCGAGCAGATTCGCGCCTGGGCGACGGATTTCGTCGTGCTGGGCATCGGCGGCAGCGCCCTGGGCCCCATCGCTGTGCAGCAGGCCCTCAACCACCTGCACTATAACGATCTGCCCGCAGCCAAGCGCGGCGGCCCCCGCCTGTACGTGGAGGACAATGTCGACCCCGAGCGCATGCTGGCCCTCTTCGACGTGATCGACCCGAAGACCACGGTCTTCAACGTCATCTCCAAGTCCGGCACCACCTCTGAGACCATGGCCCAGTTCCTGATTGTGGCCGACATGCTCAAGAAGACCATCGGCGAGGGTTGGCAGAAGCACATCGTGGCCACCACCAGCAAGGATTCCGGTCAGCTGATCAAGATCGTCAAGAAGGAGAACTTCAAGGTCTTCTACATCCCCGACGGGGTGGGCGGCCGCTTCTCCGAGCTGTGCCCGGTGGGCCTGCTGGCCGCGGCCGTGTGCGGTATCGATATCCAGGAGTTGCTGGCGGGCGCGGCCTATATGGATGGCATCTGCCGCAAGGACGGCTTGATGGAGAACCCCGCGCTGCTCAACGCGGCGCTGATGTACATCGCCATGAACAAGGGCAAGAATATCTCGGTGATGATGCCCTACGCCGACTCGCTCAAGTACATGGCCGACTGGTACGCCCAGCTGTGGGCCGAGAGCCTGGGTAAGAAGTTCAGCCTGACCGGCGAGGTGGTCAACGCCGGCCAAACCCCGGTCAAGAGCCTGGGCGTCACCGACCAGCACTCCCAGGTGCAGCTCTATGCCGAGGGCCCCTTTGACAAGGTGCTGACCTTCCTGGCGGTGGAGAACTACCGCGGCCAGATGGATATCGCCCATGGCTATGAGGAGATCAAGGACGTGGCCTTCCTGGGCGGGCACAGCATGAACAAGCTGATCGGCTACGAGCAGAAGGCTACCGAGTTCGCGCTGGTCAAGCAAGGCAAGATCAACGAGACCCTGATCCTGCCCGAGGTCAACGCCTTCACCGTCGGCGAGCTGCTGTATTTCTTTGAGATGCAGACCGCCTACGCCGGTTTCATGATGGGCATCAACACCTTCGACCAGCCCGGCGTGGAGCAGGGCAAGATTTCCACCTACGGCCTGATGGGCCGTGAGGGCTTTGAGGCCGACGGCGCGGAGGTCAAGGGCGCCCAGGCCGCCAAGAAGGATGCCTACATCCTGTAATTTCAAGACGAAAAAAGCGTCCCCAGAAAGAGGGGGCGCTTTTTTGTATCGCCGCTGCCTGGCGGCTGGAGCCAGGGCGATGGATCGCTTCGCTGGGCGCGCCTCGGCGGGGTAGCGGAATTAGCGGCTGGCCACCGTGGCCTGGCGCGCCTGGATGCGCAGCCGCTCCAGAAAGCGCTTGACCGGCGGCAGCATGACCACCGCCACGCAGATGATGCACTCCACCAGCATGTAACTGCCGTTGTAGCCCAGGGAGTAGAGCCAGACCGGCTGGCCCTCGGGGGCGTACTCGCCGAAGAACACCATGCCCGTGATGAAATGGCAGACAAAGCGCAGCGCCATGCCCAACACCACGCCCACCGGCAGATGCTTCTTAAAGCAGCCCGCCAGGCCCAGCACGCCGAAGGCCACAGGGTAGTCCAGCAACAGCTGCAGCGGGTGAACCACCGCGAAATCCTGCAGCAGCTGGAGCATGCCGTAGGCCACGCCGCTGATCACCCCGGCCACCGGTCCGAAAATCCAGGAGTAGACCACGATGGGCAGCATGCTCGCCAAGGTGATCGAGCCGCCCTGGGGTAGGCGCACGATGCGGATACAGCTGAGCACGAAGGCGATGGCGACGCACAGCGCGCCGTAGACCAAGGCCTTGGTGGACAGGGGCTTGCGCTTCTGTTTGCGCAGGATGACCACGCCCAGGACGCCCAGCGCCAGCAGCACCGCGCAGGTGATCCACACCCAGGGGCTGACCTCGGCGAACTTGCCCACCAGCAGCGACAGATATTCTGACATTGAAAAAAACCTCCCTTTACAGCATCTGTCCGCCGGGAGGCCCGAAAAAGAAAACCCTGCATTTTGATAAAATGCAGGAAGTGCCCGCCGCAAGGAACCCTTGCAGCTGACCGCTTCCCTACGCGAGGATGATCTCAACAGGTTCCAAGGGTTGACCGGACGGCCTCTCAGCTTTTTCAAGCTCCCCTAGCGGCAAAGTATGCTTTTATGCTATAATTCTAGCAGGTTTGCAACATTTTGTCAATTGGAGGCGGCCGGATGAGTCCATTCTTTGCGTACCTGGCCCGGATGAAGCATATCTTGCGCTGGGGTTTGATGCGCAACGCCCGGGGCGAGAATGTGCAGGAGCACTCCATGCAGGTGGCCTGGGTCGCCCATGCCCTGGCGGTGATCGAGAACCGATACTTCGGCGGGGACTACGACGCGGAGCACGTGATGGCCCTGGCGGCCTATCACGAGGCGGGGGAGGTCTTCACCGGCGACCTGCCTACGCCCATCAAGTACTACAACCCGGATATTCGCCAGGCCTATCAGCGGGTGGAGCAGGTGGCTGAGCAGCGCATGCTGGATATGTTGCCCGAGGCCATGCGATCGGACTACGACGCCCTGATCCATCAGGACCGCGCCGCCCCGGAACATCAATTGGTCAAGGCGGCGGACCGCATCTGCGCCTACCTCAAGTGCGTGGAGGAAGGGCAGGCGGGCAACCGCGAGTTCGACCGGGCGCGCCAGGAGATCGCTGAGGACCTGGCCGCGCGGCCAGAAAAATCCATCGCTTACTTCATGGAGCATTTTGTCCCGAGCTTTTCCTTGTCGCTGGATCAGCTGCGGGAGCAGGAATAGAGAGGGGGAGACGGGTATGGCTCAACTGGTGCAGAACCCGGGGATTCTGGATTTGGAGAACGGGATGGTCTTTGATGGATTCTATCTGCTGCGGCAGATCAGCATCCGCACCTCGGCCAACGGGTCCCGGTTTCTGGACATGACGCTGGCGGACGTGACCGGCGAGATCAACGCGAAGATGTGGGACGCGCCCGCGGAGCTGCCCGAGGGCATGCAGGCCGGCGACGCGGTCAAGATTCGCGCGGCGGTCACCCTGTGGCAGAACCAGCTGCAGGTCAAGGTGGAGAAAATCCGTCCCATCACCGCCCAGGATCCGGTCAAGCCGGCGGAACTGGTGCCCAGCGCGCCCAGGGACGCGGGTAAGATGTGGCAGCAGGTGGTGCGCGCCGCGGACAGCATCACCCGGGACGGTCTGCGCCGGATGGTCACCACCCTGCTCAAGGCCGAGAAGGAGCGCATCTTCTACTATCCCGCGGCCAAGAGCGGGCACCACGCCGTGCGCGCCGGGCTGCTCTACCACACCACGGCCATGCTCTCGGCCGCCGAGGCGCTGCTGACCGTCTATCCCCACCTCAACCGGGACCTGGTGGTGGCCGGGGTGATCGTCCACGACCTGGCCAAGGTGGACGAGATGGACGCGGGCAAGCTGGGCATCGTCAGCGAGTACACCGTGGAGGGCACCCTGTTGGGGCACATCACCATGGGCGTGCGCCGGTTGCACCAAATCGGCGAGGAGGTGGGGGCCGATCCTGAGGAGATGATGCTCCTGGAGCATATGGTGCTCTCCCATCACAACGAGCCGGACTATGGCAGCCCGGTGCGCCCGATGTTCGCCGAGGCCGAACTGCTGCACCATCTGGACATGATGGACGCCCGGCTCTACGAGTTCGCCAAGGCCGGGGCTTCCGCGCCCGAGGGCGGTTTCTCCGAGCCGGTGTGGCAGCTGGAGCGCCGCCGGGTGTATCATCCCACCTTCGTCGAGATCGTCAGCCCCCAAAACCGCAAGGAGGAGGACTGACCCATGGAGCAAGCGCAAGCGCCCCAGAAGGAGTCCCTCTTTCGCTCTCTGGTCAAGCTTAAGGGCAACGCCCGCTGCTGTGTCTACACTGAGCCCATGTGGGGCATCCCCTACAACCTGTATATCCCCTATGCGTCGCTGTACATGTCCCTGCTGGGCTTGGGCGACGCCCAGATCGGTCTGATCGCCAGCATCGGCATGGCCTGCCAGGTGGTGGTGGCGGTGCTCTCGGGCATCATCACCGACAAGATGGGTCGGCGCAAGGCCACGGTCGTCTTTGACATCCTGTCCTGGAGCGTGCCCTGCCTGATCTGGGCGGTGGCGCAGAACTTCTGGTACTTCGTGGCGGCGATCATCGTCAACTCCCTCTGGCGGGTGACCGAAAACTCCTGGAAGCTGCTGCTGGTGGAGGACACGCCCAAGAACCAGCTGGTACCCATCTTCACCTGGGTGAGCATCTCCGGCCTGCTGTCGGCCTTCTTCGCGCCGCTGTCGGGCCTGTTGGTCAAGAGCGTAGACGTGGTGCCCGCCATGCGCATCCTCTACCTGATCTCCTTTGTGCTCATGACCGCCAAGTTTCTCATCCTCTTTGTCGTGGGTAAGGAGACCCGTATCGGGCAGATCCGCATGGAGGAGACCCGGCATGTCTCCTGGGGGGCGATGTTCCGGGAGTACGGCGGGGTGATCCGCCAAATGCTCCACAACCCGGGGACCCTGCTGGCCCTGGGGGTGATGGTGGTGCACACCATCGGCTCGAACACCTTTGGCACCTTCTTCGGCCTGCTGGCCACCGACCAGCTGGGCATGCCCAACGAGTTTCTGGCGGTGTATCCGGTGTTCAGGTCCCTGCTGATGCTGGTGTTTTTCTTTGGGGTCATGCCGCGCATCTCGCGCATGCGCAAGCCCCATATCGCCCTGGCGGTGGGCTTCTGCTGCTACACGGCCAGCTGCCTGCTGCTGGTAGGTATGCCCGCGGACAGCGTTCCGCTGATGATCCTGTGCGCCCTGCTGCAGGGCTGCGGCGAGGCGATGGTCATGCCGCTGATGGAGACCATGGTGGTGGTCAATGTGGACGACAAGGAGCGCGCCCGCATCATGGGCCTGATGTACATGGTGGTGCTGCTGTTCTCCTCGCCCTTTGGCTACATCGCCGGGCTGATGAGCGCCGCCAACCGGACCCTGCCCTTCATCCTTAACGCGGGGATGTTTCTGCTGGGCTGCGTCCTGGCCCTGGCCAGCGGCCGAAGCGCCCGCCCGGCGGACGCCGCCTGAGATCCGCCGCGCAATCGCCGCCCTGAAAAAGGGCGGCTACTTTTTTGCTGTTCCCCTTGCGGCGCGAACGCAAAGCGGGTATGATCGAGAAAAAGGAGGGATCGTCATGCAATACCGTACACTGGGCCGCACTGGCGCGCAGGTCAGCGTCATCGGCCTGGGCGCCGAGCATCTGGTGGACAAACCTCAGCAGGTGGTGGACGAGGTGGTGGCCGAGGCGCTGGACCATGGCGTCAACTACATGGACCTGTTCATGGCCCAGGCCGAGGTTCGCTCGGCCATCGGCAAGGCTCTGGGCGGCCGCCGGGATCGGATGATGGTCGCCGGGCACCTGGGCGCCTGCCTGGCCCCGGATGGGCAGTACATCCGCTCCCGGGACCTGGCGCAGTCCAAGGCGCACTTCGAGGATTTGCTCACCCGACTGGACACCGACTATATCGACGTGCTGATGCTGCACTTCGTCGATGAGCCCGAGGACCTGGACGTGGTGCTGGAGGGGCCGCTGGCCCTGGCGAAGCAGCTACAGCGGGAGGGCAAGGCGCGCTATATCGGCATGAGCAGCCATGTGCCCGCGGTGGCCAAGCGCATGGTGGACACCGGCAACCTGGACGCGCTGATGTTCTCCATGAACCCCTACTTCGACACCCTGCCCGCCTCGACGGATATTGACACCCTCTTTGCGGGCAAACCCGTCGGCGGCGGCACCGATCCGATGCGCCTGGCGCTGTACCAGGCCTGCGAGAAGATGGGCTGCGGCATCGTGGTGATGAAGGCCTTCGGCGCGGGGGTGCTGCTCTCGCCCAACAACCCGGCGGGCATGGCCATGTCGCCCAGCCAGTGCATCGCCTACGCGCTCTCGCGCCCGGGGGTGTCCTGCTGTCTGGCAGGCTGCAAGACCGCCGAGGAGATGCGCCAGGCCCTGCACTATCTGGAGGCCACCGACGAGGAGCGGGACTATGCCAACGTGGTGGCCCGGGCCTACACCGATATGCAGGGTCAGTGCATGTACTGCAACCACTGCCTGCCCTGTCCCCAGCAGCTGGATATCGCCGCCCTGAACCGCCTGGGGGACGCCGCGCGCCACGAGGGCGTCAACGAGCGCCTGCGCGCCGCTTACGGGCAGATGGCCCACAAGGCTGACGCCTGCATCGCCTGCGGGGCGTGCGTGCGCCGCTGTCCGTTCCATGTGCCGGTGCCCGAGAAGATGGCCGACACCCACGCGCTGCTGGGCGCATAAGCCCCTTGCAACCGGGGGAAACCTATGCTATGCTAGGGGTAATCTGAGAGGATGGTGTCTGTAGAATCATGAATTCCAAGGGTGTTGTGACGGCCGCAATGTGCTAAAGAGGGACAAGTGCGCCCTTTTCTGGTACAACCGCATCCGTCGCCCCACTAGAAGGAATTCCGATTCTGAGCATCGTCGGCTTTCAGAGAGAATCTCGAAATCGCCGCGGGAAGAGGATTTGCCTCTTCCCGCTTTGTTTTTGGAAAGAAGGAGATCACCATGAGTCTTTTGGATGTGACCGAGCTGTCCCACAGCTTCGGGGACAAGCGAATCTTTATCGACGCCGCGCTGCGGCTCAACAAGGGCGACAAGATGGGCCTGACCGGCCTGAACGGCGCGGGCAAGAGCACCCTGATGCGCATGCTCATCGGCGAGGTCATCCCCGACGCAGGGCA
>JBMNTT010000034.1:0-30674 GCA_050945875.1 Christensenellales bacterium
GGACAACATCCGGATGACGATCAAGCTGATCACCCCGGTTGCCATCGAGGAGGGCCTGCGCTTCGCTATCCGCGAGGGCGGCCGTACCGTCGGCTCCGGCGTTGTCACCGCCATCGTCGAGTAATCGATATCAAACGGCCGTGAGCCGGGGGCTTGTGCCTCCGGCTCGCTTTTCTTCCGGGGCGGGTTCGTGGGATAAAACCACCGGTCCGCGCGCCGGGGCCGCCCGCAAAAACCGGGAAAATTCCCGGTTTCCGCCAGGTTTTCGCTGAGAATTTCTTGACAGGGCCTGGCCGGTATGATAAATTATATAAGGTGCCATTTTTGATGGACCTTTTTTTAGCATGGAGGTGGATATTCAATGCGCGTAAAGATTACGCTGGCCTGCCAGGACTGCAAGCGCCGCAACTACAACACCATGAAGAACAAGAAGAACGATCCCGATCGTTTGGAGATGCGCAAGTATTGCCGTTTCTGCAAGGCGCATACCGTGCACAAGGAGACCCGCTAAAGCTCACGGAGCATCGAACGACAAGGATGTGAACCCATGAATAAGCAAGCCGAGAGCGGTAAGAAGCCGTTCTGGTCGAAATCCGGCAAGGATGTCGACAAAAAGGACAACAAGCCCGCTAAGGCCAAGGCCAAGAAGAAGCACCGGGTGCGTCAGTTCTTCAAGGACATGTCCTCTGAGCTGAAGAAGATCAGCTGGCCCGACAAGAAGGAATGGCTCACGAGCACGGTTGTCGTGCTGGTGTTCGTGGCGTTTATGGCGGTTGTCACCGGCTTGGTGGACCTCGGCCTGTCCAGCCTGATGAAGCTGATTGTCGGCTAAGCATTGGATCGATAGCAAAGGAGGGAGGGACTGGTTCGCCGGTTCCGCTAGCGCATGTCGAATGAGTCCCCCAAGGGTCCCGCATGGTATGTGGCCCATACCTACTCGGGTTATGAGAACAAGGTGAAGGCCAACCTCGAGAAGACGGTGGAAAACCGGGGCTTCCAGGATATCATCCAGGAGGTCGCCATTCCCGTTGAGGAGGTTATCGAGATCAAAAATGGCAAGCGCCGCAGCATCCCGCGCAAGATCTTTCCGGGCTATGTGATGGTCAAGATGATCATGACCGACGAGTCCTGGTACATCGTGCGCAACACCCGCGGCGTGACGGGCTTTGTGGGCCCGGGATCCAAGCCCATTCCTTTGTCCGACGAGGAGGTCGCGGCCATGATGGCCGAGCGCGCTCCCGTGGTGATGGATGTGGAAGTGGGCGACAGCGTGCGCGTGCTCACCGGCCCGCTGGAGGGCTTTGTGGGCCACGTGGAGGAGATCGACGAGGACCGGCAGAAGCTGCGGGTCACGGTATCCTTCCTCGGACGCGATACCACGGTGGATCTGGACTTTACGCAGGTGGAGAAGCAGGAGGCGTAAAGGCTGCCCTTGGGCAGCGCTGAACTGGCTTGTCATGCCGCCCGGTTCGGGCGGTTTTGGTAAGAGTGGGAGGGCGCCGCAAGTCGGCCCCGCCATGACCACATGTTTTTAGGAGGTGTACCCATGGCCAAGAAAATCACCGGTATGATCAAGCTGCAGGTGAACGCAGGAAAGGCCACCCCGGCCCCGCCTATCGGTCCCGCGTTGGGCCAGCACGGCGTCAACATCATGGGCTTCTGCAAGGAGTTCAATGAGCGGACCAAGGACCAGGCGGGTCTGGTCATCCCGGTCGTCATCACGGTGTATCAGGATCGCTCCTTCACCTTCATCACCAAGACCCCCCCGGCCGCGGTGCTGATTAAGAAGGCGTGCAAGATCGAGCACGGCTCCGGCCGGCCCAACACCGAGAAGGTTTCCAAGATCACCAAGGACCAAGTCCGCGAGATCGCTACGCTCAAGATGCCCGATCTGAACGCGGCTGACGTGGACGCGGCGATGCGCATGATCGCCGGCACCGCCCGCAGCATGGGCGTGGAGGTCGTTGATTGACAAAGTGGGAGGGAATGCGTACCGTTCCCGCTAAGACCACAAGGAGGGAAAGCCCATGAAACACGGTAAGAAGTATCAGGATAGTGTCAAGTTGATCGATCGGATGAAGAACTATGAGCCCGAGGAGGCCGTCGCGCTGATCAAGCAGACCGCCAAGGCCAAGTTCGATGAGACCGTCGAGATGTCCATCAAGCTGGGCGTCGATCCCCGCCACGCGGACCAGCAGGTTCGCGGCGCGGTGGTGCTGCCCCACGGCACCGGCCGCACGGTCCGCGTGCTGGTCTTCGCCAAGGGCGACAAGATCCGTGAGGCCGAGGAGGCCGGCGCGGACTACGTCGGCGGCGCCGAGCTGGTGCAGAAGATCCAGGGCGAGAACTGGTTCGATTTCGACGTCTGTGTCGCCACCCCGGACATGATGGGCGTGGTCGGCCGTCTGGGCCGCGTGCTGGGCCCCAAGGGCTTGATGCCCAACCCCAAGAGCGGCACGGTGACCATGGACGTGGCCAAGGCCATCGCCGACATCAAGGCCGGTAAGGTTGAGTATCGTCTGGACCGCACCAGCATCATCCATGTGCCCATCGGCAAGGCCTCCTTCGACGAGCAGAAGCTCAGCGAGAACCTCAAGGCCCTGATGGACGCCATCGTCAAGGCCAAGCCCGCCGCTGCCAAGGGCACCTACCTGCGCAGCGTGGTCGTCAGCACCACCATGGGCCCTGGCATCCGGATCAACGCGCTGCGCTTCTAATTCCCCTTGACAACTGCCGGGCAGTTGTGTATACTAAGCAAGAATTGCATATACATCTGTCCGCAGACCGCAGGCGCCCCTCGGGGCTCAAAATTCGCCTGCCGAGGATGGAGAGTTGGAAGCTGAACTGGCTTTAAATTCCCACCTTTGCGCGTCTGCACAGAGGTGGGAATTTTTTGATGAAGGAGGTGGAAATGATGTCCGCCAATCAGGAAGCGAAAAAGGTCGTCGTCAGCGAGATTCAGGATAAGCTGGACCGCGCGCAGGGCGTTGTGTTCCTGGACTACCGGGGACTGACGGTGGAAGAGGTGACCGAGCTGCGCAATCAGTGCCGCGCCGCCAACGTGGAGTACCGCGTGCTGAAGAACAAGCTCATCGACCGCGCCGCCGGCAACCTGAACATCGAGGGCCTGACCCCCTATCTGGAAGGCCCCACGGCTGTGGCCTTTGGCTATGATGATCCTGTGGCGCCCGCCAAGGTGCTCTGCAAGTTCATCGAGAAGACCAAGAAAACCGAGATCAAGTGCGGTCTGGTGGATAACCAGCTGCTGGACGTGAAGGGCGTTGAGTCCCTGAGCGAGCTGCCCCCCAAGGAGGTCTTGGTGGCCAAGCTGCTGGGCTCCCTCAATGCCCCCATCAGTGGGTTCGTGAGTGTTCTGTCCGGAACCATCCGCAAGCTGGTGGGTACCTTGGACGCTGTGCGTGAGCAGAAGGAGCAGGCCGGTTGATCGACCCGCTTGCGTCCCTGTCTAATCAAATGAATCGATGAAAATGGAGGGTATACTCATGAACAAGGATCAGATGATCGAAGCCATTGAGAAGATGACCGTTCTGGAGCTGGCCGAGCTGGTCAAGGCTCTGGAGGACAAGTTCGGCGTGAGCGCCGCCGCCCCCGTGGCCGTGGCCGCCGCCCCCGCCGCTGGCGCTGCCGCCCCGGCCGCTGAGGAGAAGACCGAGTTCGACGTCGTGCTCAAGGCTGCCGGCGCCGAGAAGATCAAGGTCATCAAGGTCGTGCGCGAGATCACCGGCCTGGGCCTGAAGGAGGCCAAGGAGCTGGTGGACGGCGCTCCCAAGACCGTCAAGGAGGCCGTTGCCAAGGACGAGGCCGACAAGATCAAGGAGAAGCTCGCCGAGGTGGGTGCCGAGGTCGAGGTCAAGTAAGACATCTGCCAACCACAAAAACGCCGTGCATCGCACGGCGTTTTTTCTTATGGAGCGCCCTCCGGGGGCGATTCCTCGGCGATCAGCCGGGCCATCTTGACCAGCAGGTTGCGCTGGGACGGGGCCATCCGCCGCCAGTACTGCGCCAGCTCGGCGTCCAGATAATGGGCCTGGTGGGGATTGGCGCCGTCGAGCAGCTCGGTCAGCGGGCATCCCAGAGCCCCGGAAATCTGCGAGAGGGTGTCCAGGCTGATTTTCGTCACCCCGCGCTCGATCTGGCTGACGTACCCAATTGAAACGCCCAGGACCTCTGCAAGCTGGTCCTGGGTTTTACGCTGCTCTTTGCGCTTGCGCGCGATCCGTTGACCGATCGCGCGATAATCCACCTGCATGCCTATCACCTACCTTTATTGTAAGAGGAATGCGAATTTACATACAGGAAGTAATAGCTAAAATTAAAGCTATAAGTATTGATGCCGACAAAAACTTGTGATAGGATAAACATGAGTCGGCGAAGGGTTTGGCAAGCGATCGAAAAAGGAGGAGAGGGGTCGTGGACCTGGTCGAATATTTGGCGCACATTCTCAATTGCGCCTACGAGTCGGATCTGCACTATCTGCGCTTGACGCCGGAGCAGGCCGCCCTGATCGCGCGCATCGACGAGACGCGCTTCACCCCGCGCCAGTTTGAACAGGCCGCCCAGTACATGCTCAACTGCGAGGAATCCTTTCCCGACGCGGCCCAGGCCAAGCGCGCCATGATCGAGCGGGCTAGCCGCCGGTGAATTCATCCATTCCGCCCGTCCGGCTACGGCCGGACTTTTTATTTTGGGCAGAATTCCCTTTGCGCCCGAACGTATTTTCTGTATAATGGGAGAAAAGGGGGTCGTGATCGTGACGCAGCCGGAGTTGTTCTCGCCCAGTGTGGCCCAGTGGTTCTCCCAGCAGGTGGGGGAGCCCACCCTGACCCAGCAGATGGGCTGGCCCCAGATCGCCTCGGGCCGGCATGTGCTGATCTGCGCGCCCACGGGCACCGGCAAGACGCTCACGGCCTTCCTGGGCCTGCTGGACCGGCTGATCCGCGCCCAGGACGCGGGCGAGCCCTGCCTGGGCACCCAGGTGCTCTACGTCACGCCCCTGAAAGCCCTGGGCAACGACATTGAGCGCAACCTGAACGCGCCCATCGCCGGGATCAACCAGGTGCGTGAGGCCATGGGCCTGCCCCCCGCGGCCATCAGCGTCGGCGTGCGCAACGGGGACACCCCGGCCCATGTGCGCCAAAGGCTCATCAAGAGCCCGCCCCACATCCTGATCACCACCCCGGAGTCCCTCTTTCTGATGCTGACCACCCAGCGCGCCCGCCAGGCCCTGGCCACGGTCAACACCGTCATCGTCGACGAGCTGCACGCCTTCATGGACAGCAAGCGCGGGGTGCACCTGGCCCTGTCGCTGGAGCGGCTGGCCCACCTGGCCGGGGAGTTTCAGCGCATCGGCCTGTCGGCCACGGTGGAGCCCGAGCAGCTGGCGGCGGATTTTCTCGGCGGGGGGGAGCCGACCCGTCCCCGGCCGGTGAACGTGGTGCGCCCGGCCATCGACAAGGCCGTGGACCTGCAGCTGCGCTGCCCGGTGGACGATTTCTCCGACCTGCCCGAGGGCAGCATCTGGCCCGAGCTCAGCGCCCAGGTCTACGAGCTCTCCCGCCGCTGCCGCACCACCCTGGTCTTTGTCAACCACCGCACCGCCGCCGAGCGCATCTGCTACGGCATCAACGCCCTGGCCGGGGCCCAGTACGCCCGCACCCACCACGGCTCGGTATCCAAGGATCAGCGCCTTGAGGCCGAGAGCCTGCTCAAGGCGGGCAAGCTGCGCTGCCTGTGCGCCACCTCCTCCATGGAGCTGGGCATCGACGTGGGCGAGATCGACCTGGTCATCCAGGTCGCCTGCCCGTTCTCGGTGGCCTCGGGCCTGCAGCGCCTGGGCCGGGCGGGCCACGCCCCGGGGGCGGTCAGCGTGATGCGGGTGATGCCGCGCACCTGCGCGGAGCTGCTCGACTGCGCCATGGTGGTCGAGGAGATGCGCAGGACCCGCCTGGAACCGCTGCACATCCCCCAAAACTGCCTGGACGTGCTGGCTCAGCAGATCGTCAGCATGGCCGCCGAGGAGACCTGGGAGGTGGAGGACCTCTACCGCGTGCTGCGCCGGGCCCAGCCCTATCAGGGCCTGACCCGGGACAGCCTGCGCGAGCTGCTGCGCATGCTGGCCGGGGACTGGGAGCACGCCCGGGAGCGGCCGGTCTCCCCGCGCGTGAGCTACGACCGGCTGCGCGACGCGCTGCTGCCCAACACCTACAGCCGGCTGCTGGCCCTGTCCGCCGGGGGTACCATCCCGGACCGGGGTTATTTCGGCGTGTACCTGGAGGACAACCGCACCCGCCTGGGCGAGCTGGACGAGGAGTATGTCTTCGAGGCCCGGGTGGGGGACGTGTTCCTGCTGGGGGCCTTCGCCTGGCGCATCACCGGCATCGACCGGGAGCGGGTGCGGGTGGCCCCGGCCTCCCGCCAGGGCGCGCAGACCCCCTTCTGGAAGGGGGACGGCCTGGGCCGCAGCTTCTTCCTGTCGATGCACATGGCCGAGCAGAAGCGCCAGCTCGAGCGGGCCCTGGCCGACAAGCGCCTGCGCGGCTATCTTCAGGAGCGCTACGGCTTTGACGAGGCCGCCCTGGACAACCTCTGCCCCATGATCCAGCGGCAGTACAAGGCCCTGGGCCACCTGGCCCACGACCGCAAGATCATCCTGGAGCACTTCTCCGACGCGGTGGGCCAGGCGCAGATGGTGGTCCACGCCCCCTTCGGCGCGCGGGTCAACATCCCCCTGGCCATGATCCTGCAGCGGCTGCTCCAGGACCAGCTGCACACCCTGATCATGACCTACCACACCGACGACGGCATCCTGCTGCACGCCCCGGGGTTGGCCAGCCTGCCCCAAGGCGTCCTGCACCAGGCCGCGGCCCTGGACGTGGAGGCCGAGATTCTCCGCGCCCTGCCCACCAGCGCGCTGTTCACGAGCATCTTCCGGGAGTGCTGCGCCCGGGCGCTGCTGATGGGCGTGCGCAAGGCCGGCCGCATGCCCCTGTGGATCCAGCGGCTGCGGGGCTCGGAGATGCTCCAGCAGGCCCTCTCCGCCGGGGCGCACCCCATGCTGCGCGAGGCCGCCCGGGAGTGCACCCAGGAGTACATGGACCTGCCCGCCTTGAAGCAGGTCCTCGCCGGGGTGAACGACGGGGATATCCAGGTCATCCAGTGCCGCAGCCAAACGCCCTCCCCCTGGACCCTGCAGCTCAGGCGCAACCTGGAGGGCGTGATGCTCTACGACACGATCATCCCCGAGAACGCCCAGCCCGGCGCCCTGGACGGCCTGGCCGAGCCCGAGGCCCTCGAGCCGCCCACCGCCGAGGACGTCGCCCAGTGCCTGGAGGGCCAGCGCCGCGCCCCGCGGGACGCCCAGGCGCTGCATACCCGGCTGATGATCCAGGGCGACTGCCCCCCGCCCGAGGCGGGGGACGAGGCGGCTTGGCTGGGGGAGCTGACCGATCAAGGCCAGGCCGTGGCGCTGCCGGGGCGGGGGCTGGTCGTCGCCGCGGAGGAGGCGGCGCTTTACGGGGCGGCCCTGGCCGGGGACGGGCCCGAGCGCGAGCGGGTCATCCGCCGGTGCCTGCGCTACAATGGGATGATGGGCCTGGAGCAGCTCGCCGAGCGCTACGGGTTCTCCCTGCCGGAGGTCATGGCGGTGCTGGCCCGGCTGATGGAGCGCGAGCAGGTCGTGCCCCTGGGGGAGGGCTATGTCCACGCCGACCTCTACCGCCAGGCCTCCGGCCTGCACCGCCGCGCCCGCAGCGCGCAGATCGCCACCGCGCCGCCGGCGGCCTACGCGGCCTGGCTGCCCGAGCTGCTGCGGGGCGTGGGCGACCCGGCTGATCAGCTCGAGCAGGTGCTCACCCGGCTGCGGGGCTGGCCCCAGCCGCTGAAGACCTACGAGCGCATCATCCTGCCCGGCCGGGTGCCCGGCTTCACGCCCCAGCTGCTGGAGGGGCTGCTCTCCCAGGGGCGCATCCTCTGGCGCGCCCAGGGGGAGGACATCTGCTTCTACCCCGCCGACACCCCCCTTGAGGATGCGCTGCCCCGGCCCGAGGGCCTCAGCCCCCTGAAGGAGGCGCTGCTGGACCTGCTGGCCCAGTTGGGGGCCAGCTTCTACAGCGCCCTGTCGGCCCGGCTGCCCGGTCAGCCGGTGATGGAGGCCCTGCTGGAGCTGCTCCAGGCCGGGCTGGTGGTGCAGGACTCCCTGGCCTGCCTGCACCTGGACAACCAGGCCGCGGTCAAGGTCGCGGTGCGGGGCCGGGTCGCCGCCATGGGAAGGGGTCGCTTCTCCCTGGCCTACCCGCCCGCCGCGCCCACCCCCGCCGAGCAGGTCAATCGGGTGCTGGACCGCTACGGCATCCTCTGCCGGGAGACCTGCCAGGCCTGCGGGGTCAGCCTGGGCGAGCTGCGGGAGGCCTGGCTGGCCCAGGAGCTCTCCGGGCAGCTGGTGCGGGGCTACTTCGTCTTGGGCCTGTCCGGGGCGCAGCTGGTGCGCGAGCGGGATGTGCAGGCGCTGCTGGACCGCTTGGCCCATCCCTCCGCCGCGCCCTGCTGCCTGCACGCCCTGGACCCGGCCCTGGCCTACGGCGCGGTGCTGCCCCACGGCCCAAACGCCGCCTTCGCCCTGCACCCGGGCGCCGCGGCGGTGCTGCTGGGCGGGGAGGTGGCCCTGGTGCTCGAGGGCGGGGGGCGCAGGCTGCGCCTGATTCGGCCCGAGGCGGCCCTGTCCGCCCTGAACTGCCTGGCCGGGGCCTTCCAGCAGGGGCGGGTCTACGCCGATCGCAACCGCCTGGCGCTGCGCGAGGGAACCGAGGGCTGCGAGGCGGCGCTGCAAAACGCCGGCTTTGAGCGCGAGATGCTGGATTGGATCCTCTGGCGGCAGCCCTGACCCGCCGCCAGGAAAAAGATGGAACAATTTGTCGCACACCCCCTTGACAGATCATGACCAAGGAGATAGAATTGATCTCCATTTTGTTTGAGGGAGGTGGCGACCATTTCACAGATCATCGTGGAGGACCTGTCCAAATGCTACCGCGTGCGCAGGCAGGAGGGCAAGGGACTCAAGCGCGCCCTACACCGGGTGCAGGCCCTGGACCGGGTGAGTTTCACCATCGAGCCGGGCGAGCTGGTGGGGTATATCGGGCCCAACGGCGCGGGCAAATCCACCACCATCAAGATTCTCTCGGGCATCCTGACGCCCGACGCGGGCCGGTGCGAGGTGCTCGGCCGGGTGCCCTACCGGCAGCGCAAGGCCCATGTGGCCCAGATCGGGGTGGTGTTCGGCCAGCGCAGCCAGCTGTGGTGGGACCTGCCGGTCAACGCCTCCTTCGAGCTGCTGCGGGACATCTACCGCGTGGAGCCCGGGGCCTACGCCCGCGCCCGGGAGGAGCTGGTGGAGGTGCTGGACCTCGCGCCCTTTTTGGGCACGCCGGTGCGCCTGCTCAGCCTGGGCCAGCGCATGCGGGCGGAGATCGCCGCCTCGCTGCTGCACAGCCCGCCGATCCTGTTCCTGGATGAGCCCACCATCGGGCTGGACGCGGTGAGCAAGCTGGCGGTGCGCAGGTTTATCCTGGAGCGCAACCGGCGCGAGGGCACCACCGTTATCCTGACCACCCACGACATGGACGACATCGCCTCGCTGTGCAGCCGGGTGATGGTCATCGGCGCGGGCAAGGTGCTCATGGACGGCACCCTGGACGACCTGCGCCGCACGGTGACGCGCGAGCGGCTATTGACCTGCGCCTGCGCCCAGCCCATCGCCCAGGCGCCCGAGGGGGCGCGCCTTGTCTCGCGGGAGGGGAACCGGCAGGTATTGGCCTTTGACCCCGACCGGATCAGCGCCCCGGCGCTGATCGAGTATCTGGCCGCGCGCGCCGACCTGGGCGAAATCCTCATCGAGGACCCGCCCATTGAGCAGGTCATCGCCGCCTACTATCAGGAGCGCCACCTATGAGGGCGTATCTGGCGATCTTCAAGGTGCGCTTCCTGCAGCTGATCCAGTACCGGACCGCTGCGGTGGCGGCCATCTGCACGAATTTCCTCTTTGGCCTGGTGCGGGTGATGATCCTGTGCGCCTTCTACGCCGGGGGCGCGCCCTCGGGCGGGCTGACCCTGTCCCAATCCATCACCTACACCTGCATGGGGCAGATCCTGCTCTCCATGCTGGCCTGGAACGCCGACGGCGACCTGGTGGGCATGATCCGCACCGGCAACGTGGCCTATGAGCTGCTGCGCCCGATGGACCTGTACAACCATTGGTACGCCCGGGCGGTCGCCCTGCGCACCGCGCCGACGCTGCTGCGGGCCGGCCCGCTGGTGATCGTGTACGCGTTTTTGGTGCCCATGCAGTACCGCATGAGCGGCCCGGCCAGCCCGGCGCACTTTTTCTGCTGGCTGGCCTGCACCCTGGCGGCGCTGCTGCTCTCCTGCGCGGTGACCAACCTGATCACGATCCTGACCCTGTACACCGTCTCCGGCGAGGGCTGGATGCGCATCCTCCCGCCCATCGTCACCCTGACCTCGGGCATGATCATCCCCATCGGGCTGCTGCCGGATTGGCTGCAGGTGGTTTTTCGCGCCCTGCCCTTTGCAGGATTGGTGGACACGCCGTTGAACTTCTTCATCGGCGCGCTGGACCCCGGGCAGCTGCCCGGCCAGCTGCTGCTGCAGCTGTTTTGGACGGCCGCGCTGGTGCTGCTGGGCCGCCGCCTGCTTGCCGGGAGAATGAAGCGATGGGTGGTGCTGGGCGGATGAGCGACGTTCGGTTGTATTTTCGCCTGATCCTGGCGAGCTTCCGCGGTCAGATGCAATACCGCCTGTCCTTCGCGCTGTCGGCGGTGGGCAACCTGATCGCCACGGGCATCAACTTTGTGGCGGTGTGGGCGCTGTTCACCCGGTTTGGGCAGGTGCAGGGCTGGAGCTTGGCGCAGGTCGCCCTGTGCTACGGGCTGGTCAACATGTCCTTCGCCCTGGCCGAGGCCTTCTGCCGGGGCTTTGACACCTTCCATCTATCGGTGGGCAAGGGGGAGTTCGACCGGGTGCTGCTGCGGCCCCGGGGCCTGGCGGTGCAGATTCTAGGGCAGAACTTCCAGCTGATGCGCATTGGCCGCTTCGCCCAGGGCCTGGCGGTGCTGCTCTTTGCCGCGGGGACGCTGGAGCTGGCCCTCTCCCCGGTCAAGCTGGGCATGCTGCTGCTCTCGCTGATCTGCGGGGCGCTGGCCTTCTCCGGGCTGATGGTGCTGCAGGCCACGGTGTCCATCTGGTCGGTGGACTCGCTGGAAATCTTCAACCTGACCACCTACGGCGGCGTGGAGACCGCCCAGTACCCCCTGAGCCTGTACGACAAGTGGCTGCGGCGGTTCTTCACCTTCGTGGTGCCCCTGGGGTGCGTGTATTACTATCCGCTGTTGATCATCCTGGGCAAGGCCGACCCCATGGGCGCGGCGGCCTGGACCGGGTGGGCGAGCATCTGGCTGGGCCCGGTGTTCTTCCTGGTCAGCCTGGCGGTTTTCCGGGTCGGGGTGCGGCACTACCGCTCCACCGGCAGCTGAGGGGGTGCGCGCGTGAGCGATCTGCGGTTGTTTTTCCGCCTGGCGGGGGCCAGCGTGCGCGCCCAGGTGCAGTACCGGCTAAGCTTTGCCCTGACCGCCCTGGGGGAGCTGCTCTCCACGGGCATCAACTTTGTGGCGGTGTGGGCGCTGTTCACCCGGTTCGGGCAGGTGGCGGGCTGGAGTCTGGCGGAGGTCGCTCTGGGCTACGGGCTGGCGCACATGTCCTTCGCCGCGGCCGAGGCGCTCTGCCGGGGGTTTCTGATCTTCCACCAGCTGGTGATCCGGGGGGAGCCGGACCGATTGCTGCTGCGGCCCCGGGGCCTGGTGCTCCAGCTGCTGGGGCAGAACATCCAGCCCCTGCGGATCGGCCGCTTCGTTCAGGGCCTGACGGTGCTGAGCGTCGCGGCGGTTTCCCTGGAGATAACGCCGGCGGGGCTGGGCATGGCGCTGGCAGCGCTGGTCAGCGGGACGCTGGTTTTCTCGGGCCTGATGGCCCTGCAGGCCACGGCGTCGATCTGGTCGGTGGACTCGCTGGAGCTCTTCAACCTGGCCACCTACGGGGGCGTGGAGACCGCCCAGTACCCCCTGAGCCTGTACGACAAGTGGCTGCGGCGGTTCTTTACCTTTGTGGCGCCCCTGGGGTGCGTGTTCTACTACCCGCTGTTGATCATCCTGGGCAAGGCCGACCCCATGGGCGCGGCGGCCTGGACCGGGTGGGCGAGCATCTGGCTGGGCCCGGCGTTCTTCCTGGCCAGCTTGGGAATTTTTCGCGTCGGGGTGCGGCACTACCGCTCCACCGGCAGTTGAGAGGAGCGAGAGAGTTGCAGATGCGCGAGAAGGTGCTGCTGGCGCTGCTCCAGGCGGGGGGGAACCCCCTCTCCGGCGAGGCGCTGGGGGAGCGGCTGGGGATCTCCCGGGTGGCGGTGTGGAAGCATATGGACGCGCTGCGGCAGGCGGGCTATGCGATCGAATCCCTGCCCCACAGCGGTTATCGGCTCGCCCGCCTGCCCGACCGGCTGGACGCGCCCCTGATCCAGGCCCGCCTGACCGGCGCGCACATGGGCCGCGCGCTGCTCAGCCTGGAGCGGACCGATTCCACCAACCTGGAGGGCAAGCGCCTGGCCGCGAAGGGATGTCCCCACGGCCAGGCCGTGGTGACCGACTGCCAGAGCGCCGGGCGGGGCCGAAGGGGGCGGGACTGGATCTCCCCGCCGGGGGTCAACATCTACCTGTCGGTGGTGTTCAAGCTGCCCCTGCCGCCCCAGCGCGCGCCGCTGATCACCCTGCTGATGGCGGAGTCCACCTGCCGGGTGCTGCTGGACATGGGCTATGACGCGGGCATCAAGTGGCCCAACGACGTGGTGGTGAGCGGCCGGAAGGTGGCGGGCATCCTCACGGAGATGAGCGCCGACCTGGACCAGCTGCACTGGGCGGTGGCGGGCATCGGGATCAACGCCAACTGGCGGGACATCCCCCAGGACATCGCCCAGCGGGCCACCAGCCTGGCCGAGGCCGGGGGCGCGCCCGTGGACCGGGCCGCCCTCATCGCCCGGGTGCTCGACGCCCTGGAGGCGGACGAGGGCCTGCTGAGCGATCCGCCGCGGCTGCTGGAGCGGCTGCGGGCCCACTCGGTTACCCTGGGTCGGCCGGTGCGGGTGGCCGGGGTGGAGGAGACCTTCACCGGCCTGGCCGAGGCCATGGATGAGGAGGGCGCCCTGCTGGTGCGCCGGCAGGACGGAACCCTCTCGCGCGTGCTGGCCGGGGACGTGTCCGTGCGCGGGCTGATGGGCTACGCGAAATAGAGGAGGTGCGGCATGCACAAGGTGTTTTTGCCCGAGGCGGTCCGGCGGATGGATCGGGCCGCCATGCAGACCTATGAAATCCCCGGGTTGGTGCTGATGGAACACGCCGCCGGGGTGTGCCTGGAGGCGCTCGGGCAGATGCTCGGGGGCCTGGCCGGGCGCGAGGTCTGCCTGCTGTGCGGCGGGGGCAACAACGGCGGCGACGGCCTGGCCCTGGCCCGGCTGCTGGACCAAGCCGGGGCGCGGCCGACGGTGGTGCTGCTGGGCGCGGGGGAGAGCTTGACCGGGGACGCGGCGGCCAACTGGCGCATCCTGCGGCATCTGGCGGTCCCCGTCCGCCAGGCGCTGGACCCCGCGGCCTTCGACGCGGCGGTGGCGGACCTGAAGCCCGCGGCCGTGGTGGACGCCCTGCTGGGCACCGGCATCGCCGGGGCGGTCCGCCCCCTGTTTGCCCACGCCATCGCCTGGGTCAATCGCCAGGCCGCCCCGGTGCTGGCGGTGGACATCCCCTCGGGCGTCGACGCGGCCACCGGCGCGGCGTGCGGATGCGCGGTGCGGGCCGATGTGACCGCCACCTTCCAGGTGCTCAAGCCCGGTCATCTGCTCGGCGAGGGCGCGCGAGCCTGCGGCCAGGTGCGGGTGGGGGAGATCAGCCTGCCCCGGGCCCTCTGGCAGGACGCCCCCTGGGAGGCGCTCGAGGCGGGGGATGCGGCGCGGCTGCTGCCGATACGCCCCGCCCAGGGGCACAAGGGCACCTTCGGCCATGTGGTTGTGTGCGCGGGCAGCCTGGGCATGATGGGCGCGGGCATCCTCTCGGCCCGGGCCGCGGCGCGCATGGGCTGCGGGCTGGTGTCCCTGGCGGTGATGGCCAGCCAGGTGCCGGTGTGCCAGAACCAGGCCAGCGAGATCATGGCCCACGCCCTGCCCGAGCGGGAGGGACAGCTGGCCCCCGAGGCCGGCGAAGCGCTGATCGATTTTCTCAGGGGCAAGCAGGCCCTGGCCATCGGCCCGGGCTGGGGCCGGGGGGATGCAATGCCCGGGGTGCTGCTGCATATATTGGAGCAGAACCCCTGCCCGGCTGTCATCGACGCGGACGCCCTTTTCGCCCTGTCGGGCAAGGCCGACGCCCTCAAGGGCGGGCGGCCCCTGGTGCTCACGCCCCACCCCATGGAGATGGCCCGCCTGACCGGCCGGCCCATCGCCGACATCCTGGCCGATCCCATCGGCGCGGCGGTGGATTTCGCGGCGCGCTACCAGGTGACGCTGCTGCTCAAGGGGGCGACCACCGTGGTGGCCGATCCCGCGGGGCGCGTCACCTTCAACCGCACGGGCAACGACGGCATGGCCACTGGCGGCAGCGGCGACGTGCTCACCGGCGTCATCGCCAGCCTGCTGGCCCAGGGCCTGCCGCCCTACGAGGCGGCGCGCCTGGGCGCTTACATCCACGGCCTGGCCGGCGACGAGGCCGCCGGGTCGGTGGGGCGGCGCAGCCTCTTGGCGGGGGACCTGATCGGCTATCTGCCCCAGGCCCTGCTGCGCCTGGAGGCGCTGATCCCGTAAGGAGGGAGCCCTATTGAAGCGTATCACCCTGGGATTGGACGACGCCCTGTTCGCCCGCGTCCGTCAGGCCAGCGCCGGGGACGGCCAGAGCCTGGAGAAATGGATCTGCCTGAGTTTGCAACAAAGCCTGCGCCAACGGCATATGCTGAGGATGAAGGAGAAAATGATGCGAGGCTACCGCCAAATGGCGGCCCTTTCCCGGCAATTCGCGGAGCTGGGTCTCGCCATGGATGTGGCGGCGCTTACGGCCTATGAGGCATCGTTGGCGGAGCGTGAACACAATGATCCAACGTGGTGATATCTTCTATGCCGACCTGAGCCCGGTGGTGGGTAGCGAGCAAGGCGGCGTTCGGCCGGTTCTGGTCATCCAGAACGATATCGGCAATCAGTACTCACCCACCACCATCATCGCGGCGATCACCAGCCAGATCAATAAGGCGAAAATGCCCACCCATGTGGCGGTCAACCCCGGGGACTCGGGGCTGGAGAAGCCGTCGGTCGTGCTGCTCGAGCAGGTGCGCACCCTGGACAAGAAGCGCCTGAAGCAGTACGTCGGCTCCCTGGATGAGCGGGTCATGCGCCAGGTGGATCAAGGTCTGCTGGTCAGCATGGGTATGTTTCGGTGATTAAAGCGTCTATCCCCGGGGCGTCCGCGCAGTGCGCGGGCGCCTCGGCTTTTTGGGCGGCAAGGCCGATGCCCCGGGCTGTTCGGCGGTTTTGTCCTGTTCGGCGGTTTTGTCCTGCTCGCCCGGTCTGGATCCGCTTTGTCGGGGGGCCAAACCGGCGATGGCGAACGCTGGGATGAAAGCGGACGCCAAAGGCCGCTGTGGCCTGCAGGGATCGCCCGTCTTCCGAAATAAGCACAAAGCAAACAAGCCGCTGGGCGTCTCAAAAAGAAACGGCGGATCACCAAGGAACAAAGGCTGATGACATTGGTGGATTAGGCGATGGACTGCTCTGAAAGTTCGATCATGTTGAAAAGGCCCATCAAAAAAGATAGGGGATCCGGGCAACCGCGATGAAGAAAGAGAAGGAACGTGATCAGGCCGCAGCAGGATTTTCCGCCTTCCAGCGCGACATAAGCGCGAACACTTACGTCGAGAAGGTGGGCCATTTCCTCCTGCGCGAGGTCGAGGCTGGTTCTCGCCTTCAACAGTTCGGCGCGAAAGTAGGCTTTTAGGGCGGCATGGAGTCGTTTTCTCAAGGTAACCCCCTCTTTCAATGAGATACAACACGATTGTAGTCAAATGAGAAGTGGGGGCCATGAAGTGCACTTCAGGAAATCCGGCCGAGCCGCAGCCCAACCGTTTGGGGGCGAACCGCCGCACCCGGCTCCATCAAACCGTGGGCGGCCCCATCGGCGAGTCCGGGACGGTTGCGCGCCGGATTGCGCGGGCGATCCGTGGCCGCCGCATGGGACAAAACGCGCGCTGCGGGGCGCGCCCGTTTGCGGGCAGGAGAAAGGCCCGCCCAAGGCGAATGGATAAAGAATGGAGGTGGGGGAATTGGTGCATCGTTGGAGTCAGGGACGGATTCGTCCCCTGTTGATCGGCGTGTTGGGCGCGGCGGTGATGGGCGCGGCCTACAAGCTCTTTCTGATCCCCAACCAGGTGGTCAGCGGCGGGTTTTCGGGCATCGCCACCCTGCTGTACCATCTGTGGGGGATTCCCGCGGGCTTGGCCATGGCCGTGATGAACCTGCCGCTGTTTCTGGCGGGCTGGAAGCGCCGGGGCACGGCCTTCACCCTGCGCTCGCTGGTGTGCATGCTGGTGCTCTCGGCCGTGACGGACGTCATCCCCGCGGGCCTGCTGGAGGTGGACGCGCTGCTGGCCACGGTGTACGGCGGTATCGGCGTGGGCGCGGGTCTGGGCCTGGTGCTCATGAGCGGCAACACCTCCGGCGGCACCGACATGCTCGCCGTGCTGCTGCACCGCTATATCCCGCGGCTGCGGCCGGTTTGGCTGCTGTTTATCATCGATATGATCATCATCGCGGTCAGCGCCATCGTGTTCACCCCGTACCTGGCGCTCTATGGCCTGATCTCCCTGTGGATCACCAGCAAGGTGACCGATCTGATGCAGGACGGCTTGGAGGCGGGCAAGATGCTCTACATCATCTCCGAGCAGTCCGAGGCCATCGCCCAGCGCGTGGTGGACGAGCTGGAGCGGGGCGTCACCGTGCTCAAGGGCAAGGGCTTCTACAGCGGGGAGGAGCGCCCGGTGCTGCTGTGCGTGGTCAGCCGGGGCGAGGTGTTCGCCATCAAGCAGCTGATCCAGCAGATTGACCCCTCGGCCTTTGTCATCCTCGGGGACGTCAAGGAGGTGCTGGGCGAGGGATTCACCCAGGAGCCCCATCCGTGAGCGGTTGTTCGGGAAAAACGATCGGGCCGGCGCGAAAGCGCCGGCCCTTTGCGCGGCCGCGTCCCTGCCAAAAAGCTGGCAGATTCCGGCTGAATCTGCCAGCGCTGGTGGGGATTGCCTTTGACAGGCCCGAAGGCTCTGGGGTAGAGTTTTGAGGGTACAAAGGAGGGAAACTGCCATGAAACGATGGATACGCCTGCTCGCGGCGGCGGCCATGGGCCTGCTGCTGATCCTGCCCCACACCGCCCTGGCCGCCAGCCAGAGCGGGCAATACCTGCCCGACTACGCCGATACCATTGTGCGCGAGGTCAACCTCGAGCGCGCCAAGGTCGGTCTGGCCCCCCTGACCGTCGACCCGGAGCTGACCGCCGCGGCCCGCATCCGCGCCCGGGAGATCGTCCAGCGCATGGGCCACACCCGGCCAGACGGCTCCAGCTGGCGCACGGTCAGCGCCAAGGCCTTCGGGGAGAACATCTCCTACGGCCGCACCGATCCCGACCGGGCCATGGCTGGCTGGATGGGTTCCCCGGGGCACAAGGCCAACATCCTGCGCAAGAGCTTCGGCTCCACCGGCGTGGCCTGCTACCGCGCCGGCAACGGGCGCTATTACTGGGTGCAGCTCTTCGGCCGGTAAGCGCTCCGCCCCGGCGGATTCAAGACACAAAAAAGCGCGTCCGGCAACAGCCGGGCGCGCTTTGGGGTATACGCAATGGGGATTATGCCTGGAGCACCAATACCTGGTAGGGCTTGACGGGCACGCGGCCCTGGACCTTGCCGCCGGTGATCAGGTCGGTCATCAGGTTGGGCACGTCCACGAAGCCCACCTGATGGCTCAGTTCGACCACGACCATGCCCTGGGTGCTTTCGCCCTTGCGGGGCACGGCCAGCACGCTGTCCGAGGCGGAGATGACGCTCACGCCGCTCTGCAGGGCGACCTCGCGCACCAGGCCCACCAGCGCCTCGCCCTGGGGCAGGGTGCCCAGCAGGATGACGCGGCCCTTGCCCATCTGCCGCTCGACGATGGCGCCCAGGCCGCTCAGCTCGTTCTGGGTGTAGGTGGCCAGCACCCGAGTGCCTTCCTTGACCTTGTAGCCGTCGTACCACCACTTGCCCTGGCCGCGGCGGTTGCCCGCCAACACCAGGTCAAACTGCCGGGGTTCGCCGGGAATCTGCACGTCGGTGTACACCCCCAGCCAATCTTCCAGCACGCTGTAGGGGGCGTGGGTGAACTTGGCGCCGTGGGCGTCGCGCACGTCCGACAGGGGACCGACGATCCAGGTGCCGCCGTTTTCCACGAAGGGCTTGATCTTGCCGATCAGGTCGCCCGTGGACAGGCTGGGCAGGAAGGGGGTGAAGACCACCTTGTAGCCCGACAGATCATGGCTGGGGTCGATGATATCCGGCCGCAGGTTGGCCTGAAGCAGCGGCTTGTATACGTCGTCCATCAGGGCGGGCAGGTACTCAAAGCCGTTTACCATGCGCTGCGCGTCGAACATGCGCCCGGCCTGGCTGGAGTAGTGCAGCGCGAAGCCCGAAGGGGCCACCGGCGCTTCCTTGAGGAAATCGCCGGATTTCTCAAAGCCCTCGCTGACGGCCTGGACCTCGCCGAAGATGTGCAGCGGGCGGCCGCAGGAGGACACCACCGAGCCGTGCATCAGCTCATGGCCCGCCCAGTGGCTTCGCCAGAGCCAGTACAGGTTGGCCTCGCCGCCCAGGGCCAGGGGCAAAAAGCTGTTGACCCGGCAGAAGCCCGGCTCGCGGTAGCCGTTGGCGGCGGTGGAGCCGTTCCAGCAGGTGGAGGTCTCGGTGTTCCAGAAGGGCTTGTCCAGCACGTTGCGGCAGTAGTCCATCCAGAAGGTCACCTGCCACAGGTTGTCCATGGTGTTGTAGTGGTTGAACTGCACCACGTCCATGCGCGAGAACATCTCCGGGTAGTCCACGAAGGTGAAGGGCATCATGTCGGTGCCCACCATCTTGCAGTTGTAGCTGTGCAGCACGTCGGCCTGCTCGAGGATGAAATCGCAGTAGCTGTGGCTCTGAAAGTCCATCCAGGCCTGCTCCAGGTGGGGGTTGTGCCAGGTGTTGCCGTCGAAGGGCACGGGAATCTGATCGAAATCGTTGTAGTCCTGGCTCCACAGGTGCAGGCACCAGGCCTGGTTGAGGGCCTCGATGCTGCCGAACTTCTCCTTCAGGGAGTCCTTGAAGGCCGCTTGGCAGGCCGGACAGGCGCAGCCGTGCTTGGCGTAGGGGCTGACCTCGTTGTCGATCTGCCAGCCGATGACGTTGGGATCGTCGGCGAACTGCTCGGCCATCTTCATGGCGATGCGGCGGCAGTGGTCGCGGTAGGTCCGGTTGTTGGGGCAGGGGTGACGGCGCGCGCCGTGCTGGGCCTGGCGGCCCTGGGTGGAGATCGCCAGGCACTCGGGCTGCTCGCTGGTCAGCCAGGCCGGGGGCGTGGCCGTGGGGGTGCACATGATGGTGGCGATGCCGGCGGCGGCCAGCTTGTCCACGATGGTGTGCAGCCAGTCAAAGTCGTAGGCCCCGCGGGTGGGTTCCATCCGGCTCCAGGCGAACTCGCCGATGCGCATGACGTTCATGCCCGCCTGCTTCATCAGGGCGATGTCCTGGTCCACCTGCTCCATGGGCCAGTCTTCCGGGTAGTAGGCCGCGCCCAGGTAGGGCGCTTTCATGGTTGAGAGCATGTTTCTTCCTCCGTTTATGACGATTTGAAAAACGCCCCGGAGGTCATCCGGGGCAAAGGGAATCACAGCGCGCGCATGCCGGCGGCCTGGGCGAAGCGCACGAAGGCCTGCCGGCCCTCGGGGGTGTCCTTGAAGACCCCGGCGTCGCGCAGCACCTCGGTGCATACCACGCCGATCTCCTGCTGCAGCCAGGCCCAGGCGGTGTCCGCGTCGGGCGCCTGTCCGCGCCGGGCCAGGATATCCGCCAGCCAGGGCAGGTGCTTGTTGAGCGGATGGGCCTCCTCGGCCAGGGCGGGATCGGCCGGATCGATCTTGCCGCAGAGCAGCTCGCCGGCCTGGGCCATCTCGGCCTTGAGCCGGCCGGGCAGGATGAACAGGCCCATCACCTCGATCAGGCCGATATTCTCGCGCTTGATGTGGTGCAGGGGCACATGGGGATGGAAGATGCCCCAGGGGTGCTCGTCGCTGGTGCGGTTGTTGCGCAGCACCAGGTCCATGCGGTAGCCGCCGTCCTCGGTGCGCCGGGCGATGGGGGTGAAGGTGTTGTGGGGGGTGTCCCCGGTGCGGGCGATGACCTCGGCGCTAGGGTCGGAGTAGCCCTCCCAGGCGAAAAGCAGCTCGGTGGACAGGTTGACCAGGGCCTCGGGATCGGCGCTGGTCAGGCGCAGCACCGACATGGGCCAGCGGGCGATGCAGATCTCCACCTGGGGATAATCCGGGTGGGTCAGGGCGATCTCACAGCCCGCCCGATCCATGGGGAAGGTGTAGCTGCCGCCCTGGAAATGGTCGTGGTTGAGGATCGAGCCGCCCACGATGGGCAGGCCGGCGTTGGAGCCCAGGAAGTAGTGCGGGAACTGGGTGACAAACTGCGTCAGGCGCACGAAGCTGTCCCGGCAGATATGCATGGGCACGTGCTCGCCCTTAAAGACGATGCAGTGCTCGTTGTAGTACACGTAGGGGGAGTACTGGAAGAACCAGGCCTCGTCGTTGAGCGACAGAGGGATGGTCCGATGGGTCTGGCGGGCGGGGAAGTTCATCCGGCCGGCGTAGTTGATGTTCTCCGGGCAGAGCATGCACTTGGGGTAGCCCGAGGCCTTCATGGTTTTGAGCTTGGCGACCTCCCGGGGGTCCTTCTCGGGCTTGGACAGGTTGATGGTGATCTCCAGCTCGCCGTAGGGGCTGGGGGAGAACCAGCGGATGTTGCGGGCCACGTCGTCCACGCGGATGTAATCGCTGGCGCGGTTGATGCCGTAGAACCAATCAGTGGCGGCTTTCACGCCCTGCTGAGCCTGAATCTGGGCGAAGCGGCGGTTGATCTGGCTGGGCCGGTCCATCAGGCAGCCCATGATCTTGGTGTCAAAGAGCTGGCGGCAGGTGTGGGTGTCCTCCAGCAGGCCCTTGGCCGCGCACGCGTTCAGGATGACCTGCATGATGGGCGTGACGGTGTCGGGCAGCGGGCCCTCGTAGGGCGCGTCGGCGGGCTCGTCGAGCCCCACAATGTCTAAAATCGCGTTGCGGGCGTAGATTTCGTCCTCAGGAACCAACAGACCCTTGGCCTTGGCGAAGGCGAGCAGCTGCTCGATCGCGCCGGTCAGGCTGTCGGCGGGCGTAAAGGCGGTGCACATGGGCGATATCCCCCTTGTCATGGTAGTTTTTCCTGCCTATATTATACCGGCTGGGCCCGACAGGGGCAACCCTTGACAAGCGGGGAAATCAGGGGCAAAATAAGAATGATTCGGACCGATCGATATAGGGAGGAATTTGTCGTGGCCAAGCTTCAGGACTTGAAGGCCCGTATCCAAAGCGGCGCAGCGGACGCCTTATTCGACAAGATCTACGGCGAGGGCGCTAAAGAAGGGCAGGCGGCGCGCTGGTGCGCCCTGCTGGACAGCTTCGCCGAGAAATTCGGCCAGGCGGGGGATGTGTACCTGTTCTCCACCTCGGGCCGCACCGAGATCGGTGGCAACCACACCGACCACAACCACGGCCGGGTGCTGGCCGCGGGCATCTCCCTGGACACCATCGCCGTGGTCGCCCCCACGGACGACGGGGTCATCACCGCCTACTCCGAGGGGTATCCCGGTTCCTTCAAGGTGGACACCGCCGATACCTCGCTGAAGGAGTATGAGAAGGGCACCACCACGGCGCTGTTCCGCGGCATGGCCGCCCGCTTCAAGGGCACGGGCATGCAGGTGGGCGGCTTCAACGCAACCATCGCCTCCAACGTGCTGCGCGGCTCGGGGCTGTCCAGCTCGGCGGCCTTTGAGGTGCTCATCGCCACCATCCTGGACCACCTGTACAACGGCGGGGACATGGACGGGGCCAAGCGCGCCATCTACGCCCAGTGGGTGGAGAACAACTATTTCGGCAAGCCCTGCGGGCTGATGGACCAGATGGCCTGCTCCATCGCCGGCATGACCGCCATCGACTTCGCCGACCCCGCCAACCCGGTGGTCGACCAGGTGCACTTCGACTTTTCCAAGGCCGGCTACAAGCTGGTGGTCGTGGACACCGGCGGCGACCACGGCGATTTGACCGACGCCTACGCCAGCATCCCAGTGGAGATGAAGCAGGTGGCCATGCAGTTCGGCAAGGCCGTGCTGCGCGATGTGGACGAGGCGGAGTTCTATCAGGCCCTGCCCCGGCTCAAGGGCAAGGTGCCCGACCGGGCGATCCTGCGGGCGATGCACTTCTTCGGCGACAACGCCCGGGTGGCCCAGCAGGTCCAGGCCCTCAACGAGGGCGACTTCGCCGCCTTCCTGCAGATGATCAAGGACTCGGGCAACAGCAGCTGGACCTTGCTGCAGAACTGCTTCATGCCCGGCAACACCCAGCCCATCACCCTGGGCCTGGCCGTAAGCGCCCACATCCTGGCCGACAAGGGCGGCGCGTGGCGCGTGCACGGCGGCGGTTTCGCCGGCACCATCCAGGCCTTCGTGCCCGACGCGATGGTGGAGACCTATGTCAACACCCTCAACAGCATCTTCGGCCCCAAGGCCTGCACCGCGCTGAACATCCGCCCGGTGGGCTCCATGCGGGTGGACGACCAGTTCTGATCAATTCTTGAAAAGAGGCGCAACCGATATGATTTTGATTCGAGGCGGCCATGTGGCCACCATGGCCGGACCGGTGTTTGACGGCGGCGACGTGCTCATCGGGGACGACGGCAAGATCGCGGCCGTGGGCATGGACATCCCCGCGCCCCAGGGCGCCGAGATCATCGACGCCGAGGGCCTGTGGGTCACCCCCGGCATCGTCGACGCCCACTGCCACATCGGCATGGAGGAGGACGGCATGGGCTTTGAGGGCGACGACGTCAACGAGATGACCAGCCCGGTCACCGCCCAGCTGCGCGCCCTGGACGCCATCAACCCCAAGGACCGCTCCTTCACCGAGGCCCGCCGGGCGGGCGTGACCAGCGTGGTCACCGGCCCGGGCAGCGCCAACGTCATCGGCGGCACCTTCGCCGCCCTGAAGACCCGGCCCGGCACCATCGAGCAGATGGCCATCCGCCCGGTGCACTCCCTGAAGACCGCCTTCGGCGAGAACCCCAAGCGCGTCTACAGCGGCAAGAAGACCTCGCCCTCCACCCGCATGGCCACCGCGGCCATCTTCCGGGAGACCTTCGTCAAGGCCCAGGAGTACCTCAAGAAGGTCGCCGCCGCCGGGGACGACGCCTCCAAATTGCCCGAGCGGGACTTTAAGCTCGACCCCATCATCGCGGCGCTCAAGGGCGAGCTGCCGGTGAAGATGCACGCCCACCGGGCCGACGACATCACCACCGCCATCCGCCTGGCCAACGAGTTCTCCCTGCGCTTCACCCTGGACCACTGCACCGAGGGCTATCTGATGCTCGACGAGCTGGTGAATAGCGGCGCGGCGGGCTTCATCCTGGGTCCCCTGTTTACCACCCGCAGCAAGATCGAGCTCAACCAGCTCTCCTACGCCGCCCCGGCCTACTTCGAGAAGGCCGGCGTGCCCTTCGCGCTGATGACCGATCACCCCGTCATCCCCGAGCAGTACCTGCCGGTGTGCGCGGGCCTGATGATGCGCGACGGCCTGAGCGAGATGGGCGCCCTGGCCGCCATCACCTCCAACGCCGCCAAGGTCGCCTTCCTGTTCGACCGGGTGGGCTCGCTCGAGCCCGGCAAGGACGCCGACGTGGTGCTGTGGAACGGCTTCCCGCTGGAGGTGCGCACCAAGGTCGAGCGCGTGTTGATCGACGGCAAGGCGATGGACTGATCGCCTTTGCATATCGGCCGCCGCGCCAAATCTCTTAGGGCGCGGGACCGGGACGCCTACGCGTCCGAAGACCCCATGGATCAGCTTCAGGGCGGGGTGCGATTCCCCACCGGTGGTATAGCCCACCAACCCGCTTTCGCGGGCCGACCGGGTGCGATTCCCGGGCCGACGGTATAGTCCGGATGAAAGAAGCGAGCCGATGGTTCAAGTGGATCGACAGCGCCGTTGCGCTGCGGACGGATTGCTTGTGCTATGCCCGCGGGCTCCTGAAGGCTTCCTTTGGGAGCCTGTTTATTGGAGGGAAAAACCATGACCCAAGCCACCCGTTCCAAGAAAGTCAACGTGCGCAAACTCACCTACACCGCCATGCTCTCGGCGGTCTCGGCGGTGCTGATGTTCATCAGCTTCAACGTGCCGCTCATGCCCAGCTTCATCAAGCTGGACCTGTCGGAGCTGCCGGCGCTGATCGCCGCCTTCTCGCTCGGGCCGGTCAGCGGGGTGACGGTCTGCCTGGTCAAGAACCTGATCAACGTGTTCTTCTCCACCACCGGGGGCATCGGCGAGCTGTCCAACTTCCTGCTGGGCGCCTTCTTCGTGTTCCCGGCGGGGCTGATCTACAAAAAGTGGCACAACCGCAAGGGCGCGATGATCGGGTCCCTGGTGGGGGCCGTGGCCATGGCGGTGCTGAGCGTGTTCTCCAACTACTATGTGGTCTACCCGGTGTACACCGCCTTTATGCCCATGGAGGTCATCCTGGGCATGTACCAGGCCATCAACCCCCATGTGAGTAACCTGTGGGACGCCTTGATCTGGTTCAATATGCCCTTCACCTTCATCAAGGGGCTGCTGAGCGTGCTGATCAGCCTGGTGGTCTACAAACCCCTGAGCCGCCTATTCAAGCGGTAACAACGCCACAAGGAGATGTGTTTTCGATGGTGCAGATTCGCTCCGACAGCCCGGCGCGCACCCGGCAGATCGGTCGGGAGCTCTCCGAGCTGCTGCGCGCCGGCTCGGTGGTCGCCCTGACCGGCGATTTGGGCGCGGGTAAGACCGTGCTGGCCCAGGGCATCGCCCAGGGCCTGGGCATCGATCAGCTGGCCACCAGCCCGACCTTTGTGCTGCTCCAGCAGATGGACGGCGGGCGGCTGACCTTTTACCACGCCGACGCCTACCGGCTCGACGACGCGCGGGACGCGGCGGAGACCGGCCTGGAGGAGTGCCTGTGGGGCGACGGGGTATCGGTGGTGGAGTGGCCCGACCGCGTGGAGGAGCTGCTGCCCGGCGACTGCTGGCGCATCGCCCTGAAGAAGACCGGCGAGGCGGAGCGGCTGATCCTGATCCAGCCCGGCGACGGCTATGAGGATGCGGCCATCGAGGAGGTATTCGCGTGATCATCCTAGCCTTGGACACCTCGGGGCCGGTGGCCGGCGTCGCCCTGATGCGCGACGGCGCCCTGGTCTACGAGGCCAACCTCAACCATGACAAGACCCACTCCCAAAAACTCATGCCCATGGTGGAGCAGGCCCTGGCCAACGCCGACCTGACCCTGGCGCAGGTGGACCGGATCGCCGCAGGCATGGGCCCCGGCTCCTTCACCGGGGTGCGCATCGCCGTGGCCACCGCCCGGGCCCTGGGCCACGCCCGGGGGATCCCGGTGTGCGGGGTGGACACCCTGACCCTGTTGGCGCTGAACCTGCCCGAGACCCCCGGGCTGATCCTGCCCCTGCTGGACGCCCGGCGGGCCCAGGTCTACGCCGCGGCCTTCACCTATGAGCAGGGCCGGCTGCGCGCCCTGCTGCCCCCCAAGGCCCAGGCCCTGGAGGCGGTGCTGGAGGCGGCCGAGGGCCTGGATGCGTCCGGGCCGGTGTACCTGCTGGGCGACGGCGTCGCCCCCAACCGCCAGATGCTCCGCGAGCGGCTGGGGGAGCGGGCGCGCTTTGTCCCGGCTCACCTGGCCCTGCAGCGGGCGGGTTCGGTGGCCTACGCCGCGGCCATGGGCTACGGCCGGGAGGGGGATTTTACCGAATTGATCCCCGAGTACCTGCGGCCTTCCCAGGCCGAGCGCATGCGCCAGCGCAAGCTCGCCCAGCCCGGCGGCGAACCGACGCAGAGGGGGGTGGGGACATGAGCCTGTTTTCCGGCCGCAAGGTCAAGGTGCGCCCCATGGAACTGACGGACCTGGACGCGGTGATGGACATCGAGCGGCTCTGCTTCGCGGTGCCCTGGAGCCGGGAGTCCTACCAGAAGGAGCTGACCGAGAATAAGTGCGCCTGCTACGTGGTCATCACCGAGAACGGCCAGCTGGCCGGGTACGCGGGTATGTGGCTGGTCATCGACGAGGCCCATGTCACCAACGTGGCGGTGCACCCGGCCTTCCGGGGCCGAGGGTACGGCGAGCAGCTGATGCGCGCGCTGATGCGCGAGGCCGCCCAGTACGAGATCCAGGGCATGACCCTGGAGGTGCGCCGCAGCAACCTGATCGCCCAGAACCTGTATACCAAGCTGGGCTTTGAGAAGAGCGGCTTCCGCAAGGGCTATTACAGCGACAACCACGAGGACGCCCTGGTGATGTGGAATCAGCGCCTGTGACCCCTCGCAGCGCGCGGCCCGCGCCTTGAACCGGCGCGCCGAAGCCAGATCGGTCGAAACAAAAAAGCCGCCCCCTTTGGGGCGGCTTTTGGTTTGCTCAGAGCGCGCCCTGCTTGAAGGCGCAGATCATCTCGTTGGTCAGGCTGAAATCCTCGGCGGTCTGCTCGATCTGGGACCGGGGCGTCCAGCGGGCCGCGCCCAGCTCCCGGGTGTCCAGCGTGATGGCGTCGCTGCCGACCAGCTCCGCCGAGAAGCCCATCAGCAGGCTGTCGGAATAGCCCCAGGGCTGGCTCTTGTAGTAGCGCAGGCGGTCGATCTTTACCCCGGTCTCCTCGAGCACCTCGCGCCGCGCGGCGTCCTCGGGGGTTTCGCCCGCCTCCACAAAGCCCGCCACCAGCGCCCAGCCCTTGCCGTGGGCGTAGCGGGTCATCAGCAGCCGGTCCCCGTCGCGCACCGCCACGATCACCGCCGGGGCGATCTTGGGGTAGACCTGGTTGCCGCAGGTCGGGCACTGGAGCATGCGCTCGTCCGGGCTGTGGTCCATGAGCCCCCCGCAGCGGCCGCAGAAGCGGTTGGCGCGGTACCAGCGATCCAGCTGCAGACCCACCAGGCCCGCAAAGCGCAGGCTCTTGGGCGTCAACCCCTCGCGGAAGACCTGGGTGGCGCGGGGCGCGCAGCCCGGCGCGGTCAGGGGCGACGCGCCGTGGTAGCGGAAAAAGCGCCGCTCGCCCACGGTGAACAGGTAGGTGTAGGCCGCCGGGTCCTGGCAGGCGCAGGCCTCAAAGGTCGGATAGGCCAGGCTTCCCCCCTCGGCGCGGCAGAGCACCCGCCCCTCCCGGTAGCTGAGCACCGCGTCCCCGGGCGCGGGCGTTTGGGCGGCGTAGGCGATGCGAAAGGCCTCCGGCGCGATATCCTGAATCAACGATCCCATCTCCTTCTGCGAGCGCCCGCCGGGCGCTTTTTTGATGTCAAAATTTGGCCCGCAGCTCCATCACCCGACCCACGATCGTCACCGGCAGGCTGGCGATCTCCTCCTTGGCGTAGAACATCGGGGGATAGGCCGGGTTGAAGGACACCAGGCTGATGCCCGCCGGGTGCTTGATGACCTTTTTGCAGGTGGCGTCGTCCCCGTTGACCAGCACGATGGCGATTTGCCCGCTCTCCACATCCTCCTGCCGCCGCACGATGACCACGTCGTCCGGGTCCATGCGGGGCTGCATGCTGTCGCCCTGGATGCGCAGGGCGAAGAAATCGCCGCTCTCAGCCATGTCCCGGCTGATCTCCTCATAATCGAGCACCTCCTGCACCGCCGTGACCGGGATGCCCGCCCGGACATAGCCCAGCACCGGCACCATCACGCCCTGGCCGCCGTCGTACCCCAACAGGGCGTCGATGGACACGCCCAGCAGGTCCGCCAGGGCCCGGGTGGCGGCATGGCCGGGCTGGCTGGCCCCGGTTTCCCACATGGCCACGGTCGAGCGCGCCACGCCCAGACGGTCGGCCACGGCCTGCTGACTCAGCCCCCGCTGCTTGCGCAATTGCTTCAGTTCCACGGTGGATACCCCTCCTTATGGTCTTTTCCCCCAGTATAACGTCAATCTGATTGACGATCAAGTGGTAAATTTTGTTTATATGACAACGATGTTGACAAACATGTGTTCCCATGGTATTATGGTGTCAAGATGATTGACATTGCGGAGGTGAATCGATGGAACCGATCCACAGGGCCGTCCAGCCCGATCCACCCCCCGGCTCGACCCTCGCCCGGCGCAACCGAATCGTGGAGGACAACCTACCGCTGGCCTACTACCTGGCCCGGCAGCTCAAAGGTCGGTATCCCCGGGTGGAGCTGGAGGAGCTGCAGAGCCTGGCGCGCCTGGCGCTGCTGCTGGCGGCGGAGCGCTGGCAGCCCGAGCGGGGCAGCCTGGCGGGGCTGACGGCCTACACCCTGCGGGGCATGCTCAACCACCAGTGGGTGCGCAAGCCCCAGCCCGTGGGGGTGGTCAGCCTGGACGCGCCCGACGAGGAGGGACGGGCCATGGACCTGCCCGATCCCTCGCCTGGGGTGGCCGAGCGGGTGGAGCGCAGGCTGCTGCTCCAGCAGGCCCTGCGCGCGCTGCCGCCCGAGGAGCGCGCCCTGGTTTGGGCGCGCTACGCCCAGGGCGAGCCGTTGCCCCGGTTGGCCCAGCGGTGCGGGTTAGCCCCCCGGGCGCTGCAGACCCGGCTGGACCGGGCGCTGTTTCAGATGCGCCGACTGCTCGAAGATGGAGGAGAAGAATGATTACCTACGATGGAATCCCCCTGAACCACCTGTTCCTCGGAGACGACACGCTGACCAGCGACGAGCTGACCTTGGGCGGGGTGACGGATTTCGCCCGGCTGCCCCTGGCGGACGACCGCGACGGGGCGGAGCTGTTTGCCGCCTACCTGGCGCAGGTGCGGCGGGTGCGCGACGGGCGGCTGGCGGCCTGCGACTGGACCCAGCTGCCGGACGCGGACCTGACGCCCGAGCGGGCCGAGGCCTGGCGGCGCTATCGCCAGCGGTTGCGGGACCTGCCCGCGACCCTGACCCAGGACGACCTGTGGCGCGCCCAGTATCCCGAGCCGCCCGAGGGGTAAAAAAACCGAAAACCTCGCGGCGTGCGAGGGAATATGCTGATAGGGGAGTGGAAGATGCAACCCAACGACATCAAAGAGGTGGCGGAGCTGCGGCAGCTGGCCATCTCCAACAAGCGGCGCATCGAGGCGCTGGAAGCCGCGCAGCGGGAGACCCGGGAGCTGGTGGTCAACGTGGCGCGCCTGGCCCAGAACATGGAGGCCATGGCCAAGACCCAGGACCAGATGCTCGAGCGGCTCGATGAGATCGAGCGCAAGCCCGCCCGGCGGTTGGAGCAGATCATCACCGCCATCATCTCGGCCCTGGCCGGGGCGATTCTGACCGCCCTGGCCGCGGGCCTACTCAAACCATAAGGAGGCGCAACGATGCAAGAACAGTTGATGCAATATGTGGACCCCGCCCTGACCATCCTGGTGCCGGTGCTGTTTCTGGCCGGGCTGGGCATCAAGAAGGCCAATATCATCGCCCCGAAGTGGATCCCCCTGATCCTGGGGCTGGCGGGCGTCACCCTGTGCCTGCTGCACGTGCTGGCCACGAGCGCCTTCTCGGGCCCGCAGGACGTGCTGATGGCGATCTTCGCGGCGATCTGCCAGGGCATCCTGGTGGCCGGGGCCAGCGTCTACTGCCACCAGATGGGCAAGCAGATGCGGAAGGAGACGTGAGCATGCTCGAGCGACTGGGGCTCAAGTCGGTCTACAGCGGCACCCCCGCCACGGTGGGTGGGGTGCGCTGTAAGCCCGACCGGGCGATGACCCCCGCCTACATCACCATCCACAACACCGCCAACCCCAACGCCGACGCCCGGGACCACTACAACGCCCAGACCAAAGGGCACCTGGGCAGCATGCAGATGGCTGTGCATTACTACGTGGACGACGGCGACACCATCTATCAGTGCCTGCGGGACCTGGAGCAGGGCTGGCACGCTGGGGACGGCCGGGGTACGGGAAACTCAAAATCCATCTCCATCGAGGTCTGCGAGAAAACCGGCAGCGACCAAGCTAAGGCCGAGGCGCACGCCGCCGCTCTGGTGGCCGACCTGATCATCCAGCGGAACATCCCGGTGGATCATGTGGTGCCGCACAAGCGCTGGACCGGCAAAAACTGCCCCCACCTGATCCTGCCCCACTGGGAGAAGTTCATGGCCCAGGTGCGCTACTATGTGGCGCTGTTTGAAGGGAAAACGCCCGAGGCCGAACCGGGCGCGCTCTACCGGGTGCAGGTCGGGGCCTACAAGCAGT
>JBMNTT010000035.1:0-29802 GCA_050945875.1 Christensenellales bacterium
CCTGCGCCGCCTGGCGGACCTGGCGCCCCGGGTGCGTAAGGTGCTGCCCGCCCACGGCCGCAAGGATAACCCCTACGGTTTCTCCCCCTATGTGCTGCCGCCGGAGGTGCTGAGCATCTACGCCGAGGGCGTCGAGAACATCGTTCAGAGCGCGCCCATCGGCGAGCCCTTCCACTGTTTCGCCGGCGACGGGCTCTGCCAGCTCTTTGAGGTCGGCGGCATGGTGTACGATCCCAACCGGGTGGGTCGCTATCCGGGCGAAGCCATCTGAGCGCATGAAAAAGGAACCGTCCCGAGGACGGTTCCTTTTTTGCGCGGCGCGTCAAGCCAGTTGGCGCATCCAGTCCAGCGCCCGGCGGCAGGCGTCCAGCATCGCGCCAGCGTCCTGCCGCGGCAGGTCGCACTCTAAGGTCGCCGCGTGGATGGGGAGTCCCCTGAGCGAAGCGAAGAGCGCGGGAAAATCGATCCGACCGTCGCCGGGAAAGAGGTGCTTGCGCCCGGCCGCGTAGTCGCTGATGTGCAGGGTGCGCAAACGGGGCGCAAGGATGCGCGCCGCGGTCACCGGGTCCTGCCCGCACTCGGCGCAGTGGGTGGTGTCCAGGTTGACCCAAGCGCCAATCTGCTCGGCGAAGGCCAACATCTCCGCGGGGTCCTGCAGCGCCACGGTGTAGCCCGCCATGGGCCCCATATTCTCCAGGCATATCCGGCCGCGCGCGGCCAAGGCGCGCGCCTGCTCCCGGAAGGAATCGGCAAACCCGGCCCACCAGTTCGGCTGTTCAGAGGCATGGGGCGCATGGGTCACCAGATAGGGAATCTGCGCGCAGGCGGCGTACCCGGCCACGTCCGAGGCCAGCCAGCCCGTGCCGTCGGGGGCGATCACCCCGCCCATGTCGTGGTAGGTGGCGATGCGCAGACCCCGGGCCTCCACCTGTTTCACCGCCCACCGCGGGTCCGCCCCCTTGAGATGTTGGGCAGTCTCATAAGGGCCGCTCTGACAATACCCCGCCAGCTCCACCGCCTCGAAGCCCGCCTGGGCGATGACGTCCAGCGCGGCCTCGAAGGGCATGAAATAGAAGCTGGCCGTGGAGATGCTCAACAGCATGTCCATCCCTCCTTCAATTTAAAAGAGACGGCCGAGCCGTCTCTTTGTTCCCTACTCGAGCTGGGCGTTTCGCTGCGCCGCCAGGGGGAGCGGTCGCTTAAAGACCTTGACCCCCAGGGGGAAGCTGACCGCAAAGAAGGTCAGCGCGCACAGAATCATGGTGCCCGCCACAAGGTAAAAATTGCGCACGCCAATCTGATCCATCAGATACCCGCCCAGCAGGTTGCCCACGATGCCCGCCAGGGAGTTCATCGCGCCGCCCACGGTCTGGGCCGTGGCCTTGAGCTCCTTGGGAGCCAGGCCATAGATATAGTTGGTGCCGGTGCCGATAAAGATGCCGCCCGCCAGGCCCTGCAGGGTGGACACCGCCACCAGCCCCAGCATGCTGTTGGCCGCCGAGTAGAGGTACTGCTCGCACACGTACATCACGCCCGCGGCGCCCATGATCACCGGCAGGGGGAAACGCTTGCGGAACTTGACCATCAGCACCAGCATGGGAATCTCCAAAAGCGCCTTATACCCCATGATCAGGCCCAGCTGCGCCGAGTCGCCCCCCACCTCGCTGATCAAAAAGGGCAGGAAGGACAGCGAGGTGTTCAGCGGCATGTTCAGCGCCACCGAGAAGATCAGGTACACCACATAATAGTAGTTTTTGAACAGCCGACCGACGTTCATTTCCTTCAGGGGGACGGACTTGACCTTCTGCCCGTTGTCCTTGATCTTCAAGCAGAGGATCAGCAGCGGGATCATGGTGAGAAAGTAGAGATAGAAGGTGCAGTCCACGCCGCTGGACAGCTTGGGCAGCACGAAGCTCAGGCCGATAGCCATGGCTGCGTAGCTGATCGAGCCCCACCAGCGCATCGCGCCGTAGTTGAGCCGGTGCACGTTGGCGTTCTGCACCACCCAGCTCTCCACCAGGGAGTTGGCCGGGGTGCGGAAAAAGGAGCTGACCGGGATGATCAGCAGCGATAGCATCAGCGGGCCGACGGCGATGCCCGCGGTCAGCGGCACGATCGCCCAGAGCATCGAGCCCACGCCCAGACAGAGGATCAGGACCTTGCGCATGGAGCGCATCTTGTCGCTGATCATGCCCCAGAAAGGCGCGGCGATGATGCCCGCGGTGAAGTTGACCGCGCCCACGACGCCCACCTGGGTGGCGCTCATCCCGCGGGACTGGAGAAAAACCGTCAGATACCCTGAGCAGGCCGTGGAAAACCAGAACATGAACTCCACGCCCGAAAACTGCCAATGCTTCACCGGCACCGCCTTGAGCTGGCTACCCCAATAGGCGAACAGCCGGCTGACGGCATTTCCCCCCCGGGAGGAATCCCCCATCACACGCTCACTTCTTCCCTGATTTTTTTGCAACAGAATCCATGGGTTATTTTACGCGATTCTCTTGCAAAGCACAATACACAAATAGACCAAAAATGCAGGGCGTTTTCAGATAGATTGCATGATGCGGCGGATACGCCGGATTTACGCCAAAATGGGCCGATTGATTTGCAACCGATTTCATAGCGCCTGCATTTTCTGCAAAATCTTGCGCACGACATATTGCAAGCGTTTGCAGCCATCCCCGGCGCGCGGCGCGGCAAAATCGCCCGCCGCGAGAGGGCGGCGGGCGGCGGATGCGGATCGATTACTCCAGACGCCGGAAGTTCCAGGGCGCGGGGGGCAGCCTTTCCAGGGTGACCAGGGCGTTTCGCAGGCGGGTGAGCGCCTCGAGGGTGAAGGCGTCCAGCTGACCGGTCTGCGTCAGGGAGCTGACCTGCTGCAGGCGCCGCACGTTGACATCGGTCAGCGGGTCGATCACGCCGTTGACGGCCAGCGGGTCGAAGTTTTCGGTGCGGAAGCTCACCTCATTCAGGCTGGACTGAATGGGATGGATGCTGTTGTTCACATCCCCCAGGGAGAAGCCGCCCTCGGGGGTGTCCGCCGTGGCGATCTGGGAGGCCGCCAGTTGGGTCAAGGCGTCTCGCTGGTAATCCATCAGGGTGTCCCAGGTGCGCTCATCCACCACGCCGGTCACGGGTAAACCGGCGACCTGCTGAAACTGCGTCACCGAGCGGCGGGTGGCGCTGCCAAAGAGGCCGTCCACGGAGACGGAATCGATCTGGGGATAAAAAGCGGACAGCACGCGCAGGGCGCGCTGAATCTCAATCACCGCGCCTCGGATGAACAGGGGATCAAGGGGTTGAGCCATGAAATCACCTCCTTAGGCTTGGATGGTGTTCTGGGAGATATCCACGCCGGGGAACTGGCCGCTTTGGCGCAGCTGGGCGCTGCGGATATCGTCATACACGCTGAGGATGCGGTTCCAGGTGGCCTCGTCGGTGATGCCGGTGGCCGGCAGATCAAACAGCTGCTGGAACTGGCGCACCGCGATCTCCGTCAGCTCGCCGTACTGGCCTAAGGGGGCGACGGCGGGGATCTCGGGGTACACCCGGGAGATGGCCTCAAGATACTCCTGGAGCACCCGCACCGAGGGGCCGTAATCCCCGGGATACAGGTCCACCCCGGGAAAGGGCACCAGCACCGGCGCGCCCACCTCGGTCAGGACGTCCTCGATGCCCCGGTAGGCGGCGTAGAGGCTGTTCCAGGTGCGTTCGTTGACGATACCGTCGGGCGTGATGCCCGACAGGCGCTGATAGTTCATGACCGACTGCTGGGTCAGCGGGCCGAAGATCCCGTCCAGCGCGGGCGGGATGGGGATTTGGTAAACGTCGCCCACCGAACGCAGAAAGTACTGCAGCAGCCGCACCTTCTCCCCGGTGTCGCCGATGCGCAGCTCCTCGGTATACTCCCGGGAGACCTCCGACACCGTCAGCCCCTCGGACTGAATCTCCGCCAGGCGCTTGACCGCGGTGTAGATGTAGGCGATGCGGTACCAGGTCGCCCGGCCGACGATGCCGTCCACTGCCAGGTTGAAGATGCGCTGGAAGGCCTCCACCGAGCTGGCGGTGGCCGGGCCGAACTGGCCGTCCACCGTCAGCTTGGGGATGGCCGGGTAGTTGCGGGAGATGCGGTTGAGCCGGTTTTGGATCATGCGCACATACTCGCCGCTGCTGCCCTGGCGAAGAGGCGCGCCGGGGTAGGACTCGATGGCCGGCTGCACCGAGGCGTTGCGCTCGAGCACGATGTCGTCGCCATAGAAGTACTGCAGGATCTCAAAGGGCGTGTACCCCTGCTCGGCCAGGGGGACCGTGCCCCACTGGCTCAGGCCCTCGCAGGTGGCGGTGGTGCCGTTGCAATACTGGGTGAACAGCGGCTCGACGTTGCCATAGCGGCGCACATAGGTGTTGAACACCTCGTCGACGATCTGGCTGATATTCTCAAAAATATCGCGGTTGGGCACGAAATACTGGTCCACGGTGGTGGAGTTGGTGATGTCAAAGGGGTAACCCTGGCTGCGATACCACTCGGTGTAGACCCGGTTGAGGGCAAAGCTGATCTGGGCGTAGATGTTGGCCCGGATGGCCGACTCCGGCCAGGTGGGAAAGATTTCGCTGGAGGCGACGTTCTTGATATAATCCGGGAAGGGCACCTCCAGGTTGGGCGCTTCCTGATTGGGTCGGCCCAGGTGCACCGTGATGTTCTCGGGGATATAGGGCGTCGGGATGACGGTGCTCATGGGGTCCCTCCTTGCGAACCGGTCAGCGAGTCCGGCGGCACCACGGTGGTGATGATGGTCGGCTGGGGAACCGAGGGGTCCGAGGCCGGAATCATCTCCACGGTGATCAGCGAGGTGATGCCCGCAAACACCTGAGCGTCCTGCACCCGCAGCACGTTGTAGCCGGGCTTGAGAAAGTGGACATCGTAGGTGGCGTAGGGATGGGCGTTGTCCGGATTGGTGGACAGGCTGGCCGGGGGAGCGGGCACCGGTACCACCTGGGTCTTGCCGCTGCGGTCGGTGACCAGGCTGTAGAGCAGCACCGGGTCCTCGCTGCCGGGTATGTTGCGGGTGATCAGGCCCGTGACCCCCTCCACGGGGCGGCTGCCCCCGCCCACGCTGGCGAAGAGCTGGATGTATCCGGTCTCGGGTTCTCCCTCGAAGACGGGCAGGCCGTCAGCGCGCAGGGCCCGTTCCTCCCCGCTGCCATTGGGATTGGTCAAGCAATCTCCTCCCTTCGGAACTGCTGGTTTCATCCACACCTATGCGCGCCGCCCTCGGGGTATGACACCCCAGGAGGACCGGCCGCATATCCTGCTAGTAAAAACCGAAGGAGGAGCGCCCCATGCCCAAAATCTTTCTCAGCCCGTCCACACAGGAGTTCAACGGCTACATCAACGGCGGCAACGAGGAACTGTACATGAACCTGGTCGCCGACGCCATGGAACCTTACTTACGCGCCACCGGCATCTCCTTTGAGCGCAACAACCCCGATGAACCCCTGCGCGAGGCCATCGCCGCCTCCAACGCCTACCGGCCCGACCTGCACCTGGCCCTGCACTCCAACGCAGCGCCCCCCGCCCTCTCGGGCCGCCTGCAGGGCATCGACGCCTACTACTACGCCACCAGCCAGCCCGGTCTGCGCGCGGCGACGGTGTTCGCCAACAACCTGAAGGAGATTTACCCCAACCCCGCCCTGGTGCGCACCGTTTCCAACACCTCCTTCGCCGAGCTGCGGGCGGTCAACGCGCCCTCGGTGCTGTTGGAGCTGGGCTACCATGACAACGTGCAGGACGCCCAGTGGATCCGCGACAATATCAACCTGATCGCCGAGAACCTGGTGGTCTCCCTGGCGGATTATTTCGGCATCCCCTTCCTCCTGCCCCAGGACAGCCGCAGCGCCCGGGTCACCACCCAGGGCGGCAACCTGAACATCCGCAGCCAGCCCAGCCCGGAGGCCACGATCATCGCCCAGGCGCCCAACGGATCGCCCATCACGGTCACCGGCCGCATCGGCGAATGGTACGCCGTGGTTTTCAACGACCTAACCGGCTACGCTGCGGTGCGTTTCATCACACTGGACGGCGCCCAGTAACCCGCAGACGCCGCCGCGCCCCTGAGAAATGCCTCGGGGGCGCGTTCTTGTGACCCGCACACGCCCCGCGCCCCTGAGAAACGCCTCGGGGGCGCGGCTTTTATTGGTCATACGCTTTACTTTTCTCCCCCGGTGCGCTATGGTGGAGGCGGAACCACCCGTTGACAAAGGAGGGATTCGCATGTTAACCACTGGCGCGTACAGCCACGACCGCATGACGCTCGACCTGCGCGAGGGACCCGTCACCTTGACGGTGCGGGCGGAACCCGCCGCAGGGCCCATCCCCGGCCGCCTGTTCGGCAACTTCCTGGAACACTTGGGTTTCGCCACCCAGGGCGGCATCCTGGCGCAGGTGCTGGACAATCCCACCTTGACCATCGACGACCACCTGCGCCCCGAAACCCGCCGCCGGCTGCTTCAGAACGGGCAAACCCTTGAGCAGATCGCCGCCATGAAGCCCGAGGCCGCCAGGGCCGCCTATGGAGACTGGCGACCCCTGGCCGGAGGAACCGGTTTCTCCCTGGCCGCCCTGGGGGATATGCGCGAGGAGCAGATTCCCTTCCCCTGGATGGTCCGGCCCGCGGCTTTGGCCCAGGGCAACGAGAAAGGGCGCGTCGGTCAAAGCGTACGCCTCACCCCCCTAGGCGGCGAGGTGTTGCTCTACCAGGGGGTCTTCCTGGCCCAGCACTGTTGCCTGACCTACACCGGGCACCTCTTCGCCCGGGCGACCGCGCCGGTCCATCTGGCGGTGCGCCTGGCCAAGCGTCCGACCGGCGAGGTCCTGTGCGCGGCGGAGCTGGACTGCCCGGTGGGCGCATGGGGTAAGCTGCCCTTCCGCCTGACCCTGCCCGAGGGCGCGCTGCGCAGGGGCGAGCCGGTGGATTTCCAGATCGCGGTGTCCGGCGCGGGCGCGGCGTACATCGACCGCGCCTGCCTGTTCCCCAAGGATCAGGCGGCGGGCTTCGACCCGGAGATGCTGGCCCTGGCCCAGCGCTACGCCCCGCCCATCCTGCGCGGCCCCGGGGGCAACTTTGTCAGCGGGTACCATTTCTGGCATGGCATCGGCGATGTGGACCTGCGCCAGACCTTTGCCAATCCCGCCTGGGAGGGTATCGAGACCAATTTCTTCGGGGTGGATGAATTCCTGCGCCTGTGCGAGCGGTTAGGTTCGGAGCCCCAGCTGGTCGTCAACCTGGGCGACGGCATCCCCGAGGAGGCCGCGGCCTGGGTGGAATACGTCAACGGCCCGGCCGACAGCCCCTGGGGCGCCAAGCGCGCCGCCAACGGACACCCCGAGCCCTACGGCGTCAAGCTGTGGGAGGTAGGCAACGAGATCTACGGCCAGTGGCAGGTGGGCTGCTGCGGGGACAGCGAGAACGCCCGCCGCTATCGCGCCTGCGCGGAGGCCATGCGCGCCGTGGACCCCAGCATCGAGCTGATGGGCAACGGCACCGAGTTCGACTTCTTCCAGGAGGATTTCCACTGGAACCGCACCTTGATGCAGGAGGGCGGCGATACCCTGGACTGCATCACCCTGCACGCGCTGCCCGGCAACGAGGACGCGGACCCGGCCTTGCCGCTCAGCGCCCTGTGGGAGAGCCTGCAGGCCCAGCCCAGCCGCTGGGAGGCGGTGGACATCCCGCAAATGCTGGACACCGCGGCCCAGGTGCTGCCCGGTCGGCGGATGCAGGCGGCCATCACCGAGTGGGGCATCCTGGGCGGCGCGCCCCGCTGTCCGGGCGTGGCCAACAGCGGCGGGAGCGTCTTCGCCGCCAGCTTCTACAACGCCTGCATGCGCATGATGGAGCACATCCGGGTGACCAACGCCACGGCGCTCTTCCACGGCGGCTGCCTGCGCCGGGTGGGCGTGTACCGCTATGTCGATCCCCAGGTGGAGGTCATGGATCGGTACGCAGCCCTGGCCGGCGGGACGCTCTACCCCATGGCCTACGCCGGCCCGGCCTACCAGGTGCGCGGCGGCGCGAAGGCCATCCCCACGGCGGACGCGGTGCCCTATGTGGACGCGGTGTGCGTGCGGGACAACAGCGGCGTCTGGCAGATCGCCCTGGTCAACCGGCACCCCGAGCGGGACCTGCCGGTCCAGCTGGACCTGAGCGCCCTGCCCGCCCTGCGGCCGGTCAGCTGCCAAGCTCAGGCAGCGGGAAGCATGAACGCGGTCAACACGCCCCTGTCCCCCAAGGCCGTGCCCTTTGTTGAGCACCCGGTGCGGGCCCAGGGCAACCGGCTGGACCTGGTCGCGCCCGCCCGGGGCGTGGTGTGGCTGCGCCTTGAGGCGTAAAGTCGCTTTTGTCATGGAATCGCCATCTTTCGGGCGCATCCCCGCCATGAGCGCGGGGTATGCTAGTCGTTAACAATTCGCTTGAGAGAGGTTGATGTTCCATGGGCAAAAAGAAACGGCGCATCCTTGCCGGCGCGTTGACGCTGGGCCTGCTGGCGAGCCTGACTGGCTGCGGCGCCCAACCCGGCGCGGCCTTCCAGATGGCGCTCTACGCGCCCTTCGCAGATGACGAGGCCTTCTCGGCCTACGGGCAGCAGCTCGCTGCGGCGCTGCCCGGCCTGACGATCGACGGCGAAGCGCCGCTGTTCTCCGCCATCACCACCGGCACCTCGGACGTGGACGCCCAGCACGCGGTGGGCGGCATGACCAAGCTGACGGTGATGGTGACCGCCAAGGAGCTCGACATGGTGATCGCCGATCCCCAGACCGCCGCCACCCACGCGCGCACCGGCATGTTCTACACCCTGGAGGACCTGTTCACCGCCGAGCAGCTCGCCCCAGTCACCGATCGGCTGATCCGCTATGAGCAGACCGACGAGCAAGGCAACCCCACCGGGGCCTACACCGCTTATTGCGGCGTGGACCTGACCGGTTACGGCCCCGCCGAGACCTTCGGCACGGCCAGCGGCTACGGACTGTTCATCGTGGCCAACGCCCCGCACCTAGACCAGGCCAAGGAGGCCTTCCTATACATCATCGGCCAACTGACCTGAGCGCGCAAAGAGGACCGGCCGCCACGCTGCGGTCGGTCCTCTTTATTCATTGCGGTCTACTCGGCGGTCCGCGCCGAAGCCCGCGCGCGCAGCGCCCCCACGAAGCCCTGAATCATCGCGTCAAAGCTCTCCTCGGGCGAGATCTCACCCAGATGCAGGAATCCGGCCTGTTCCAGGGACACATAGCCGTGCAGCGCCGCGCGCACCGCCCGGGTGAAATGCAGCCGCTCGGGCCCCTCGGGCAGGACCTGCTGGATCAGCTGCCGCAGCGGAGCGATGCCCATCATCGAGGCGCGGGTCAGCGCCTCGTTCTGGGCGGCGGGCATGCGCATGAGCGCTTTGTACAGCTCCGGATTTTCCAGGGCGAAGGCGCGATAGGCCCGCGCCGCCGCCAGGAACGCCGCCTCGGGCGGCAGCTGCGCCACTTTCTCGCTGAGCAGCTGGTTCATGCGCACCGCCGCCTCGATCCCCACCGCCACGCTGACCTCGTCGATCCCGGCGATGTGGTTGTAGAGCGACGAGGGCTGCACCCCCAGGCGCTGGGCCAGCTCCCGGATGGAGAACCGGTCGTACCCGCCCTGCTCGATCAGCGCCACCGCGGCTTGGATGATCTGCTCGCTGCTGAGCCCTTTTCTGGCCATGGCTTGCCTCCTCGGACGAAATGGCGTCGCCCGCTCAGGGGCGCACGATGTACTTGCCCAGGGCGCGCTTGGCCGGGTCGCTCAGCACGGCGCCCAGCTCCTCCAGCCCAATGGGGGGCAGCACCATGCTGGACACGTCGACCTTGCCGGTATTGATCAGCGCCACCGCCCGGCCCTGGGTGTAGGGGTTGATGTAGGAGGCCCGCAGGGTGATCTCCTTCTGGAAGACCTCGAAGGGCTTCAGGGGGATGGTGTCGTCGGGCTTGGTCAGGCCGAACATCATGACCGTGCCCTTCTTGCCCACCAGGGAGATGGCCTGGGCCATGGTGGCGGGCAGGCCGGCGCACTCGATGACGCAGCGCACCTGCCCCGCGCCCAGGCGCGCCAGGGCGGAGGATACCTCCTCGGCGGCCGGATCGATGACCGCGTCCGCCCCCAGGCGCAGGGCCATTTCCCGCTTGGCCGCGGCGGGCTCGGAGAGAATGACCCGGGCCGCGCCGGCCAGCTTGGCCAGCTGCAGCATGATCAGCCCGATCATGCCCCCGCCGATGACCAGCGCCGTATCCCCGGGGCGGATATCGCACATGTCGATGCCGTGCAGACAGCAGGCCACCGGCTCGGCCATGGCGCCCTGCTCATAGGAGGTGCCGTCGGCCAGATGGTAGACCTGCTTGGCGCGCACCGCCACATACTCGGCGAAGCCGCCGTTGACGGTGGTGCCGATGCCGGTCATGCGCTGGCAGAAATGGTTGACGCCGCTCTTGCAGAACTCGCAGCTGCCGCAGGTGTCGTTGGGATCGACGCACACCCGGTCGCCCACCGCCACGTCGCTGACGCCCTCGCCCACCGCCGTGACCACGCCGGCGAACTCATGGCCCAGGATGCAGGGGGGATGGGTGTCCGCCGCGCCCTTATCGCCCTCGAAGATGTGCACGTCGGTGCCGCAGACGCCGCAGGCCTTGACCTGGATGAGCACCTCCCCCGCCCCGGCCTGGGGCATGGGGCTCTGCTCGACCCGCAGGTCGTGTTTGCCATAGAAGACCGCGCTTTTCATGGAAGCTCCTCCTTTATTGCGTGGGTGCCTTGGTTATGGTGTATATTCCCGCTCGGGGACCAATCTCCTGTTTTCGGGCGCGAAAAAGGCGGCCTCGCGGCCGCCCCGGTTTCAGGCGAAGTACAGGTCGTCGGTGGGATACTGGGCCTGGCTGGTCAGGTTCAGGCCCAGGCGCTGGAGCATCTGCTCGTCGGAGTGGGTGAGCATGTGGCTGCTGTGGGCCTCGCAGCCCCGCAGCATGGTCAGCTTGTCCATGGCCAGCTCCGCCAGGGGGCTGGTGGCCGCGCAGATGGACAGGGCGATGAGCACCTCCTCCAGGTTGAGCACCGGCATGCGGTTGTGCAGGGTGTGCTTCTTGAGCTTGAGGATGGGGGCCAGCACGATGGGCGAGATCAGGTGCAGCTCGTCGGCGATGCCCGCCAGGGCCTTGATGGAGTTGAGCATCACGCTGGCCGGGGCGTTCATCAGGTCCGAGGTCTTTCCGGTGACGATCTGCCCGTCGGGCAGCTCCACCGCCATGCAGGGCACACCCTTCTCCTGGCTCTTGGCCAGGGCCGGGGTGACCACACGCCGGTCCTCCTTCTTCAGGGCCAGCTGGTTCATGATCACGTCGATGCGCTGGGCGGTGTCGATATCGGTGCGGCCCTGCTTATAGTCGCACCAGGCCTTGTAGGAGCGGCGGATGATCTCCTGGCAGGCGGCCTGGCGCACCGCCTCGTCGTCAAAGATCGCAAAGCCCGCCATATTCACCCCCATGTCCGTGGGGGATTGGTAGACGCTCGCGTCGCCCATGATGCGCTCCAGGATCGTGCGCACCACCGGAAAGACCTCGATATCCCGGTTGTAGTTGACCGTGGTCTTGCCATAGGCCTCCAGGTGGAAGGGGTCGATCATGTTGACGTCCTTCAGGTCGGCGGTGGCGGCCTCGTAGGCCAGGTTGACCGGGTGCTTGAGCGGCAGGTTCCAGATCGGGAAGGTTTCAAACTTGGCGTACCCCGCCTTGACATGGCGGCGGTGCTCATGGTAGAGCTGGCTCAGGCAGGTGGCCATCTTGCCGCTGCAGGGGCCGGGGGCGGTCACCACCACCAGCTGCCGGGTGGTCGGGATGTAGGGGTTGGCGCCATAGCCCTGATCGCTGACCACCCGGTCCACGTCGGCCGGGTAGCCGGGGATGGGCTCGTGCATGTAGGTGGACACGCCGCGCTGGGTGAGCATGCGGGCGAAGGTCTCGGCGGCGGGCTGGCCGCTGTACTGGGTGATCACCACGCTGGTGACCAGCAGGCCCAGCTTGCGCATCGCATCGATGGTGCGCAGCAGGTCCCGGTCGTAGGTGATGCCGAAATCCGCGCGGATCTTGGCGTTCTCGATATCCCCCGCGTTGATGCAGAAGATGATCTCCGCCTGATCCTTGAACTGCTGCAGCAGGCGGATCTTGGCGTTCACATCGAAGCCCGGCAGCACCCGGGATGCATGGTAGTCGTCAAAGAGCTTGCCGCCGAACTCCAGATAGAGCTTATTGTCAAACTGTGCAATCTTTTCTCGGATCATCTGGGCCTGTTTGTCCAAATACAGCTGGTTGTCAAACCCGATTCGCATCCCTGCTCCCCCTCCATCCTGCTGATAAACAACAAGCATTAGCATACAACAAAATTCGGTCTTTTTCAATTATCCTTCCACAAAAAAACATTCTTTTCCCCGCCCGACAGGAATCCGCTTGGCAGGGGCGAAGGAAGACAGAGCGCATACCCAATATTTTCTGGGGAGGACATTTCACTATGCAAAAAAAGCTGCGCATCGGAATCATCGGCTGCGGCGGCATCGCCCACGCCCACATGAACGCCTACCTGAAAATGCCCGACATTGAGATCGTCGGCGGCGCGGACATCGTGCCCGGCAAGGCCCGGGCTTTCCTGGACGAGTTCGAGCTGACGGACGCGTTGGCCTTCGAGGATCACCGGGAGCTGCTCAAGTGCGACCTGGACGCGGTGAGCGTGTGCACCTACAACTCCACCCACGCCGAGTGCGCCATCAACAGCCTCAACGCCGGGCTGGACGTGCTGTGCGAGAAGCCCATGAGCATCACCCTGGACGAGGCGGTGCAGATGAGCCGGGCGGCCAAGGCCACCGGCAAGATTCTGTCCATCGGCTTCCAGCCGCGCTACGATCCGGACATGGTCATGGTGCGCGACTTGGTGCGCTCGGGCGTGCTGGGCGACGTGTACTATGTGCAGACCGGCGGCGGCCGGCGGCGCGGCATCCCCGGCGGCACCTTCATCAACAAGGACTTGGCGGGCGTGGGCTGCCTGGCGGACATCGGCTGCTACGGATTGGACATGGCGCTCAACGCCATCGGCTATCCCAAGCCCCTGACGGTGTCGGCCTACGCGGCGGATTTCTTCGGCAAGAACCCCAAGTATTACCCCGACGCGGATAAGTTCACCGTGGACGACTTCGCGGTGGCCTTCGTGCGGCTGGAGGGCGGCATCGCGCTGGACTTTCGCATGAGCTGGGCCATGCACATGGATACCATGGGCGACACCCTGTTCTTGGGCAAGGATGCGGGGCTGAAGGTCAAGTCCCCCGGTCTGGGCTCGGCCTGGGGCGGCGCGTGGGACGGCACCATCGGCCCGGTTTACCTCTATCACGACGTCAACGGCAACATGGCCGAGACCAACATCCCTCTCAAGGGCGGTAACTTCGACCGGTTCTACGCCAAGGTGCGCGCCTTTGTCGAGGCGGTGCAGACCCGCGGGCCCGCGCCCATCCCCGCCAGCGAGATCATCTACAACCAGGCCATCATCGACGGCATCATCCGCTCCAACCAGACCGGCCACGAGGTCGAGATCGTCATCCCGGAGACTTAACATCTCTTATTAAGCGAAACTCTTTACAAGCCTTTCCATTCATGCGCATTGCGATGGAAAGGCTTTTTCCAAAAGGATCTATGAAGATAGATATTGTTGTATCGCGATATATCTGTATCATTTGACGGTAGCTCAGGCTCATGGTAAAATTCATGTAGACATTTTTGTTAAAACTCTGTAAAGCAGGTGTCGGGATGAAAAAGGTTTTATTTGTTTCCCATACCAGCAACTTTGTCAAATTTAATCTACCTTACATGGCATGGTTTCGGCAACAGGGGTGGTCTGTTCATTATGCATCAACCGAAGAAGAACCTTTGCCTGAAGGCTGTTGTGATGTTCACTATAAAGTAAGAATCGAACGTTCTCCTTATAGTTTTAACAATATAAAAGCCTATTTTCACCTAAAGAAGATTCTTCAAGAAGAGCGGTACGACATTATCCATTGTCATACACCAATGGGAGGCGTGGTGGCGCGTCTTGCTGCCAGAAAGTATCGGAAACAAGGAACGCGTGTCATTTACACAGTCCATGGATTCCATTTTTTTCAAGGGGCGCCTCGCTTCAATTGGTTGGTATTCTACCCTGTTGAGAAGTGGCTGGCTCGTTATACCGATTGCCTCATTACCATGAACCAGGAAGACTATCAAATCGCGGTTGAAAAGAATTTCCGTGCTCGTCAAATTGTTCGCATTGACGGCGTAGGCGTCAATACCCAGCGCTTTTATGGGGCAACGATAGAAGAAAAAAACGCGCTGCGTCTAAAATTTGGCTTTCCTTTGGAGGCATTCTGCTTAATATATATTGCTGAATTTATTCCGAGAAAGAATCATGCTTTTTTATTGGAAGCAATTTCTGAACTACAAAAAAGAATACCAAATCTTGCGGTTATTTTGGCAGGTACTGGTGATTTACTTGATTGTATGAAACAAAAAGCTGATGCTCTCGGGATTCATCAGGTTGTACGCTTTGTTGGGTATAGCAGCAAAGTTGACGAGTTTTGCAGATTGGCAGATGTGATGGTATCGACGAGCAACCAGGAGGGCCTCCCTATTTCCTTGATAGAGGGAATGGCAAGCGGACTTCCTATTGTAAGTTCAAAAATACGAGGGAGCGTTGATCTGATTACCGAGGGCAGGAATGGATTTTTGTACAATATCGGCGATCAAAAAGCGCTCATCGATTCTGTTGAAAAGCTGTATAAGAATCCAAGTTTGCGGGGTCAACTTGGCAAAAACAATGTATTGGACGTTGCCATGTTCTCCGTCGATCACGCTGTCGAGGAGATGGCAAAAATATATCAAGAATACATGTGATGAGGTGTTTGGGTGATTTCTATCATCATACCCGTATATAACCGCGTTGACAAACTCGCCAATGCCATAAAAAGTATCCAAAGTCAGACTTATGCAGATCTACAAATCATTATCGTAGACGATGGGTCTGATGATGGATCTGAGCAATTAGCGGATGAGTTGGCCTCCCATGATCGGCGTATTGTCGTCATCCATCAAAAAAACAGGGGGGTATCAGCTGCTAGAAATATGGGTATCCAAGCTGCGCAAGGAGAATGGATCGCATTTGTTGATTCTGACGATCAGCTTTCCCCCCATATGTATGAGACGCTCCTGGGTGCCATTGAAAAAAGTCATGCGGGAGTTGTAATTTGCGGAATGGATTTTCGTTACTACAATTCGCAAAATAGGCTAGAGCGAACCGAGATAATGACCCATCCCGCACAACTACTTACGGACGATTTGCGGATTGTCCAGGAAGTATTGGCCCTTCTTAAGGGCTCTTTGATCCATTCGCCCTGTAACAAATTGTATCAAACATCCATCATCAAAAACCAGATCTCATTCCCCGATGAAGTTGCATTGGGTGAGGATCTTTTATTTAATTTGAATTATTTGAAACACATCCATTCCCTAGAGTTTGTCCCGGATTGCCTCTACGTCTATCATAATGACATGAAAGGAGCTGTAGCCAAATACCGTGAGAATAAACACGATATCATGACAAGGCTTTATCATGGCGTTTTAGACTTTGTTGGCTCCGAAAATTATGTCGACCTGACGGCCCCACTATATGTCAAATGGACTTATTCTTGCTTCATTGATCTTTTCGCCGCAAATTGTCCCTTATCTAAAAAAGATAAGCTTCACTATGTCAAATCGATCATGATAAACCCCGAGGTGCAACAAGCGGCGAAGAATTGTCCACGACACTTTACCCTTTACCGCATTATGAGTCAGGCTATTTTATCGGACTCCCCCAAATGCGTATATTATCTCGCCCATATGATGTATTTGATCAAATTCCGATGGGTTCGAGTCTTTCAGCACTTACACAAATCAATATCGGGCGCTAGATAGTGAGCTGAAAGCCCCACTAATCTCGGTATGATGGGCGCTTAGGCGCCCATCCGCCGGTCAAATCGCCGGATTTTGCGGTTTTTCACGGTTTCCGGCCCTTGCTGGGCATTTTTTCGATGTGTTAGAATAGAAGGAGAAAAATGCGCCCTACGCGGCGACGGCGGGAGGCCCCATGGAACACGATCGAAGTATGCTGACCATGCGTCAGCTCAATATCGGTGATTTGGAACAGTTCAACAGCCTGTTGCGCTACGCCTTTCAGGTGACCAACCAGGAGCTGGCCTCGGTGGGCTGGGATGAGGACGAGATCATGCGCGCTAAGTCCCCCATGCTCGAGCAGGCCTACGTGATCGGCTGGTTCCATCGGGACAACCTCGCCTCGCAGATCGTGGTGTACAACATGCAGGTCAACATCCACGGCCGGCTCTATCCCATGGGCGGGATCACCGGGGTGGCGACCTACCCGGAGTACGCCGGGCGCGGCCTGATCCACTCGCTGATGCGCCATTGCCTGGAGTATATGCGCCAGCAGGGCCAGAGCGTCTCCTTTCTCTACCCCTACTCCATCCCCTTCTACCGCAAACAGGGTTGGGAGATCGTCTCGGACAAGATCAAGTACGTCATCAAGGACGTGCAGCTGCCCAAGAGCAAACCCGTGCCCGGCATGATCGAGCGGGTGGACATCGACCACGCCGATCTGAAGGCGATCAACGCCCGCTACGCCCACCAGCAGCACGGGGTGCTGCTGCGCGACCAGTTGGCCTGGGACGAGTACTGGCGCTGGGATGTGGACGACATGGTGGTGGCCATCTACTACGACGCCCAGGAGGCGCCCCAGGGCTACATCGTCTACTACCTGGAGAACGATATCTTCAACATCAAGGAGATGGTCTCCCTCAACAGCGAGGCCGAGCAAGGCCTGTGGAACTATATCAGCGCGCATTACTCCATGATCACCGAGGTGCACGGCGCCAACTACACCGGCGAGCCCATGGCTTTCCTGCTGGAGGACAGCGAGATCAAGGAAACCATCCGGCCCTACATCATGGCCCGCATCGTGGACGTGGAGACCTTCCTGGCGAACTTCCCCTTCCAGGTCACCTTTGAGGACGTGCGCATCCACCTGAAGCTGACCGACCCCATGGCGCCCTGGAACCAGGGGGACTGGCTAGTGTCCTGGCAGGATGGGCAGACCCGCTGCCAGCGCTGCCAGAGCGACGTGGTGGACCACACCGTGCAGCTGGACATCCAGACCCTGACCACCCTGATGCTGGGCTACAAGCGCCCCTCCTACCTCTACAAGCACAAGCGCCTGCGGGCCCAGCCCTACATGATCGCCCTGCTGGAGCGGCTGATCCCCATGGAGAAGCCCTGCTTTGCGGACTATTTCTAAACCCGCAGAGAAACCCCCGCGCCGGAAATCGGCGCGGGGGTTTTGCTTTAGGCCATCCGCTCCGCCAGGAAGGCGGGGAAATCCTCCGCCCGTCCCCGGGTGAAGCCCGCCCGATCCAGGGGCAGGGTCATGCGCTTGGGCAACATTAAGATCAACAGATGCTCGGTCTGTCGGAGCCTGACGACCTGGCTGTAGGGGTAGGACGCCTGGCCGCCGCTGGCGCGGTTGCGCACGGTGAACCCCTCCTGGGTGAAAGCCACGTCCACCGCCATATCCTCCGGGTATGTCACCCGCAGGCGCTTGTAGGCCAGGGAGGCCGACCAGCGGGGCTGCGCGAAAAGGATCACCGCCATGAAGAGCACGACCCCCACCAGCAGCGCCGCGGTGGCCGTGAACCCCCGCTGGGGGATGTAGAAGGCCGCAAACCCGCCGAACAGGACCATGCACACAACGCAGTAGCCGGTGATCAGCTTGCCCCCGGCGGCCTTGACCACCTCCAGCATCAGCTGGCGGGTGTACACGCAGTGGTTCTCAAAAATCGGTTCCATATCCGCGAATCATCCTTTCGACAGGTCCAGGGTCATGCCCTCGCGCAGCATCAGCACCGGCCCGTCAAAGAGCCGCTGGGCGGCCAGCGCCGCGCCGGGCAGGTCCGCCAGCACCCACTTGCCATGGTGCAGGAACAGCAGCATGCCCACCCGCAGGCGCTGCTCGCGCAGCGCCTGGCAGACCGCGGCCACCTGGTGATGCCCGGTTTCCATCAGCAGCGCGTCGCAACCCTCCCCCACCAGGGCGGGCAGGTCCGCCAGGGTGGTATCTCCGCTGAAACAAAGGCGGTATTTGGGCGTCTGGACGCGGTAGCCGAAGCTGCGCCAGCGCCCGTCCGCCGGCTCGCCCAAATGGCGGTTGTGCGCGGCGCTGACCTGAATGCCGTCCTCAGGTCCACAATAGACCAGCCCGTCGGCCACCTCCTGACCGCGGTGCGCATAGTCGCAGGCGAAATCCCCCTCGGTGTGGGCCAGCAGCCGCATCACCGATTGGTAGCTCTCCAGATAAGGGATGTGCACGCCGATCGCCCCGCCCACCGGCGGTCGCTTTTTCAAGTGGGCCAGCTTTCGGATGTTCCAGAGCAGGTTGCCCAGGCCGCCCACGTGGTCCATGTGACAGTGGGAGATGAAGATCTCCCGGGTCTTGAGCAGGTCCACCCCCATGGTGTGGGCGGTGTGGGAACAGCCCTCCCCCGCGTCGAAGATATACAGTCCGTTGTCCATCTCCAGGGCGAAGCTGACGTGGTGAAAGCCGGCGATGGGCTCGGTGCCTGCGCAGACGCCAAAGACATGCAGTTTCATGCGTTCCCCTCCCTCAGGTCAGCGGCGGCAGAAAGGCCACCTGGCAGTTTTTTCCCAGGCTCCGGGCGGCCTGGGCGCGGATCAGGCCCTGAGCCCGATCGCTCAGGGGTTCAAAGGGCGTGACCTGGACGCCGCCGGCCACCACCTTGTATCGCGCCCGCAGGCGACCGTTGAGCAGGATGGTGGGGAAGACGATGCCCGAGCAGGTGATGACCTTGGGCTGGTCCTCCCGGCGCATCACCCGGCCGCGGTCCCGATAGCCCAGCAGCACCTGGTCAAACCCCGCCAGCAGCACGCAGGCGGGCAGGCCGCGAGACTGCGCCAGCGCGCCCAGGTAGAAGCAGCGAGCGCCGCCGCAGTCCACCTCCCGCAGGGGCAGCGCGCCCAGGCCAACCAGTCGACGGGTCTCGGTCACGCCGTAGCCGGTGAAGGCGGCGCAATCGGCCAGGGTGGCCGGGCCGAAATGGGTGAAGTAGCGCGCCAGCAGGGTCAGCCGGGCGGCGTCCCGGTCCATCCAATTCACCGGGCCGGGCAGCACGAAGCGCTTATCCGTGCCCATGGCGTAGGCGATCAAGCCCCGGTCGGCCATGGCCATCTCCTTGATCAGCCCGCCCCAACCGTGAAACACCCGCTGGACCAGCGGTTCGTCCATGCCCCGCGCCCGGCAGGCGGCCTTGAGCCCCTCCCGGGTATCGTTGCCCGCGGCAACCTGCTCGCGGATGACCTCGCTCCAGTAGGGTTTGACCGCTTTGGGAACGCCCCACCAGCTATCCTCCCAGGGTCCGGCCTGATCCTTTGCCGACAGGTAGAGACCCAGTTCGTCCCGCCGCACGGCGTGCAGGGTGTTGCGGTGGGTCCAGACCTTGACCAGGCCCTCCTGCCAGGTGTCCGGGTGAAAATCCTGGGCGCGCAGCTGCAGGGCCAGGCGGGGATTGCCCGCGAACTGAGCCTGCAGGCCGCACAGGTCCGCCATCACCGTCAGGCGGTCCCCCTTATGGAGCAGATACTGCCGCTCGAGGGTGGCCAGCAACAGCTCCCGGGCGGTCACGGCCGGGGTTCCCAGTCCGGCTCATGCAGCAGGATGTTGAGATAGCGGGTCTTGCTGTAGCGCCCGGCGCTGTGCTGGGTATCCCGGCTCAGGGGGTTGCCATACCAGCACCCCGACACCGGCCGCTTGCCCATCTCGCGGCAGATTTCCCCCTGATGGTACTGGATCGAGCGGCCCACGCCCTTGCGCCGGTGCTCGGGCAGGGTGATCATGCCCAGGGAGCAGTTGTCCCGGCGCAGCCTGTGGAACTCCATGATCCCGTAGCCCAGCACCTCGCCCTGGTCAGCCAGCTGATAGAGCAAAAACTTGCCCTGTCGGTAATCCTCGTCGGTGCAGAAGTCGAAGAAATCCCCGGTCCGCTCCCGCATGCGGGGCAGGTCGGCCAGCGCCACCGGCGACAGGCACGCGCGGGGATACTCGGGCGGGCGCACCTGGGGCGGGATCGTGCCGTCGAAGAAATAGGCCTGCAGATTCACCCGCTCGTGCACATCCAGGCTCAGGGACAGGAACAGCTCGTCGCAGGTGGCCACCAGCGCCCTGCGGATGTGATGAGCCTGGCGCGCCTGGCGGAAAACCGCCTGCGCGTCGCCCCAGCAGGGCTGGGTCAGGTAAAAGGCGCTCAGGGTCGGCGCGCCCTCCCACTCGGCCACGGCGAACAGGCCGCAGGGCTCCCCCTCCCGGCAGATGGTATACTGCTGCGCCCGCAACACCTGATCCTCCCAGAAATTGTCCACCTCGCCGCTGAAAGTATCCATATAGGTCTGATACAGCGCGTCCACGGCCTCAAGGGTGGCGGGCTCAAACGTATAGGTCATGTGAAGCCTCCTATTCAATCATCCTCATGGGCCAGCACATCGTAGGGTGTGATCAGGCCGATCAGCCGCTCGTCCTGCTGGCCGTGCTCGGTGATAAAGATCAGGCTCAGGCGCTTGTGCCGGGCGAAGGCCCGGCGGTAAATCTCCTCCACCGTGGGCAGGGAGGTCTGCGCGCTGACAAAGGCAAAGGTCTCATTGGTGTGCCGGGCAAAGCCGATATAATCGGCAAAGTCGCGGATCTGGGCGGTGTCGTCCAGCTGACCGCACTGGGTTTCGCACAGGTAGGCGGCCACGGAGCTCTCGCTGAACACCCCGGCCAGCCGCCCTTCGCGCATCACCGGCACGTGGGAAAAGCCCCGCCGGTGCATCTGCCGCAGCAGCCACAGGGCCCGGTCGCTGAACTTGGCCTGGAGCATCTGGTCCCGACCGACGGCGATCTGCATCACCGTGGGCGGGTTCTTGATGGCCTGCAGGGTGCTCTCCAGGATCTCGATCAGCTGGGGCGAGGGAAAAACCGCGTACTCGCCGCCGATCTTGCGATTGTGGGAGAGGTAGTTGCGCACCTCCCGGCAGGTGTTGAGCTCGTCGCGGAAGTGCTGGATGTCGGGCACCTCCCGCAGCGCCCGGGACAGGACGCCCTCGTGGCCGTTGTCCCCGTCCTGAAAATACCGATCGCGGATCTCGCTCTCCATCTCCCGGTACAGGTCCAAAAACCGGTCGGCGGTCTGGTTCATGTGCATGCCTCCTCTCCAATTGGGGATAGGATTCTCCCCAGTCGGCTCATTCTCCTTCCTTGCCGGGGTCCAGCACCACCGCCTTGCCGGGCACATGTCGCTTGCCCATCTGGTGGCGGGTTTTGCGGTTCTCCACGGAGTCCAGCACGATGGACAGGTCGTAATCCTCGGGGTAGAGGTCCTCGCCTTTGAGGTGGAGCTTGAGGCGCTTGTGGTTGATCAGCAGGCGCTTGCCCATCACCAGCACCGCCACCTCGCCCTTGCGGTTGACCGGCTCCATGACCACGCCGTCGCGCCCCATGTCCAACAGGGTGACCCGGTCGCCGACCTGGAAATCCGTGCGCACCGGTTCGCTGCGCCTGGGCGGGGGCGCGGCCTCGGCCACTTTGGCCGCGTCCTCCTGGGCTGATCGGGCCTTGGGCAGGACGACGTTCGGCAGCGGCGAGGGGGAGTCCGCGGTCGGTGGGGCGCAATCCGAGACGGCGGGCGCGGACGGCCGGTTGGTTGGCGCGGCGCTATCCGGGGTCGTCGGCGCGGCGCTCCAGGCCTTGGGCTTGTCGCCATAGGCCATCTCATGGGCCCGCTCCACCAGCGCCTGGGGCAGCCCCAGGCGCTGGGCGATCTGCAGGGCGCAGCTCTCCCCCGCCAGGCCGATGTCCAGCCGGAACAGGGGCTGCAGCGTCGCCCGGTCGAAGGCCATGCGCGCGTTGAGGAAGCCCGGGGTATGCTGGGCGAAGTGCTTGACCTCGGGATAGTGGGTGGTGCCCACCAGCAGGCAGCCCTTGGCCTTGAGGGCCTCCAGCAGCGCCACGGCCAGGCCCATGCCCTCTGCCGGGTCGGTGCCCGAGCCCAGCTCATCCACCAGCACCAGGCTGCCCGGCCCGGCCTGCCGCAGGATGCCGATCATATTGGTCATGTGGCTGGAAAAGGTCGACAGGTTCTGCTCGATACTCTGTCCGTCGCCGATGTCGGCGAGCACCTGCTTCAGCCGGGTGAAGCGGGTGCCCTCGGCCGCGGGCACGTGCAGCCCGCTCTGGGCCATGAGGTTGAGCAGGCCCACGGTCTTGAGCGCCACGGTCTTGCCGCCGGTGTTGGGCCCGGTGATGACGATGGCCTGCACCTGCCCGCCGATGGCGAAATCGAGCGGCACCGCGCTCTCCCGACGCAGCAGCGGATGCCGGCCCTGGACGATGACGATCTCGCCCTCGTCGGTGACCGGAGCGGGCCGGGCGTCCATGCGCAGGCTGAGCATGGCCTTGGCGAAGAGCACGTCCAGGGTCAGCATGCCCTCGCAGTCGATCTTGAGCGCCTGCACCCCCTCGGCCACCAGGCCGGTCAGGGTGTAGAGCACCGCCTGGATCTCATTTTGCATCTCGATCTGGACCAGGTGCAGCTCGTCGAGCATGCGGGCGACGCTGGCCGGCTCGACGAACACCGTGCCGCCGGACTGGGAGGTGTCCACCACGCTGCCCTCGATGTTCTTGCGGTATTGCCGCTTCACCGGCAGGGCAAAGCGGCCGCCCCGCTCCGTGACGTAGCTCTCCATGAACCACTCGGGGTGGGCGCGCAGCAGGCTCTCGAGCTTTTGGCGGATGCGCGCCTGACCCATCTCCAGGTGGCGGCTCAGGTCGCGCAGGCGCGGCGTGGCCCGCAGATCAACCGCGCCGGCGCGGATGCAGCGGTCGATCTCCTCCTGCACCTCAGGCAGCGGGTCCAGGCTCATGCCGTAGGCCGCCACCGTCGGCGCCCAGGGCGCCGCCTTCTGCAGATACACCCGCATGCGCCGACAGGTGGACAGGAAGGTCGCCACATAGCTGAGCTGGTCCGGGCCCAGCAAGCCGCCCAGGGGCAGCAGCGCCAGGATGGCCTCCATGCCCTCCATCTGGGCCAAGGGTGGGGTGCCGCCCTTCTCAAGAATCTCCCTTGCCTGGGCGATCTCGGCGCTGTGCTGGGCGATCAGGCCCAGATCCTGCATGGGCTCAAGGGCCAACAGCGCCTCCCGGGCCTGGGCGCTGACCGCCAAATCGGCCAGCTGCCGCAGAATCTTGTCGTACTCCAGGGTTTGATAGACATTGCGATCCATTGATTCAAATTCTCCTTTTGATCAGGTTGCCCCGGGGCGCGAAAAATACGGCACGCAAAAAGCCACGGACACAGGCCCGTGGCTTTGAAAAGGCAGACAAAGCGGCGCGTGTTCCCCGTCCCCGGAAGCGGCGTGAACAAGCCGCCCCGACAGGGCCGCCCTTCACAGGTTCCGGTTGCTATCCAATTAGCGGACGAAGACCACCGACATACAGCATATCCTCCAACATTCACAAGATAAGATCAGTATAGGCGACGGCGCGCCGTCTGTCAAGACTGAATATCCAGGCTCCCCGACACGCTCTCAAAGCGGATGGGCGTGCCGTTCTCCCCGGCGGACTGCCGACCGTTGACGCTGCCGGAGATGGTCTCCACGCGCTCCAGGCGGTAGGCCGCGCCGCTGGTCACATCCAGCACCGTCGCGCCCGACACGGTCTCGATCTCCACGCCGCTGCCCTGACCGACCAGCTCCAGGCGGATGCCGCCGGACACGGTGCTCAGCTCGGTCTGTCCGGACACAACGCAGCCCGATAGGCGCAGCTGGCCCGACGTGCTGGCGCACTCCAGCTGGTCGGCGACGCACGATTCCACCCGGACGCCGCCTGAGACCGATTCCACGTCGATCTGCCGGGCAGTGGCCGCCGAGACCTTCACGCCGCCGCTGGCGGTATCCACCTCCAGCTCGGAAAGTTTCATCCCCGCCAGGTCGATGTTCCCCGAGGCGGTCTCCACCTTCAGCTGCTGGGCGTAGCTGGCGGGCAGGTGCACCACGATCTCGCCCTCGTCCTCGTTGGACAGCCAGCTGTCATGCCCCCGGGTGCGCAGGTTCAGCCGGTCGCCCCGGCGTTCCACCTGCCAGATCGGTTGGTTGGCCTCAAAGAAGCTGCCCTCCCCGTCGGCCGCCACGCGCACATGGGCGTTTCTGGCGGAGATCACCAGCTTGTTCACCCCCGACAGGTCCAGCTCCTGCTGGGAGAAGCTCTCCCCGGAACCCGCGGACCCCGAGCTCAGCTGGGCGTTATAGTCGTTCACCCAGCTGTCCGCGCTCTGGCGCGGCGCGCTCCACAGGCATACCAGCGCCACCAGCGCCACGGCCACAATGATACACGCGATGACCATGGGCACCGCGCGGGATTTCTGCTGCATATGGCTCCCTCCTCTATGGGCACCATTGTACCACAGACGCGCAGGAAAAGAAACTCAGAGTCGTTTAAGAACATATGTTTGCATTATTGCTTTTTTCGTGCTATACTTTTCTGCGGGAGGCGATGAGCGATGACCTTGATGGAGAAGCTGGGCGTTTTGGCCGACGCGGCCAAGTACGACGCGTCCTGCGCGTCCAGCGGCACCGATCGGCCGGGCACGGTGCCCATGGGCATCTGCCACAGCTGGGCGGACGACGGGCGCTGCATCTCGCTGCTGAAGGTGCTCATGAGCAACGCCTGCAGCTACAACTGCGCCTACTGCGTCAACCGCCGGGACAGCGACGCGCCCCGGGCGACCTTCAGCCCCCGGGAGCTGGCGGAGCTGACCATCGGCTTTTACCGGCGCAACTATATCGAGGGGCTGTTTCTCTCCTCGGCGGTGCTGGGCAGCGCCGACGCCACCATGGAGCGCATGGTGGAGGCCCTGCGCCTGCTGCGGGAGGAATATGGCTTTCGCGGCTACATCCATGTCAAGACCATCCCGGGCTGCTCCCAGGGCCTGATGGACGCGGCCGGACTGCTGGCCGACCGGGTCAGCATCAACATTGAGCTGCCCAGCCAGGCCTCCCTCCAGCGCCTGGCGCCGGACAAATCCCGCCACGACATCCTCTCGCCCATGGGCTATCTGACCGGGCGCATCGCCCAGAGCCAGGAGGAGCGCCTGGCCCTGCGCCACGCGCCGCGCTTCGCCCCGGCGGGCCAATCCACCCAGATGATCGTCGGCGCCACGGGCGAGAGCGACCGGCAGATTCTGCTGCTCACCCAGGGGTTGTATCAAAAATACCGCCTCAAGCGGGTGTACTACTCGGCCTACACCCCGGTGCCCGGGGCCAGCAGCCTGCTGCCCGCCCTGCGCGAGCCGCCGCTGCTGCGGGAGCACCGGCTCTACCAGTGCGATTTTCTGCTGCGCTTCTATTTGTTCACCGCCGAGGAGCTGCTCAGCGCCGAGCAGCCCAACCTCGACCCCGCGGTCGACCCCAAGGCCTGTTGGGCCCTGCGCCACCTGGAGCAGTTCCCCGTGGAGGTCAACCGGGCCGATTATGAGACCCTGCTGCGGGTGCCGGGCATCGGCGTCAAGTCCGCCCAGCGCATCCTGGCGGCCCGGCGGCACGCCTCCCTGCGACCCGAGCACCTGAAAAAACTCGGGGTGGTGATGAAGCGGGCGGCCTATTTTCTGACCTGCCAGGGCCGGGCCGCCGCGCCGGAGGTCTCCCTGGGTCAGCTGTACCTGGCCATGCAGCGGGGCCAGCGGCTGCCCCAGACCTCGGGCGAGCAGCTCAGCCTGCTGCCCCCCACCCTGCCCCCGGGCTACGAGGGCTTTCAGGAGGCGATTTCATGGCGATCTACCTCACCGACGGCAGCTTTGAGGGGCTCCTGAGCGCGATCTACGCCGTCACCTACGCCCGGGACGAGCCCGGGGGCATCTATCCCGCCCAGGACTACCAAACCGACCTGCTGCACCGGCCCTGCCAGATTGCCACCGACCCAGCCCGCGCCGCCCGGGTCATGGCCGCCATCCAGGGCAAGCTGTCGGCCACCACGCCCGAGCATATGCTCCAGGCCAGCCTGCACAGCGACCCGGAGGCCTACCTGTGGATCTACCGCTATCTGGCCCTGGGCTGGCGAGTGGGCCGCAGGCTGGACAGCCTGCTGACCGAGGAGGCGGTGCACCGGGTGCAGCGCATGAGCCGGGCCGTGGGGGCCGAGCGGCACAAGCTGCTGGGGCTGCTGCGCTTTCGCGAGCTTAAGAGCGGAGCCTTCTACGCGCCCATCCGCCCCACCCACCATGTGCTGCCCCTGATGGGCGAGCACTTCGCCGCGCGCATGGACCGCCCCTTTCTGATCCACGACGTGGGTCGGGACCAGGGGGTGATCTGCAACGGGCAGGAGCCGGTGCTGATCGATCTCAAGCTGGAGGCCCTGCCGGAGTACGCCGCGCGCGAGACGGACTTCCAGGCGCTCTGGCAGCTGTTCTTCGCCCGCATCGCCAACCAGGGACGCATCAACCCCACCTGCCAGCGGGGCTTCATGCCCAAGAAATACTGGCGCTACCTGGTCGAGCGCCCGGGCAGCGCCGCCCTGATCCGGGCGGGCGGCAGCGGCCCCGCCGCCCCATCGCCCAAACGCCTGCCCGACGCCGGGAAAACCTGACACGCTGTTGTCCGGATATGCGTGGTATACTGGTTCCAACGCACCATCGAAGGAGGGACTCCCATGCTCGAACTGCCCGAGAGCCGCGTGCTGGCCCAACAGATTCAGCAGACCCTATCCGGCCGGCGCATCGCGTCCGCCCAGGCCGCCCATTCCCCCCACGGCTTCGCCTGGTACTTCGGCGACCCGGCGGGCTATGCCGATCTGCTCGAGGGGGCGGAGATTCAGTCCACCCGGGGCGTGGGCGGCATGCTGGAGATTCTCCTGCCGGGCAGGCGGCTGCTCTTCGGCGACGGCTGCAACCTGCGGCTGATCGGCCCGGGGGCCAAGCGCCCGGCCAAGCACCAGTTGCTGCTGGAGCTGGACGACGGACAGGCCCTGGCCGTGAGCGTGCAGATGTACGGGGGCATCTGGGCCTACCCCGAGGGCGCCAACGACAACCCCTACTACCTGGCGGCCTGCCAGCGGCCCAGCCCCCTGGAGCCGGCCTTCACCCTGGAACACTTCGCTCACCTGATGGACACGCCCAAGCCCTTGTCAGTCAAGGCCCTGCTGGCCACCGAGCAGCGCATCCCCGGCCTGGGCAACGGCGTGCTGCAGGACATCCTGTGGCAGGCGCGCATCCATCCCAAGCGCAAGGTGGACACCCTGACCGACGGCGAGGTGGAGGGGCTCTACCAATCGGTGCGCCGCACCCTGGGGGAGATGATCGACCGGGGTGGGCGCGACACCGAGAAGGACCTCTTCGGCCGCAAGGGCGGCTATGCCACCATCATGAGCCGCAACACCGTGGGCATGCCCTGCCCCCGCTGCGGCGGACACAGCATCATCACCAAGGAGGCCTTCCTGGGCGGCAGCGTCTACGTGTGCACCCAGTGCCAGCGTTGATCCTCGGCGCGTCCACCGCGAAAAAAGCGCCTCCCCATCCGGGGAGGCGCTTTTGCCTACGGTTAAAAACTGTCGTCCCGCCACCAGAGAAACCCCTGCCGCTCCAGCAGGCCGATCAGCTCGGCGGTGGTGGCGGCGGCGCCCTTGGGGCCGCGCACCGGCCGGTTGAGCCGGAGCATGTTGCCGGAATAGTCCACCTCGCGCAGGGCCACCAGATCGCTCTTGACCTGGGCGGGCACGCGGACCTCCGCCGCGCCCACCTGGAGGGCCAGATAGCTGGCGATCAGGTCGAAAACCGACTCGTCGCCCGGCCAGGCGGCGAACTCGTAGATGTCCAGCAGGTCCCCATCCAGCCGCGCGTCCACATAGGCCACGGCCTGGCCCTCCTGGGTCTGCAGCAGCTGACCGCCCAGCATCTCCTTTTCCATCCAGCGCCGCCAGTAGAGCGGCTCATCCCGCACCAGGGGGCCGTTGCGCTCCCGGTTGTAGGCGCGGTAGAGGGTGGCGAGGGTGTCTGCGTCGCGCGCCATGTCCACGGGGCGCAAGGTCAGGTCCCCGGGCAGCTCGGCCAGCTCCCGGTTGGGCCGGAAGTAGCGCAGGCGCGCCGGGGCGACCTCGTAACCCAGGCGGCGGTAGTAATCATGGATGCCGGTGCCCAGCCAGGAGACCGCCTGGTCCCGCGCGTCCATCTCCTCCAGGGCGCGGTTGAGCAGCTGGGTGTTGAGTCCCTGGCCGCGGTAGGCCTTTTTCGTGCTGACCTCGCCGATGCCGCCCATGGATACCGTGGCGCCCAGCAAATAAATCTCCCGGTGGAACAGGCGCACGCTCGAGGCGATGGTGTCCCCGTCCATCGCCACAAAGATGGTGGACAGGTTGCGCCACGGGTCGCTGTAAAAATGTCGAGAAAAATAGTCCTTGGCGGCCTGGCTGTCCTGCCACTGGAAGACCTCCACGCAGTGGTCCACCCAGGTCTCCAACTCCTCCTCACGAAGGGAACGAATCTCCATCCTCATCCTCCTCTTGCGCAGCGCCCAGCCCCAGGGGATCATCGGCGGCGGGCAGCTCCTGCACGTCTTTGAGTTTCCGGGCGATGACCCGGCTTCTGCGCTGGGCGGCCTCGATGGTGTTGGCCGCCTCCTGCAGCTTTTTCTGGGTCTTGGCCAGCACCTCGCCGAACTTGCCAAACTCGGTCTTGACCACCCCCAGCAGGGCCCAGACCTCGCTGGAGCGCTGCTGGATGGCCAGGGTTTTGAAGCCCATCTGCAGGCTGTTGAGGAAGGCGGCGATGGTGGTCGGCCCGCAGATGGTCACCCGCATCTCCCGCTGCAGGTTTTCCCACAGCCCGGGCCGGCGCAGAGCCTCGGCGTAGAGCCCCTCCACCGGCAGGTACATGATGGCAAAGTCCGTGGTGTGGGGCGGGGCGATGTATTTGTCGCGGATGCGCTTGGCCTCGGTCTTGAGCCGGGCCTCCAGCTGCCGCCCGGCCAGCTCCATCTGGGCGGGGTCCTGCGCGTCGAGCATGCGCTGGTAATCCTCCTGGGGGAACTTCGCGTCGATGGGCAGCCACAGCGGACCCTCGCCGTCCTGCCCGCCGGGCAGCTGCACGGCGAACTCCACCCGCTCGGCGGCCCCGGGCTTGACCGCCACGTTGGTGGCGTATTGGCCCGGGGCGAGCACCTGCTCGAGCAGCATGCCCAGGGAGACCTCCCCAAAGGTGCCCCGGGTCTTGACGTTGGTGAGCACCTTCTTCAGGTCGCCCACCCCCTCGGCCAGGGACTGCATCTCCCCCAGGCCCTTGTATACCTGCTCCAGCTGGGCGGACACCTGCTTGAAGCTCTCCCCCAGCCGGGTCTCCAGGGTCTGATGCAGCTTTTCATCCACGGTCACCCGCATGCGCTCGAGCTGTTGGGCGTTGTCCTGGCGCAGCTGGACCAGCTGGCGGTCCATGGTCTGGCGCATGCGCTCCATGCGCTCCTCCATCTGCCCGGCGGCCAGGTTCTGCTGCTTGAGCACGCCCTGCATCTGCTGGCTGTTCTGCTCGGAGATGCGCATCATCGCCGAGGCGATGGAATCCCGAAAGCCTAGCAGCGCCTGCTGGGTCTCC
>JBMNTT010000036.1:0-28515 GCA_050945875.1 Christensenellales bacterium
CTGTCCAGATACCCGGCGATGCCCCCGGCGCTGGCCGTCGCCCGTGAGATCGCCCCGCTGTTGCTGCACTGGGCGATGCGCAGGGGTTTGCTGCTGTAGCCGACGATGCCGCCCAGGTTGCGGGCCTGCGACCCGTCGGCCGGGGCGACCGCCCCGGCGTTGACGCAGTTGAGGATGGCGTTGTCCCCGTCGGGGAAGTAGTTGCGCCCCAGGATGCCGCCGACGCCGTTCTGGGAGGCGCCCGAGGCCCGGGCGGTGATGGGGCCGCTGTTCTGGCAGTTGGACAGGACGAAGCGGGTCTCGGTGGCCTGGGCGGCGGCCAGGATGCCCGCCGCGCCGTCGCCGGAGACGCTGCCGGTGTTGGTGCAGCCCGTCAGGGTGTTCTCCTCGACCACGCCGAACCAGGTGCGGTAGAGCATGGCGGTCACCCCGGCCACATAGGTCGAGCCGGTGATGTCCCCGGTGTTGCGGCACCCGGACAGCGCCGCGCCGGAGCTGTTACCGGTGATGCCGCCCACGGTGGGAACCTTGGGCAGGTCGATGGACGCGGCGTTGGTGCAGTCGGTGATCCGGGTGTCCGCGCCCGGGGCGCTGGCGGAGCCCAGCCGGGTGGTCAGCCCGGCGACGCCGCCCACGCCGCCGGCGGTCTGGTTGATCCCGCTGGCGGCCGCTACGCTCAGGCGCGCGCCCTGTTCGTTGGCGCAGCTGGTCAGCGCGCCGCCGGTCACCCGCCCGGCGATGCCGCCCAGGGCGATGGATTTGTTGTTCTCATGGCTGTAGCCCACGGCCCCGGCGTTGGCGCAGGAGACGGCCTCGGCCCGGTTGAGGTAGCCGACGATGCCGCCGACGTTGGCCCCGGCGGGGGCGGCGTTGGTCACCGTGCCGGTGTTGGCGCAGTTATCCAGGGTGACGCCCAACTGGGCCTCCCCGACGACGCCGCCGATGTTGGCGCAGGACGCGCCGATGCGGTCGCCCTGGACCGAGCCCCGGTTCTGGCAGTCGGCGACGAGCACCTCGCGCCCGCCAGCGGGGGCGGGAATCTGCCCGATCACCCCGCCCAGGTTGCTGGCCGAGGCGGCGGGCTGGGCGTGGACCTGGCCGAGGTTGACGCACCCGGTCACGCTCAGCCGGGCTACGCCCTTGTTGAGCGCCGCGCCGGCGACGCCGCCGCCGTGTTTGCCGGTCAGGATGACCTCGCCCTGGTTGATGAGATAGGCCAGGTCGCCCTCGCTGGCCCCGACCACGCCGCCCACGTAGTCCCCGCCCTGGACGGTGACCTCGCCGCTGAGGGTCAGCGGCTCCTGCGCGCCGTAGACGAGCGCGCTCGGGGCGGTGTTGTAGCCGACGATGCCGCCGACATAGCTGCCCGTGCCGGTGACCGGGGCGCGCTGGGTGATCATGCGCAGGTTGTCGCCCGCGTCGCTGTGGTTGGCCCCGACGATGCCGCCGACATAGCTCCCCCCGCTCACCGACGCGCCCTCGAACACGTCGCAGCCCAGGAGCTCGCCGTCGTTGACCCCGGCGATGCCGCCCACGCCCATGTGGGGGTTGCGGCTGGGCTCGGCGGTGTTGTTGATCCGCAGCGCGCCGCCCTGCAGGTTGCAGCCGACCACGCTCACGCCCGCGGGGTTGACGCCCAGCACGCCCCCGGCGTACACATAATCGCTCGGCGCGCTCAGGTAGCGCACCTGCCCGGCGAAGGAGAAATTGTTCACCAGGCCCACCGGCGCGGCCACCTCGCCGAACACGCCGCCGATGCTGGCGGGGCGCTGGGCGGAGGCGCTGGCCCCCCGGCCCGCGGCGTCGCCGTTTACGGTGGCGGTGATGGGAAACTTGTCGTTGTTGGCCACCGAGCCGGCCTCCCATCGGCCGGCGACGCCGCCCACCGCGCCCATGCCGGTGACGGCGCACTCGGCGCTGTCCACCGGGACGCTCTGGCAGGTCAGCGCGCCGCCCTGGTGCAGGCCGACGACGCCGCCCACGTACCAGCGGCCCTCGACGTGGTTGGTCGCGCCCGCCCGCGCCGAGGCGTAGCAGTTGTCCAGCTCCCCGGCGTTGCGCCCGGCGATGCCCCCGGCGTAGTCGCCGTTGCGGGCGATGCTCTCCAGGAAGCTGCCGCTGGTGGCTAGGCGAGCGCCCTGGCTGGAGGCCACCACCCGGCCGAAGTTGTAGCAGGCGGCCAGGCGGCCGTCCTCGGGGTTGACCCCGACGATGCCCCCGGCGGGAACCGCGCCCACCACGGCCCCGGCGTTCAGGCAGCCGGAGATCGGCCCGCCCGCGCTGACGGAGGTGATGCCGCCCACGCCCATCTGGCTGTAGTTTAGGCGCAGGGCGTCGGCCTGACCGTCGGCCCGCAGGAGGTTGACCGTCAGGCTGCCCTGGGTGCGGCCGTCGATCCCGGCCACCAGCGCCCGGGTCTCGTTGGCGCAGCCGGTCAGGGTCCCGCCCGGATAATAGCCGACGATGCCGCCCACATAGCTCTCCCCCAGCACCCGGGAGTCGTTGGTCAGGCCCGCGAGGGTGGGGTTCTCGGCGTAGCCGACGACGCCGCCCACCAGGTTGCGCCCCTTGATGCTGCCCCCGGAGGTGGAGCAGGCGACCAGTTGCCCCTCGGGTCCGTTGTAGCCGACGATGCCGCCCACCGCGTCGCCCGAGGCCTGGATGCCGAAATCCGTGCCGTAGCGCCCGTCCCCGGTGAAGGAGCAGTCGCGGATCAGGGCGTGGTTGTCCGCGGCGATGCCGCCGACGAAGCTGCCGCCCTGGATGACCCCGCCGGTGGTGGCGCAGGCGGCGATGGTGGCCTGGGTGTAGGTCTGCGCGTCGATGGTCTTGGGGGTGAAGGCCCCGCTGTCGCGGTTGAGCCCGGCGATGCCGCCCACGTGGTCCCGCCCGGCCGGGAAGCTCCCGGCGTTGTAGCAGGCGAGCATCACGCCCTCGTTGACCTCCACCAGCCCGCCCACATAGGCGCTGCGGTTGTCGATGCGGCCGTTGTTGGCGCTGGCGCGGATGACGCCCGAGGCGCTGTTGCGCCCGGTGATGCCCGCGATATAGTAGGAACCGTTGCGCGCCACCCGCTCGAGCTGGGCGGGGGTGCTCTTGGACCCGTCAAAGCGCACCGCGCCGTTGTTGAGCGCGCCGGTGACGGTCAGGTCGGTGCTCTGGCTGTTCAGGCCGATGATGCCGCCCACATACCGCGCCCCGGATACCTGGGCGTAGTTGCGGCAGTCGATCAAGAGCGTAGCGCCCCCCCGCGCGCCCCCCGAGACGGGGTCGGCGTAGGGGTCCAGCGCGTCGAGCGCCTCGCCGGAGCGGGCGTTGTAGCCGACGATGCCGCCCACGTAGGCCTCGCCAACCACCCGGCTGGCCGCGTCCTGCGCGCCGCACACCGCCTGCAGGGCCAGCACGCCCTGGCTGGACTGGTTGCACCCGATGACCCCGCCCACGAAGCGGTTGCCCTCCACCCGGTCCGCCTGGCTGACCAGGCTGCCCATGGCGGAGATCGCGTCCGGGTCGGAGAACTGGTCGGTGCTGTTCAGGCCGATCAGCCCGCCCACATAGTCCCCCCGGCCGAGGATGACGCCCCCGGTGGTGTCGCAGGCCTGGATCAGGGCCTTCTTGCCCTGATTGTGGCCGACGATGCCGCCCACGTACGAGCCGCCCATCACCAGGCTGCCGCTCTGGCAGCGGACGATGCGCCCGCTGTTGTACCCGGCCACGCCGCCCACATAGTCGCCTAAGGGCAGCCCGGCTAAATCCAGCAGGGCCTGCAGGCGCTCGGCCTGCCCGCCGGTGCTCCGGCTGGCCTCGATCGCGCCCGCGTTGCAGCCCGCGATGCCCCCGGCGTAGGCCTGATAGGCGTAGACCACCCCGCCGTTGACGCAGTTTTCGATGCTGCCGCCCGCCGCGCCCTCGGGGGTGCCGTTGGCCCCGACGATGCCGCCGGCGTAGCGGCGCGCGAGCACATGGGCCTGGTTCTGCGCGCCGTCGTAGGTCTGGTTCTTGCCCTCGGCCAGGCCCATCACCCCGCCGGCGTGGTCGCCCGAGGCGGCCACCAGCCCGGCGGCGGTGTGGCTGCGCCCCTGCCAGGAAACCTTGGCGCTGGTGGCGTTGTAGCCGACGACGCCGCCCACGTCGCCGCGCCCGCGCACCTGGGCCCGGGTCTCAAAGCCCAGCACATCGCCCTGGTTATCGCCCACGACGCCGCCCACGCGGTCGCGCCCGATGATCCCGGCGTCCCCGGGATGGGCGCTTATGACATAGGCCTCAAACCCCGCCGGTTGGGCGGCTAACTGGGCGAACAGGGTCTCCAGCTGGCGGTCCGCGTCCAGGGCGCCGGCAACCTGGCAGTCGACAACGCGGCCGCTGCCGTTTCGCTGGCGGCCGACGATGCCGCCCACGCCGTCGCGCCCCAGCACAAGCCCGGGCTCAAAGCGGCAGGCCGTCAGCTCGGTGTTGTGGGCCAGGCCGACCAGCCCGCCCAGCTCGTCGCCGCCGTAGACCGTGGCGGCGCTGGCGCAGCCGGACAGGTCGCTGTTCTTGCTGGCCCCGGCGATGCCGCCCACCTGGCTGCCGCCCTGGGAGACGGACAGGCCCGAGGCGGAGCTGTCCAGCTGGCCGCTCTGGATTGTCGTCGTCACGGCGCAGTCGGTGATCCGGCTCTTGTCCAGATCGCCCACCAGGCCGCCGATCATGGCCTCGCCCCCCAGGGAGGAGGCGGTCAGGGTGGAGGGGCGGCTCTCGCCGGTGACGCGCACGCCGCTGAGCTCGGCGCGCTCGGCCCGCCCGGCGATCAGCCCGGCCAGGGTCACTTCCCGGTCCGGGGCGGTGAAGTCGGCCTGCACGCCGTCCAGGGTCAGGTCGCGGACCTGACCGTTCTTGATCTGCGGGAAGACGCCCAGGTAGGAGGTCAGGGAGACCTGGACGGGGTCGGCGTCGTAGGCGTCCTGGGCGGGGGCCAGGGTCAGCCCGGCGATGCGGCGGTTCTGCCCGTCATAGGAGCCGGTGAAGGTATCGCCCGCCACGCGGGTCGCGCCCGCCCCGTCGCGGGAGAGGAAGTACGCGCTCTGGAAATCCACCGCGCCGGCGGCCGGGGAGGCCAGGGCCTCGGGATGGGCCCAGTCGATATCGGCGCTCTGGCGGTAGTTGGCGTCGGACGGGCCGTAGCGCAGGTTGTTCAGGTGTCGGGCGTTGGCCAGGAGCACCGTGTCCGCGCCGAACACCGGGGAGGCCACGGCCTCAAAGTAGGCGTGCTCGGTGTTGGACAGGGCGACGGCCTCGTCCCCGCCGGGGCAGACCGGCTGCACCGAGGCGTAGATCTCGCTCACCGGCACGGTGGGGTAGGCCTCGAAGATCGAGCGGTGCACGTCGTCGAGCACCAGCGCCAGCCGCCCGTCCAGCTGGCCCACCCGGTGGGTGGTGCCCTCCCCGTCGGGCAGGGCCGCTCCGGCCGCCCAGGTGGGCAGGTGCTCGGTGGAGATCGTCTCGGTGTCGGCCATGCTGGGCAGGCCGCCGGAGACCAGGTTGGGGATGTTCTCGATGCGCAGCAGCTCGCCGCCGCTTGTCGCGTCGTACAGGGTGACGGTATAGGTCAACTCGTCGGTCAGACCCGCCGGGGTAACGTCGGTCCAGGTGAGGTAGAGCCGGTCGCTGTTGACCAGCATCACCTCCGGGGCCGTCAGCTCCACCTGGCTGCCCAGCGCGCCGGTGTAGGTCACGCCGTAGTAGCCCTGGCGCTTCGCGCGCAGGGCCTGCTCGGTGCGCACGATGGGGTTGGTCCGATCGGTGAGGGCGCTGTCGTAGGAAAAGGCCGGGGCCTTCTCGCTGTAGAGCAGCGAGAGCACCACGCCGGTCTTGGTGTTGTATTCCACCAGGATGCTGTTCTCAAGCAGGGGCTTGTCGCCGATGGACCCGAAGAGGGCCTGGCGGATATCGTCGGCGTCGCCGCCGTGGGGATCGGCCTTGGATAGGGACAGGTAGGCGATGTTGCCGCGGTTGTCGGCGTACTCGGGCTCCGACAGCGCCGCCTCGGCCGCCGCGTCGGGCAGGGGGGCGCTCCAATCGTTGATCTGCCGCAGGCTGCCGCCGGCCTGGGCCTGGGTCAGGGCGTCCTGGGCCGAGAGGTAGAGGGTCTTAGCGGTCTGATTCAGGCGGATCATCTCCGCGCTGGTCATATACCCGATCACTGACGGGATGGCGATGGCCAGCAGAATCGTCAAAATCGCCACCACCACAATGACCTCCGTGAGCGTGAAGCCCCGGCGGTCCCGATGGTCTGCCCGTGTGTGCAAATGCAGCATGTTTTCCCTCTTCTTCCAGGTTCTGCGCAGGGCGCGTAAAGGGCATTCAAGCCCGGGCGCGATGCGCGCCCGAGCTGAATGCGGCCTACAGGGGTCGTCAGGTGGTGGGGTAGGTGCCGGTCTTGTTGCCGTCGGTCCAGGTGACGCTCAAAGTGGCCTCGGTGGTGCCGGAGCCCGCGGAGTAGGTCACGGTCGCGCCGTCGAGCATGGCCGGGTCGGCCACGTAGGGCTCGAGCACGCTCTTATCGCTCAGGTCAATCGCTGCGCCCGAAGCGTACTGGTCGGTGATATAGGTCTGGGCGGCGACGTAGATGTTCTTGGCGTTGGCGTCGGCAGTGGTCTGGGCCGAGGTGTCGATGAACCGCATGACGTTGGGCACGATCAGGGCGATCAGGATGGCGATGATGGCCACCACGACGATCAGCTCGATCAGGGTGAATCCTTTGCGGTTGCGCAGTTTCTGGGTGATCTTCTGCAACATGTCACATTCCTCCACTTGTGTTTTTATCTGCGCGCGCCTTGCGGCGCGGTGAGATCGCTCTAGGGGGTTCGCCCCAGGGTCAGCCCGCCGGGCGCGTCGGCGGGGAAGCGGGCCGTGGCCTCCAGGTAGTAGCCAAAGGGCAGGTCCGCCCGGTAGGTGTACTTTGCGTAGAGCACCCGGCGCTCGCCCTGGCGGATCACCAGCTCAAAGGGCCCGGTCAGGGGCGGGTCCAGATAGGGGGCCAGGGCCTCGGGGTCGCTCAGGGCGACCTCGTCCCCCTCGGCCCGGCTGGCGAAGGTCGCCCGGCCCGCGGCGCAGTCAACCAGGTAGGCCGCCCCGGCGTAATAAAGCCGCTGGGCCCCGCCCGCAGCCTGGCCGCGCACCTGGGTGACCCCATAGCCCGCGGCCACCGCGCCGGCCACGGCCAGCGCCACGGCCAGCACCAGCGCGCCGCTCAGGCTCAGAAACGGCCGACCGCGCCGGTTGTAATCGGGTTCCTCGCGTCGGATCACAGCCGCCCGCCCCCTCTCATCGGCCCGCCAGGCGGCGGAAGGTCTCCCGGTCGATGCTGGCGGTCCGCGCCCGGGGGTCACCCGCCTGGCCCGGCACAGGGCGGCCAGGGCCATATCCATGCTCTGACAGCCCAGGCGCGCGCCGGTCTGCAGCACCGTGCCCAGCTGGTGACATTTGTTCTCCCGGATCAAGGTGGCGGCCGCGTCGCTGACCAGCAGTACCTCCGCCGCGGCGACCCGCCCATGTCCCTGGGCGAGGGGCAGCAGCTGCTGGGACACCACGCCCTTGAGCACCGCGGCCAGCTGGGTGCGGATCTGCTGCTGCTGATGGGGCGGGAACACGTCCACGATGCGGTCGATGGTGGCGGCCGCCCCGGTGGTGTGCAGGGTGGAGAAGACCAAGTGCCCGGTCTCCGCGGCGGTCACCGCCGCGGCGATGGTCTCCAGGTCCCGCATCTCGCCCACCAGGATGACGTCCGGGTCCTCGCGCAGGGCGCTCTTGAGCGCGGCGGCGAAGCTGGGCGTGTCCCGGCCGACCTCGCGCTGGTTGACCATGCTGCGCTTGGGGGCGTAGCGGTACTCCACCGGGTCCTCCAGGGTCAGGATATGACAGGTGCGGGCGCGGTTGATCGCCTCGATCATCGCCGCCAGGGTGGTGGATTTGCCGCTGCCCGTCGGCCCGGTGACCAGCACCAGGCCCCGGGGCAGGGCGGCCAGCTGGGCCAGCACCGGGGGCAGGCCCAGCTCCTCCAGGGTGGGGATGTGGTCCGAGAGCAGGCGCACCGCCGCGGCGGGCGCGCCCTGCTGGCGGTAGAGGTTGACCCGGTAGCGCGCGCCCTGCCCGTCCACATAGGCGAAGTCCTGATCCTCCAGGGCCTCGGCGGCGGGCACGGCCGCCCCCCGGCGCAGCTCGTCGGACAGGGCGAGGACGGCCTCGGGCGGCAGGGGGGCCTGCTCGGGCAGGGGGCGCAGCTGCCCGTCCACCCGCACCACCGGCGGGACGCCCGCGGTCAGGTGCAGGTCAGAGCAGCCCATGCGCCGGGCCTGGGCGAGCAGCGATTCCATCTGGGCCATGTCACATCTCCTCCATGCTGTAGGTCACCTTGAGCAGTTCGGCCAGGGTGGTGCGGCCCTGGCGCACCAGGTCCATCAGGTTGTCCTTGAGGAAGCGGCCGCCCTGCCCGCGCACATAGGCGTTGATCTCCTGGGCCGGAGCGTGGCGCAGGATCATCGCGCTCAGGGGCCCGCTCATGGGGATGATCTCGTGGATGGCGGTGCGGCCCATGTAGCCGGTGAAGTTGCAGCGCACGCAGCCCTTGCCGTGGTAGAAACGCTCCGGCCGCTCCCCCTCCCAGAAGTTGAGCTGGGCGTCGGTGGGGTGGTCCTCCTCCCGGCAGTGGGGGCAGATCAGCTTGACCAGCCGCTGGGACACCACGCCCACGATGGAGGAGGCCACGATATACGGCTCCACGCCCATGTCGATGATGCGCAGAAAGGTGGAGGCCGCGTCGTTGGTGTGCACCGTGGAGAAGACCAGGTGCCCGGTGATGGCCGAGCGCGCGGCGATGGAGGCGGTCTCCCCGTCGCGGATCTCGCCGATCATGATGATGTCCGGGTCCTGGCGCAGTACCGAGCGCAGGCCCGAGGCGAAGGTCAGCCCCGCCCGGGGGTTGACGTGCACCTGGTTGATGCCCTCGAGCACCTTCTCCACCGGGTCCTCGATGGTGACGATGTTGACGTTGGGCTGGCTGAGCTCCTGCAAGATGGCGTAGATGGTGGTGGATTTGCCGCTGCCCGTCGGCCCGGTGACCAGCACGATGCCGTTGGGGCAGTGGATGATCTTCTCCAGCAGGGCCAGGTTGTCCGGCTCCATGCCCAGCTGGCTCAGGCTGAGGATGCTGGCGGTGTTGTCGCCCAGCAGGCGGATGACGATCTTCTCGCCGTGGACCGTGGGCAGGGTGCTCAGGCGCACGTTGACGACGTTGCCGTCGATGGTGACGGCGAAGCGCCCGTCCTGGGGCAGGCGGCGCTCGGCGATGTCGATGTCGGCCATGATCTTCAGCCGCGTGACCAGGGAGACGTGGATGACCGCGTTGAGCAGCATGGCCTCCACCAGGTCCCCGTCGATGCGAAAGCGCACCCGCACGTCCCCCTCCCGGGGCTCGATGTGGATGTCGCTGGCGCGCATGCGGTAGGCCTGGGTCAGGATCGAGTTGACCAGGCGCACCACCGGCGCGTTCTCCACCCGGTCGAGCATCTCGCTGTAGGCGTCGCCCCGCAGGTCGCCCAGCGCGTCCAGGTCGATCTCGCTGTTGACGTCCTCGATGGCCGCGTCCACCGAGAACTGGGCGTAGTAGCGCTGGATGGCCACGGTCAGGTCCTGCTTGGTGGCCAGCACCGGCTCCACCCGCATCCCGGTGATCAGCGCCAGCTCCTCAAAGGCGTAGAAATCCAGGGGATTGTTGGTCGCCACGGTCAGCACGCCGCCCTCGGCCTGGATGGGCAGCAGCTGATATTTCAGGGCGACGTCCTCGGGCACCAGCTTGACCGCGTCGATGCTGACGGGATGGTTCTGCAGCTGCACGATGGGCACGTTCAGGCGCTTTTGCAGGGCCAACATCAGGTCCTGCTCCCGGATGAAGCCCAGGTCCACCAGCAGGTCGCCCAGCTTCTTGCCGCTGTCCTTCTGGGCGGCCAGGGCCTGCTCGATCTGCGCCTCGGTGACGTAGCCGTCCTCCACGAGGATCTCGCCGATTCGCAATTTCTTCATGCTGTCACTTCCCTTTTGCGCAGTTCTATGGTAGATTGATGGAAAAATCCAAGGAGGGACGGGCCATGCTGCAGGTGCTCGTGGGGGTGTACATGGCGGTGATGGGGCTGTTGATCGGCAGCTTCCTCAACGTGTGCATCTGCCGGCTGCCCCAGGGGCGCACCGTGGTGCGGGGCCGGAGCATGTGCATGTCCTGCGGCCATGTCATCCCCTGGCATGACAATATCCCGCTGGTGAGCTTTGTCGCGCTGCGGGGCAAGTGCCGCTTCTGCGGGGCGCGCATCAGCCCCCGCTATCCCCTGGTGGAGGGGCTCAACGCCGCGGTGTACCTGGCGGCGTACCTGTCGATGGGGCTCTCGGCGCGCATGGGGCTGACGTGCCTGTCGGCCTCGGCCCTGATCGTGGCGGCCTTCCTGGACCTGGACACCCGGATGGTGCCCGACCGGATCAGCGTGTTCATCGCGGCCCTGGGGATCGTCGGCCTGCTGGTCGGCCGGGAGCCGCCCCTGTGGCAGGCGGTTCTCGGCGCGCTGGTCATCAGCGCGCCGATGCTGATCCTGGCGCTGGCCCTGGGCGGCTTTGGCGGGGCGGATATCAAGCTGTCCGCCGCGTGCGGGCTGCTGCTGGGCCTATGGCAGATGCTGCTGGCCGGGCTGATCGCCGCGCTGTCGGCGGCGGCGCTGGCGGGGATCGGCCTGGCCTCGGGCAAGCTCAGCCGCAAGGGGGCCATTCCCTTCGTGCCCGCCCTGGCGGCGGGGGTGATCGTCTCGGGCCTGTTCGGCCCGCAGATCATCGCCTGGTATCTGGGCCTGTTCGGCCTGTGATCGGGCCCTCGGCGTCCGCCCTTGGAGCGGGCGCTTTTTTCGTTGGGGGAGGCGCTCGGCGTAGGGGCGGGCGCTTGTTTAGGCGCCCCCGCCGGACAGGGACACGCCCTCGGGCGCGGCCACGCCGTAGACATCCACCACAAAGTGGAACCGGGCCTCATGCTCGAGCAGGTTCTCCTCGCTGCGCAGGGTGATCTGGCTCTCGCGCACCACCAGGGAGAAGCTCTTCTGGTTCATGGCCCGCAGGAAATCCAGCGTGTCCTCCAGGTCGCCCTCGCCGTCCACCTCGCAGGTCAGCCGCAGCAGGGTCTCGTCGTCCGCCGCCAGGGTCAGGCCGGCCTCGTCGGCCATCTTGGCGGTGACCGGCTGGTAGGCCGAGATCTGGATGCCGGCCACGGCGATGCCGTGCTCGTCGAGCAGGGCGCGGAAGATGTCGTCGATGGTGTAGGTGTTCAGCGTCGCGTAGAAGGCGTCGTACTGCTGCTGGGCCTGGGCCAGCTGGCTGTCATAGGCGCTCTGAAGGGAGGGATTGTCCAGCACCGCCGCCATCTGCTGGCGGGTCTGCTCCAGGTTCTCCAGCTGCGCCTGCCGCTGGGCCACCTGCTCGCGCAGCGGGGCGAAGAGCAGCATATAGCTCCCCGCCAGCAGCACCAGCGCCGCCAGCACACAGATCAGCACGGTCTCCCGTCGGGTCAGCTTCATCCCATCGCCTCCTTTGCGGGCCACAGGGCGCAGGCGATGGAGAAGGTGTAGGCGTCCTGGTTCTGCGCGCTGGAAAAGCCGGAGTAGGTCACCTGCTCAAACACGCCCAGCCGGGTCAGGGCCTCGGCGTAGCGGGCCGGGGCGTCCTTGTCGGCGGTCTTGCAGGAGATGGTCAGCACGGGGCTCTTGTAGGTGAACTGCACCACCGATACCGCCTCGGGCTTCTGCCCCAGCAAGGTGTCGAAATCGCCGCGGTCCAGCCGCCCGGTCCGCTCGAGCTGGGCGATATAGTCCGCGCAGGTCTGGTTGTACGTGGCCAGGCGCTGGGTGTCCCGCAGCAGGATCGATCCGGCCAGGAACCGGGCCTGGTTGTCCGCGTCGTCCACATAGGCCGAGACCGCCTGGATGCGGCCGGACAGCTGATGGCTGCGCAGGGCCAGGCTGCCGCCGTATCCCCCCAGGGCGAGCGCCACCGCCGCCGCGGCCACGATCAGGATCAGCCGGCTGTAGGGCCGTCGCTGCTGGCGCTCGGCCTGCTCCTGCAGCTGCAGCGCGCGAAAAAAGTTGATATCCCGCTTGGGATGCATGGCTGTCAAAAGGCAACACCCTCCCCCTGTGGTTCGATGCGAATTATGAGCCGATGAGCACGCCCAAGGCGTAGAGATACTGGCTGTAGGGCAGCGCCGGCCCCGCGCAGCGGATGAAGGCGGGCGCGGCCACCGGCGCGGCGGACAGCCCGGTATCCGCGGCCAGGCGGCGGGCCAGGCCCTCGTCCTGGGCCATCGGCCCGCACAGCAGGATGCGGTCCACGGGCTGCTCCCGGTTTTTAATGACCTGGAACTGGATGAGTTTGGCGATGTTCTCCGAGGCGGCGGCGTAGGTCCGCTCCTGCTGGGCGGCCTGGCCGCCCATCGCGTCCAGGCTCAGGGAGGAGAGGATGAACTCGCTTTGCATCTGCTGGGCGGGCGCGCCCACCGGCGCGCTGCGGTAGAAGATGCGGCTGCGGCTCTCCACCAGGGCCAGGTTGATCTCCTCGGGCCCGACCCAGGCCAGGATCGCCGCGCCCGGGCCGGAGAGCTGCCGGTCCACCCGGGCCAAGGGGTAGATCGCGTGGGCGGCCACGTCCATGCCCGCGGGCTTGAGCCCCAGCGAGGCGATCAGCTCGCGATAGCTCGCCACCAGCACCCGGGGAACGACCACGCACAGCACCCGCAGCTGGTCAGCTCCCTCGCGCTCGAGGGTGACATAGTCCAGCAGGTGCTCCTGCTTGGCGCTGTTCATCTGCTCGATCTCCCCGCGCAGCACGTGGGCCATCTGCTTGGGCTTGACCGCCGGCACCACCACCTCCCGGGTGGCCACGGCGGGGCCGCCCAGGGTCAGCACGGCCTGGCGGGAGCGGAAATGGTTTTTCTGGATTGAGGCGCGCAGGACCGCGGCCAGCTCGGCCGGGGCGGTCAGCACCCCGCCCTTGACGCTGCCCTCGGGGGCGGCGGCGCTGTCAAAGCCGGTCACCTGCAGCGTGCCGGCGCGCCACTGCCCCTCCACGAGGCGGATCTGGCGGCCCGAGATCTCTATCGAAAGCATCGTTTTCCCCCCTCCACGCCTCAGATCACCGAGGCGTACATGCTGTAGATCGGCAGGATGACCGCCGCGACGATGACCCCCACCACCAGCGCGATGACCACCAGCATCACCGGCTCGAGCAGCGACACCAGCCGCTGCACCGCGGCCTCGGCCTCGCTGTCGTAAAAGCTTGACAGCTGCACGAGCATCTGCTCAAGTCGACCGGACTCCTCGCCGATGCTGGTCATGGCCGGCACCATCGGGTCGAACAGGCCGGTCTTCTCCAGGGCGGTGGAGAGCATCTCCCCCCGGCTGATGTCCTCGACCACCTGGATGAACCGCTCGGTCAGGTAGCGATTGTTGAGCACCGACACCGACATCTCCACCGCGTCGATCATGGGGATGCCGCTGGCGTAGAGGATGCTCATGGCGTGGGTCAGGCGGGCGACGTAGATGGTGCGCAGCTGCCTGCCCATCAGGGGCAGATACAGCTTGATCCGGTCCAGCTCCCGGCGCACCCGAGGCACCTGCCGCAGCAGCGCCGCCAACAGCGCCAGCGCCGCCGCCGCCACGATCAGGATGTACCAATCGTTGATGAGAAAATGGCTGATCGCCATGACCGCCCGGGTGATCCCCGGCAGCTCGGCCCCCTCGAACATCACGAAAAACCGCGGCAGCACGAACACGAACAGCCCGATCATCACCGCCAGGGTGACCACCACCAGCAGGATCGGGTAGGCCATGCTGGTGCGCACCTTGCCCACCAGGCGGTATTCCTTCTCGTAGTGGTCGCTCATCTTCTGCATCACGGCGTCCAGGCTGCCGCTGCGCTCGCCGGCCTGCACCATGTTCACCAGCAGCGCGGGATAAAAACCGCCCTGCTCGCGCAGGGCTTCGCAGAAGGAAAGGCCCTTTTGGATATCCTCGCTCAGGCGCAGGAAGGAGGCCCGGTTGCGGGCGTTGTCGCTGCGCGCGTAGAGCAGGTCCAGGGCCTTGACCACCGTCACCCCGGCGGCGAGCATGGTGCTCATCTGCCGACAGAACAGGGCGACGTCCTTGAGTTTCATTTTATGCCGGCTGTCCTGGGCGCGGCTCGCGTCGTCGACCTGCAGGCGCAGGCAGTAGAGGTTCTCCTGCTTGAGACGCTGATACACCTCCTCGGCGGAGTCCACGTCCATCACGCCCTTGGTCAGCGCGCCCTGCGCGTCCCGGGCGGTATACCGAAATCGCTTCAAAACTGCTTCCCCCCAGGCCCCCGTTGCTTCCCTTATACTATGAGTCATCTTAACAAATTTCCCACCCAATTACAATGATATGGAAGAATTTAAAAAAGATTTTGTTGAAAAAAGGCAAAATGCTGGTTTTCACCCCCTCAGCCTGCTATGATATACTCGATACAGCGATTTGGGAGGAGGCGACGGTTATGGCCAAAAGGTTGCTGCGGGACCGGCGGGGATACGCCCTGGTGACGGTGCTGTGCATCCTGCTGCTGTTCACCGCCCTGGGGGTCAACGCCCTGGTCGCCGCCAACGCCACCATGGGCGCGGCCGCCGCCCAGCAGGCCGACGCCCAGGCCTATACCCTGGCCGTCAGCGCCGTGCCCCAGGCGCAGAGCTGGGTGGAGGGGGGCGCTTTCACGCCCCTGATCCAGGCCCAGCTGCTCGACCCGGTGGCCGCGGCCTACACCGAGCAGAGCCTGGCCGCCTTCCCCAACCGCAAGCCCCCGGTGTCGGCCCGGGCCGCCGCGCCGGTGTCCCTGCCCGGCGGGCGGGACGCCGAGCTGACCCTCGAGTTCGAACTGGAGAAGGCGCATATCGTCAGCGGCCGGGCCGCCGGCACCCTGCTGGTGCGCGTCCGGGCGGCGTACGGCGGGGTGAGCTGCGCCTTCGTGGCCAGCTACGCCATGCGCTACGAGGGGGATCAAGCGCAATTTCAGCAGCTGTCGGTCAAGGCCGACCGCATCCGGGAGGGAGCGTGAGCATGGGGCGTGTGAGCGGGCGCCGGGTTTGCCGGCCCCTGGCGATTCTGCGCGATCGGCGGGGCAGCACCCTGATCGAGTGCGTGATCAGCCTGCTGCTGTTCACGGTGGTGATGGGCATGCTGGCCATGATGCTCGGCGCGGCCGGGCGCATCTCCCAGATGAGCGCCCAGACCCAGCGCGCCGTCACCGAGGCGGCCAACCAGGCGGAGCTGAGCGCCGCGCCCGGCGCGGGCCAGGCCGCCCAGCTGGACTTTGTCGACGGCTACGGCGACGCGGCCGCGTCCTGCCCGGTCACCCTCTACCCGGCCTCGTCCGGGGAGGTCACCCTGTGGAAGCTGGGCGACCCGGAGGGGGGCGGCGCGCCGTGAGCCGACTGCTGCGGGCGCTCAAGAGCAAGGCGGGCATGACCCTGCTGGAGGTGGTGCTGGGCATGACGATCTCCACCATCCTGCTGCTGGGCATCGCCCTGATCCTGCCCTCGGTGCAGACCAACTACGTCAACCAGATCGAGGGCAATTACAGCCGCCTGGTGGGGGATAACGTCGCCGACGCCCTCAAGGGCCAGCTGGCCGCCGGCCGGGTGACGGCGCTGACCGGCGAGGCGATCACCTTCACCGGCGACTACGGAAGCCACACCATCGCCTTCGACCAGATCAACCCGGTCGTCCCCGGGCTGAGCTATGATGGCAAGTATTATCTGGGCAAGCAGGTGTCCGTGCGGGTGGACAATGCCGGCTCCGCGGCCGAGCCGGTCTACCGCGTCACCGTCCGGGTGACCAGCGGCAACACCAGCTCCGCCGCGCCCTATGTGACCGAGCGGCTGGTCCGGCCCCTGGGCTGACCGGCGGGAGGGGGTAGCATGCAGCAGCCTTTCTGGGAGAACACCTACCTGAGCGACAGCGTTTCGACCTTCAGCGCCGCGCCCAATCGGACCCTGCTGGCCTACGAGCCGCTGCTTCCCCGGGACGGGGCCCTGCTGGATGTGGGCTGCGGCGAGGGGCAGAACGCCCTGTACCTGGCCGGCCGGGGGTATGAGGTGGAGGCCTTCGACCTGTCCCAGCGCGCGGTGGACAAGGTCCGCCGCCTGGCCGAGCGGCGGCAAACCTCGCTGCGGGTCTGGGCCGAGGACCTGTGCGCCTTCCCCTTCGCGCGCGATTACGGGGGGATCCTCTCCTTCGGAACGCTGCACTTTGTTCCCCGGCGGCAGTGGCGCGCCTTTCTCCAGCGCGCGAAGGTCCACACCCAGCCCGGGGGCCTGAACGTCATTCAGCTGTTCACCGACCGCGCGCCCGCCTCGCCGGACATCGCGCCCTTCGCCGTGGGGCTGGCCCGGGAGGGCGAGCTGCTGGGCCTCTACCGGGACTGGGAGGTGCTGCACTTCTCATCCTACACCTTTGAGGACGAGCACCCCGGCGTGCCCAGGCATGTGCACGCCTCCAACAAGATCGTCGCCCGGCGGCCGGGAGGAGGAACCCATGAAGATCGATGAGGTGGGCATCCAGACCCAGGACGTGGTCGCCCTGGCGGGCTTTTACCGCTGGCTGCTGGGCGCGCCCGGGGCGTGCGACGACCCGGAGCACCAGGTCGTGCTGTCCGAGGGGACCAGCCTGACCATCGCCCGGCAGGAGGGGACCCTGCCCCCGGGCGGGCGCGTCTGCCTGGCCTTCACCGTGGCCGATGTGGACGCGCAGTATCAGCGCCTGCTCAGAGCCGGGGTGACGGTGCTCGAGCCGCCCACCGACCGGCCCTGGGGGGCGCGCAACCTGCATTTTCTCGACCCGGACGGCAACCACCTGTACTTTCGCAGCATCCCCGGGGCGTGAGGCCCATGAAAAAAGCACCGCCTGTGGCGGTGCTTTTGGCTTACCTGGAATATCGATAGTCGCTGTACACCGGCCCGGCGGCGAAGCCGAGCCGCTCGTAGAGCCGCCGGGCGGGATTGCCCGCCAGCACCCCCAGGGTGATGACCGGGGAGACGAACGCCGCCCGCTCGATGGCGCGCCGCATCATCGCCTGGGCCAGGCCCCGGCGTCGGTGCTCCGGGGCGACCGACACCTGGTGGATGGTGGCGAAGCGGTTGGCCGAGTCGGGGTAGATCCCCGCCATGCACACCCCGGCCAGCTCGCCCGAGCCGCGATGGCGCGCCAGGGTGGACAGGCGCAGCGAGCGGGTCTGGGTGAAATCGGCCAGGCGCTTGTCGATCGCCCGGCCCTCCTGCGCCCAATCGCGCGGGCCGGTGGCCGCGGCGGTGTAGCCGTTTGCGTGCGCCCGGTGGACCAGCCGCACGATCTCGTCCCGGTCGGCGGCGGTCAGCTCGGCAAAGGCGTAGTCCCCGTCCAGCGCGGCGGGGGCGTCGCCGGGCAGGGCCAGCGTGGGCCGCAGCATCCGCAGCTGGCTGCGCGTGCGCGCCGCGCCCAAGGCGGCAAGGGCCTCGGCGTGGACGTCGGGGATGAAGTCCAGCGCCAGAGTTTCCCCGGGCGGGCACAGCGCGTCCAGCGCCGCCCGCCAGAAGGCCGTAAGGTCCCCGTGGGGCGGGATGAGAAAGGGCTCGCTGACATGCCCGCCGCCGGAGCGGACGCCGCCGATGGCGACCCCGTCTGCAACCAGCAGCAGGCCGCCGCCCGCCGGGCCGCCGCCTCGCAGCCGCTCGGCCCAGTCGTACTGCAAAAACAGGTCCTCCCGGGCGTAGGCCGCGTGGGCCAGCGCGAAGTCCGCGTCACGGATGGGCAATAGATGTATCATGGCCGCCTCCAGCTCAGTTGTCCAGGCGCTTTTTCCGGTAGATCAGCACAAAGGCCGCCAGCGCCGCGGCGGTCCACAGGCCGATGATCAGCACCTGGTAGCCCGTTGCGTCGTACCAGGCGGGGTTCTCCGGCGCGCCCAGGAAGAGGTTCATCATCGCCGTGGTGGGCACGAACCGCGCGATGGCCGTGAAAACCTCGTTGGCCCCGGCGAACATCGGCGGGATCAGGAAGGCCAGGGAGAAGGGCAGGGTGATGACGCTGGTGGACATCTGATCCTTGCTGAGGATGCCCGCCGCCGCGCCGATCATGATCATGCACACGCTGCCCAGGGTGGTCACGCCCACAAAGCGCGCCAGCTCCCCCAAGCCCTGACCGGTGACGAAGAAGACCACCAGGTTGACCGCCTGCATGAACAGGTAGGTCACCAGCGCCTTGCTCACCAGAAACTCCCCCGCCGAGACGTTGGAGAGCATCAGGGTGCGCAGGGTGTGCTTCTCCTTCTCCTCGGCGATGGTCATGGACAGGAAATTGGCCGGCACCAGGCACACGTTCATCAGCACCGACACGGTCAGCACGAAGGAGGCGGGCATGCGCTCCCCGCCAAAGTCCATCATCGAGTACAGCAGGGCGAAGAAGATCGGCAGGATCAGCAGGATGGACACGTTGACGTTCTTAAAGGTGTCGGCGAAGTCCTTGCGAAACAGCGCGCCCACCTTGCGCAGATGATCGTTCATGACAAACCCCTCCCCGTCAGCTTCAGGAAGATTTCCTCCAGGTTGGGCTCGCGGGAGTGCACGCTCAGCGGCGCGTCCCCGCCCAGCTGCTCGAGCAGGCTGCGCAGGCCCTCGGCGCTCTTGGGCACGGTCAGCCGCCGGCGCGAGGCGGTCAGCACCTCGATCTCGTCGACGGCGTGGTCCAGCTTGAGCTCCGCCGGCTCGCCGCAGGCCACCACCCGCCCCTGGTCCAGGAAGGCCACCCGGTCGCAGAGCTTGTCGGCCTCCTCCATGTTGTGGGTGGTCAGGAAGATCGTCGCGCCGTCCTGGTTGAGCTGGCGCAGCAGCCGGTGCACCTGCTGGGTGGTGGCCGGGTCCAGGGAGGCGGTGGGTTCGTCCAGGAAGAGCAGCTCGGGCTTGTGCAGCGCCGCCCGGGCCAGCATCACCCGCTGGCGCATACCCCGGGAGAGGTGCTTGGCCGGCTTCTTGCGCGCCTGGGCCAGGCCGACCTGCTCGAGCGCCTGGTCCACGGCCTTGGGGGGCAGGCCCTTGAGCCGGGCGAAGAGGTTGAGGTTGTCAAAGACGCTCATGCGGTCGTACAGACCGCTGTTGTCGCTGAGCACGCCGATGCGGTCATAGGCCGCGGGGGGCAGGCCGCCCGCCTCCTGGCCAAAGAGCAGTACCCGGCCGCGCCGCGCCCGCAGCTGGCGGGTCAGCAGCTTGATGGTGGTGGTCTTGCCCGCGCCGCTGGGGCCCAGGAAACCGAAAATCTCCCCGGCCTTAACCGAGAAGGTCAGGCCGTCGAGGGCGAGCTGGTCGCCAAAGGCCACCTGCACGTCCGACACGTCGATCAGTTGCATCCATGCGCTCCTTTCAGAAATTGGCCCGCCGGGCCGAGAGAGCGCCCCCGCGGGTGCGGCGGCGCTTTCGATGATATCAGGGCGGAACCGGGTCTGTCAATCCGGGCCGAGCTGCTCGGGCCTGGGCAGGGTTTTCACCGGCGGGGGCGAAAACTGCCTTAGCCAATCCAACGGGGCGCGGACCCATGCGCCCCGCCGATCTTTTCTCAGGAGGATGCGCCCATGAACCGACCCCATGTGCAAATCGATCAGCCCAGCTGCCTGGAGAGCTACCGCCGGGCCCTGGACGCCCTGCTGCCCCGCCTGGCGCGGGTCCCCGGCCTGGTGGGCGTCACGCTCAACGGCGGCATGAGCCGGGGCTATGCCGACGCCCTCTCGGAGATCGACCTGACCCTGTTCACCCAGGGCGACCCGGCCCTGCCCGTGGCCCAGGGCATCACCCGCGTGGACGGCTTCCTCTACGACATCAAGGTCGAGGACTACGCCGCCTGCCGGGCGCGCCCCTGGGACATGACCGCCCTGTGGGACGCCTCCTACGCCCAGGTGCTGATCGATCCCTCCGGCCGCATCGAGGCGATGCTGGCCGAGAAGCTGGCCGCCCGCCCCAGCGCGCGGGACGCGGCGGGCTATCTGTTTGACAGCTGGTGGCATTTCCGCCTGGCCGGGGATATCTGGAAAAAACGGGGGGACGCCGCCCAGGGGCATCTGGTGCTCAACAACGCCGTCGCCCCGCTGATCGCCGCCCTCTTCGCGGTCAACGGCGAGTGGGTGCCCCACGAGAAGTGGCTGGTGCATTTTTCCCGCAGCCTGCCCTGGCGGCCCGAGGGATGGGCCGAGGGGCTGGAGGCGGCGCTGCGCGTGAGCGCCATGGACGCGGCGGATTTGGCCCGCCGCCAGGGGGCGCTTGAGACCCTGTGGCGCGGCGTCGACCGCCGGGCGTGCGCCCTGTGCGGGTGGGAGAACGGCCTGAGCGCCAGCCAGCAGCAGGCCTACGCCGCCCTGTCCGCCCTGGCTCAGCGGGGGAGAATGCCCCTGGCCGCGTGGCAGGCGCGCTTTGGCGCGGCCAGCCTGAAAACCGAGCCGATCTTCTCCCTGGCCCATGTGGCCGACGGCCAGGTCGTCCTGGACCGGGAGCGTCTGCTGCGCGCCCAGCCCGGGGATTTCTACGACTGGTTCTATCAGGTGGTCGCGCGGGTGCGGGAGGGGTGATCACCGCCTCGCAGAAACGCCCCCAGCGCGGCGACCTGGGCGGCGGCCTCGGGGTCCTGGGCGGCGGGCAGATGATCGGTGCGGTGGGCCAGGGCCAGCGGGCCGATGCGCCGCGCCCCCAAGATGCGCAGCACGCTGGCGGCGGTGTCCCGGGCGGGATCGGGCTTGCCATCGCCCCCGCCGACCAGCACGATGCCCCCGCGTTTGCTCTTGTCGATCAGGGGCTGGCCCTGAAACCGGTGGGCGGTGTAGTAGCTCTGGGCCCGGCTGAGCAGGCTCAGCAGCGGCCCGGTCAGCTGCGAAAAGTACAGCGGCGAGGCGATCACCAGGTTGTCCGCCGCGCGGATCTGCGCGTCCAGCGCCTGCCAGCCGTCCTGCACGCAGCAGCCCGGATGGGTCCAGCAGTACCGGCAGTCCACGCAGGGGCGGATGTCCGCGCGATAGGCGTCCACCCGGTCGACCTGCCCGGGCAGAAGGTCGGTCAGCGCGCCGATCAGGGCCATGGTGTCGCCGCCCGCTCGGGGGGAGCCGTTCAAGATCAGGGTGTGCATGGTATCCTCCTGTGCGCGCCAGGCGCGCCGTCGATCCGGGACAATGAAAAGCCGCCGGCGTATCGCCTGCGGCTTGGGTTTGTCATGCGGCTTCCTGTCGGCGCTTGCCGATGCGGTGGCCGTGCTCGCGCATCACGTCGTGGAAGGTGGGCAGGGCGGTAACCCCCTCGACCGTGACCGGCTTGATCCACCGGCCGGAGTTGACGTACCACAGGATCAGGCCGATGCGCACCACGTCGTCCAGGTACATCAGGCAGAACATCGCCATGAAGGGCAGATGCAGCGCCGCGCCGATGGACAGGGCCGGGATGGTGACGCAGTAGAGGCAGACAATCTCCACGATGGTGCCGAAGGCCGAGTCGCCCCCGGCGCGGAAGCAGTCGTTGGAGATCCAGTTGCAGGTGCGCAGCGTCACGAACACCGTGTACACCAGCAGCATGCTCATCCCGTAGGATAGGGCTTCGCCGCCCAGGTTGAACAGGCCCAGCAGCGAGCCGCGGAAGGGCTGCAGCAGCAGGCAGAGCAGGAAGGTCGCCATCGGGCAGAGCAGCACGAAGCGCTTGGCGTCGGTGTAGCCCTGGACATGGTTGCCCGAGCCCACCTGCTTGCCCACCATGACCGCCGCGGCGCTGTCGAAGCCCTTGAAGAAGGAGAAGACCAGCCCCTCGATCACCCGGAACACAGCCAGCGCCGCCAGGGCGCTCTCAGGCTGGCGACCCATGATGATGTTCAGGATCATGTTGCCGATGCCCATGAACACCTCGTTGCACACCATAAAGGCGCTCTTGCTGAAAAACTGCTTGAGGAAATCCCGGCTCCAGCCGAAATGCTCCTTGAAACTGAAAATGTACGCGTTGCGCTGCACCAGGCAGGCCACCGCGATCACCGCGACGTTGACCACGCCCGAGCACAGCGTGGCGATGGCCGCGCCCTGGATGCCCAGGGCGGGCATGCCCAGGTTGCCGTAGATCAGCACCCAGTTGAGCCCGGTGTTGGTCAACAGCGCCGCGATGGACGCGTACAGCGGCACGCGCACCCGCTCGGTGGAGCGCAGCAGCGCGCTCATGGCGAAGGCCAGCACCTGCAGCGGATAGTAGAAGCCCACGATCCGCAGGTAGGGCGCGCCCGCCTGCTGGATGCTGGCCTTGTCGGTGTAGACCTGCATGATAAACTCCGGCGCGAGGATGGCCGTCAGCCCGAAGAGCAGGCCGAAGAACATCATGCACGAGAGCATCAGCCCGTAGGCCTTGCGGATACCCCGGTCGTTCTTCGCCCCCCAGTACTGGGCGAAGAAGATGACCCCGCCGTTGCAGAAGCCGTAGTACGCGGCCATCATCAGCGAGGCGAACTGGGTGCACAGACCCACCGCAGCCACGGCGATCTCGCCCAGGGAGCTGATCATCATGGTGTCCACGATGCCGGCGGAGGTGGTCAGCAAGCTCTGCAGCGCCACCGGCAAGCCGATGGTCAGTACGCCCCGGTAGTAGGAGCGGTCCCCGATCAAAGGTGTCTTCATGTCTCCATCCCTCTTTGTTTTCTCCTCATTCCGCGCGTTAAAGGCGCGCTAAGCCTATGATAAAGGGAATGGAAGGAAATGTCCAATACTTTTTCCGGCGGCCCGCCTCAGGTCTCGGCCTGCCGACCGATCTGCCGGCGGATGAAGTCCGGCACCTGCTCTTTGGGGATGTCCAGGGCGACGCTCAGCTCGCCGTAGAGGATATTCTCCGCGTCGCGCATGAAGTTCTGGTCGGTCTGGCGCAGCTTCTTTTTTTGCTGGGCGGCCTTTTGGGTGCGCGCGTAGACCGTCACGATCAGGCGCACCAGGTCGGCGCACTCGTGGGTCTCCAGCAGGCCGCGGTAGTATTCGGGCATCTCCCGGCCGCTCATCTCGGGCTGAAGGCCCAGCCCGCCCTCGATGGCGGGAATCTGGGCGATCAGCGCCAGGGCCTGCTCTCGGGTGATCACCCGCCGCATGAACACCGGCGTGTCCACCGGCGTATAGATGGTCTCGGCCGCAAACATCGGCCGCAGGGTGTAGTACATCCGGTCCCGATCGATCCCCGGCATGTTCAGCCGCCCGATATCCTTCACGACGCACACGCCGCGCTTGCCATACACCACAGCCTCTCCAATGGCATACATCTCGCTCGCCTCCAACCACAAAAGCGCGCGCGGCCATGCAAACGGGCCCGCCCTTGCATCAGCCGCACGCTGTAACTTTATTATATCATTAATTGAGGCGCAATGTAAGCGGTAAATTAGCCCTGGGTGAAGCTCAGGTCGCTCACGTCGCACACCGGCCGGTAGCCGATCTTCTGATAGACGCTGTTGGAGACGGGGTTGGCCAGATCCGCGAAGAGGACGCAGAAGTCGTTGCCCCAGGACAGGATGCGCTCGCTGAGCATGGCCACGCAGGCGGTGGCGTAGCCCCGGCCCCGCAGATAGGGCGGGGTGTAGACCGGGCCGACCGACCGGCCGTGGGGCGTCTGGCGGGGGCTGCCCGCCAGGCTGACCGGTAGCCCGTCCACCTCCAGCAGATAGTAGAGGCCCTGGGCCACCTGGCGCGCCGGCCCCTCGGGGTCCAGCTCGGCGGGCTGGCCGAAGCAGAACTCCGCAAAGTCCTTCATCCAGTAGGGCAGAAAGGGCAGGTCCTTCCGCGCGGCCTTGCGCAGCGCGCCCACCCGGGGCACATCGGCCAGCTCGGTCAGCCGGTAGACCCGCTCCTCGGTGCGCACGGCATAGGAGAGCCCGCGGCGCGCCGCATAGCGCCGGGCGAAGGCGTGGGCCAGGGGCTTCTCCCCGATGACGCCCGGCACGGCCATGTTCCGCCGCGCCAGCTGATCGATCAGCGCGTCCAGCGCCCCCTCGGGCAGGCCGACCCGGGGGCTGGCCAGGATGAGGTTGTGCGGCGGGGTGCACAGGGCGATCAGGCTGTCCTCGCCCCAGGGCAGCCGGGCCATGTACCAGTCGGCGCAGGTCGCGGGGTCGCCCAGCCCCCGATCAAGGATGCCGATGGGCAGGTTGTGCTCGGCCTCCCGAGCCGTCAGCAGGGGCATGACTTCCTGGGCAAAGGCGTGGACATCGCGGTATACGATCGGTTCCATCTGGGCGCCTCCTTTTGCCGCGCGGGCGGCTTGTGATTGGGATCAGTATATCGCCCGGCGCGGCCCCGCGCAACAGCCGGACCGGCAAATATTTGAAAACGGTCTTGACTTGGAGCAAGCTCCAGGGTGTAAGGTAGGGTACAGAGCGCCGTTGGGCGCGCGCCACCCCCGAGGCTAGCCGACCGGGCGGATGGGCGTTCAATACTGGAAAGAAGGTTTGTCTATGAGAATCGAACATCAAACTCTGGATCAGGAGCGGGCGCTCTACGGCCTGCGCGGCGCGCAGGTGGTGGATTGCACCTTCGCCGGGCCCGCCGACGGCGAGAGCGCCCTGAAGGAGTGCGCCGATCTTCAGGTGAGCGGTTGCCAGTTCGACCTGCGCTATCCCCTGTGGCATGTGACCGGCGCGTCCCTGACCGACTGCGCCATGAGCGATACCTGCCGGGCGGCCCTGTGGTACGATCGGGACGTCCAGCTCACCGACTGCGCCCTGGGGGGCATCAAGGCCCTGCGCGAGTGCGCCGATGTGCGGCTGACCCGCTGCAAGATCCAGTCCCCGGAGTTTGGCTGGCAGTGCGACGGCGTGGAGATGCGCGAGTGCGCCCTGGAGGCGGAGTATCCCTTTCTGCACAGCCGCAACATGACCTTTGACCACCTGGAGCTGACGGGCAAGTACTCCTTTCAGTATGTCGAGAACGTCGTCATCCGCGACAGCGTGCTCAACACCAAGGACGCCTTCTGGCACAGCCGCAACGTCACGGTCTACGACAGCGTGGTGCGCGGAGAGTATCTGGCCTGGTACGCCCAGAACCTGCGCCTGGTGCGCTGCAAGATCATCGGCACCCAGCCGCTGTGCTATGTGCAGGGCCTGGTGATGGAGGACTGCCAGATGGAGGGGGCGGACTTCGCCTTTGAGTACAGCGATGTGCGGGCCACCCTGCGCGGGGAGGTCATCAGCGTCAAGAATCCCTGGCACGGCTTTATCCAGGCCGACCGCATCGGCGAGATCATCCTGGACGCGTACCAGAAGCCCGACGCCGACTGCCGCATCCAGGTGGGGGAGAGCGGGCGATGAGCGACCGGCGCAGGCGCTTGTGGCCGGCGCTGTTGGCCCTGGGGCAACCTGGCCATCTTCTATCAGGACCGAGGGCCTTCGGCGGGGCTGATCCCCATGGGCCGGGTGACCTCGGGGCTGGAGCTCCTGAGCGCCCTGCCCGACGGCACGGAGATCACCCTGGAGCGGGCGCCCTGAGCCGCGCCGACCCGTGGATGCGGGCCGGCTTTTTTCGCTTCCCACGGGTGGAGAATTCCGGTATACTGGGGGTGAAAAACGCCGGCGCGACGCCGGCGGGGAGGTGCCAGGATGGACGGTGTTCACGCGATGGTCCCTGAGGGGCAGATGAGCCCCGGCGCGCGCAAGATGCGGAATTTCTACGCGCGCAAGGCGGACGCGCCCCTGTTTCAGCAGGAGTTCGGGTATTATTGCCTGGAGCGGTGGCAGCGGGAGGGGCATTTGCCCCGGCCCGTCACGGACCAACAGTTGGCGGCGCTGTTTGGCTTCGACCCGCCGGGCAAGCATGTGCTGGGCGGGCTGGGCTGGTGCGAGGCCGCCTTCTGCCCGACTTTTGAGGAGAAGTGGATCCGGGATCAGGGCCCGGACCACGAGGTGGTGCAGGATTTCGCCGGCCGCCAGGTGCTCTACTTCAAGGGCCGCCGCCAGGGCTTCATGCCCGAGTATCTGGAGCACCCCGTCAAGGACATGGCCAGCTGGCTTGAGGCGTGCAAATGGCGCCTTGCGCCCGACACGCCCGAGCGCTACGCCGACCTGGAGGAGCGGATGCGGGCCGCCCAGCGGGCCGCGGCCGAGGGCCAGGTTATCTGCCAGCAGGTGGTGGGGGGCTATATGTATCTGCGCAGCCTGATGGGCCCCCTGGAGCTGATGTACCTGCTCTACGACGCGCCAGAGCTGATCCACGACTGCATGCGCGCCTGGTTCGAGCTGGCCGACGCGGTGATCGCCCGCCATCAGCAGTGGGTCACCGTCGATGAGCTCTTCATCGCCGAGGATATCTGCTACAACCACGGCCTGTTGATCTCCGGGGAGATGGTGCGCGCCTTCCTGCTGCCCTACTACCAGCAGCTGCTGGAGAACATCCGCAGGCGCAACCTCGACCGCAGCCGCAGGGTTTTCTTCCAGGTGGATACCGACGGCTTCTGCGACCCGGCCATCGAGGTGTACGGCGCGCTCGGGCTGGACTACCTGAGCCCCTTCGAGGCGGCCTCGGGGTGCGACGTGGTGCGCACCGGCCGGGAACACCCCGAGCTGCTGATCTCCGGCGGCTTTGACAAGCGCGTCCTGGCCGCGGGCAAGGACGCCATCGACCGGGAGATTGACCGCATCCTGCCGGCGATGCGCCGGCGCGGCGGCTACATCCCCACCTGCGACCACGGCGTGCCCGAGGAGGTCAGCTTCGAGAACTATCTGCACTATCGGCGCAGGATGCTCCAGTTCGCCCAGTGAGCGCCCGCGCGAAAAGGGCCGCCTATTAGGCGGCCCTTTTGGGTCTCACGGCGCGGCGGTCTGGGTAAGCCCCTGTTCATAATCCGCCCAGATCGACAGGAAGAGATCGCCGCGCGCTTGGTAGGCGGCGTGGACCTTCCCGGCCAACGCGTCGTAGGACAGCGCCGCGGCGTAGAGCTTGTGGGCGATCCGGCTGAAGGCCGCGTCCTCGCCCCGATAGGGACATGCCTTCTCCAGGTGGCTTAGGTAATCCAGGGCCTCGCGGTGGCCGTATCGGTGATGGTTGGTGCCGTACCGCGCGTCGCGCTGGCGCATCTGCAGCACCAGGGTCTCGTTGAGGTTGACGTGGGCCAGGTGGTCGCTGATCAGGTAATCCCCGCGATACAGCTTGCCCAGCGCCTGAATCTGCACAAACCAAAACCGATCCGCCGCCGCCTCGTCCGGCGTGGGCGCGCGGCCCGCGGCCTGCGCCGCCACAAATCCCGCGGCAGGGTCCAGGACAAATTCAAACCCCAGATCGTAGCGCATCCCGTTGCGCTTGACCACCCGCAGGGTCCGGTTCTCCGGGATGCGCGCGATGCCCAGGCAGGCGTCGTCCGTCAGGCCATAGCGCGCCGTCAGGCCCATGTAGCCGTCCGGCCCGGCGGGATCGCCCGGGGACAGCCGCACCGTCACCTTCAGATCGAGATCGCTCAGCAGATCGTGGTAGCTGCGCTGCACGATGGCCCGCGCCTGCTCGCGCAGCGCTTGGGGGCGCAGCTCCCTTTCGAGCGTGATTCCCTGACTCTGGACCGATACGGTCTCCGGCAACGCGAAAATGACGCCGAGAAACCGCTCAAAATCCTGCAACATGGCTTCTTTTGTGATGATCATGGGAGGAACCTCCTTTGCTTACCGGCCGGGCGGGCTAATTTCTACGGCTTTGGACTCGTCGATCTCGTCAATCCACTCTTTGTACGCTCCTCTCCGTTCTTTTCTTCTCTTGGGTGGCAGATTATGTAAACTAGTGGGTTATAAAGTGTGTACAGCCAGAGAAAACAAAAACCCGCAACGCCTAGAGCGAAGCGGGTTTTCTTGTGTGTAAGCAACCACAACTTAATACGATGAACAACCCAAAGCCGGGATTGTTCATTAGCAACACATAATAATCATACAGATTTTTCAATTATATTCCATGTATGCCTCTTTCACCATATTGGCATACGATTCTTTTATGCTTTCAGGTCCTTTAATCTTAACTTTGCCGCCAAAGCCAAACACCCAGCTAAAGAAAACATGGCTGATAGCGACATTGACAACTGCTCTGAATGTCTCCATGTCATTCGCATAGATTTTTACTTCCTCACCGAAACGGTCAATGATTGAATCAATAACACCGTTATCGCAGATCAGTTCAACAGTCTCCGGTTTGCGGTTAAACATGCGGAAGGTGGTTTTAAGGAACTCTGAAAGGTCGAAACCTGCGGGCATAAGCACAGCATCATCCTTCAAGACACGCGGAGTATCCGCTATCCTGTCAACGCGGAAGCTGCCAATGTTTTCATGTTTGTCGGAATAATTAAGATAATCAATATGCGCCTGCGCAGCCTTTATATCGCCATTTTTTTTAGTGAATTCTCTGAAAGAAAGGTTCACCAGTTCTTCTTCCTTATTCGAAAACGACATAGAGGAAGAAATATATGGT